>NZ_JAKGAP010000005.1 GCF_021532375.1 Paenibacillus alkaliterrae
GGAAAAGCAGTGACGGTTGTGAGATGCTTTAAGCGTTATGCTCGCTTTCGTCCCTGTGGGACACGCTTGAAGGTGGTGCGCTCGAGTAATCATGGAGCGTCCGAGGGAAAAGTTACTGGAGTAATCCAACGTAACACGCCGGTTGGGGCGTATGGGGACGAAGTTATTGGATAATTCCAACATAGAACGCCGGTTGGAGCGGATGGGGACGAGGTTATTGGATATATCCAACATAGAACGCCAGATGGCGAGTATGGGGGCATAGTTATTGGATAATTCCAACATAGAACGCCGGTTGGAGCGGATGGGGGCGAAGTTATTGGATAATTCCAACATAGAACGCCAGATGGCGAGTATGGGAGCATAGTTACTGGATAAATCCAACATAGAACGCCAGATGGCGAGTATGGGGGCGAAGTTACTGGATAAATCCAACATAAAACGCCGGTTGGGGCGTTCTGGTCGAAGTTAATCTCCAAAACATACAAAAAGCCCGAGGATTCCACCAAGGATCCTTCGGGCTATTTGCTCTTAATGACTTGCTTTCAATGATTTGGCGAGCGCATCGGCTACCTTCCAAATGTCGCCTGCCCCCATTGTTATGACAAGATCGCCCGGCGCGACCCGTTTCGTTAAATAAGCGAGTACTTCATCCTTCGTCGGAATATACTCGGTGTTCGCATTGCTATTCGTCTTAATGAGCTCCACCAACTTTCGGGAGTCAACGCCTTCAATTTGCTGCTCGCCCGCCGGCGAGTAAATATCGGTGATGATTACCTCGTCTGCTTCCGGAAACGCGCGGCTGAATTGATCAAATAAGAAAAATGTCCGCGTATAGCGCTGAGGCTGGAACACAGCCACAATGCGTTTGCCCGTCGCTTTGGCTGCGCTGATCGTTGCACGAATCTCCGTAGGATGATGCGCATAGTCATCGATGACTAATATATCATTGATTTCCCCTAACACTTGGAAGCGGCGCTTAGCCCCCCTGAACGATTGAATCGCTTCCGCGATCTGATCAAAGGACAATCCTGCCTCCAGACAGGTAATCACAGTGGCCATAGCGTTATACACGTTATGGCGGCCAGGAACGGAAAGATCTATTTTCCCAAGCGGCGAACCGTTAAACGTCATTGTGAAGGATAATTTGCGATCGCCAAGCTTGATGTTCTCTGCTTTGTAGTTCGCATCGCCGTCAATCCCGTATGTGATCAGCTGAGATGAATCAAAGCTTCCCTTGTACACCTGCGGAATCAGTTCGTTAACCGTCTCGTCATCTGCGCATACGATAGCTTTACCGTCCGATTTTACCTGCTGCAAAAATTGAACGTATGCCGCCTTCAGCTTGCCGAAATCGCCGTCATAGTTTTCAAGATGATCCGGTTCGATATTCGTTACGATTGCAAGCGCAGGATGGTATTGAAGGAAAGAACCATCGCTTTCATCCGCTTCCGCCACGACATATTCGCCTTTTCCGGCTTTTGCGTTTGTACCTACATTAACGATTTCTCCCCCGATAATATAGGTGGGGTCCGCATTGCAAGACTCCATAACAAGCGCGATCATCGAAGATGTCGTTGTTTTGCCATGTGCGCCGGCAACTGCGACTCCTTTGCCCGCATTCATTAATCGAGCCAGCATTTGGGAACGGTGCAGTACCGGAATATTTAACTCCTCCGCGGCCTTCCGTTCAACATTGTCCTTGGAAAGCGCCGTAGAGTAAACGACCAGATCGGCTCCATTCACATGTTCAGGCTGATGGCCAATATAGATGCTTGCTCCATTGGCTGCAAGCTTTTCCGTTAATTCTTGTCGCGCGACATCGGACCCGGTCACTTTATAGCCCATTTCCAGCATGACGCGGGCAATGGCACTCATACCGTAACCGCCGATTCCGATGAAATGAACGTGTTCTGCTGTATTCAAAGACGGTTCACCAACCTTTTTCAGAATCCGAGTTGTACAATATGCGGGAGCGAACGTCAGCAATCAAATAAAGCGTGCCTGTCACGACCCCAAGGTCTGTTTTCCCGGTTAACTGCTTTAGTTTTTGTAACGCTGCTTGCCAATCTTGCTCTACGATTAGTTCGAAAGAATGCTCCCCCAGCTGCTGCTGCCGCATTCCCCTTACCAAATCCGCCAAAGCGAATGCTTCTTTTTTCATCCGAAAATCAGGCTCGGTCACAATTAGCGTATCCACTATTGGCAGTATATGCTTAAGCACATCCTGATGATTCTTATTCTCCAGCATACCCATCATAAGATGCAAACGATCATATTTATAGGTGTTTTTTAAAGCTGCCGCCAACATCTCCGCACCTTCCGGATTATGCGCGCCATCCAGCAATATGCGCGGCGCCTCCGATACCATCTCCAGACGTCCCGGCCAAGATGCCGCACACAAGCCTTCTGCCAGCGCTTCGTCCTCTACAACGAGCGCATTGTACTGACGCAGCACTTCAAGCGTCATGACGGCAACCGCCGCATTCGTCCGTTGATGCGCACCGTTAAGCGTAATCGTCAGCGGCTCAATCGTACGGAACAAATTTTCGAAGCGAAAGCTCTGCTCATCCTCCCGTACCGACAGCTCCGTTTCATGAAACTGTTCTCCGAGCAAATAAAGTGTACTGCGCTTTTCTTGCGCCGTTTTCTTAATTACTTCAATCGCTTCAGGCTGCGTAACCGCGCTCACGACCGGAATGCCCGCTTTAATGATTCCAGCCTTCTCACTTGCAACGGCGGCAATTGAATCCCCTAGCCGATCCATATGATCATGCCCGATATTTGTAATGACGGAAATGACAGGCTGAACGATATTCGTTACGTCGAGCCTTCCGCCAAGCCCTGTCTCCCATACGACATAATCGGGATAAGTTACCCTTGCATAGAAAAGGATAGCGAGCGCAGTCGACACCTCAAACATGGTAAGTGAGCCCAGCTTCGTTTCCGCCATCGCCTCGACAAGAGGCTTCAGCTCATTGGCAAGCTTAAGCAGCGTCTCTTCTTCAATATCAACCCCGTTGTATTGAAAACGATTCGTGAATTTCGTAATATACGGCGAAGTATATGTCCCGACGTCATAGCCGCCGCGAAGCAAAACGCTTGTTAAATAGGCGCAGGTCGAGCCCTTGCCGTTCGTACCTGCGACATGAATAAATTTCAGCCTGCGGTGCGGATTTTCAAGCTGCTCCATGAGCTGCTCCATTCGCTCAAGCCCCGGACGAATGCCGAACGGGATCAGCCCGTTAATCCATTCCACAGCTTCTTGGTAAGAATGCAGCGGCACGGATGGCCGTTGCTCTATAGTAAACTCCGTCATTCCAATCGAACCTTCTTCCGTATGAGCAGCCTAACCGCGCAATTCCGCAATTCTAGCAAGCACCTTTTCGCGTTTGTCTGCATAATCGTTCATTTTGCTGTGTTCCTCTTCGATAACCTTGACCGGTGCCTTTGCTACGAATCCTTCGTTGCTGAGCTTCTTCTCTATGCGCTCAACTTCTGTATTCAAATGCTGGTGTTCCTTCTCGAGACGCACAATTTCCTGTGCGATATCGATAAGGCCGGCAAGCGGCAGGTACAGCTCGGCGCCTTTCACGATGGCTGTCATCGCTTTGTCAGGCGCACTTATATGCAAGCCCGTCTCCAGCATAGAAGTACCGCAGAAACGCTTGATGAACTCTTCGTTACGCGATAGAATAGCTTCCTCAGCCTCGCTTGAAGGCTTGATAAGCAATTCAATCTTCTTGCTCATCGGCACGTTCACTTCCGCACGAATATTGCGTACGGCGCGGATCAATTCCATGAGCAGCTCCATCTCTTTAACGGCATCAGGCGCTTCCAATGCTGCGTCGAATACCGGCCATTCGGCGAGCGTAATCGTCTCTCCGATATGCGGCAAATGCTGCCAGATCTCTTCGCTTATATAAGGCATGAACGGGTGAATCAAACGTTGCGTACGGTCAAGCACATAAGCCAGCACCGATTGCGTCGCTTTCTTCGCAGCCTCATCCGTACCGTAAAGGCTCAGCTTCGCGAATTCGATGTACCAGTCGCAAAGGTCATCCCAGATAAAGTTATACAATAACCGTCCGGTTTCGCCGAACTCGTAGCTGTCGATCAAGCGCGTTATGTCGCGCACTGTTTCATTCAAGCGATGCAAGATCCAGCGTTCCGCTGTACCGAGCTTAACGGTAATATCAATGTCTGACGCTTCAACGCCTTCCAGATTCATGAGCGCGAAACGTGAAGCATTCCAAATTTTGTTGGCAAAGTTACGCGACTGCTCAACCTTCTCCCAGCGGAAACGCAGGTCTTGACCCGGCGTGCTGCTAGTCGAAATCATATAGCGCATAGCATCGGCGCCGTATTTCTCGATAACCTCGAGCGGATCAACGCCGTTGCCGAGCGATTTGGACATTTTTTGACCTTCAGAGTCACGAACGAGACCGTGTATCAAAACATCCTTGAACGGCGATTGCTCCGTAAACTCAAGCGCTGTAAAGATCATCCGGGCAACCCAGAAATAAATGATGTCATAACCCGTTACAAGTACATCCGTTGGATAGAAGCGCTTCAGGTCATCCGTTTGATCCGGCCAGCCGAGCGTCGAGAACGGCCAGAGTGCGGAGCTAAACCATGTATCGAGCACGTCATTGTCTTGACGGAGATGGTCACCAGCCATGTCCTCACGGGATACATGCATCTCTCCGGTCGCTTCATCATACCAAGCCGGAATACGGTGACCCCACCACAGCTGCCTTGATATGCACCAGTCGCGAACGTTTTCGATCCAATGCAAATAAATTTTCTCGAAGCGCTCCGGCACAAAATTAACACCTTTTCCGGCTTTCTGAGCTGCAATCGCAGCTTCAGCGAGCGGCTTCATCGCAACGAACCATTGCGTTGACAAGTATGGCTCAACAACGGCGCCGCTGCGCTCACTGTGTCCAACTTGATGGACGTGATCCTCAATTCGAATGCACACGCCCTGCTCCTGCAAATCCTTTACCAGCTGCTTGCGGCAATCCGCGCGATCCAGCCCTTGATAAGGGCCTGCCTCTGCGTTCATCGTTCCGGTCTCATCCATAACGATGACTTGCGGCAGGTTATGGCGCTGGCCTACCTCGAAGTCGTTCGGATCATGCGCCGGCGTTATTTTCACAGCGCCGGATCCGAATTCCTTCTCAACATATTCGTCCGCAATAATCGGAATTTCGCGGCCGATGACCGGAAGTAAGATCAATTGTCCGATTAAATGCTTGTAGCGCTCGTCTTCCGGATGAACGGCTACGGCCGTATCGCCAAGCATCGTCTCCGGGCGGGTGGTCGCAACGGTAATGAAGCCGGATCCATCCTTTAGCGGATATTGCAAGTGATATAGATGGCCGTTAAGCTCCTTGTACTCCACTTCAATATCGGAAAGCGCTGTGCGTGCGGCCGGATCCCAGTTAATAATTTTTTTTCCGCGATAAATAAGGCCCTTCTCATACAAACGAACGAATACCTCTCGAACAGCCTTGGAAAGCCCTTCATCGAGCGTGAATCTCTCTCTCGAATAATCGAGGGAAAGCCCCATCTTCGCCCATTGCTCACGAATCGTATTCGCATACTGATCCTTCCACTCCCATACCTTCTCGAGAAACGCTTCCCGCCCGAGGTCATGACGAGAAATCCCTTGCTCGCGCAGCAACTGCTCCACTTTCGTTTGAGTCGCAATTCCGGCGTGGTCTGTTCCTGGCAGCCAGAGCGCATCGTAGCCCTGCATCCGCTTCGTCCGGATCAAAATATCCTGCAGTGTAAAATCGAGCGCATGCCCGATATGCAGCATACCTGTTACGTTCGGCGGCGGGATAACAATCGTATAAGGCTGTGCATCCGGACGCTTGCCTGCTTCGAAAAATTGCCCTTCCTTCCAGTACTCATACCATTTCTGCTCGGCTGCCTTCGGATCATAGGTCGTAGGCATCCCGGTAGTCGCTTGATTTTCTGACATTCGTTCCATCCTCCACAAATCGTTCTGAAATAACAAAAAAACCTTCCGCCCTTATCATAAAGGACGAAAGGTTTAGCTTCCGTGGTACCACCTTTGTTTCACGCGAACCGCACCCGCGCGACACTCATAACAGATAACGGCTGCGGCCGGCCTGACTTAATGGGAGCATGTGTTGCTCCTGCTTGGTTCAGGCAACTCCGGGGCGACCCGTAGCAGTCATTTCCTGCAGAACCTCTCAGCGTAACGGTTCCACTCTCTGAAGGCTTCGCTGCGTACTATTCCCCTTCAACGTCATTCTATCGCATATATGTTTAATCATACCTTTGTTGCTCGGCTGAGTCAACCTGACATCTATAACAAATGCCCCAAATACTCATATTAATGAGCATTTGGAGCATTTATCGAATGTTCTCCGTTAAGGAATGTATAAGAGCTGGCCTTCTGATACGGCCGATTCATCCAAACGGTTATAAATTAAGATCTCTCGCGGATTAAGACTATAGCGAGATGCGATGACGTCAAGCGTTTCGTCTCTCTGCACGATGCACATCCGGATTTTCCTGAATTCTCTGTCCTCGGAGCGCTTACCCAGGAAGAGATTTTTCCATTCGATCTCATCTCCGGACGCTTGAACTCGAGCTTCCTCTGCTGCAAGCTCCTGCGCCTCAACCTCCTCAGCTGCCTGTCGCGCTGCTTGCTCGCGCCTGCTCGTCTGAAGAAGCGTTAGTATGCCGACGCCTGGTGCCGTACTGCTGCCTTCCTCCGGCTGCTTGCCGGCAAAGGCAATCCGCAGCTCCTGCTTATCCGGCTCTTGATCGATTCCCGGAGTAAGCTCGGACTCTTGAAGCTGGGATTGTTGTGATTCGCTTGTAAAAATCGGAGACCTTTCCCGCACCTCGGACTGCTGAGCCTCTATGAGCTCACGCTCTTGTTCGGCTTCAGAATTAAACTGAACCCCTTCAGTAAAAGTAGAGGATGTGGATAACCAACCATCATCGCTTGTTTGCTGTGATGCTAACGTAATCTCACGAGCAGCTTCCAGGGTGATAGCTTCCTGCTCTTGCTGCTGCGCGTTTGAGGCGAACAGCTGCGAGGATGACCATCCGGTATCCGTCGAAGTCGAAGAGATCGTAACAGAAGCTTCTGCTTCATCCGACAATTCCGGCTGCTGATAAGGGCGCTCATCTTCGGCAGCCAGGTAATTCTCCTCCGCTATGTACGGATGCTCATTATAAGCGGGTTGTCTGATGAACGGCTCTTCAGGGCTCTCCTCATAAGCATCCCGTTGATGAACAACGGTAAACGGCTCTTCGCGCCAAGCCTCCTCCTGCTCCTCAGCAGGCTGGGCGGTAATGCCTCTCAAGGAAAGCACGCCTGTAATGTTAAGTGTGCGGGCCGATAATAAATCGACGTCAAAATTATCAATTTCAATCGAAATATCATCCAGGCGTGAAATTCGGTTCATCGGAAGCGTGATTTCAACGGGAATCCAATGCTCAAGCGTAAGCGGAGCATCCGTCTCATTTTGCCCTCTGTACACTCCCGTTAAGAGCAGCTGGCCCTTCAACACCGCATGTTCACCTTGATCGATGACTTGGATGCGGGGAACAAGTTCAATTTCCTCCAGCTCATCGATTGCCGCAACATCGTCAGGCAAATGGACGCGTTCATACACATCAAAGCGTAATCCGTTCGTTTGATCCGACACGTCTAAGTCCTCCCTTCTCATACTGAATGCTTGGGCTAACATTACATTCACTACTTATCTATATGGTTGGATGGGCAGGAGCATGACTATCAATTTGAACGGGAATTGACGGTTTGTGCGAGCTCCTTAAGCCAGGGCGGCCAAGGGGCGAAAACCTCGATAACAGTTTGGGTCCATGGGTGCGTGAAAAACAACCGTTCGCCATGCAGCGCTTGATGCGGCAATATGCGAGTATCCCCCCCGTATAAACCGTCTCCTACGAGCGGATGGCCGATATGACTCATATGGACTCTTATTTGATGCGTTCTTCCGGTTTCCAGCTTTACGCTGACAATTGTTTTCTCAGAGCCTGCTTCCAATACTTCATAGTGGGTAACCGCCTGCTCGCCGTTTTCCGAGACGCGCCGCCTCGCGCGGTGATGCCTGTCCTTCCCGATCGGAAGGTTAATCGTTGCTGCCGGCTTCAACAACAGCCCATGGACAACGGCAATATAGTGCCTGTCAATTTCCTTGCACCTCATAGCCTCATCCAGCTTCCACTGTGCCAAATCATTTTTGGCATACAGAACCGGTCCTGAAGTATCATCGTCCAACCTATGTATATGACGAATCGTTAACGGATCACCTTGCTTCAGCATGTGTCTGGCAGCCTCTTCGTCCAATGTACCGGTTTGTCCTGGTTTCGATTCATGTACCGCCATGCCCGCGGGTTTATGGAAAACGACACAAAAATCATCTTCGAACAGTACGACGGGCGCCTCCATATTAGCAGGCTTCAACGCCTTGCGGTACAAGGGATCGCTATGCGGATCCAGCGCCGGGAAAGCTAATAGCTGCAATGTTTCCCCGCTCCACTTCATGCCGCCTATCGAAAAGAGCCGATTGATCCACTTTTGCGGAAATAAGGAACGGGCCAGCAGCCATTGCCGCACATCATGCGGATGACTGCCAGCCCGCGGCTGTGCAAGCTCCGGCAAAGCTGCCGGAGCCAATTCCTTATAAGCAGGATCTGCCGCCGAAATGAAACTATCGCCCAAACTTGTCCAATCCAGCTCCAGCCACTGTCCATTTCGCTTCATCTGCCATTTTGTCATCGCAGAACCATCCTACAAACGGCCAAACGCTTGATCATGCGCCGCTATTGTCGCATCGATATCTTCATTCGTATGAGCCGCGGAAACGAACATGCCTTCGAATTGCGAAGGAGCAATGCTGACCCCCAAATCGAGCATGGCCGCAAAATAAGCTTTAAACCGCTCGAGATCCGAGGTTTTAGCCGTATCATAATTTATTACGAACGTGTCCGTGAAAAACGGACATACCATGGAACCGACGCGATTGATCGTGCTTGGAATGCCATGCTTGCGCGCATTCGCTTCGAAGCCAAGCTGCAGTCTGACCGCTTGACGCTCAAGCTGCTCGTAAACGTCCTGCGTCAGCAGCTTCAAGGTCGTATAACCCGCCGCCATTGCGAGCGGGTTCCCAGACAGCGTGCCTGCCTGATAGATAGGTCCGCTAGGCGCGATCATCTCCATGAGCTCGCGTTTGCCGCCGTAAGCGCCGACCGGCAAGCCTCCGCCAATGACTTTGCCGAAGCAGGTGAGATCAGGTACGATCCCGTACAGCCCCTGCGCGCAGCTATAGCTGACACGGAAGCCCGTCATGACCTCATCGAATATGAGGATGCTGCCGTATTGGGCCGTAACGTCGCGCAGCCCTTGCAGAAATCCGGGAAGCGGCGGCACAACGCCCATATTGCCGGCTACCGGCTCGACTATGACGCAGGCGATCTCTTCGCCGAACTTCTCGAATGCAAGCTTCACGGATTCCAGATCATTGTATGGAACCGTGATCGTATTCGCGGCCACATGTTCCGGGACGCCCGGGCTGTCCGGCAGTCCGAGCGTTGCTACGCCGGAACCCGCTTTTATCAACAGGCTGTCGGCATGTCCATGATAAGAACCTTCGAATTTCAAAATTTTATTCCGCTTCGTATAGCCCCTGGCAAGCCTTAACGCGCTCATTGTCGCTTCCGTGCCGGAATTGACCATCCTTACCACGTCGACCGCAGGAACGCGTTTGCAAACGAGCTCCGCCATCATCGTTTCAAGTTCGGTTGGCGCGCCGAAGCTCGTTCCCTTCTCGGCCGTCCGCTTAATGGCCTCAATGACTTCCGGATGAGCATGTCCCAAAATTAACGGTCCCCATGAGGCGACATAATCGATATAGCTGTTGCCGTCGATGTCATAAATACGGCTGCCTTCTCCCCGCTCCATGTACACGGGATTCAAGCCTACCGATTTGAATGCGCGCACCGGGCTGTTCACTCCGCCTGGAATAACCTGCTTCGCTCTCGCGAATGCCGCTGCCGAGCGTTCGTCATTTCTTATATTCGGCCGATCACTCATATGCTTATCCCTCTCCTCTCAGCCACCGAGCTGCGTCCTTCGCGTGGTACGTGATAATAAGATCAGCGCCTGCACGCTTCATTCCCGTTAAGGTTTCAAGAACGATCGAACGTTCATCGACCCATCCGTTCGCTGCTGCCGCCTTAACCATCGAATATTCAGCACTAACGTTATACGCGGCTACAGGCAAATTATACTTATCCTTGAGCAGTCTAATGATATCCATGTAAGCAAGCGCCGGCTTAACCATTAGCATATCAGCGCCCTCCGCGATATCCGATTCCGCTTCGCGCAGCGCTTCCCGTACGTTAGCCGGATCCATTTGGTATGTTTTGCGGTCACCGAATTGAGGAGCCGAATGAGCGGCATCGCGGAAAGGACCGTAATAAGCAGACGCGAATTTAACCGAGTAGGATAAAATCGGGATATCGCTATAACCCGCATCATCCAAGCCTTCCCGAATGGCGAGTACGAAGCCGTCCATCATATTCGAAGGTGCAATTATATCTGCTCCTGCTGCAGCTTGCGATACGGCGGTCTGTACGAGCAGATCCAGGGACGAATCGTTATCGACTTCGGCTGAACCTGTCTCTTCGCTGACATGAACGATGCCGCAATGCCCATGATCCGTAAATTGGCATAAGCAGGTGTCGGCAATAACGACAAGCTCGGGAGCCCATTCTTTCACCGCTCTGATTGCCTGCTGGACGATTCCGTTCGCATCGTATGCGGAGGTGCCTATCGCGTCCTTGTACTCCGGAATACCGAACAATAAAACGGATTGTATGCCGGTCGCTGCAACATCTCTAATTTCCTCCTCCAGCCTGTCCATGGAAAAATGGTAAACGCCAGGCATCGAAGGAATTTCTTCTTTTATATTCTCCCCGCAGGTGACGAAAATGGGATATATAAAGTCATTTGCGCTCAGCACCGTTTCTCTAACAAGGCTTCTTAGCGCAGACGTTCTGCGCAATCTGCGGTTTCTAACTGTCGGAAAGCTCATAGCGGGGTCATCCTCCTCTCGTAGTTTGCTTATTTTTGAAATGGTAATCAACGATTGCCTGCAGCAGCCCATCCAAGGTTGAATCCTCCGCCTCAATCGTTACCTCTAAGCCTGCGTCCCTAACGGTCTTTGACGTAATTGGCCCAATGCTTGCAATCGGGATCTGCGAAAGCAGCTCTACCGGATTCGGGATCCCTCTCCGCTTCATCACTTCCAACAGATTCGTTACAGTAGATGAGCTCGTAAAGGTAATCATATGAATGCCATTCTCGCGAAGCCATTCCAGCGCCAACTCGTCCTGACCCTCCGCGAGTATCGTCTCGTATACATCGATCTCGACGGGGATAAGTCCCTTCGCCTCCAGCTCGCGTGGCAGAACCTCGCGGGCTAGATCGCCTCTCGGCAGCAGCACTCGTTCACCTGGCTTCAGCTCCGAATTAAGCTGCTCAAGCAAGCCTTCCGCATGGAACTTCACCGGCAGCTCATCTACCGAAAGACCGCGCTGAACGAGCGCCGCCGCTGTCTTCGGACCGACGGCCGCAATTCTAGCGCCGTGAAAGCTTCTTATATCAATCTTCAGCTTACGCAGCCAATGAAAAAAATAATCAACGCCATTTACGCTCGTAAACATCAGCCATTGATAATGCTCAGCCTGCTGGAGCGCCTCTTGGAGCGCTTCGATCGAAGCTGGTTCCATAGGCTCCCTAGTTTCGATGACGGGAAACTCGCAAGGCTCTCCGCCGAGCAATTCAATCTGATCGGCAAGCTCGCTAGCCTGCGCTCTGGCGCGGGTAACGAGCACCCGCATGCCGAACAGCGGCTTGCGCTCGTACCATTGCAGCTTCTCGCGCTGCAAAACGACCTCGCCGACGACGATGACGGCAGGGGGCTGGAAATTCGCTTCCTTTACAATGCCCTCGATCGTTTCCAGCGTTCCGACTATTGTTCGCTGTTCTACCCTCGTCCCCCAACGGATAAGCGCGACGGGCGTTTGAGGCTCTTTGCCGTGCCTGATAAGCTGCTCGGCTATATATCCGATTTTGGCCACGCCCATTAAAAAAATAAGCGTCCCCGTTGCGTTCGTTACCTTGTCCCAATGAATCGAGCGATCAAGCTTGTCCGGACTTTCATGCCCGGTAATGATGGATAGCGAGGAAGCTAAGTCGCGATGCGTTACCGGAATACCCGCATAAGCGGGAACGGCGATCGCCGACGTAATGCCTGGCACGATCTCGAACTCGATTCCGTTGTCGTAGAGCTGCTCGGCTTCTTCGCCTACGCGCCCAAAAATAGTAGGGTCTCCGCCCTTCAGCCGGGTAACGGTTTTACCTTGCAGCGCCAAATCGACGAGAAGCTGATTGATTTCTTCCTGCTTCATCGTATGGCGGTCAGGCAGCTTACCTACATAAATTTTTTCCGTCCCGGGCTTCAGATGCCGAATCAGCCTAGGGCTTGCCAACCGATCATATACCACAACGTCGCATTGCTTCAAACATTCGAGTCCGCGAACGGTTATAAGCTTCGGGTCGCCTGGCCCCGCACCGACCAAATAAACTTTCCCCTTATTCAACTTGTTAACCCCCAATTTCCGCTAAAATGCGGTCGGCACCCCGCGCAACCAGCGCGGCTGCAACATCAAGCCCAAGCCGCTCGGGATCCGTCCCGCGCCTTTCTTCCTTGAGCAGCGTCGCACCGTCCGGCGAACCGACCATTCCCGTCATCACTAGCTGCCGTTCTCCCCCATCACTGCCATGCGCCTCGCCAACAACGCAATATGCGCCGATCGGTACCTGACATCCCCCGTTAAGAGCACCGAGAAAGCTTCTTTCCGCCCGCACGGCCAGCTCTGTCTCCTTATCGTTGAATAAGGCCAGCAGCTCCCGAACCTGCTCATCGTTCTCTCTGCATTCAATGCCCAGCGCGCCTTGTCCTACGGCAGGCAAACAGATTTCTACCGGTAAATAAGCCGATATCCGGTCCGTCCAGCCCATTCGGGTCATGCCAGCGGAAGCTAACACAATCGCATCGAATCCTTCCGTCTCCAGCTTGCGAATACGGGAATCGATGTTGCCGCGGATCGATTCCAGCTGAAGGTCCGGTCTTTCGTGCTTCAACTGGGAGGAGCGACGCAGACTGCTCGTTCCAACGCGCGCGCCGACAGGCAAATCAGCCAAACCGCTGCCTTCTCGCATCACTAAACAATCTCTTGGGTCGACTCTTTTAGGAGTAGCGCCATTCATTAGCCCTTCAGGGAGCTCATACGGCATATCCTTCATGCTGTGGACGGCCAAATCGATAACGCCATCAGCCAGCGCTTGCTCGATTTCCTTTACGAACAAGCCTTTCCCGCCAACCTTGGACAGAGTAACATCGAGTATGCGGTCACCTTTCGTCACTATTTTTTTGATCTCAAAGGTATAATCAAATCCATGCTTCTCGCTTATTCGCTTCAATTCATCGATCACTTGTCCCGTCTGCGTTAATGCAAGCGAGCTTTGTCTTGTTCCCACTACGATTACCCGTTGTCCCTTAGTTGCTGCTGCCACTATGCATGCCCCCTGTCTATCCGATGAAGCAGGCTTTGCAGCCATTCATCGACGTCGAAGTTTTTTCCAGTTAGCTGAACAGCCTCTTCGGCCGCAAGCCTTAATACGATCTGTCTATCCCGTTCATCGAGTACGCGGCTGATTGCACGCTCACGTAAGCGGCGCAGCCTTGCGGTTATTTCTTCATAACAGGAACCATACCGCTCCTCCAGCTCCGTCTTTATCTGCTGCGACAGCGCCGGGCTAGCTCCGGAGGCTGTAACGGCAAGCAGCAAATCTCCCCTGCGTACGACGGAAGGCGTAATAAACGAGCTCCGGCTTGATTCATCGGCTGCATTAACCAAGATGTCAAGCCTCTCGCCGGCAGCCGCGATCGCTGCATTAACAGCCTTGTCGCTCGTTGCCGCGAAAATAAGCCACGCTCCCCGGACATCGTCTTCCTCGTAATCTCGGCGTTCGAGAAGGATGACGCCCGCAGCCGACAACTGTTCGATTCTCGGCGTCACCGCAGGACTAATCACGATAACATGATCTGCGCCTGCATCCAGTAGGCCCAGCATCTTACGCTCTGCGACAGCCCCTCCGCCGATTACGACACAACGCTTGCCGCGAAGCTGAAGAATAATCGGATAAAAACCATTCATTCATTTTGCCCCCAAACCTGGCTTTGTCCGAACTAGTGAAAGGATGAAAAGTAATTAGACAATAAATTTAAAATCAGCATTCCGAAAGCAAACATATAAAGCCGGGCAAGCTGCAAACCCGGACGCCTCAGCATCGCTCTCTGATACACATAAATAATATACATAATCAAAGTAGCAAAAGAAGAAAGCACCTTCCAATCAAGCAGAAGCGCCGTTCTGCCTTCGACAAGCAGGGAGGTGACGGCAATTGCGAGCGACATGGCAAGCAGCGGAACGCCGATAATGACGGCCCGATCCCCATAACGCTCGATCAGGTCAAGGCTGGGCAATCTGCGCACAAAGCTTGACCAGCGCTTCCGTTTCAATTGATTATGCAAAACCAAGTACATGCCTGCGAATAGCGCTCCTATGGTCAACGCGGCATATGCGCATAAAACCAGACTGATATGTATGTATAAGAGCTCTCTGGTCGTGTCCCACACAGCCAAAGACTCACCGTCGCCTGGATTGCTGTATAAATTTAACGCCAACACGGCAAAACCGATCACATTGACAAAGAAGACAATAAAATTAATTTGGATAAATCGACTGATAACAAGCGATATCGTGACGAGCAGCCAGGAGAACCCTAACCAATACTCGAACGGCGTAACCGTCGTCATCTGCAAATGAGAAACCATGCGTATCACTAAATAGCCGGTCTGCAAAACCCAAACAAAAATAAGCAGCCCTGTACCCATCCGTTTCGCTCGCCGACTCGCGTTCATGAAGTCGGAGAAATAAAACAGCAGGCTCAGGGCGTAAATATAAAGTATCGCATCATATAACCAGTTTTGCGTCACCATAGTTCCTCCACATTGCGGCCCTCTATCTCGTAATAGGTGCTAATACCACCGAAGCTGCATGGGTTTGAACGTTCTTCTTTTTTGCTGCAACGACAGCTTCTGTTGCCGCATCAAGCTCCGCTTGACGCGTCTTTGCGAGCTCATCCTCGAGTGCAAACAGCTTAACGAACATGTCCATAGCTTCGTCAGCGCGTTTTTCACCGGCCATTTCTTTAATGCGTAAAATCGGATCCTGCATCATTTGGTTTACTATACTTTTTGTTAACTTACGGATGACCTTGAGTTCGTGCTCTTCAAGGTCAGGCAATTTATTCGTCAAGCTCTTCATCGTTTCCTCATGAACGTCTGCCGCTTTCGTTTGCAGCGCTCTAATGAGAGGTACGACGCCAAGCGTTTTGTACCATTGCTCAAATAGATCAATCTCTTCGCTGATCATGGCTTCGATTTTGGCAGCCTCCTGGCGGCGATGCTCTAGGTTGCTCTCCACAATGCCCTCCAGATCATCGATGTCATACAAAAACACATTATCCACTGCAGCGATCGAAGGATCCAAATCACGCGGTACCGCAATGTCGATCATGAACAACGGCTTCGCTTTGCGTCGCTGCATCGCTGCCGCAACCTGTTGACGCGTCAACACATATCCGTCCGAACCAGTCGAGCTAATAATAATGTCTGCCTCGTGCAGCTTCTCGGCTGCTTCTTCCATCGACCATGCTATCCCGTTAAACTTGTCAGCAAGCTTCGCTGCCCGCTCATAGGTGCGATTCACGACGATGACCCGGTCCGCGCCATTAGCATATAGATGCTTTGCTGTCAGCTCGCTCGTTTCTCCTGCGCCGATAACCATAACGGTCTTCTTGTTAAATTGCCCAAAGATTCGCTTGCCTAGCTCGACCGCCGCGTAGCTGACGGAAACTGCCGACTCGCCAATCGTCGTCTCGGTATGAGCGCGCTTGGCCATCGTCAAGCCCTGCTTAAACAGCATGTTGAACAGGGTGCCTGTCGTCTTCTGCTGTTGAGCGAGGAGAAAAGCATTTTTCACTTGACCTAAAATTTGCGTTTCCCCAATGACCATAGAATCAAGTCCGCTTGTTACCCGAAACAAATGATCGATGGCCTTGTCATCCTCGTACATATATAAATGATTCGTAAATTGCTGTCTAGGCAGCTTAAACCACTTCTCCATAAAGCTGCGAATGTAGTGTCCGCATAAATGATGTCTGTCTACTACCGCGTAAAGCTCCGTCCGGTTGCAGGTCGCTACTATGACACATTCCATTATACTTTGTGTCTGAATGAGCTGTCTCAGCGCATCCGGCAAATCCCGTTCTGCGAACGCAAATTGTTCTCTGACTTCTACGGGAGCCGTTCGGTAATTCAGTCCTACTGCGATAATGTGCATGCGCGGTCACCTGCCTCCTTCTCTAGTCCGTACAAACCTTGTTGTCTGCGACTATTATAGCATAGTTCGACATTCAGATAATGTTCATTTATGAATAATATTTGAAAAATACAGACTCATTATTCCCTATTCATGCAAAGAAATAACCATGGATGAAATCCATGGTTATTTCACTTTGACTGATTAATTTAAAGCTCTTAAACGAGCTCGGTTTGTTTCATTTTCGGTTCTTCCACTTGCAGTTCGCCCATGCCGCGTACAAGCTTCTTCGCATAAGTCGCTTTTGGCTTCAATACAGCTAGCATATAATCGATTGCAAGCTGAGGATCAACAGTTTCACCGCAGGTGTAACAGTCCAGTGCGGCAAAGCCTCTCTCAGGATACGTATGAATCGAGAGGTGACTCTCCGACAGCAACACGAGTACAGTTGCTCCTTGAGGATCGAATTGTTTCGCTTGAACTGACAATACAGTAGCACCACAAGCTTCAGCAGCCTCTACCATATGTGATTGCAAAAATTCAGCGCTGTTCAGTAGATCAAAGTCTACACCCCAAGTATCAACAGCAACGTGTCTTCCGAAAGTTGAGTATTCCATCTTTCGGTTCCCCCTTCCTAGGAATAAAATGTTTGAAAAATTTCATCCGCTAGGACCTACGTCATTCACTTCTCGAGGGTTTTATCTCTCGCAACATAACTATGTCCTGAGTGAATCCTGGTTCCTATTATTTTCATCAACAATGTTTTCAACGAGAATAAAAATAACATCTATCGACGAGAAATGCAATAGTTTTTTTTGAGAAGGATCGATTTGGCATTCTCTCGCCATTCCCGTTTTTAATGTATGACGCATAAGCTTATCTTGTAACTCGGCAAACAATCATCCCGCCATATTATTTTTGGCATCCCGCGGACTAAAAAAGGGAAGCCGCAGCAGCGGCTCCCCATTTCGATTTATGATTTTATTAGGCTTCAAGAACAAACAGCTTACGGGTCAATTCGGTCAAGCGTTCATCGATCCTGCCGATTTCAACAGCATCCTCGGTTTGATTGCGAAGATCCAGCAGTTCATTTACTGCGCTGTTGATTAAGCCGATTTCACGCTCTATCAGACGGCTGCGGAATACACGCTCAAGCTGACCTAACGTATCCTTGAACTCGAACACGATGCGGTCACCTGATTTGGAGCTTTCAACAATTTTCAGAACGGAACCGTTCATATAATGATAGATCATCGTATAATGACTGTAGATTCGGTTGACGATCGCATTGCCGCGGAAAGCAGATACTGCTTTGCGCATGGCATTGGTCAGCCTTGACCCAACAAGCCGGCAAGAAAGTACGCATACATAATAGTCTTGTTGACGTTCAAAGGTCAGTCGGACTTCTTCCCTCCCTGCCACGTCTTCGAGAACAAGCTCATGGTTTCCATTGTCGAGTACAAGCACCTCTTGGCGGATTTGCTGCTCTTCAAACAACCGGATAAACTTAGCCATCTCTTCATTCGTCAATTGCAGTTTGGCATTTACATACTCTGTGGCTAGCCGCTTAGCCATAAAAATCTCCTCAATTCTTTAAACTTGCACGGTTTGGTCTTAAGTATATTATACGTGATCGAAAGCTTTTATTCCTGCCGTCCAGCCTCGATATTCCCGCATATTCCACAAAAAAACGGTGGATTTCACGAGGAATGCCGACTTTTTCACTGTATCCTCTGCTTTATATAAGAACATGCTGCACTTGCTACCTCATGTAGCAATCGCTTCCGAAATGACATCCCAAAGCTGCTCGCGGCCGAGTCCCGATTCCGACGAAAATAAGACGACTGAATCGCGCGGATCGGCTTCCAGTGTCTTTTTGATCATCTTAATATGCTTGTCCCATTTCGATTTCGGAATCTTATCAGCCTTCGTAGCGACGATGCACGTTGGAATTTCATAATGCTTCAGCCACTTGTACATTTGCTGGTCCAGCTTCGACGGCTCGTGACGGATATCGATGACCAGCAGTTGAAGCTTCAGCGGCTCCCGGTCACGAATGTACCTTTCGATCATTTCGCCAAATTGCTCGCGCTGCGTCTTCGACACCTTCGCATAGCCGTAGCCCGGAAAGTCGACCAAGTAAATTAAATCATTAACGCGGTAATAATTGAGCTGCTGCGTCTTGCCCGGCTGAGAGCTCGTTCTGGCTAAGTTTTTGCGTAAAATCAATTTATTAATCAAGGATGATTTCCCGACATTCGAACGCCCTGCCAGAGCAATCTCTGGCAAGGCGTCTTCAGGGTATTGATGGGGCTGTACTGCACTGATGATAAACTGTGCTTGTGTAATCTTCATAAAATAGGTGTACCTGCCTTCTTCTCCGTTTGAACCGGAAGCAGCGCATGCCGCAGCACTTCATCCATATGACTAACCGGAATAAATTGCATATCATTGCTTACGCTGTCGGGGATATCCCTTAAATCCCGTTCATTTTCCTTCGGCAACAGCACCTTACGTATGCCTGCGCGATGCGCGGCCAACGATTTCTCCTTCAAACCGCCAATCGGAAGGACGCGGCCTCTAAGCGTTATTTCTCCTGTCATCGCAACTTCCTTGGATACATAACGGTTAGTAAGAGCCGAAATAAGAGCTGTTGCAATGGTAATGCCCGCTGACGGTCCATCCTTAGGAATGGCCCCTTCCGGAATATGAATGTGAATATCGTTTTTCTCATGGAAGCTTGGATCGATCCCCAACTCAATCGCTTTGGAGCGCGTATAGCTGAAGGCTGCCTGTGCGGACTCCTTCATGACGTCTCCGAGCTTGCCGGTTAAGGTCAGTTTACCACTGCCCGGCATAACCGTCACCTCAATGACAAGCGTGTCGCCGCCAACCTCCGTCCACGCAAGGCCGGTAACGGCTCCAACCTGGTTCTCGCTTTCCGCCAGGCCATACCGGAACTTCGCGGGTCCTAACCATTCCTTCAGCTGCTCATAATCAACCTCGAGCGGCTCTGGCGATTCCGTTTGCTCTTGCGATACGAAATGTTTAGCCGCTTTTCTGCATACAGCCGCTATTTGCTGCTCTAAATTACGTACGCCGGATTCGCGCGTGTATTCACGGATGAGCTGCAGCAGCACCTCTTCCGACATGATGAGCTGCTCTTCGGTCAGGCCGTGCTCCTTCTTCTGCTTCGGCAGCAAATAACGCATGCCGATTTGCAGCTTCTCGAGCTCGGTGTAACCGGGAATATAGAGCACCTCCATCCGGTCAAGCAGCGGACGCGGAATGTTATGCATCGCGTTTGCGGTCGTTACAAACATCACGTTCGACAAGTTAAACGGGACCTCAACAAAATGATCGCTGAACGTGTTATTTTGCTCCGGATCAAGTACTTCTAAGAGGGCTGAAGCCGGATCTCCGCGGAAGTCCATCGCCATTTTGTCAATCTCGTCAAGCAGAAACACCGGATTTAACGATCCGGCCGTCTTCATCCCTTGGATGATTCTGCCCGGCATTGCGCCAACATAAGTGCGTCTGTGACCGCGAATTTCCGCTTCGTCGCGAACGCCTCCAAGCGATATCCGGACAAACTTCCGTCCGAGCGACTTCGCTATGGATCGTGCGAGCGACGTCTTGCCCACCCCGGGAGGTCCGACCAAGCAAAGGATCGGTCCTTTAAGCTGTTTCACAAGCTGCTGTACGGCCAAATACTCAAGCACCCGCTCCTTCGGCTTTTCCAGACCATAGTGATCCTCATTAAGAATCGCTTCTGCCTTGTTAATGCTAAGGTCGTCATCCGTCTGTTTATTCCACGGCAGCGACAGCAGCCAATCGATATAATTCCGAATGACTCCGCCTTCCGCAGAAGTAGACGGCATCTTCTCAAGACGGTCGATTTCCTTCTCGATCTTTTCCTTTACCTGCTCGGGAACGCCCGTTTCGGCAAGCTGACTTCTCAGTTCCTCGACCTCTCCGGCACGCCCCTCCTTCTCGCCGAGCTCCTTTTGGATCGCTTTCATCTGCTCCCGCAAATAATATTCCTTCTGCGTCTTTTCCATTTGCTTTTTGACGCGCTGGTTTATTTTGCGTTCGAGTTCAAGCACCTCCCGCTCGTTGTTCAGTATATCGAGCAGCTTCTCCAGCCGCTCTCCGACATCGATCGTTTCAAGTATATCCTGCTTATCCTTGATTTTGAGCGAAAGATGACTTGTAATGACGTCGGCAAGCCTGCCCGGATCGTCGATGTCCGACACCGCCGCATGCGTCTCCGGCGTCACCTTCTTCGATAACGAGATATAGTGCTCGAACTGGTTCAGGACGGAGCGCATCAGCGCATCCACCTCAGGATCATCCGTTTCCTGCTCCGGCAGCTCTTTAACCAAAACCTCATAAAATTCGTCGTTCGGCAAATAGTCCAAAATCTCTGCGCGAACGACGCCCTCTACCAGCACCCGAATCGTACCGTTCGGCAGCTTAAGCATTTGCCGTACTTTTGCAACGGTTCCGACCTTATATATGTCTTCCTCCGTCGGCTCCTCAATGTTCACTTCAGATTGTGAACAAAGCAATATCATATGATCTTCGACCATCGAGCGTTCTAACGCTCGCACCGATTTGTCCCTACCCACATCAAGGTGGAGCACCATGCTGGGATAAACGAGTAGCCCTCTTAGCGGAAGCAAGGGCAGCCGACGACCTTTCGTTTTATTAGGTCCCACACCAGCACCTCCAATTGTTAACGTCTGCCTTATTTTATCATTCTACGGAATCAGCCTGCAAATAGCTAACGCTTGGCGAAATAAATAATTCCGTTCCAACTGGTGCATCCGCCTGCGCAGGTACGACAGAAGCATCAGGAAACACATGATTGAATACTTCTTCCACCCGTTCAACCGGTATCACCTTAAGTCCCTCCAGCTCAGCGAATACGGCCTGCCAGTTCTCCCTTGGAATGATAACCTGCTTAGCGCCGGCCTGAAATGCGGCTTCCACCTTAGCTAATACGCCGCCAACGGGCTTCACGTTCCCATGGATGCCGACCTCTCCGGTCATGGCCAGTCTGTTGTCAATCGGAATACCTTTAATGGCGGATGTAATCGCCGTGGCCATTGCTATGCCAGCGGAAGGACCATCAATCGGCGTTCCTCCAGGGAAGTTAATGTGCAAATCGAAATCCTGCGGATTGAGGCCAATGCGGCGCAACACGGTAAGCACGTTTTCTACCGAGCCCTTCGCCATGCTCTTGCGTCTCAGCGTACGCGACCCACCTCCGAGCTCTTCTTCATCCACGACGCCGGTAATCGTAAAATTCCCCATACTAGGCGAGGCCGGAATAGCGCTAACCTCGATCTCAAGCAGCGTTCCCATATTAGGTCCGTATACGGCAAGACCGTTCACGAAGCCGATCTGAGGCGCCTCAGGCACCTTGCGATCGGGCCGAGGCGGAATTTGACTGCTGTTTACGACCCATTCTATATCGCCGGCGGAGATGTTGTCACGTTTCTCCGACAACGCGACGCCAGCTGCCAGCTGTACGACATTGACGGCCTCGCGGCCATTTGTCGCATACCTTTTGATCACTTCGATCGCTTCGGGGCAAGGGCCGAAGCCTATCTTCTTGACGGCATTTTCCGCTACGAGTCCAATTTCCCCAGCAAGCAGCGGGCGGAAGAATACCTCCATGCACCGGGAACGGATAGCAGGCGGAATTTCCTGCGGCGATCGCGTCGTCGCCCCGACAAGGCGGAAATCGGCCGGCAAGCCATTTTGAAAAATATCATGAATATAGACTGGTATATTCGCATCCTCCGAATTATAATAAGCACTCTCCAGAAATACCTTGCGGTCTTCCAGCACCTTTAACAACTTATTCATTTGCACCGGATGCAATTCACCAATTTCGTCGATAAACAAAATCCCGCCATGCGCTTTCGTTACAGCACCCGGCTTCGGCTGCGGAATACCCGCAACGCCCATCGCCCCTGCCCCCTGATAAATAGGGTCATGAACGGAGCCGATTAACGGATCGGCGATACCGCGCTCATCGAACCTGGCAGTCGTCGCATCGATTTCCGTAAACTTTGCCTCCGGCAGAAACGGTGAGGACGGGTTTTTCTTCGCCTCCTCCAGCACGACGCGCGCCGCGGCCGTCTTCCCTACGCCAGGCGGACCGTAAATAATGACATGCTGCGGATTTGCGCTACACAGCGCAGCCTTTAAGGCACGAAGCCCGTCGCGCTGACCGATGATGTCCTGCATCGCTTGCGGCCTTGTCTTCTCCGCGAGCGGCTTCGTAAGCGATACGCTTCGGAGCTTTCGAAGCTTATCCATCTCTTTGCGCGACTCCCGGTCAACCGCAGAGCGGTTCGTCTTCTGATTGCGCAATAAATTCCAGAAATACAGGCCGATAACAACAGCAAAAAACACTTGGATCAACATTAACACTACACTTAAACTCATTTTTCCTCCGCTCCTCTCAAGCGTAAACGGCTGACGTCGTATTATCTGTGACGGCGCAGCTCACGAACAAACTACATAATTGGTAGTATTACCCCTTGGAAGTAGGAATAACCGCATCCACATTTTTTTTCCGAGCATATGCGATTCCCTAGTCTATAAACACAGTCATCGCGCATAAAAAAAGAGGCTTCCTGTCATCTCATTCGGACGAAGGTAAGCCTCTCGATATATAGGATGCCGTTATGCTGGAGCATGATGCTTGCGGCCGGGAATCTCGCCCGTCTCCTCAAACACTCGTACGATTTCATCGATTTCTTTCTTGAGCTCATTCAGCAGCTCCGCTTCGGGCACTTTCCGGATCATTTCCCCGTAACGGAACAGCATGCCCTCACCGCGGGCGCCTGCAATGCCGATATCAGCCTCGCGCGCCTCGCCGGGGCCGTTCACCGCGCAGCCAAGCACCGACACTTTAATCGGAACCTTGATCTTCGCGATATAATCCTCCACCTCATTAGCGATGGAGAACAGATCGATATCTAGGCGTCCGCAGGTTGGACATGATACGAGCGTTGCCGCATTCGTAATCAGTCCGAACGTTTTCAGCAGCTCACGCGCTACCTTAACCTCTTCAACCGGATCAGCGCTTAGGCTAATACGGACCGTGTTACCGATACCGAGCGCAAGCAGCGCACCGATACCCGCCGAGCTCTTTATTGTGCCTGTATGCAGCGTGCCTGCTTCCGTTATGCCCAGATGGAGCGGATACTTGATCTGCTCGGCTGCCATGCTGTAAGCGGCGATAGCCATCGGTACATCGGATGCCTTAAGCGACACGATAATATCGTGGAAATCGAGCTCTTCCAAGATGCCGATATGGAACAGAGCGCTTTCCACCATCGCTTCCGGGGTCGGATATCCGTACTTCTCCAGCAAATGATTTTCGAGCGAGCCGGCGTTAACGCCGATCCGGATCGGAATCCCTTTGTCCTTACACGCTTTAACAACCGCTTCGATACGCTCGCGGCGGCCGATATTGCCCGGGTTTATGCGTACCTTGTCCACACCGTTCTCAATGGCCATAAGTGCCAATCGATAATCAAAATGAATGTCCGCGACAAGCGGAATATGAATGCGCTTCTTAATTTCCTTGATCGCTTCTGCTGCTTCCTTGTTATTGACGGTTACGCGCACGATTTGACAGCCGGCTTCCTCGAGGCGTAATATTTCCGCGACCGTCGCTTCCACATCTGCCGTCTTGGTCGTGCACATGCTTTGAATTACAACTTCGTTGCTGCCGCCAATCGTAAGATCGCCGACTTTAACCGCTACCGTATCTTGACGTAAATACATTAGCTAATCTCTCCCATGAACGTCAAAGTCCACCCTTGACTGGCGGTACGACCGCAAGGAAGGGTGGAGTCTATGACGGTAGTAATAATGGTTAGGCGCTCTCTTCTTTCTTCTTGCCCTTCTTGGTAGCAAGCTCAGGCATGATTTTGTCCTTTACGGATTGCTCCGTAATGAGACAAGTGCTGACGTCATCGCGTGACGGCACTTCATACATGACCTCTAGCATGATGCCTTCGATTATTGCCCGTAAGCCGCGGGCGCCAGTGTTGCGCTTGATCGCTTCCTTCGCAATGGCGTCGAGTGCGGCAGGTTCGAAATCGAGTTTCACATTATCCATCTCAAGCAGCTTCTGGTACTGTTTTACAAGCGCGTTTTTCGGCTCGGACAAAATCCGGACGAGCGCTGGCTCGTCAAGCGGCTCCAAAGTTGAAATGACCGGCAAACGTCCGACAAACTCGGGAATCAATCCGAATTTGAGCAGATCCTCAGGCAATACCATCGTTAAATATTCGCCTGGTTTCAAATCCTTCTGCAATTCCCCCGAGGAGTTGAAACCGATAACCTTCTTGCCGATACGGCGTTTGATCAAGGACTCAAGCCCGTCGAACGCGCCGCCGCAAATGAACAAAATGTTCGTCGTATCGATTTGAATGAACTCTTGGTGCGGATGCTTGCGTCCACCCTGCGGCGGAACGGAAGCAACCGTGCCCTCCAATATTTTCAAAAGCGCTTGTTGAACGCCTTCGCCTGATACATCGCGCGTGATTGAAGGATTTTCCGATTTGCGTGCTACTTTATCAATCTCGTCAATGTAGATAATGCCGCGCTCAGCCTTCTCTACATCGTAGTCGGCTGCTTGAATGAGCTTGAGCAAAATGTTCTCAACGTCCTCACCTACGTAGCCTGCTTCCGTAAGCGATGTTGCATCCGCAATCGCAAACGGCACGTTCAAAATTTTCGCCATCGTCTGTGCCAGCAATGTTTTACCCGAGCCCGTTGGACCTAACAGCAATATATTGCTCTTCTGCAGTTCAACGTCCTCGATTTTGCTTCCGGAATTAATCCGCTTATAGTGGTTATAAACCGCTACGGACAATGATTTTTTGGCGAATTCCTGTCCGATAACATAGGAATCCAATATCGCGCGAATATCCTTCGGCTTCGGAATGTCCTTCAGATCGAGCTCTTCCTCGTTACCGAGCTCCTCCTCAACTATTTCCGTACATAGCTCAATACACTCATCGCATATATATACGCCTGGACCGGCAACTAGTTTACGAACCTGATCCTGCGATTTGCCGCAGAACGAACATTTCAACTGGCCTTTTTCGTCGTTGAATTTAAACATGTAATCACCCCTTCGATTAAATCGTCGATACCGGTCCTGTTATCACCTTGTCAATCAGACCGTAGGTAAGAGCCTCTTCCGCGCTCATAAAATAGTCACGGTCGGTATCGCGGTCGATTTTGTCATAAGGCTGTCCGGTGCGATCCACATAAATTTGATTCAGCTTTTGTTTCGTTTTCAAAATCCAGTCCGCATGGATCTTGATGTCTGTCGCTTGCCCGCGTACGCCGCCGAGCGGCTGATGTATCATTACCTCCGCATTAGGAAGGGCGAACCGTTTGCCCTTCGCTCCTGCTGTCAGTAGCAAAGAGCCCATGCTTGCTGCCATGCCCATGCAAATCGTGGACACCTCAGGCTTAATATATTGCATCGTATCAAAAATACCCATTCCCGCAGTTACGGAGCCGCCGGGAGAGTTAATGTACAGATGGATGTCCTTCTCAGGATCGTCGGCCGCCAGAAACAGCAGCTGAGCAATGATGGAGTTTGCTACATCATCATCAATTGCACTCCCTAAGAAGATAATACGGTCCTTCAGCAAGCGGGAGTAAATATCGTAAGAACGTTCCCCACGGTTTGTTTGTTCGACTACGATCGGTACTAGATTCATGCGACCAACCTCTTTTCATTTATGACTTTGGATACTTACTTATTGTAACACGTCGTCGTAGTGATGTCATTTTTCCAATAATACATTATACGGCGACGGCCGTTCGATATGTACGGAGATTCGTCTCCGGTTCAAGCACATTTCCATATGTAAGGTCAAAATAAGGCACGTATCAATGACGTGCCTTATCCTGGATAAAAACCTTTTATTTAATTTCAGTTATGTGGGTAATTAAACCGTTTTGCTGCTGTCTAGCAAGAACTTGATTGTTTTGCGAAGCCCGATATCTTCTTGCAGGCTGCCCAGGTTGCCATTTTTCGCGAAAATTTCACGAAGCTCTTCTGCAGGACGGTTGTACGATTTGGATAGCGTTTCAAGCTCAGCTGCCACATCTTCTTCCGTAGCTGTAATTCCCTCTGCTTTAGCGATTGCGTCAAGCACGAGGTTATTGCGAACGCGTTTCTCTGCATCTCCGCGCATTTGCTCGCGAAGAACGGATTCGTTTTGACCGGAGAACTGGAAGTACAACTCCATGTTCATGCCTTGCATTTTGAGGCGATTCTCGAAATCACGGATCATGTAATCCGTTTCGGAAACGATCATCGGCTCAGGAATTTCCACTTCTGCCGCAGTTGTAGCTTTCTCAACAACCGCAGACTCGCGAGCTTGCTCGCTTTCCTTGTTTTTGCGTTCTTTCAGCTTCGTAACGAGATCCTGCTTGTACTCTTCAAGCGTATCGAACTCGCTAACGTCTTTCGCGAACTCGTCGTCGAGCGCAGGAAGGTTTTTCCGTTTGATTTCATGCAATTTCACTTTGAATACGGCAGGCTTGCCAGCCAAGTGCTCTGCGTGATAGCTCTCCGGGAACGTTACTTCAACGTCCTTGAAATCGCCAATTTGCATACCGACTACTTGATCCTCGAAGCCAGGGATGAAGGAATTGGAACCAAGCTCAAGCGAATAACGCTCGCTTGCGCCGCCTTCGAACTGCTCTCCGTCAACATAACCGTCGAAATCAATTACCGTCATGTCGCCGTTCTCAGCAGCGCCTTCTTCAACAACCGTAAGCTCGGCATGGCGTTGCTGCAAGCGCTCCAGCTCAGCTGCTACTTCCTCTTCCGTTACTTCAGATGTAACGGCTTCAACTTCCAAACCTTTGTATTCGCCAAGAGTTACTTCAGGCTTAACGATAACTTTTGCCTTGAACTTGAAGGTTTGACCTTTTGCGAATTGCTCAACATCAATTTCCGGACGGTCAACCGGCTCAAGACTGCTTTCTCTTACTGCATTGGAATAAGCATCCGGCAACAGAATGTCAATGGCATCCTGGTACAGGCTCTCGATTCCAAAACGGGATTCGAAAATACCGCGCGGTACTTTACCTTTACGAAATCCGGGTACGTTCACTTTTTGAACGACTTTCTTAAACGCTTGATCAAGAGCACCTGCGACTTTCTCCGCTTCTACCTCCACGTCGATCGACACGATGTTCTTGTCTATTTTTTCCCAAGTTGCTTTCATTTTATGCCTTCCCCTCCGAAAATGCTCATGCATCACTAGTTTTCACGTTCCATAAACCATTCTATTATAAACAAGATAGACAACCTTTTCAAGACTGGGGTTCATCATCCCCTGATTGCTGTAATACGGATACTTGTCTGAGCGCCCTGCAGGCTTGTTCGTACCTGAATCTTAGCGCTTCGGAAATCCCATATGTATCGCGAACGTCGTCATCGTTAGCCGATCCGTACACCGTGAGGAGCAGCGTCAAATGCAGCGCAGCGGCAAAGCAATCAACCGTTCCTTCATCATCCCTGAGCATCCACTGATAAGCAGCCGTCCCATACAGAAACTGGAGGCTTTCTTTCCAGAGCTCTCTGACAAAATGCGGCAATGTAGGATCGTCTACTTCCGCTGCCTTCTCTGTCCGCTCCAGGATACGATTAACAGGCGGCGGAAAATCATCCATCGATAGCGGAGTATCTGAAAGCTCAAGCTCCACCGTCTCTCCAAGCCTCTCGAGAGCAAGTATGCCAGAGACGCCTCTCTTACGCAAGCATTGAAGCGCTTTAAATTGCACAACCGGATGAACCTGCGCGGTCAAAAGCCAATTTTTTATCGCATCGCCGATACCCGCCGCTTGTATGTAGGCTGCGCGTTCCAGTGCAAGAATTTGCTGGTCGATCATCGGATGATGCTGCATGATATAGAGAACTTGATTCACATAAGCATCATCCTGGTCAGGCGGATTTAATATCTGCTCGCGCAGCGATGCTTCGTCCTCATCATTTTCTCGCTCCGCGCTCCGAAAACCCATCTCCTCTTCGCCTTGCCCATCCTCGGGAAATGCCATGTCGAGCCATGTCAGAAGGCTGTCCCATTCCTCATAATGGCGCGCATCCTCTCCCTGGCACTGCAGCAAGAAGCGCAGCAGCTCTTTGGCCTCCCCGTATTGCTCCGATTCCAGCATACGAGTGAGCTGGATCTGGTAATGGTCCAGCATGCTAGGGAACAAATATACGTTATCTTTGTTGTCGCCTTGTGTGTCATTGGGAGTCGTTATGGTAACACCGCCTTATGGTCACGCCATTGTTCAAATGTATAATCTCGCGTACGATTATACCATGTATGGACAAAAGAAAAAACAAATGCGTCATTCCGACGGTTTTTCCACCGGTTTTTATTTTTATTTAAGCGTTATTCTAAATTTAACTTGCAAATAAATAATCTGTTGTGGTATATTCTTACTTGTGTCCCGGTAGCTCAGCTGGATAGAGCAACGCCCTTCTAAGGCGTCGGTCGGGAGTTCGAATCTCTTCCGGGACGCCATTTCATATTTTCCAACAACAATACCTATATTGCTATGTAAACCTCCTTCAACGGATACGATCCGAAGGAGGTTTTTCGTCTTAACAAGAGCCTTTTAGCCCCTTCTTAACTATATATTTCCTGACGACATTACGCCGATAGGGTAGGCACCTTATCGTTGACGAATTGATAAAGCTGCTCCGATTTCTGCTCGGTCAGCTCACCGCTGTTGTCGAATATAAGGATGGATGAAGCCGGAATATCCCAATTAATTTGCGGCACGAATGCAATGCGCTTCTTAAAGTCGCCCCAGTTGTCCAGCTTCCATTGATCGCGTTCTGTCTTGCGACCGATGATACGGTCCTTCTGAAGCTCCATATCCTGAAGCGTCACTACGACTACTTTAACATCCACGTCCCGCTTGGTTAAACCAGCCGCTGCGATTACCTCCTCGATCCATTGCTTGTTCTTCAGCTCTGCCGTAAAAGGGGAGATCATGAATACGTTCTGGCCTGCCGCCAGGTTCTCAATGCATACGTCCTTTGCCGTATCGTATCGCGCAAATGTTTTTTGTAAAAATCCGAATCGCGATCTCTCTTGTCAAAGCCTTGCAGCTCTAGAATAGCCTCTACGAATCTGCCCCCGATGGTGTCGCGGTCAAGAAACGCCGCCGGAATGCGATCCGACAGTTTTCTAGCTACAGTGGTCTTGCCTGTGCCTGCTACGCCTACGAAAAAAACTAACTTTTGCAAAACGAAAACCCTCCACAATTTTTTGTAGAATTATATCATTATTTCGTTTATTTTAATGAATACTCCCACCACTTACCGATGCAGACGCTTCGGATGAAGTGGGGGTTTCTGATGTATCATCCTTACTTATTTCAGGATGCTTAACACCAGTGGAGTTGACACATTGATGGTCTGGTTACCACCCAACCCCTCTATCCCATCGGTTCCTTTGCCGGATACGTTTGGGAATACTTTACGCATAATGTTGGCGGCGCCGTTCACATCGGCATGAATCAAGCCTTTGGTGCTCGTATACAGCCCTCGATGAA
>NZ_JAKGAP010000050.1 GCF_021532375.1 Paenibacillus alkaliterrae
ACTTGATTCTTGCAAAAATAATAATCTGAACTTAAAACAGACAGACTGGTAGTGTTAGCGGTCTTAAGGGTGTTATGAGATCATCTTCAGATCTCGTAATATGTCGAACAGCGGCTTCTTCTGCATCGCTTGTTCAAAGACATACAGCATTAATTGTCCCTTATGCTCATGACGAAATCTTCGAACCACATCACCAAGCGTTAACTTGGCTGAAGGTTCAGACCATTTCATCCTTTGAAACTCTAAGAGATTTTGGGTCAGAAATTGAATAGCCCAATAACGATTAATGCCCTTAAATGAAAGCAATTGGTATTGATCAAAGCCAAGCAATTCTTTGAAGTAACGGTATCCCGTTTCAATGTGCCAGCGTATACGGTAATAGCTTAGGATCGTAACGAGATCCAAGCTGAGATCCGTACACACGATACAAAACGGGCACACTGTGGCGTCAAACTTGCCTTCCCAGGATAATAACACCTGAACATTTTCTGTATCCGCAAGCGGTCCTTCGTAGGCATATACACGGTAACGTTTGTTCTCCACGGTTACGGAGCAGAGATCCGCGTTATCGATATATGTTGCTGCGAAGTCGGACATCGATGTCCGAATACCTGCAGGGCAGATCGTTCGATTCGATTTGACAGCTGCAATGACATGAAACCCACGAGCATTGCAGGCATCCAGTAGATCGCGACTCGTATACCAACTGTCTGCAAGAACATAGACACGCTCCGATTCATCTGTTGGAAAGGCTTCAATCATCTCCATGGCTAATTCGTTTTTACTTTTGAATGTCAGCTGATGATCTTCGCAGTATTTCTCCCGGAAATACGGGCGGTAATCCCAAGCGAAAGAGTTCCCTTCAGAGACGATATGCATCGTGACGATACAATGTGACCACACGCTTCTTCCATTCTCGTGAGAGTAGTGGAAGTCTAATCCTTCCATTCGGCGAGTGGTGGATTCTTTCTTACATGACGTATCGTCTAGAAGAAGAAACACAATCCGTTGACAACGATTCGAAGAATGATTTCGGATCGTTTGCAACATTCGTTCCATCCGGCGTTTTTGCATCCGATTCATGGACCAAGGGGACTCGTTCAAAAATCGCGTAGTAGAGCTCAGATGACGTTGCTTACCAGCAGCTTCACGAATCGTTGATATATTCTTGCGTCCTTCACAAAGAATAATGCCATTAACGATCGAAATGAGATGGCGAATCTGAGGTTTGCTAAACTCTAAATGAAGAGACAAAATAAACTTGACGATTGCTAAGTGTACGGATACCATGAAATTGGGACATCCCCTTTTCTGGAAACTGTTGTGTTGTGGTGACCAACAAATTCGCTGAAAATGGTACGATGTCCTTTTATTTTTATGGCTTCGACAAAGGTTCTGTTGAAGCATTGATTTCTGACTTAATCACCTATGATTTTCTATGACAAAGTTTTTGCAAGAGTCAAGT
>NZ_JAKGAP010000051.1 GCF_021532375.1 Paenibacillus alkaliterrae
TTATTTTTATGGCTTCGACAAAGGTTCTGTTGAAGCATTGATTTCTGACTTAATCACCTATGATTTTCTATGACAAAGTTTTTGCAAGAGTCAAGTAAATAAGCATATCCCGAGTCTCTATCTTTATTTTCTCAGTCTACAACTTTATTTTTCGAGTCTAACACTTAATTTTTCTGTCTAATACTTTATTTTCCTAAGACATCGTAAACGGGAGTTGTTAAGTCGTAGACACCTGAAGTGTTGCTGGCCAGGACGCCTTTTGGGCTAAAATACTGAGTTCCAATACTCTTAATCATTAAGGATTTTCGAGGGTTAAACGTATTATATAGAAGATAATTCGAAGGAGTGAATTGTAATGGCCAAGACGAGAAGACCTGAGTTAATACAACTGTGTAAGAAGTACCGTATTCCTTTTAAGGTACAACGAGGGTGGTGCCTGCAAGTACGTGCTGCGGCTCGAAAACTACCAATAGGTCAGTATATTGCGTTTATGAACGAGGCAAAGTGGAAGTCCATTATCTAAACAGCAGGTGGCGGCAGGGGCTGTACTGCATCAAACAATAACCTCGATTTCTTTCTTTTAACAGCAGCAGCCTGTGACTTGAATATAAAGTCGATTGCTGTTGCAAAATTAATTATCCTGGTCGGATACGACAGTAAAATAATAGCCGGGTGATCGATCCCCCGGCTCCTGCTTAATCATTTGATTTGAATTGATGGCCTTTACTTAGAGCTTCAAGGGATGACGATTTTGTCTTTCCCATAGTAGGATATGACGTTCTAGCATCACTCGACGTTGCTGTTACTTGCTGCTTTACTTGAGTATTTTCAGCAATTACCTCCAGCAGTTCAAGCGCACGGCTTATTGAGAAAAAGATAACGCCGGAAGCAATCCCGGAGGCGATCCATGTTAGCGCCACGCTCCATCGGAATTGACCTTCGTAATACGTGTCAATCGCTTCAAGCATCGGATCTGGATCGTTAGCGATCACGACCCCCGCGATTACCCCACCGATGATAGATAACCATCCGAGCCATTTAAGAACTTCGTTTAAATTCATAATTATACCCCTTTATGTAGTTATGACAACACAATCAATATTACATCAAGGTTCAAGAATATGGAATCAGAATTACTACCGCAATTAATAAAACGGATGGATAGAAAATGCCGACTACTACAGTTATAATAATCCCTATTATGGCTAAGGTCACACCGGTATGAAAGATAAGATCGGCTATTATGCCACCAATGAGGCCTACTAGGAATAAAATCCCTAAAACAGCAGAAACCCCTGATCCTTGAACTACGCAACCAAACCTAGATTCACGTTTCCACTGATACTTAGCTTTACGCATTGCATACCTTTGCATCTGACTTTTACTTGGGAATCCTTTCATTTGACTGTCTCATTATCGTTACAACTAACTTTAATACGATAGTAAAAAATAGCCGGGGGAGCTCTCCCCCGGTTGCTATCTATTTATGCGGTTTCAAAGAATCGGTGTAGCGACGGATATAAGGGGATCTCCCGCTCCTTGTCCTGCATAAGAGCAACGCCAAGATCGATCATTGCGTTCTGCTCGCCGGCGAGCGACCGGATGTTCATCAACCGAAGAAGCAATTGATGGATAGGATCGTTGACATCCCGGAGTGGATCGGTTTCTCCCACTCCATCTGTACGGTTGACCTGAAAGAATACATCCTCGTATCGATATACGATTAAGCGGGTTATTTCCGCCTGATGCTCCCGCTTCATCTTCTCTGGCTGCAGGAGCGCCTTGAACAGCGAAACGTCGTCCATTGGTAGATTGGACATTTCAAGCCAGGAGCGAACGCCGGCGAACGTTATTTCCATATTCATCATGAGATACGATTCTATGAAAAGACTATCCATTATTTTTGTTTGCATTAGTATTGCCCCTTTATATAGTCTACGTGTGTCACGCGAAGATCGTCGGTATCGTCTGATTCAAGCGTTACAGCGATAGCGTCGGGAACATCCTTCAGATAAATGCGTGGCGCTTCGGTTTCCCCTGAATAATAGTTTAGCACATTACTGTAATTTACCAAATTGATTACTGGTTCCCCCGTAAACGGGTCGATCATGTCTGTGTATGACACCACATTTTGCCCGTTAACGCGACTTCGATGAACCCGATGGCCATAGCTGCCGAAGGCTTGCTGAATCCCAAACATAATCACTATCTTCTCTGACGTGTTCTCGGTTGCCGGGGTAGTCGGTACAGTAGGTACCTCGGTGTTACCGGAAGAAACAAGAATAGTAGAATTTCCGTAAGGAACGTCCGTCCACGGCTCGCCAGTTTCCGGATTAATTCCGCGGTCCATGTCCAAACTGATCAGGTTTTGCGACATCATGATCGATTTAAGTTTGTTCGCATACTGCCTATCGGTTGCGTAAGTCGCACGCTGCAGTTCGTTGGCGAATTCAAACGGATTAGCTTTAGATAACGCCGTTCTGTACCTACGGTTCAGCAAGAGAAAGTTGGAGTGGTCCGCAAGCGATGCTTCGAAGCTATCATACGCCCGAAAACTAGCACGGATTGTATAGACGCCGCCATTATCTTGTTCGTTTGTGGTGGCTCCGCAGGATGGTCCGTTCCAACTTCGGTTTGCTTTAATACCAAAAAGGTTGTTACAAATGTGCGATCTGCCGTAAGCAGATTCAAGGGCCATCTGGGCAAGGGTTACGCTGGCCTTGACTCCACTCCGCTGTTCTTCCGCCATGGCATATGGCGCCCACTGAATAAAAAATGGATTCGTGAGTGTCCCTAATGAGCTGGGCACTGTAATAACAGGTCCGGCGCCGTTCGAGCCGCTCATTCCCCCGTTCCCGGTACCGATCAAACCGCCTCCATTCAGGTCCCGGATATAGATGGTTCCCTGTTCATTGAATGCGGGCGCTGTGGTCTCCACATAAACATTGCTGATATAGAGCAGTTGATCGGACTCATAATTATTGCCTGATACGTTCAACCAATTTATATCTGCCATAACATCGAATGCGGCTTCGCTCGCCACGTCCGTCAATTGGGAAATCATCATAATGAACGGCGTGGGATCGACCGCATCTTGTTCACCAGGAATCAACTCATAGTGAAGATGGGGACCGGTCGAGCGCCCGGTGTTACCCGATAGCCCGATGATTTGCCCTTTCTTCACGATTTGTCCTGGAATTACATACGCATCCCTAAGATGTAGATAGCGAGTTATAGCACTTTCGAGACTTGAATCATTACTTTCTATCGCGACGTAAATACCCATACTTTTAATGGCGTCGGTATCGGACAGTTTCGGATAGTTTACTGTTTTGACGACGCCATCGGTGGAGCTGGCGACCGGCGTTCCGACGGGTATACCAAGGTCTATCCCGTCATGAAAGCTGTGGACACCAGTAACCGGATGGATACGCTCCCCAAAACCACTTGTGATGCTTTCTTCCAAGTTTTCGATATAAATCTGTGGCGGAAGAAACTTCTCGGAGATAAAGGTTTGCGCGGCAACCGTCTGAGAACTGGAGATCGCCGCGGCGATGATATAGAAGAACATGAAAATGACGAGTAGTGCAAGATACACGTACCAGAAGGAGACGAAATGGTTAGCAATCTGGGTGCCGACCTGCTTCTTCAACTGATTTTTAAGATGCTGTTTCAGCAACTCCTTCGCCATTTCGCTGGCCTGTTCAAACGAGGCCATGAGCATTCCTCCTAACTATTATTGATTTCAGCTTGCTTCCGCTTCTTGGGTGTCCGTGTCGTTTGTGCTTTCTTCGTAACTTTTTGTTCGATTTCCTTGTTTTTTGTGTTCACAGCTGCTTCGGTCAGTTTTGTGCCGCTCGCGCGGCGCATGACTTCGAGTTCCTTACTTACGGTATTCAAGTCGGTAGAAACCTTGGCCGAGACCGTTTGCTGCATATTGATCAGCACAGCCGTTTTGGCGACGGTATCAACTTCAAACCGCTCGCCTGGCTCGAGAGCGGATACGGCACGGGAAAGCCCTGCCTTCGCGTCGTCCATGCTCTTTTTGAGATTGTCCGGCAACTTGACCCTCAACATATCGAAGGATGCCTGTACCTGCGGCGTTGCAGTAACCGTAAGCGGAATGTCCAGCTTCGTCGAAGCGGTCGGAACGGCAGGCAACAACTTTGCAAGGCCCGACGTGCTAATTGGAGCACTTGATGTGACCGCAGGAGCGAGTATTTGAACGCCCTCTTTCGGTGAGGTCGCCTTCATAAAGGCGGCGTTCGCGCTTAGCAGATCATCCCTCTTCTGTCTAAACTCCGGCATGTTATGGAATTGCGATGCCACAGAGATTCGCCCATTGCGGGAAAGCATCTTCTTGTTTACCTGTTGAGTGGTACTCAGGCTAGCTTGCTTGAAGCGGCTTTCCATCCCCTTTACGAAGTCGGAGTGCTTGACTGGTTCGCCGGTGGCATTCGCTGTGTCGATCGCCTGCTTGTACTCGACCTTATATCGCTCAAAAATCTCAATCATGCAGAAGTCGTCGATCGAAGTCTCCAGCTTGCGATTCTTGTTTAGCGTACCAGCACGCTGCATCTGCTCGACGGCCCGCTTCGGACGATTGACCATGAACGTAGATGCTTGCCGGATCGCATTCTCGTTGGAGTACATTGTCGCGGCAACCTGTTGATCATTCATGACTTCGTTTACGCCTTGCGTAAGAATTGACTGCTTCACATCGCCGCCGTCATCCTTGATCCCTTTAAGCCGCGTCTTTTCTTCTTTCCACTCTTTGTCCATACCGCGAAATGGATTCTTCGTTCCGTTTTTGAGGTTTTCATTAACCCGTTGGACGTAAGGCGTGTACTGAACCGGTTGACCGGACTCCGAAGAGAGTTGTTCGGCAGAGTCCTTCTCACGTTGGTAGCGCAGCTGCATGCTTGCGTTGGTCGCGTCGTTGAGGTTGTCGCCGGCTTTGTGGATGGAATTCGGATTGAACGTGCTCGGCACGCCCTCTGGCTCCTTCCGATTGAACATTCCACTGACCGCGGTGCCTGCTTTGCTGTAAACGGAGCGGGTAACATTCCGTTGAACGGCATCCATAACGGTCGACTTTGCCTTCTGCGGCATTGGAATGACGCCAGCCGCTTTCGAGAAGACAGATCCTAGTTCGGTACGATACTTAAAAACAACAACGATTATAATGGCTTCAACCAACATTGCGACAAACCATCCGGCTTTCGCCGTGTTGTATACGATGTTGAAGGCCATATGCCCCATAACGATCGATAAGTCCAGAAAAAAGAATGTGATGGTAGTTGTCAGGGAAATTCCGATCAGCTTAACGAATTGTCCGCGAACGACTGATAAGCCCGCTTCCCGTCCAGGAAGCAGTGACGCCAGAAGCGTAACCGACATAAAGGCTGCATGGATAAGAAGCTTCAGTCGAATGAATATCGTAGCGAGTGACCAAAAGCTTAGCAAGCCAAGGATTAACAAACCAAACAAGGCATTACAGACCAGAATGACCATTTGCTCATCCGAACGGATTTTTCCGACCGCAGGGTATTTATCCTGAACGTCTTTCAAGGCTTTATCACGGGCCTCAGAGTAGGGATCGGTATTAAGGATTTTCTGGACAGTCGCTGGGTCGGTTTCATAAAGGTCGGCCTTGTCATATTGCAGCATGGTATATGGCCTCATGACGAGATTCATCCATACCTGTTCGGTAACGACGGTTATACCGTCGGATGACGATTGGTTGAGACCAGCGGGTACCGCGAGGGCCGTATACATCGTGTCTCCCAGCTCCGTCGCTGCAGCATTGAAGAATTTAAGGATTGTCCCCGCTTGCGAAAAGAAAGTTAAGGCTACGACAACCGCCAACAAGAAGGAAACTGCGGTTTGTACGGTATCTAAAAACCGCAGACGGATCACCTGCCAGAGCATGTAGAGCAAGGTTGCGGATGCAAACACTCCGAACATGCTGTTCCATAAACCCCTGCCCATAAACCCGCCGCTTACACCTGTCAGATTCTTGATCATACCTGCTATACCATCGATAAATGTATCCATATAGCTAAATGTGAATGCTTCCCGAACGATGAAATTGAAGAAGCGCGTAATCTGTACGCCCAACAAGAAGAGCATGCTTAACGAATGATCATAGATCGAATTGATGCTATCCGTCGCCTTGGCCCCTACATTCCAGAAAGATCGTTCGGGCTGAACGGTTTGAAATGCATATTTCGATACGCCGAATTTATTGTAGAGTGCAGTATTCTGATTTGAACACGAAGGATCGTTCTTCGGGCAGTTCGGTATCATCTCGTCAAGGGAGCTTGCATAGCTCACGGAAACCGGGACTATAAAACAGAAGACGAAAGCGATCAATACTCCGAGAATGATCGCTGTTCGTTTTGATGGGCGTTTAATCCTCTTCATCTTCTGGATCAAAATCATCATCCTCCTCGGACGCCGCGGCTGCTTCCTCGTGGTATTTCGCGAATCGCTCTAGGATCGAGTATTCATTTTCCTCTTCTAGCGTCGCGTCTTCATCTACAGCTTCCGGTGGACGGGTATCAAAACAGTCGAATAGATGCTGGAATACAACATCGACGGTTAGTACCCCGATGCGGCCGTAAATATCTTGCATCAAACACTGTCCGTTCTCCAGGTTTTTCACCATGTCCATGTTTTCCTGTGTATGCTCGAGACCGAAATACGACAGCGTATCCTTGACCTTTTTCGTATCCGCGTCGCGGAAGGCGAATTTCATACCGATGTTACCGGCTAAGTCACCAGACATGTCCGTCGCGTTCTGTGTTGCGATACAAAGGCCACCGTTTAGGGATCGACCAGTACGGATTACGCGGTCCGCCATCTCCTTACCGATTTGAGTTCGGATAATCGCCCATGCTTCATCCATTTCGGCAAGTGTAAAGATTGTCCGATCATAATAGACGAATCGGTCCATGAATCGGCCAATTGAATACATGGTGGCGACGGACATTTTCTCGGCAAGAGAGTAGTTTTCAGGTAGTTTTTCGACGGCAGGCATTTTTAAGTTCTGGACTTGCAGTATGTTCATTGCATAGTCCATATTGAGCGTCTTTTGCTCACCATTACCGAACAGCAACTTCGCGAAGGACAGGTCTTGAAAGCTGGCCAATACTTCCGCAACTACGGCTGCGGGTTGACGGGTCTTTCCGATCTCCGCCAGTACCTCTATGCATTTGGATAAGTAAGGATTAGAATTAGTCGCTACTTGTACGACAGCTTGTGAAATGTACGTGTATTCGATGGAATTCGTTTTAACGGAAGCAAGATAGGACAGGATGTCCATACTTGCTTCTTTGGCATCCTCGATGTTGGTAAGCATGAGGAAAGGATCCAGTTTACCGACGTCTTCGGGCTCAGCTGAGAGCGTTGCGACTTGAATTTGCCCTTCAAGTTCAGTTAACGTTTCGGGCCAATGCGAGCGTTCTGCTTTCGGGTCAAATATCAGAGTCTTTCCACCGGTCACGGCATTTTGATAACCGAGTGTATTCAGCAGAACAGATTTTCCGCCCCCCAAAGTACCGTGCAAGCTGAAAGAAGGCGATCGGTTAATTTGACTGGCATGCCTTAGATCAACGTAAACCGGCCGCTGCAGAGATCCGGTCGTTCCGATGTAAAGGCCAACACCATCACCAAGTTCTTGCGTTGCACCAATCATGCCAGCAGCCAAAGTTTCAGGCGGAATACGATGTATGTAGTCAGATACATACCGAGGCGAACCGGGTATGAAGTCGTTGAATAGCAGCCATTGATCGCCGGCTGGCAATTCAACGTGGATATTACCGAAATCGCGGTAATGATCCTGGATGATCCTTATATTACTTTTGAGCATATTCAGGTCGGTGTGGTAAAGGCCAAACGTTACGTGCGTGATGAAAGTCGGGTTTTTCCGCTTCTTGTACTCGTCTTCCAGATAGAGGGCACGGTCTTGCTTCTCTTGCAAATCGATCGGAACAGTCGCTCCCGCTTCGTGAATGTTCTTAACCTGGTTATCAATGTCCATTTTCTTCTTGCTGAGCTTCTTCAGTGCATCCCGTGCTTCAAGAACTTCAACTTTGACACTCATTTGAACTGGGAAAGGCAGTGTTGCGGCGCTGTATAGCCATTCACTTCCCGGCATTTCAAGTGATTCGGGAAGCTCTGAAAGTGTTAGATAAGCGTGATAGACTTGCTTTTCAACGCCTTCATGCGGCTGCGTGATTTTAATTCTTCTTGGGTTTGACGCATCGATATCCCCTTCTGTAAGCGTAAGTACTTGTCGGGAATCGTACAGTATCGTGCTGAGTCCACCACGCTCCCCTTTCGATTTTTTTGGGTTCCATCCGTCTTCGTCGACCGAGCGAAGTGTCGGATCCGCAATGCCCCACCAAAAATTCCGTTTGATCAGCCATTCGATCGTCGCATGTGTGCCGCGTTTTATTTTCATTTTGCGGGATAGCCGATCGAAGATTTGGTGTTCCTTCACCTGATAGGACTGAAACTCATGTTCGAAGATTTCTGGTTCATTGATGCCGGCCAAATTATCAATGAAGCGTTTCGGATGAAGTAATAGCTTTTTCAGTTCAGTCGCTGCTGTTTCTACATGCTCGACCAAATCTTTTGCGTCATTTTTCGGAAGGTAGACCGCAATATAAGCGCGGTAATCAGAATTGTTGGCACCTTTTACGTTGTTATAGTTTTCGTTAAGATACTCGCTCATCGTATTGATGACTTTTTTTCCCCAATTCTTTAGGGGGCCGTGAAGGCGTTCTTTCAGTCGCTCGTGGTGAGCGGTAATGTCATGAGTGCGGGGAAGCCATAAGATATGAAAACTGTCGGTCATCAACGCCAAGAAAGAAGTCTGTGTAATCAACCGATCGATCTGTTGCTGGTCGCTTAGGTGATCGTATATGAATGGATTAATTTCGTAGACCGCGTATACGGTCTTGTCGTGATTGAATATCAGGTTATTTTCGAAGTAGGCTATGGGAAATTCGATATTCACTTTACTTACTTTGTTTTTCGCTGCCAGTGCCAAGCGTGAAAACCTCCTTTAGAAAAGAGAGCGTGATTATCCACGCTCTCTCCGTGTGCGGTAAACTACTTTACTATCGTAAACATATCTTTTCGTGTGCTCAAACTTCCTGTACCGATGTAGGTGTTTGTTTCGCATCCAAAAGAAAATCATGCCGAGCAACCATTTATGAGGGGCTTTGCCGTCTAATTTCTGTTTTGCAATAAGCCAGGTCGCGCCTACAGGGAGCAGGAACACTGTGTACGACGGTGGAAGGAAGAATAGTATAGTCTTTCCAAGAATAAGGAACACAAGTTCGCATACCACGAATATCCCCACGATTCGAAGATTCGCCGGGACCGGCAGCTTCTTCCCTTCCAATGCATAGATAACCCAGTCAAGGTTCCAAATCTTTGTATAATTTGAAACAGAGACACGTGGAGATTCAGGTTTATCGCTCATGCCTTACGCCATAAATGCATTGTAGAGTTTGGAGGCGAGGTTTTTAATCCACGTCCAGTTCGTGAAGATGGCAACGACGAGAGCGATAGCGACGAAACTTGCCATTTTCATCCAATCACGAACGAATAAGAAGTAGACGCCAACGACGAGAAGTACAGCAGGGATCAGGGCATTGATGTTTTTCGTGAGTGATGCACCAGCTCTCTCTCCTACACCTGTTGCAAAGACAGGGGATACGATGCAGAACAGAGCGATGGACATTAGAAGGACCTTCAATGCTATTTCACGGTTGAATTTCATGTAAAAAATCTCCTCTCAAATTTAGAAAATTTATTGTGTATCTGTAGGGACTGTTTCAGATGAAGCGGGTTCTTTCATGACCTCGGAATCCATTTCTGGATCCGTTGTTTCCGCATCGCTTGGTGCTTTTTTCGGTTGATTGATACCATTGGAGATGACGAACAACTTGCCATCCTTCTCGTTAACGGTTAATGACCACGAGTTATTGAATGGCTCTCCAATATCGCTATTCACCAAGACATTGGCATCGATGCGATAGTTTATACCGGCTCCATCAGGTGATGGAACTGAGAACATGGAGACTAAGTTCAGATTTTTGTAGGAGAATTCCGACTTGATTAGCGATTCCGGAGCTTTGACGTTATCAGCGTAGAAGTATTTGAGTTGACTGGCGTTACCCTCATACCAGGACCGAAGGTAACTGTCAGCGAGCTCGGTTCCCTTTTGAATCAGGGCTGAGTCACCCACGGCAACACCCTGAGAAGCGGGATCGATGGTTTCTCCTTTGGCCTGTTCGGAAACGAATCGAGGATACGCTTGGATAACCGGGCCTTCGGCTGCCAAGGTCACTGGCACGACCATATAGGTTTTTCTCGTTACGATAACGGGCTCCCCCGCTTTTCCTTTCGCCGCTTGTAGCTTATCGGGCAACGGCGTAACGGTACGCCATACAACAACGGTAATGTCGATGTGCTTATCATCGAGGACGTTCGTTCCGTATACCTCCGCGGAAGTGACTTTACTGGAGCTCTTCACATCGACCGTCTTCAATCCCATATCAGACTCAATACCCTTGATAAACTTTTCCAAGCGTTTGTTCCGGTCGAGAGTGTAGTTCGCATCCCAGGTGAAGTATTCCGTCGCAAAATCAGTTGCGAATCCCTTTACGGAATCGGATACGATGGTCTCGGTGTTCCCGTAAACCGTTGTCTGGTTAATGACCCGCGTTCCTTGTGCAAAAGAGATGGCGCCTTTCAGCAAGAGGAGACTCAGAAACGTCCAGAAGACAGTACGGATAATCTTCTTGCCAGCACTCGCCCGCGGTGCCCGCGGTTTGATTGACTTATCCGATTTTTTCTTGGGCTCGTCTTTCATGGAGGCTTTCTCCGCTGCCTGAGGATCAACCTCGTTGTTCTTATTCTTCTTTTTCAGAAAACTCAACTATTAATCACCTCCCTTGTTGACTTCGTTTGTTTTTGCCTCCGGTAACCATTCCAATGATCAATACTGCAACCACGAGGAGTATGATGGCGTATTTGGCTGGGAAAATCTCGAACCATTGCCAGAAGTTAACGATCTTCTGCCATACAGAAGGTGCCTGGTTCGCAAGTTCCCCGGAAATGTCGTCTACGATAGCTACGACCTTCTCATGTGTCTTGTCCAAATCTTTAGGAGGCGGAATTTCCGGTATGTCCTCCTGCACAACCTGCTTCGTTGGTTCAGGCACAAGTTCTTTCTCCGCTGGGGTGCGAATGAGCAAGACAGCTGCGATCAGGGCGACCAACACACCGACACTTGCTACTATGACTTTCTTGTTTTTGCTCAAGCGTTCAACTCCTTCAAGGGATGATTCTCGTATATTAGTTAATTAGTTAATTTACTAATATACAAGTATTGTTGAATGGATCCTCCGCATTTCTGGATAATTCCTTGTTTGCACCACTTCAGACCCAATAAAAATAATTTGGAACCTCATGTGGTGAAGGCAAAGGTTCAAAATGTTCAGGAGGCCGGAACAAAAGGAACAATGTGGCCAATAAGAACACCGCAGAGAAGATTAGCAATAAAGCCTTCTGTTTTCTGCCCAAAGGACACCACCTTTTCAACTAACATAATAGCACACTAATATATTAATTAGTATACAGCTATTGGGAAATTCTGTTGATTAAATGCCCATCATATAGGATTTTTGAGAATTTCAACTACTTAATGCTGATAACTATTGGATCAGCTTATTGTAGCGACATGATGATATCTCCAATGTTCTTCCCGACAAGGACACGTTGCTCATCATTAGGGAATACATGTGAAGCTGCCTTTTTGATATTCTCCAGGCGTGACTTATAAACAACATCAGGGAGTATGAAGGCTATGATCCCGCTTCGTTGAATCTTATTCGACGATAATTTGAGAACGTCCCTGTATCTTTCCAGCTTCTTCTCAATGGATACCTGATCGGTATAAAATGGCGATCGTTGCACAGGCTCCGTAGACCGATCCAACTCTACGTAGAAAACCTGCTCTCCTATCCGAAGGACTGCATCGGGTCGAACCGACATAGCTTCACTATCGGAGTATACCGAAAAGGCTGGGTGCCAATCCCAATCCTTAAATTGATTAAACTCCGGGAATTTCACCATCCAGTTATACCTAAGATCCAAGTAGACTTTCCCAAGCTCCCAAAAGTGTTCCTTCTTCGCCCTCTCCATATCGAGTTCAAGCTTCGAAAGTCTGGATTCCTCCAAAACACCAATCTTGATCTCCACAATACGTAGGCCTCTTGCCGTCAGATAATACCATGTTTCCCCTCTTATACGTCCACGTTTATGAGCCGGCTTGTCGGTTTCATCTGGAATCATGTTTGTGGATTCTATCAGACCCCCGTTCCTCATCTCCTGGAAGTTTCGTCGCGCTTTTATCAGGGCACGCTGACGATTCTTATCATCCAAGATAACTTTCTTATCCGGCCCAACTGATTCATATTCCGGATAATGCTGTTCAGGGCTGTCCAAAAAGAACATATTTACCGCAACTGACTGAGGCATTAGACGACATAAATACAGATCAATGAGAATTCTCCAATCCCTACTCCCTAAGCCAGCAATAACATCACCAAGAGAATACTCACCTGAAGAACGTCTCTTTCGTTTTCCGCCTTCATCCGGAACCGTAATGACGCCGCGGCTAACCTCTTCCTGTTCCTTCACCGGACACAACTCCTTTCTTGACCCATGAGTGGGCTGGGGTTGATTTGCAGCAAACCGTTTTCGGTGTTAGTCGCGAATTCAGCCATAAAAAAGAGCTAAGACTGACGCGGTTTTGAGCCATATTTGGGGGACAATTGCCGTTCAATGTAAAAACCAATGTGCAATCAGATAAAGAAACTGATATAAAAACATTTAATTGCACGATGTTAAACACATTAAAAGTACGATGTACAAACAGATTACAATCTTCTGAAAGTACGATATGCGGATTCAATAGTCAAAAAAAA
>NZ_JAKGAP010000052.1 GCF_021532375.1 Paenibacillus alkaliterrae
AAAAAAAACGACCCTCTCATCCTTGTCCCATCTCTCCTCTCTTCCTAGCCTTAATACTAAGATGACTGACGGATCTGGTTGCTGCGGATCCTTCAATAGCAAAATAGTAATACAAGAATGAGCAATAGAGCAATCATCAATTTCAGAATATGACCGTTTGACTACGGATTTGTACGGATAAATACGAATAAGACTGTGGTTCTAACTGAATTAAGATGATTATAATCAGCTTTATTCGGTTGAATTAAACCATCATTTGTCGATTTAGACAGTATTATAATAGTATTCAAATAAGATTGTTATTTTATTTGACTAGTATTATAAAAGAGTCTACAATCTTGGTAGGTTGATAGAATATATTGGGAGGAACGACTATGAAACTTGAATTAGTTGTAGGCAACGATATTGGGAATAGTGAACAGTCAATTTACATTGATGGAAAGTTGATACGGCAACCAAACGTATATGCTGGAGCTGTATCTATCCCATGGACGGACGACGATACGGATGTTCCAAAGAACCTCAAAAACATTTATGACAACTTGGTTGTTTCGATCATCTCATCCGCTGTCCCTACGGGTACATACCTCATTGGCCGACATGCGTTGAAGACGGTGGGGGAAAATGTTACGAGCCTTTACGTCAAGGGAAACAACGCAAAATCGGATCAAATGATCCCATACATAAACACGCTCGGAACAATTGCTGCTCGAGCTGTTGAAGTAGCTTATGAGAGAGGTTCCTTGCCTGATTCCATTACGGTAAATAGCGATCAAGCAATTGCGATGCCGGTTAAACAGCACACCCCTAGAAATGTAGAAACACTTCAAAGTAAATTTATGAGCGGTAGTCATAACGTGACCGTGCATCTAGGATTGACTAAAAAAGTGGATGTGAAGATTGAATTTGATTATGTACAAGTCTTGCAAGAGGGTACCCCACCTGTCTTTGCATTGCAGATGGATCGTGAAAGCAACTGGAGAACCGGTAGTTACGAGAAGCCCCAATTAGCTGCTAAAGCCAAAGATAAAGGTAAAAATGTTGATCTATTTGAAGAATTCGCTATCGAGTACAAACTTGGTGATATCGATGGAAGCTACCTGGACGGTAAGAACATACTTCATGTCGATCTCGGCGATGGCACTACCGATTTCCCGTTTACACGTGGTGATGCAGTAGATAAGGACTTTTGCCATGGTGTAAACCACGGAGTTGGTCACGCTATTGTAGAAGCTGTAGATGATTTGCTCGTTTTGGCGCCTTATGCCTTTAACTCCATTTCACGCCAACAGTATAGCGATATTTTGATTAGTGAATTCTCCGATCGCAAACACAAATTCCTGCAAGAAGCAAAACAGGCATTTAGACCGCACTTGGACAATCAAGTAAATCAAATTATGCAGCATATTAGCGATCAAGTATTGAAAATTGGTGCAAATGAGATTGATATTATTGCCGTCTATGGCGGAGGAAGTATTCTCATGAGAGAAAGCATCCATCCAAGAATCAAATTGCTGGCGGATAATTCCCGCATTCAACTCTTTTACATTCCTGCGAAATATGCTGTAACCTTAAATGCAGAGGGGTTGGACTGGTTTGTACGGAGCTCCCTTTACTCCAAATTAAAGAAAGTTTATAAGGAAACTCATAAAAGGATTGCAGCTGCCGGTGAATAATTGTGAAGAAAAATACGAGTCCTGGGGGTGAAACAGCTTGAAACCGACTGATGCGGTACCCGGTAAACCGTATGTATTAAAAATGAAAAGAGATGAAGATCCCCTCATATTCCAATGGCTCAATATGCAAGGAATATATAGTGATTCGATTCGGTATTTGATCGAAAAAGAGATTGCGGAAAACGGATTACGCAATCTCCAACACTTCATCCCGAGTAAACGTAATATTCAAGCGATGAAAGAACAAATACATTTCGGATCCGCACTTTCAACACCGTCAAATTATTCAGAGCGAACTAACTTCTCTAATCATGAAGCTGCCCCATTTTTCTCAGCTTCTGCAGAAGCGGATATAAGTCGGAATACTATCAACAAAAGCTCGCAAGAAAGCGAACAAATGCACGTGAACAGGGATAATTTTAAAAATATGGTGGAAAGCAACCACGCAATCGAAAAAGATTCAAATATTCCAAATCCTGAATCCGAACCAATAATGCCTAGAAAAGCCGGTAAAAATTTTGGTGATGATGTAGTCGATTCTTATAGATAATTCCGGAGTTAATCCTGTTTGAGAGCACGCAAAAGTAGTGTTTTGTTGGATATAAACAAAAAAATATGGTCAATTATGACTCCTTATATTTGAAACGAGCCTTGGAAGCGATTCTATAGGCTCGTTTTTCTTTTTTGTTCTTGTACTGAAAAATAGACTTTTGCAGCAGTCTCCTTATAAGGGCTTTATCTGCATTTTGTCCCCCCTCCCCTTTCGTTATCATCTGTTAGGCGAAGGACGTCTCTGTTAGACTGCATACGTGCAAAATCAGGTATATTTTTTTTTGAAGATGGTAACTTTTTTCCCTGTCTTGAGTGATAAGAGAATTCTATTGCAATCAGTATTACGATGATGAATGCGGTGTCTCTGCATATATAAGCTTCTTCGCTCTTATGAATGTTTAAAGTCAGATTGAACCGTCAAAACTGGATTTAAAAGAATCAGTTGAGGACGGTGTTTTCATATGTTTGCTGCTAAAATCGATGGATTCGAGGAGTTATTGCATATCCCGGAACCGTGGTACATTGACCAAGTTGAATTCAATGTGGAAGCGAAGCAATTAGACGTCTATGTCAAGTTCCGTAAGCGCGCGCTGTTTCCTTGCTCGGATTTCGGAGCGCCAGACCAACCGGTAAAAGATATTGCAGCAAAGGACCGCACATGGCGGCATCTGAATTTTTCGAGTATCCCTGTTATGTCCACGCCGAGTTGCCTCGTACCAACTGTGGGCAGTGTAACAGAATGATGCGGGTTAACGTTCCATGGGCGTTAGACAAACCGAAGCACTACTTCACACTTCACTTCGATGCACTCGTCATCGCACTGGCCAAGGATATGCCAATGAATGCCGTCAGTCGCTTTGTAGACGAGCACGACACACGCCTATGGCGGATTCTCCATTACTACGTCGATAACGCGATTGCCGCACAGGATCTGTCATACGTGACGAAGATTAATACGGACGAAACGTCAGCCAAACGCGGACATAACTTCATCACCATCTTCATGGATCCGGAGCAGAAGAACGTCACATTTGCGTGACCAAGGGCAAGGACTCCGGCACATGGAACGAATGCAAAATGCAACTCGAAACCCATGGTGGTAAAGCAGAGAATATTACCGAAGTCTGCATGGATATGTCCCCCGCCTTTATCAAAGGCGCGAAAGATAACTTCCCGAAAGCATCCATTACCTTTGATAAGTTTCATGTCATTCAGGCAGCCAACGAAGCCGTTGATGAAGTCCGCCGCACTGAACGGAAGAGCTGTGCTGAACTGAAAGATACACGTTATATGTGGCTAAAGAATCCGGAAAACCTGACGGCAGCTCAACAAGAAACGATGGCGAAACTGAAGGACTGTGATTTAGACACAGCCAAAGCATACCGTATGCGTCTCATTCTGCAAGAGATCTACCGTTATCCTGCGGCGATCGCACCGATGGTGCTTAAAGACTGGATTGGGTGGGGACTGCGTTGCCAGTTGGCTCCTATGGTCGATGTCGCCAAGATGCTGCAAAATCATTACGATGGCGTTGTTCGCTGGTTCTCATCAAAACTAACCAATGGTCTGCTGGAGGGCGTAAATAGCTTGTTCCAGGCCGCCAAACGGAAGGCTCGTGGTTACCGCTCCGAGAAAAATATCATCGCCATGGTATACGTTCTGGCGGGTAAACTGAACTTCGCCTTGAAATAAGAAAAGAACTGGCTACAGCTTGGAGCCACGCATCGCTCGCACCTGAACCAATTCCCTTGTCCAGCAACCAGTCTGCCCATTTGCTGACATGTTTATGCTGCTACAGATGGTGAACGCAGAGCGAAGCATCTATACCAATTCCCTTGTCCGATTTTCAAAGATTTACTGATGGTTGATAGAGCGATTTTTGCTCATAATATCGCTAGTGGCGAAGAGCCATATATAAACGATGCCGCTACTGATCCAGATATGGTCAGAAAGCAGATCAATCGACAGATGGGTGTCTTTGATGCCGCAATGGTAATGCCAACAGGCTTGGCATCATCATCTTCGACTCTTCGCACGTGGGTTCGCGACTTTTGTTATACATTGAAAGCATCACGAACAGCCAGAAGCCCTACAGATTCTGTGTCGAAGCATCAACACGTTAATTTATATTATTGCCAAATTTGATAGAATCAATCCCTATTAAATCTATTCATTTCCTTTAACATAGAAAGCATCATAATAATATTAAAACGATATTATAATATTATTTGTATGCTACGTAAATCGATATGGAATGAATAGCTGCCATTTCCTCCTCACCTTTCTATTCGTCGATGGCTGTCGGGAGATTTAAGAGATTACTTATTTTGTTCACTTCTTTCAGTGTCTATGTAACCGTTAAATCGAAGATTGTTCAGAGGATCTTTTGTTAACACATAAACCCTTATAAATCAGTGTATTAACAGTGTTAACAGAGTTAACAAACCGGAGCGTGCATTGCTTTAATCGCTTGCCGGCCGTTGCCGCCGTTTGAGTGGCGCCTGAAGCTTTTATAAATCATTTTGAGCTTGAACGTCCATGAACCGCTCTTCCACCATCCTGATGTTCTAGCTTACCGAACCTATCCTTATCGCTGGCTGTATGCACTACGATTCGGATGAAGCAATCATCGTCTTTGGAGATAGACCAACAGCTGAATAAAACCTAGTTAATCAGCCTTACTCATTAGTGGATTAATACGGATATATCCGGTTATATGCGGTTTTATATGAATCATTATAATAAAGGATGAATACTATTAAAATACGATACACATCTAATAAAGATATCATTAGGATGGTTCAACTGAATAAAAGATGGTTATTCGTTGTTATTCATGATAAAATTTATTCGTATTAATTCGAATATAAACGGTTATATACGGTTTAGTGCCGAATTTAATCGGATAAAAAATAAAGTGAATAACTATGGATTAACTCTTTTTATTCATTCTAGACTCTAGTAAAATAGCCTTATAGAGTATTTCCGGAATTTCTTGTAAGGAGAGGGTGCTTCATATGAACGATCAACCTGTAGTTATGACAAAAGAAGAGTTAGAAGAGGTAAGACGTGATGAAATGAGAGAGATATTAATCAAAGCATTCGACGGGAATTCAATGCTGTACGAAATTTATAAAAAACGCGGCTGGTTGGAGCGTCTATTTACAGAACGAATTCTTTCAATGGATAAAGATGCTCTTTACATATCAAATCAAGTAGCTGAGATTATTGAAACAGAACCGCATGTTGTGAAGAACAAGAGGCGTGTTTTACTTGAGTACATCAATCCAGTTGAATACGGAGAAGGTAATGCAAAAACATATAAACATAATTATATTTCCGTTTTTAAGATGAAAATGATTCATGGTTTGACCGGCGAAGCATCAGAGTTTACGTTGCCGCAGCTCAAAGAGCTCATAAGTGGTCAAACTAGCCTATCAAAAACCAATAAAACTCAAGATCAGGATAATGAAATTCTTATTCGTTTAATGAGAAAAATGGAACAGTTTGAGCAGTTCCAAGGTATGGTTGAAAGTGGCGAGTTTTTTGAAGAAATTGAAAAGCGTCTAACAAAAGCCACGGAACGCCTTATGGAATCAAATCAGGATATAAATGAATTGAACATTAAAATAGCTGAACTTTATGAAAAAATTATTTCTCCTGAAGTATCGATCAGTGAAAAGGAATCTCTTCAAAGCGAATTTGCAAAATTAGCAGACAAACACCCAACTCATGCGTTTACTATAAATATGTATTCAAATGCCGCTGAGGATCGCATAACAAGGTTCAAACAAGCGGAGAGGGAACTTCAAGTACAAACCATCAAAGAAGCGGTCCTGAGCTGCTATGAGGCCTTTGAAGCGGCTAAAGATGATTCGGAACGAGAGGGGATCCGTATCCAACTTCAGAAATTAGCAAATGATAATCATGATTTAAACTATGACATACGTTTTTGGTTATCGACAGCTGGCAAAGAGAGGAAGAAAAAAGGATTCTGGTCCTTTTTAAATCGATAGAGCACCAAAGTGAAAAAGCCTCTAATTGACAGTTAATAAACACTGCCAATCAGAGGCTTAATTTACATAGCAAAGAAACCTATGACTGTAATATACTAATATATATATTAATAAACATACAACTATGGGGGTGGTCCACTTTGAAGTACGCAGGCATGGTGTTAGGTGGAATATTGTCGGCAATAGGGCACATGGTAGCTTTTATATTTAAAAATGTATTCATAGCGATTCGAAGGTTCTCTATGGATCCGGCGAACAAGAATGCGATATGGAACCTGCAGGCATTTTCAATGTTATGTGTTTTGATTCTTCTCTTCTTGTGGCTAGTAGGTCGGTATCAGGATATTATCTTTGGTTTAAAAGATCCAGTATTTTTAAGGGCGATTCCTTTATTGTTGCCGTGCTTCCTGGGGCATATGATTTATTCATCTCCTGCACTTTTCAAAAACTCTTACTCCAAGCCAATCATTCAAACATTCCTAAATGCTTTTAGTATACTCGCTTTGGGACAAATCCTTATGCGATTTATTCCAGTAACATACGGTGTTCCACTGGCATTCGTGTTACTTTTAGGAACTGTCGCACTCACTTTATACTACACACTTCATTTGAGTATTAAGAACACTGTATGGAATAAACTAAATAAAGTGGTTGAAGAAGTAGAAAGCCAAGAAGCCGGTATTGGCAATGGGACAGTTGCGCTCCAAAATAATTCGAACACAGCAAATTTATCCGATCTTGAGACAGTCGATTTGAATGAAAAAGGCTGCCTATCGCACCTACGGTATTATTCTGAGGAATGTAAACTTGAACTTTTCCAAACTGTACCGACTAAGGAAAGGCAAAGTGAACTCGTGGTATTAAACCGGACAGACCGGGCGCAGCATGCTCAGATTATCGGGGGAACTGGAGCAGGTAAAACCCTCTTGGCAACAAATCTAATATCGCAGGACTTGTTGAACGATTATATTGGTTCAACCATTATTGAACCGAAGGGATCACTGATCAATCGTTTATCAAATTTCATGGAGAGGACAGGCAGACCATTCCGCCGGCTTGATCCAGAATATGAATTTTCCGACTGTTTAAATCCGTTATACGTTCCCGAGAAAGAGGATATTGAACCTATGATCGAAGCAAACGTATCGGCTTTTCATGGATACCTGGGACCAGATGCCGTTCAATACTTTAAATCTCGTGCCACAAACCTGTTGAGGGTTGGAATTAAAGCTTTGAAACTTGCTTACGGCAATGATGTTACTTATAACGAGCTGGATCGTTTGGTTCAACCGATAAATGATGATTATCGCGCAGAAGTCCTTTCTGAATTAAGAGGACAAGAAAACTTGGTCCCGCTGCTTATCGAATATACAAGGAACATGGCTGGATCTCAAAAAACGCAAGAGCACGCGATGCAGACTTACTCAAATCTGTATGATTATCTGAGTGAATTGACGGCCAATAGGCACATCCAGAAAATCTTTTGTGGACCATCCACCTTCAATATTGATGATGCCTTGAAAAACGGTGAAGTTGTACTGGTAAATGGTGCTTATGGTACGCTTCAGACGCTTACTTATACCGTCGGGCGACTGTATCTGAATCTGCTCCGGGCGAGTACCTTTAGACGTAACCTGAAGGAGAAGGTAAGGCCGCATCAATTGACTGTCGATGAGATCGAAATGTTTGCGGATGAAGAATTTTCAACATTCATGGAAATGGCCCGTGAGTTTGAAGTATTTGTAAATGTAATTCACCAGGGCAACGTACAGCTGGATGATGTAAGCGAAAGACTTGGAACGATGGTTAAGCAGAATGCTGTTCAAAAATTTATCCTTGCTGGCTTAGATGTTGAGGATGCCCAATATTACGCTGATATGATCGGTGAGGACTACAAAATCGGTCAAAGTACAGGTACAGATGAAATGGAAGCAACGGGATTCAAAACTCAACTGAAGGAAGAGAAAAGATATACAGTATTACCGAAAGAGATTTTGAATTTGAAAGGTTACAATCCGGAGACCGGCGAGTATGGAGAATGCTTATTCCGTGGTGTTCATAATAACGTCCGCCAAGATCCGGTAATTGGAATTGTTTTGCCGTTATCGAGAAGGCTATTTTCGCCATTGACAACAGAGAGTGCGGAAGTTATCGAGCTCGTAGGGGAGACGGGTGAAGATGTGGATCCGGGTAACGAGGATGGCAATTCCATTGATAACCACCAATTAGTCGTCCAGGAAAAAAAAGATATTTTAACTCAAGTTAAACAGAAAGCTAAAGAAAGGAGGGAGCAGAAAAATGGAGGGAAGTCGAAGCCTGTAGGAAATGTTGCTGTAGCCGAGAAAGAAACAAGCACGAAGGAGCAAGAGGAAGATAGAGGGATACCAGTTCGACGTAGTTCTGTTTGGGACAAGCCAGCCGAAGCAACAGAGTCGGCGATTGATTCGGTGATTGAACCCGAAAAAGAAGTTATAAAAGAAATAATTCCCGAAGCCGAAGAGGCCGGGCATGGTACAAATATTGTGTTTCAGCCAGCAACCGTAGACCAAACAGTTCAGCAGCTTGCCGAGAGAATGCGCAATGAAGCAAGAGGAGCTCGTGAAAGCAAAGGAACCAGTGAGGCGGAGTAAAACCCGCCCTAGCTTAGTCCCTTTCTTCTCTTAATTCATGGAACTCGATACTAAATTCTTGATATGCGATACGGCCAAGTGGAGTCAGCGTATAAAGTTTTTGCCTTCCAGATGAAATATAACGAGCTAATCCAAGAGCTTCAAGCCAACAAACAGCAAAATTTAACTCGCCGCGGCGAACTTGGCTATTCAATGATAAGTCTTCTTTATTCCAATCTCCATTAGAGAGAGATTTCATAACCAATTTTGCTCCATTTGGAAGCTTTTTAATCATTTCTTTCAGATAAGGTTGTAGTGTTGTATTCAAATCAAACTCGATAGCCATTATGGATCGCGCCTTTCATTATTTATTGGTATGTTAATTAGTATACTATCACATTTATTAACTTATTAACATATGGGTATTGAAACGAGAAATGCTTATCTTAGGCGTCTTTTAATGAAAATAGGAGGGTCAAATTTCATAATGAAATGAAAAAAACTGACATTAATTTTTTGGTCAGTTATATCATTTTAACCAAATTTACAGGCTTATAAACAAGAATTTAGACTTCAGCGACTAGATGGAAATACTTTATTGAGGGGAAGTTTAAGTATGCAAACCGCACAAACACCGAAAGCAACATTACACATCATGATTGAAGGGGACAAGGTGACAATAACTATACGGCATACATTTCAGAACTGCGACTTGGAGCAGTTGGCGAAACCGCTGAAGAAGCCATAAACAATATTTCTCTTGCATCCATGCAAAAAGTTCGTCTTCGCAAAAACCTGAAGATCAAAAATGAACTAATTTATGATACATTCGAAATGGAACTTTAATTTTTCGATCAACCGAATGGAGAGGGTAGAACCACCTTCTCCATTTTTTATTGGAAATGCTTATTGAGTAAAAACACGAAATTATTCAAGTAAGTAATCAATAAAATTTTGTGAAATTCAGAAAGGGGTATATAATCGAAATTAAGATACATGAAAGGAAGTGAATCACGATGCATCTATTCTTTGATCCTTCTGTACTTCCAGTTACAACAACTGATATTGACGGGAATATACTCTACATCCGCACAAATGGCTTACATTACTACGGATACCCTGATCTTATGCTGGACCAGGGAATAGAAGATGGGGAGCAGCTGATTCTCGATATCCTGGATCGTATTTTTAGTCTCGATTTTAATATTGCAGCCATGTGGAACTACAACGGGAAATTGTTCAAACTGGAAATCGGTTCTGATGGCTTAGCTCATATTGTATTTACGGAAGTGGATGAGGCCAGAATTCTCACTATTTTGAACCCGGTAACTGGTGTTCCAGCTAAACATAAATCCAAAGGACTGGAGGATTTATTTAACCATCCAGAAGCGGAAGTAGAGGGAGATGTCCTTTACGGACGTGAGATTCTTGGATACTTGATGGATCAAGTGAAAAATGGAGAGGTATATGACCAGGATACAAACATTACGTTTGAGGAGAATCTTTATCTTATCCATTTAACTAGTGATCGTTTCGGGAGTACGGTTGTTCAAATCCATCTCGACAAGATTTTTGATGTTGTAAAAAAGAAGGCCAAAACGCACAAAGAGAGAAAAGTAAGTTATCTGCAGAGAGTAAAATAGTTCTTCATTTTTCAATAGTAGTATAGTAGTATATTAGTATATATATTAGATTATTAATCAATATACGATATTTATTCTGGAGAAAGGAGTATGTAATGGGACAAGAGGCAAAGATCATTGAGGAGCTAGATTTTGTGCTTACCCATCCAGCTTGCAGTGTATTGAATTTAGAACATTTTTACAATACCTGTTTGTACGTCTATGACTCGGTTCCCTTATTAAGCATCATCGGGCATATGAAAAGATCGAGTCCTCACTTATTGATGGAATGGTCTAGTACAAATGTAATGGTCCGGAATCTACTTGCGGATCTGGAACCTGGGGAAACGAACAATAAAGGCCAATCCCACTTCATAACAGTTACTATTGACCTCTCCAAACAGACGGCAACTGACAAGGGCATGTACCAAGTCGCATGGTCAACGAATATACCCGATGCAACAATAAAATATCACTTCAAAAAAAAGTCAATTATCGTATCCGATAGGTTAGACGGAATTGTAGACCTGATGGGATTAAGTCTTATCGATGAAAATATGTACAATCTTTACATTAAAAAGAGGAGGAATTAATCATGAATGAAGCATTAGCAGTACATCCGATAAAGGAGTATAGAACGTCACTTCGCCGCAAAACTATTCATCAGGGAACTGTTATTGGAGTCGAAAATCATGCTCCGTTCGGGCAGAAGATGCAAGTAGCGCTCGTCGAGTTAAACAATGACTTAAAAGGATTGATCTACGAGACCCAATTCGACAAGCAAAATTACAGGTCTCTTGTTGGATTTATCGATCACACTGTCGACTTTATGGTGCTCGATGTAACACGACTTGGCAAGGACGCTGAAAATCTCAATGTATTCGACGAGGAAAAAGGGATTGTACTACTCTCCCGAGTCCAAGCTCTTGAGGAGCTGCAGGAAGAGTTTTGGGAAACAGCAGAAATTGATCATGTTGTCACTGGCGTAGTATCCGGTTTTGAGGATGAGCGGCTCTACGTTCGTGTGAAAGGCGTTATCTGTGTTCTTCCGATCCATGACTATGAATATGACTGGACGGTATCTGGACGGAATCTCATCGCGCTCGGTACTGAACTTACCGTTAAAATCACTTTCATTGATCGCACTAAACGACAAGTCCGTGTTTCCCGCAAGGAATTGCTGGAAGATCCATGGAATCGTGTGCAGGAAAAATTCGGCGTGGATAACTTCTATCGCGGTCAGATTATAAGCGTTGTCGAAAATGTTGGAGTTTTCGTCAAACTGGCACCCGGCATTGAAGCATTAGCCTGGTATCCTGATGAAAGAAAAATGCCGAAGGACGGCGTTCTGGTTGGTAAAACATGCACGGTTCGAATAAAAAACGTAAACCCGAAGAGTAGACGGATCGGGACAAAAATCATTGATTTCCCGCATGAAATTTAAGAAGGAGATGGGCGATGAAGCATGGAAAATCTCGTATCTCCACTGATTAAGGCTGAGCATACAGTGGTTGCTGAAAAACCACTCTTGGATGATCCGTATGCTTATGTAGCAAAAATCGATGATCTTACTCGTCATGAATTCTACTATATTTCCCAAAAAATCGAACAAGGGTGGATTACGGATCGGGACGTTGAGCTCGTGAAATTCGCACACGTTCATCGTTGGATTACCCTTTCACAAATTACACGACTTTTCTTCCCTGAAGTCGAGAGGGACGAAACGGTAAGGAAGCGAATTAACCGGTTATTGAAATACGGTTTGATTCGCAGACTTCAATGGTCAAGCTATTCTAAGCCGAAGGAAAACAAACCGAGCTTTTATGAATTGGGAGCAAGCGGGGCAGATATTCTTAAATTTCAATATGGCACATATCTCGGTCATCGTGATCCGCGTAGTCCGAAACCAACAACTATGCTATTTCGGATGCGTTATATCGCAACGAATGAACTTTATATTCAGTTGCGTGAAACATTTGATCTTGTCCATTTCGAATTTCATCCGACCTTGGCTCTTAAAGAGGAGCAACAGGTTCCAACAGCAAAATTCGTTTTAAGAAATCCTAAAGGACGTGAAATGCCATTTTACTTGATTTGTCACAGAGAAGATGAAAAATGGGTGAAGACAATACGTTATCAAGCAAAATTTTTCAAAGAGTATTTTGCGGAGATCGATCCGGAAGCAACACTGGTAGTCCTCGTTTCATCCGAGGATAAAGCGAACTTGGCAAGCAAGATTATTGAACAAGAAGGAGCCGATCCGATTACCTGGTTTCTAACGGATAATGACCTCTATGATCCAAACATCAAATTGAGTAAAGCTTTTTTTGCTTATCAAAACGGAGTGAAGTTTTATTATGACCTACAGTAAGTCGTCCTGTGCCAGAATGGAGGGAAATATGCTTTGATCTATACGATGAAAATCCAACTCCTGACGGATGCAACGCAGCATGAGCAGTTGACAGACGTTACAAAACGCTTTAGTCAAGTGTGCAATCATATCAGCGAAGTTGGATTTCTCACAAAGACTTACCGTAGTAAAGTAAAGCTCTCAAAGGAATGTTACCACCAAGTAAGAAATACTTATAATCTTCCGGCGCAGATGGTTGTAAGAGCGGTTGGTAAAGTAGTAGAAGCATACAGAGCGGGAGTAGGCTCTACTGTAAAGTTTGGGGAATCTACCTCCGTCGTTTACGATACTCGACTAATAAAGTTTAAATGGATGCAAGCTGTTTCGATTGCTACATTTAATGGTCGTATAGAAGTGCCTTTTAGAGTGGCAGGATATCGCCGCGGCTCTTATGACAACCGGGTAAGCGGCCTAGCTGATTTAATTATGGAAGATGGAACATTTTATCTCCTCCTATTAGTGGATTTGCCTGAAGTACCAAGTATTACGACATTAGAGTTTGCAGATGTAGTTTCATGAAATGATACTTGTATATTAGTTAATATATATACAGTGATATTGAAGCGGGGGTGAATTCATGAAAAGACTGTTTTTAATATCTGACGATAAGGACTTCGCGGAATGGATCGAAGAAGAGTTATCCGAGACAGGCAGATTTATCCGAAGCCTGGATTCATTCGATTTTTTCTTTCCCCAATGGAACGCTGCTGGAGGGGCAGACGTCATCATATTCCCTGAAACAGTTATCCCATCGGATGAAAACTTATTGAAGATATACCGGACAGTACATACGGAGTCACCCGATACCGTCTTTTTATTTATTTATCACCGAGATGAAGACGATCTGACCAATTCATTCCTAAACGACGGGAATATCTGCGTTAGCTACAATGATCTCGATACCGGTTTGTTGGAAAGTCTGATTCGTAAGGATGGTGCACCAAAAGCCCTGTCGGTAGAACAGCAACAGCCTATTCCTGAAGAAACGAAAATATCGACTTTGAAAAACGAGGTTCCGGAGAAAATTATAACCACACTGCCTCAAGAAGAAACAAAGGAAGCCACAAAACCAGTTTTACAAATTGAACCCATCCCGGAACCTATCACGAAACAGCGGCCATTTATCAAAGAGGAATCGAAGATAATTCAGGATTTACCCAAAGAACCAGCTTTTACGCCCCAATCCGACAAAGACGAGAAATTGTCAGATCGAACACCAGCCGAACAAGTAGTAACGGCTCCACATAGAACTCCGCCCGACGAGTCGGCGGTCGAGGTACCGAAACCTCGGAAAAAGCGCTCAACTGCAGAGCAGAAGGAAAAGCTTGATCGAATAAAAGAACGAATCATCATAGAAGAGAAGATTGTAACTATTCACGTCCCAGTACACTTCAACTCGATGCTCATATCTGTGGTAAGTCTTTATCCGCGTGCGGGAGCAACATTTATCACATCAAATTTCGCACGGATGCTAGGGGAAAACAAAGTGCCTGTTGCGGTGTTGGAACCAGTATTCGAGAATACCGGATCAACATACTACGAATTGATGCACGGAGAAGTGAATGCACCGAAGAACTGGAAATCATGGGCTGAACAGATTAAGGACTCTGGATCGGTAAAACAAGACAACTCCTGGAGCAGTCATGGAGTAACCTGGATACCGTCAAGCTTAGACCCGATTAAAGGATGGAGCGAAGAAGACAATATGAAGCTTCTTCTTTCAGCAAATAGATATCCCGTGACGCTTTGCGATATTTCTTCCCGGCACGATGACGCGCATTGCAAAAAAATCATGGCTATGTCTGATGAAATTTGGATTGTGGCAGATGGGGATCCTATCGCGTTAAACCACCACTATAAGACCATCGACAAGCTAAAGCAGGAATTCGAAAGTAAAACAATTCGCATAATCGGCAATAGATGGAATCGATATATCAAAAACTCTGAATGGAAAGAGGCAGTTTTACTCCCGCTTCTCACCCACATACCGGATCTCGGGACTATAGTGCTGAAACAATTATGGGCCGGCAAGATGGCATGGGATGATACGAATCTCAAAAATATTCTCTCTCTTCCCTTTAAACCTATGGCTCGATCAGTAGTGGCAAAAGAAATGTATCACTTAATCAAGAAGCAATACGGTCTTGGTGCCAAGCTGAAAAGCATATTCAGAGAAATAAAATCGCTCGATGATGAAGCCAAAACCAGAAAATATTAGAACCTTGGAAGGAGATAGTCATGAGTAAATGGATTTCAATGATTGTCGGGCTGCTGATAGTTGTAGGTGCGGCGATCGGATTTGCCAAGTATATGAAAGGGTATGAGCTTGACGTAACGATGATGAAAACGATCAAACCTGCGGTAATGATTCAAGCAGGGGAGTTAATAACAGCGGATATGTTGAGGGAAGTATCCATCCCAACCGTACAGCACATGGATAATGCCATAGTCGATGGAAATGAGATTGTCGGAAAACGCGCTGTCGTCCCGATCGGAGAAATGGAAGAATTTCTTTCATGGAAAATCGGTCCGGATACGCTTTACCCGAAGAAAGGCGAAACATATATCGGATTCAAGGTTGATTTTGTAGGCGCCGTCAACAACATGATACGCCGCGGCGATAAAGTCGACGTCTACGTGGAATATAACACGCCTAAACTCCTGGATGCTGCTGGACAAGTAATTGACCCGACTATGACTGCTGATCCTTCTGCTTCGGCCATGCCCCAGGTAGCCGAGAAGATTTATAACGAAAAACTTATTCCTGGCCTAACCGTCGCATACGTGAAAGATCAAGATGGAAAAGAAATTGTAGACAGTGCGCCGGCGACAACTCTTGGGATTCCATCAACCGGCAGCCAAAGAGACGAGGTGAACATGGAGCGTTATCGTCAAGGAGCAACGGCTCAGCCTGCTTTCATTACTTTCATAATTAGCGAAGAACAGTACGCGAAATTAGCAGAAGGGCAGAAGGAAGGCGTAATAAAATTAGGTCTTCCGCTTACCTCCAAGCCGATCGGCACGATCATACCTGACAAGCAAACTGACACGGCCGACCCGGTAAAAGATACGGAAAGTGAAGATAAACCGGTTGAAGCAAATAAGCCTGAAGCAAATAAACTTGAACAAGCAGTAACGCAAAATTCTCAAGCTGCAGTAGATAAGGCATCGGCAAACACTAATCCGGCTAATACCGAAGAAGGAGTTGGACAATGAAATTACTGATTGCTCTTACACGGCCGCAGATGGCGGAGACGATCGGCGAAATCATCCCAAAGACGGAAGAAGCTGAATTCGCATTTAATGAGAACGAATTAAGCAAGGCATTTTCAAGGATCGGTCAACAATTAGATTACTTAGTCGTGCACGAGGACATATTTGAGGAAAAGTATCCATGGACATGGTTGAGCTATATAAAGTCTTCAGTACCGGAGAAAACAAAGGTCCTTGTCATACTCTCGACGCAAACTGATTCTTTATATCGGGAAATCATTAAGCGAATCAGTCTTGATCTTCAAATTTCTCTCATTCAAGGTGCATTGACCGGACAAGAAATTGCCGAAGAACTGAATGGTCGAATCTTCAATAAATCGAGCTCACATGATCTTCCTGAAACGGGGCGGGTAACGGCGGTAATGTCGGCTTCACCAAAAGACGGAGCGACAACTGTGGCAATATCGACGGCCATCTGCATGGCACAACGGATGCCAGGGAAAAACGTCTTTCTCGTCGATTTAAACCTAAAAAGTCCAGAGATTAGGGATCATTTGCATATCACAACCGATAAGGGATATCCTCTGATTCAAGCAGATTGTGATTCAGGAACCCTTGAACAAACCGCATTAGTAAAAGCCTGCGATCAAATCAAAGGCATCGACAATCTCTATATCCTTACCGGCATTCAAAGACGTGAGTGGGCTGAGAAGATAACAGTTGGAGAAATCGGTCACTTACTTTTCGTCGCCAGAAAAACCTTCGACTTTACCATCGCGGATGTGCATACATATCCCGATCAGGCTGCCACGTTAAAATGCGTAAAAGATGCAGATGAAAGGATCGTAGTCGTGCAATCAGTTATTACAAGCTATCAATCATCATGGAATGACTGGTTCAACAGTGTATGGCAGCACTACGGTCTGACAGAAAAAGATTTCCACCTTGTTATGAACCGTGATCTCAACGGTACATTGGAAGGCCTCCAGATTGAGAAGGGGATAGGAACGAAAATCGTTACCCGTATTCGGAATGTTGACAAGGGAGCGGGACTGAAAGCAATCAACTTCGGACAGCCATTATATCTAAATGAGGGTCCGGAATCGAATGAATTCCGCACGAACATCCTATCTTTATCCGGCTGGTTGGCGAATAGAGCAAAGTTCGAGTTGACGGCAGTGAACAGGGATAAGAAATCGGCTTTGCGCGGCAAACAAGCTATTGGCTTCCGCCGCTTAATGCCGTGGTAAAGGGGAGAACGAAATGAACGGGACGTCTATTCGAAAGAAAAGGGATAACTTCAGCATTTTTGAGCATCTACAAAAGGAAAAGAAAGAGAGCAAACGAGAACAGCAAGTCACGAAAGGCTATCTTCATCGTACGCTCGAAGAAGTCGTCAAAATCGTCCAAGAGAAACTTAAAAACATCGACGGCACTCCGGAAGAACAAGATGAGCATAAAGAAACGATTCATCAAGCCGGTCTAGGCAACCCGATCGCGCAAGAAAAGATTAAAGCTCTAATAAAGCAAATAATTAACGAGAAAATGCTGTATGCAACAACTGGCCAGCTGCAAGAGAGAATGAGTTTGTCCGACGCTGTATTCGCTCTTACGGTAGGTGCCGGCTACATCGAAGACTTATATAAGGCCAAGGATATAGAAGAAGTTCAGGTAAACGATACAGAAATCTTTGTCATGAAAGATGGTGTATCGACTAGGTATCCAAGGCGATTTGACTCGACAGAGCAAGTGATCCGTTTACAAGAGCGACTTGCCTTATACGGCCGGGCAAGGATCAATGAACAGCATCCTATCTGTCACACATTCATGCACAATAAGGCACGGCTAACGATGACACAAGCACCTTTCTCACCATTTCCAGCCATCGCGATACGGAACTTTATTTTGAAAGATCCAAGCCTGATGACTCTGGTGGAACGCGGTACCTTGAATGAAGATATGGTGCTTCTCTTATCTCTCCTTGTCCGCTATCACGCTTCAATTATCGTTGCAGGAGGAACCAAAACAGGGAAGACAACAACCCTTTATGCACTAGCAAAAGAAATACCTGTTCTCGAACGAATACTGACCCTTGAAACGGAATTTGAAATGATGCTTCACGAACGACTTTTGGGCAGAAATATTATCCCATTTCAAGCCATCGCTAATCTAGGCTTAACGATGGAGGATGCATTTAAACCGCTTCTCCGGTTAAGCCCTGACCGGATCATTGTTGGTGAGATTAGGGGATCTGAAGCATCGCAGGCGGTTCAAGCTGCACTCAGGGGTCACGACACAATGGTTTCGTTACACTCGAAATACCGGAACATGTTAGTATCTGACGTCATGGACATGGTTAAGCAAGATGGTCGAATGCACGATAACGATATGCTTAGAATGCGGATCGGGCGGGCGTTCAATATCGTAATCTACCAGCGATTTGTAAAAGTAAACGAATATAAGAACCGCCGAGTTATGTCAGAAATAACGGAGCTCGTCCCTTTAGAAAATGGTGCTATTGAAGAACGCCCGCTCTTTGTCTGGAATCCTAAGAATATGGTATGGGAAAGAACGGAGCATAAAATCAGCGATGGATTGATGGACCACATGATGTCATACGGTGGAACGACCGAAGAATTCACAAAAATAGGAGCCTATTAAATGACAACCATAAAAATAGCGTTTCTTGCAATTTTTGTGATCGGCACGCTTTTCATTGTAACGCCCATTATCGGCCGTCTCGCTGTTGGCTTGATGTTATTCAGCCGGAATCGATTTTACGAGAAACGTCGGGCTCAAGGACGTGCGGGGGATGATAAACCGGTAAAGAGCTGGACCGATTATCCCCTCATGATCAAATTTAATGAGTACTTGAACGTAGCTGAGATAAAGATGCCGGCTAATTATCTATTTACAATGTGCTTGTTGATCGCAGTTGCAGTTTTTCTAATCTGTTATAGAATCATGCCGGCACCCCTGTACGACGCCATTATTGGTTTTCTGTTCGGCTCGATCCCGCTTCTATGGTCGTGGTCAAGGTACCAGCGGAAAAATCTCTCGATGGCATCGGTAATGATTCCAACTATCCAAAACTTTATTGGATATTTCACGGAAGCAGAAAACCTTGAAGGGGCTATCTATAAAGCATCTCGCACCGTTCCGTTTGAAATCGCCAGTGAATGGAACCGATTGATTATGGATCTGCAGACAGGAGAAAATCCTGAACAATCGATCCTGCAGTTTGCTGAGAGGGTCGGTAATGATTGGGCACATTACTTCGCGGACATTCTGATTACCCATTTGGATAACGGGGGGGACATAACTCCTTCCCTGTTCAAGTTAATTAATGAAATGCAGAACACGATGTATAACGAGGAAAAACGGATAACCCTTCTTACGGCTTATAAATGGGGAACCTTCCTCATGATTGCTCTATCGGTATTTGTTGTTTATTTCAACATCCGGATGGATCCGAACAATGCATATTATTACTTCGAAGATCGTACCGGAATTCAAATAGTCACTCTGTCCGTTGCGGTGCTGTTTATCTCATTCCTTGGAGCAATGCAGATGGGAAGGAAAAAATTATAGAAAGGAGGTTACCGTATGCAACTGATGATGTGGCTGCTCCTTGCCGCCTTTACTCTCGGGTCTGCAATGGTCTTCATGCCTATAGCGCTGTCGATTAAGTTTCGGAACCGTTTAAGACTTCCATCAGCGAGGAATAAACGGCGGCAAACTTTTCAGGAGTATCTAGAAAGAACAATCAAGAATCAGAACACGAAAAAATCAAATTACAAACTTCTGCGGAGACTGAAAACGGCTGGCTATCCATTCGGAATGCAGGCATTCCATTTTCGCTTAACGCAGCTCATGGCACCGATCTTCATTGCAGTGTTTTGCATGACCTTGTATATGATAAAGAACACAATCAGTGATTATCCAGCCTCATTCCCAATCTTTACGTTCATCTTTTTGGTAGTGATCGGATATACCGGACCATCCATATTACTCCTGTACTATGCGAATAAGCGAAGGGAGGTTTTGGCCGAGGAAATCGTAAAATTTTCTCATCGGCTTGTAGTTTGCATAACGGATAAAATCCCATTGTATTATGCAATCCGCCGTGCCGGTCGTACCTGTAAGGTCTTGAAGCCCTATATAGACGATATGCTGATCGACTGGATGGATAATCCGCGTGCTGCTATAAATCACTTCGGAGACCAGGTGGGCATAAATGAGGTCCTTCCAGTAACGAACACATTACTCGCCAGTTGGAACGCTTCACAGGATAAGATTATCGATCTATTCCATCAGCAAATCCGAAACATTGATACTATGCGCGATTTTCAAATCAAGAAGAAGATCGAAGCGGGACCACTTCGAGTAACCTTTATTATCTTGATACCCTTCTTAGCTGCCGGCGCACTTGTTGTACTGCCTTGGTATAACAGCTTCATGGAAACCTTGCGACAAACATTCTAGGAGAGGAGAGAGGCTATGTGGACAAGCTGATACTGCCGATCGTGATATGTATCATTCTTTTCGGGGTAGCGTTTTGGACCTTCAATAATCCGAACGGGATCGGCAAAGGCGTTGAAAACGGCGGGACAAATGTAAAAACCAAAATCGAACAGGCTACGAGCTAAGGAGAGAATCAAATTGGATAAGTTAATAATTCCTGTGGTCATCTGCATCATTTTATTCGCCGCTGCTTTCTTTATGTACAACAATACGAATGGCATCAACGATGGCATTAACGACGGGACCTCCCGCGTAAACACGAAAACAAGCACTTTTGATTACCGCGGCAACGTTGCCCCGGGTGCGGGACAATCGATGCCAACCGGTTAACAGCCAATTCGCTAATGATTCTATTCTAGGAAAGGAGGACACCCCTCATGGATAAACTGATCATTCCCGTTGTCATTTGCATAATTCTTTTCGCTGCGGCGTTCTTTATGTATAACAACCCGAACGGAATTAACGATGGTGTTAACGACGGGACAACACGGGTAAACACAAAATCAAGTACTTTCGATTATCGCGGTAATGTAGCACCAGGCGCCGGGCAATCAATGCCAACCGGCTAAAATACTTAACAGACTTATCCAACAAATACTCAATAAATAAAAGGAGCAAGCCAAACATGGATAAATTGATCATCCCAGTAGTAATCTGCATTATTCTCTTTGCAGCAGCCTTCTTCATGTATAACAACCCGAATGGAATTAACGATGGTGTCAACGATGGAACGCAGCGTGTAAACACGAAATCAAGCACATTCGACTATTCGGGAACGGTAGGACCGGGATCCAGCCAAACGCTCCCAGCGGGCTAAACGCTGTGGAAAAACTGCCTTTGATGATCGTTGTCAGTCTCATTGTAATTGGATTATGTTCATGGGTCTTTCTTGGAAATAATGGTTTGAACAAATCAGTAGGCGATGGTTACGACAGGCTCAAAGCAGATGTTCGTTCGTATGGGTACAAGCCGGAACCATAAAGGATTATATCGAAATGGGGGGCGCCCGCCCCCCATATTTTTTAACCGAGGAGGAAACATAGTGCAGGAAATCATGGAACGATTAAGGAAACGGTCGGGAAATCAAAAGGGAATAACCGATATGCTGGTACTTCTAATCCTATTGCCTACGTTCCTGTGTGTAACTTTGATGGTGATTATCTTTGCGACATTCTTATTACGACAAGCTAAGATCGACGATATAAAGGCTCGCGCTCTACAGATGGCTCAAACAGAGGGGTATCTGACCACGACCATAATAAACGATACCCGAACAAAATTGTCAATTATCGGATTCCCTACTGTTACGAAGGAAGGAGTCACCTATCCTTCTTTTACAGGCAGCACGACGACAAAAGTTTTAAAAGACGACGCTGATCCTACTGTTCGATTAGTGATTCAGTACCCCGCTTCCGATCTATCAAGGCTAATGGCATTCTTTGGTGTCACCACGGTTGAAGATCCTGGTTACTACTACCTCGAGGCAAATGGAAGAAGTGAAAAATATGACTAAGCCAAAAATTCTTGGCAACGAGCGTGGTGGAATCGCGATCATGTTAATGAGTTTGATCGCAATGCTATTTTGCATCATCGTATTTGTCGTTGTCCTTGATTACATAATGCTCTACAAGGATCAGAACAAACTAAAAAATGATCTTAACAGAGCGGTACATGCTGCGTCTCTATCGATTGACGAAGTGCAGCTCTCGCAAGGATTCTACCGTCTGGATACGACGACTCCCGGCACACGGGCGCAAGATATGTTTTATCGGTATCTCCGATTAAACATGGGACTTGATAATACGAATCATGCACTGGCATCCAGTGTCATTCCATTAAATGCAACGGTCAATATTAGCGAGCTGATATACGTCGATTGGGAGTCAAAGGTTCTAGTCAACATGAATTCTACGCCAACAAGTTGTACGCTAAATTCTACGACCTCTCAGGTGTCTTGCGCGGTGACATTGAACGGTGGATCTGCAACTCAAATTACGCGAACGATCAATCAAACAGTAATCGGCCCGTCTGTTGTAGCAATCATAAATACGTATCATGATGGGGTCGGTCCAATGGCGAATGAACCGCTTTTAATACCAGCAATTCAAGAAGTTTATTTTAGGAAAAGATAATCGAAATGCTAGGAGAATTAAGAGATATCGATTATAGTATATATATTAACTAATATACTACTATTCTTCGACATTCCCCTTTCGATGGAGAGCAGGCAATTTAGAAAACGAAAAAATGAGAGAAAAGAGGGTGATGATGTGAGCACTAAATGGGGTAGCACGATCGGAGAAGCAAAGACGCTTATTGTGGTTTAAGCTCTCTACCGTTGCCTGAAAGTCCGACATCCGTTAACAGCATTCCATTCGCTACATATGGCGGAGCTCTATTCCACTTGCAGGCCGAATAGCTGCGATAACGGATACATACTCTGCGCTTACATCAAACCGCCTCTATTCTAAGGCATTGAATAAGGATGAAGCTATTGAAATTATGTTGCATGATAAGGAAAAATTTGATCCGAATATTCTGGACTACTTCGTTACGAAAATTACAGCTGGGGGAGAGGAAAGGGAAGAATTAATATGAAGAAATCAATATGCACATTAGTAGCAGTCTTAATGATAGTGATGACAGCTTCGGTTGTTTCAGCTATGGAGGCGCCATCGACGGTAATAAAAAACTACGAGCTCACTGAGGAAGAAGAATTCGTGGAATTCATTCTGGAGGGATATGACGGTGCTTATACATCTTCAATGACCATGCCGAACGGACGAGTCATTACCATGACCAAAAGTACGAAAATCAATGATTCGACTAAGCCGTATTGGACAAATGCATATTCCGTAAAGTCTGCGCCAAAGGGGAAGTACACCTTTAAGATCAATGCCCCGAAACAGGCTTACTACAACCTCAAAGTAAACGTTCCCTTGTTCTCGGATATTCCGAATCATTGGGCGCAGAACTCGATCAATACGTTCGTGGAAAAAGGTATTATTTCCGGTTACGGCGACGGTCGATTTGGTCCGAATGATCTTGTGACCGGCGAAGCTCTTATAAAGATGGCTGTACTGGGATTAACAGAAGAACAACCTAACGGCAAGCGTCAGTGGATGAAAACTTTCCGATGGAAGGTAGCGAACGAGGAAAAGAGCAGGGAATTAGGTTTCTTGGAATACAGCTTCATCGCTGATAAATCGGTGCCTTGGGCTAAGCCGTATTTAACGGCAGCTGGGGATCTAGGGATAACCACCAATTGGAAGGATGAAGGTTTTGCTATTCCGTTTAAGCGAAAGGATGTCGCGCTTTTAGTAGCTAACGTGATGAATATGGTTAAGGTTAGCTCACTCAAACCATCAATGTTCCAGGACACAAAAAGTTTACCGGATCAGTATCAGGAAGCGATTGATCTTGTTAGCAACTACAGCGTTTTTAGTGGTTATCCTGATGGCACATTCAAGCCTGAGAATCAAGTGTCAAGGGCTGAGGCTGTTATTGTTCTATCGAGATTAATCGAATTCTTGAAATAATAAAAAGGCAAAATTTGAGGGGGAGTAACAATGTTTAAAAAAATGATCAGCTACGTACTTGTATTTACTTTCTTTATTGGATCGGTTTCTATGGTTGGTTCGACTAAAGGATCGGCAGCAGCTACATCGTCTGATGTACCTTTTACCGACATTCAGACACATTGGGCGAAGGATAACATTATGAAGGCGAAGAAGAGTGGGCTAATTGACGGATTTCCGGATGGGACTTTCAGACCGGATGATGTCGTAAAGGGGGATCAGTTTGTTTCGATGATGCTCCGAGCTTTCTCCGATGGCAATACGAAATTTGATCAAGCTTGGTTGGATTCTTTAATAACCTATCAACCGGGTCATTTAGCGACCATTCTTTCGGCGGTAAAAGAAACGAATTTCACATTCAATAATGCTAGATCGGGTTATTGGGCGACTCCATTTATCGACATTTTGTACGATATGGAGTTTCTACATTCGTTCGATTCGGTTTTCCCTGAGAAGTATGATGTCTATAAGAAGCAGATTACTAGGGAAAAGGCATCGTACCTGATCGGAAGATGGTTTACGAATTACGAGGATGATTTCGATAGTGCGTACAAAGATTATGTTGTTTCGAAAAGCGGATTGGTTGATATGAATAGTTTCTCCAATACCGATGTACGACAATATCGAAGCGTAGTCTTAATCGCGGGCTTAATTCGAGGTTGGAATAATCATTTTTATCCTCAACGTTACGTTACCCGAGCGGAAGCACTTACAATGATCCAACGCTTGCGTGATTCTTCGCTTAGAGATCCGTATAAGCCTGATTTAACAGGGCAGCATTATATCGAGTTGGACGGAAAAACCTACATGTTCAGCGACCAATATAAGCTTGACACTTATAAGAAAATCGTTGAGTTGGCTAATAAACATGTTCAAAAAGGATATAAGGCTGTTGGTAGTCTAGGTGTTGCCGTTTTTGATAGCAAAGATACACATGATAAGCGAGATTTTTTGATTCGTTTTGGTGAGTGGGATAATCTTCCACTTCCTGAAATTAGTGTAACTGTAGCAGAAGGATCAGCTAAATATATCCGGATGTTCTTTCCAAACGGCGAAACTTTTGCGAATTCTAAAAACTTTGTTGATGCAGCATACGAATTGCTTACCGGTAGCGGTAAGGGAGTTGAGTTGAAGAACAAAGTTGTCGCTACTGTGAAGAATTATAGCGGGAAAGAAATGCAATTTACATTGAACAACAAGAAATACAAAGTGGTAAAAGTTGGCGATACATTCAATGTAGATTACTTGTACTAAAATCAAAATTAGAAGGAGAATTGTATGCAGCGTTTAAAGCGGAATGTTTCAACTTGGCTTGCCGCTATGATGATCTTGCAACTCTTGCAACTTATCGTTGTGCCTACATCATTCGTAGAAACTGCGTATGCTGCAGAAAAAATTAATGGGTTTGATAACCCGTGTGGTTACAATGTTCAATCTGATGGTCCCATCCCTAGTGGAGTGCGCCCGTGTAACTCAGACGGGTACAAATTCAATTCCAGACTATACTCTACGGCAATAACAATGAACGCGGCAGGGAAGGTATCAGCTCCGCTTCAAATGATAGTCTATGGAGATCATTATTCGGTTCCAGCAAAAAGCCAAGATTATAAACGAGGGTGGCAAAATGAGCAAGGAGTTATCATTGATCCGGAACCAAACGGTGAGGGCCATTTCTATGCCTATGATATTAAGTACGGTGGTTATACGTATGGAGAATTCCGCTATCTTGGTTTTACAATAGACGGATCTTTGTACCACAATAATTACTTTATTGTTGATGATGATGTGGGAAATAGCTTAGATAAAAAGCATTGGGTGTTCAAACCGTGGGATAATCTACCCAGTTCGTGGCGACATAAACCGTCAAGTCCGGGGTTTGTATATCAAGGTGATGAAGACAGAACAACGTTACCCAAGTTCAATAATTTATTAAGAAACATTCAACGTTCGCTAGGCTTTACTACTATTACGCAGGGTGTTTCGTACAGCAATCGTTATAAAGTTTTAACAAATACTACTGAAAATCGTGATCCGCGCAACTATATGGCTGTCAATCAGCCTGCTACAGCGCGGGAAGCTGGATTTGGAACCATGTTCCACTATAGTTGGGATTCTCATTCTCTATGGTATCAAACAGTCCCACTGTTGAAGGTAAAAGGACCGGAAAAAACACCACCACCTGCTGCTTGCGTAGCAACTCCTGTGTCAAAACAACCGCTACAGATCAACAAAGAACGTACTATTAAGGTACAAGTCAAAGTAAAAGGGACATTACAAGACACCGCTTATTTTGGTAATTTAGCTGCCGAAGCAATCTTTTATACAAGACGGGAAGTCAACTATTGGAATCTTGAATTGACAGATATACAAAAAAATTCTGATATTAAATTATCGTCCAGCAATAAATCGCAAGGTGTTGTTGTAAAAGACAATAATGGTGAGGGTATTTTCACTTTAGTTATTGATACTGATAGACTAACCAAGACATCAGATCCAAAAGTGTTGAAATACTCTACAAACGCAAATGCAACTGCTGTATATGTCAATGATGCTTCTTCGGATGTCTCCAGATCGACAAGTCCTACATGTAAGTTGGATATAACTTTCCAATCAAACGGAAAAGGAACGATGTTGTCAGATTTCAATGCAATACCACAAATCATGTTTGAAAAGAAATCTGAATTTACTTCCTCGATGTTGGGTTATAAAGACTTATCTTACGGTAAAGATGTTGATTATTACCGTTTTGAGATTACTAACGATGAAGACGGAACGAAAATATCGAAAACCTTTGATCCCGCGATTCCCGAAGTGAAGAAACCGAAGGCAGGGTATTTGGATCAAGATGCTGTTAGGAAATATCTTTATGATTTTATGGGGAGTAAATTTTCGGAATCCTCAACAGATCGCGTAGTGAAAACATTTCAGATTAAACAAACAATCGTAGATCGAGACGCGGCTACCAATAACGAATCAATTGCAATGAAGACGGTTGTTGTCGTTCAAGACGTTCCGGCTCACATTATCGGTGGATGTGAAAATCCTGATGTAAAATTACGACCAAAACCACCACAGTATATACAGCCTGAATCAAGCTGGCCGCAAGATTGGTATGATGTAGTACCATTCCCTGTGACAGATGGTGTTCCTAATTATATTCCGGCTGCAAGCTGTGAAGATCCACCGGGGTATGATGAATTTACGAAACGTGCTTTTATTGATGGCAACGAAATCGATGTAGATCAGTTTTTTGCCGGAGAATATATATTCGGTGAAGATCAAATTGGATTGCGTGAAGTCAAAGTAGTATGGACTGCTCCGGATGGTACTGAATCTTTCATGATTCAACATGCAGTCATTCACGAAACTAAGCCGCGTGTTTCCTTGCAAATCGAAGGAACATTTAAGCAGAATCGAACAATGAACGCTTACGACCGTTCGGCAGCTAGTAATGATCAATGGGTCGAACAAAATGCCCCATTAGAAATAACAAGTTTTAGCTATGTGAATGCAGATGATCCAAGTTTGAAATGCCGAACTGGGTACTGCGAAATAAATCTTTCACAAAAAATGTTCATGTATAAGGATATAGGGAACTACCAAATGAGCATTGCAGCCAAGCGTGTTATTCCTTATGGGAACGGCAACTCTATCACACGGTATTCCGATCCATATGTTGTAGATTACGAGATTATGCCAGATCACAAGCCTGCAATCATTGCTCATGCTTATGGGGCAGAAGTGAGCCGTTTAGACAAACTGCAACTGTTCTACGATGTACAAAGTACGGACGGAGATTTTATTGCTTCAAAGAATCTGAAAGTATTCTATGATTCAGATAATAACGATTCATTCGAGACAAAAGTATTTGAAAGTACAGATGACCTAAAAGAGTTGCCAGAATTTACAAAACTCGGTCAGTATCAGATCATAGTTGATGCAAAAGAAGGAACAAATGAAGAACGATTAATGGAGTTCATTTCTCCTGATGACGATAAAACACATACGATGACCAGTTACTTCTTTGTAGATAATTATGCACCGTCAAGCGATTTATATCTTGAAGTACCCAACGTTAAACCGGATATGGATGTCTTTTTCATGCTAGATTCCAACTTAACACAGGTATCTACTGATTACGTCAAAAACAACAAAGTTACACTCACTAACGCTTTTACTACGGCTAATATGCTTGCGAATGTAGGAATATGGGATATGAAAACTTACACCTATTCTCAATCGGCAAGTACAAGTAAAAGTACCGGATCATCCTATCCACCAAGCACAACGACATATACTAGCGAAGGATATTCAGGAACGTTATCTCGGACAAGCGTATCCAATTCTCCTTATTCAAGGGACGAAGGATCTTATAAGTCGGTAACGGAGAGTAAAACAGCAACAGATTCTTGTTCAAACACTGTTACAACATATTATGGTCCAACAGGTAATATGACTAGTCAAACATCAACTAGCGTATGTCCTTCTAGCAAATCATATAGTGATGGTCAATATTCCGGAACATTATATCGGACTGGAGAATCATCGAGTGGAAGTTGTCCAACTACAGGAGGACCAAAAAACGGTTCTTGTTCGAATACATGGACTGCGAGTTATTCCGGTACTGTTTATTGGACGCATGATGTTTGGGAGCCGAAAATAGTATGGTATGACAGCTATACAGGCTACTATAGCGGCACCATTTACAAGGATGTGCGGCAGCCGTATGACACTTCATTTATGCGTTCGGTTCAAAACAAGTATGTCATCTATGTATCTGATAATACAGTAAGCCAATTATCCGACTTACAGTACGTTATGGGTAAGCATTCTGCCAAGCTGTTATTAGTTGGTCAAAGCGCAATTGAAGCACAAATTGAACATGAAAAATTCATTGCCAATAACAAAGCTATTGAACAAGTCGTAACAGATACCATTAATTACATTGCAGAAAGCAATCCTGCGATACCGAAGGTCTTAAAACTACTTGGGGAAGAAATCACGACACATACGGCTACTTTTGATTATGAAAGTGACCCTATTCCTTCAAGCGCGGACCAATTGCAAATTGTTCAAGACCCAAATCATTATGATAATTCTCTTGGGTATGATTCTTTTGCAGGGAAGACATTAATCTCAACACAGAGCGAATCGAATTGGGCAGCATATCAATCGACATTAACTCTGAATAAGCCCGGTAAATATACTTTCTTCCGTCGGGTAAAAGATTTACCGACAACAGACCCTAATTTCGCTGATTATGCTTATAAGTCAAATGAGTCAGCGATAGAGGTTTTTGTTCATCGGAAACCAATAGCAGACGTAACACTGGATTTTGACTACATGCCTGCATCAAATACTTATCGGACAACTTGGGTGGATCTCTCTTACGATCTCGATCATAATATTACCCGAGCTGCAACCGATAGAGGCATTCAAGATCGTTCCATCAAATTTACTAATCAAGGAACAGGCGAAGCATTTACAAAAATACCGAATGAATTGGCTCCCGGTACTTATGTGCTAGATTATGTAGCGCAGGACATTGAAGGAGTATGGAGCGATCCGATTCAACGAACTTTTGTCTTGCCTGATACGGTTCCAGTACAGTTTAAAAGCAAGCTAAAAACGGAGGACAGTGGTTTTTCTTTAGCAAGTGTACCAGCAAGTGAAAATTTAGTTGCTCATGATTTATGGACAAGGTACCCGTATTCCATTTCACTAGCCTTTTCAATGGGGAGTTACATTTCTCGATCGGTTCCTTATTATACGGGGACAAAGAACGGAAACGATATTTCATGGAATGATGAACAGTTTACCATTCCAAACACAACGCCGGATGGCCTATATACATTCTCGATATTAGCTAATGGTTCAGTTGCGGGATCAACTGCAGCTCATTCATATTCCGTTAATGTATTTACGCCGATCAATTTGAATCCGACCAAACCTATAGCAAACGACATGTATGTGGTCGGGTACCCGGCTACGCTGACGGCTACGACCACGAAGTATCCATCGACGACGACGGCCATCTTATTCTATGGAACTGCGTATGCAAGAACCGTAAGTTTGTCGCCGACTAGCACAGCTTCCGGAAAGACTTGGAACTACTCTTACTCATCTTTCCCAAATGTGCCAGTAGGTAACTATGTCGTTCGCTTTACTTCGACCAATCCGAGCGGGAAATCGGAATCCGTAAACGTGGCTTTCCGTGTAACCAATAACACACCGCCATACGGAACATTTAAAACGTACACTTATGACCCGAACAATACGTCCATGCCCAAATTCGAAGGCGACACGGTTCATATCGATCCAGTCGGAATCGGCGATAATCAGAACGATACGCTGGATGTAAATTATACGGTACGTGATCCTGATGGAGTCGTGGTTCTAAACACGAATTACGTCTGGAACACCCCTTATCCGACGGCCGGGGGTCCGACTCTCGTTGCTCAGAAGGTCGGTACCTACATGGTAACGCAGACATTGAGCGACAGAAAGGCGTCGCCGGTTGTCACGAATGGCAGCTTCAACGTCCTGCCTCTGGGAATCACCGGTTCAGTGACGCATACGACGAAATGGGAGGAAAACCGGGTGGCATACAATACGGCGAACCCGACCAAAACACGCTCGGTTGATACGTTCTGGGCAGGTGAAGAATTCATCCTTGCATCAAATGCAACGAATACCGGAACGTCATTGGTTAAGGTCGACCGGGTAACGGTAGGGTTGGTAGGACAGGGCGTAACGGTCGATCTCTCTAATACCCCATCCGGTAGCATAAACTGGACAGGCACGATGTGGCGAAACAACTTCGATGAACTGCCTGACGGAAATTACAATTTCCTCTTCACGGCCTACTATTCCAATGGCGTCGTGAAAACGACAACCGTAACCGTACGGATTAAAGACAGCATTTGGGACGTCACGAAAACGCATCTAACGCATTAGGATACAACCGAAAGGGTCTTGATTTTCTCCTTTGAGAATCAAGGCCCTTTCCGGTTCAATACTTTGGAGTGATGAATATGTAGAGCATTTGAAACATTGTATAAACATTTGATGATGTCATTGATGGATATTAGCGGGACACCAAGCGTTGCTATGGGTAAGGTTGATATTTCGAATCTGAGTGAGGTTAGTATTAAATTGCTTTATACGATGGCTAATCTGAAGGCTATGATTGGTGAGAAGCATATTAAAGAAGGCATGAAGCAACGGTTCAATAAGTTTAGAGGATTGCTACAGTTGCAGGGTACAACGTTTAAGGATGATGAATGGGATACGCTTGATATTGTATTCTCATATGCTATGCCACAATCTGAGAAGGATATTATAGATAACCTTGCTAAGTTGAGAGAGATTCAAGGTATTAGTATTGAATCGGTTCTGAATCATAGTCCGTATACAACTGATGTTGTGAGTGAGATGAATAGATTGAGTGAGGAAACAGTAAGCGTGGAGAATGTTGAGTCGGCTGAGTAAAATTGTTAATAGTGATTGTTACAATTAAATAATAGGCGTGATGATAAGGTGAAAATATAATGTTTCGTGGAACAATTTCCCGTGGAACAATGTTCAAGAGCGCACGCCTGTTACTATATAATATTAGTAAAGCTTCATATAAATAATTTACTATTACTATGATAAGCCACGTTCCTATCAACAAAATCTTTAAACCAATACGTAGTTTGTTTGAAGAAATCTTGTTTTCAATATTCCAAAGCAATATAGTAAAGGCAACTAGAATAATTAATCCATAAATAATCCCCAAATCAACCATCCTTTACAGGGTTTATCCGCTCTCTTGTTGCTCACAATAGAAGCTGGCTGTAAACTCCCCTAAATATATCGTTTCCATATATATAGCTGATAAACGAAGCGCCGGCAATCACCGGCCCGAATGGTACTGTGACGTTCTGACCCCCACTGCGCGATACTATGAGATAAATCCCCATGAGAGTACCAACGAAACAGAAAACTAGGAATGAAAGAAGCGTGAGCTTTAATCCCAGTACTAAGCCGGTCAAAAGCAAGAGTTTAATATCGCCATCTCCAACAGCGTCACTCTTCGCGATAACTTTGCCGATCAGCTTAAAGCAGTAGAAAACACCACCGCCAAGTAGTGCGGCAACGACATAATCCCAATACGGAAGCGGGTGAATAAATACTCGGAGCGAGGCAGCCAAAATAATGCTAGGGATCGTGATCTTATCCGGAATAATCATATGGCGCCAATCGCAAATGGAAATCGTGAGCAGAGCCGCAACGAAGGGGATGGCTAAAATCCATTCTTCAGATAATTCTATAGATGCCGCCATAAGGCCAAAACCGAGCGCCGTAGAGACTCGGGCTGTCAGGGCAGATGCTACCACTTGAACTCCTTCTGGAGCATAGCGCATCGAGAATGAATTCATCCAACCGCCCACCCAGAATCCAATCGCGGCAGCGCAAGTAAAAAAGACAGTTGTAAGCATGGTATCGATTCCTTCCTATTAGTTACTTCTCTGACAAGCCCTTGAGCTCCTGCAGATGACGATTACAGGCGGACTTAATGACCGATGGCATCATATCTATCTGGTGTTCGTACCCTTTTGAGACATAACGGCAATGAATACCGTTCTTTAATACAAGCTCAAGAATTTTGATTTGTCGATGCCGCAAATGCGCGCGTACATGTTTATGCTCTTCCTCAAGTTTTTCTTGAATACCTTCGAGATATCGGACACATGGAGCAAACCTCCTTGATGGGTTCGATATCACGGGCTAGAACCAAAGGCAGCGTCGAGCCTACTATATGGCGAATGACTATCTCCCGATCCTCGTATTCATATCCCATCGTCATTTTGCACCTCGAAACCTGGAATCACGACGAAATCACTGACGTCATTTTCTTTTTTAATGTCACGTGACAAATAATTGTCCTCTGTCGTCCGGCTCGTGGAGTGATCAAGCGTTTCGGCAATCTTATCGATGGGGGCACCACTGTTATAGGCAGCGCGGGCGAAATAATGACGGAAATAATGAGCGGTCGTTTTCTGATTCCGCTCCGTCCTGAGATTGGCCGCAGCCAGCTTCTTCGTAACGATGGCGGACAGGCTGGTCAGTAAGTAATGCATCCCATTTCGGTTTGGATAGAATGGGGTCTCGTCATGCGAGTCGATCGTTGTGCTTAATCCAAGTCTTCGGCGATACTCCAACAACTCCTGCAGAACATATTTCTTGATATGAGCATGCCGTTCACCATCCCTCTTTGTCTTCGTTTGGACATAGTATTTATTACGGATGGAGTCGAAGTAGAGGTCTTTCCACTTCGGTGTAATGATCTCATTAATCCGCAATCCTGTGCTGGCCAGAAGGAGCATCAGGCATTTGAACTTGGGATCGTTCGAATAATAATGAATAGCGGCCTGCAGTGAAGCAGGCGATATTTCCCGATCGGGAATTTGTGATTTGTCTAGGATGATTCCAGCAAGTCCACGGGCCAAATCCCGCTTCAGGTATTTCTCATCATAACACCATGTGAGGAAGGAAGAGAGGATAGCGATCTTTTTTGCCTGTGTCTTTTTCTTCGGATACTGACTTTCAATCCACTCCTGGTATACCTCGATCTGAGATCGCTTTAGATGGCGGAAATCGGATATATCGTATTCATTGAGATGACGCAAAAATTGAATTAGCTCTCGGGCATATTCAGTTTTCGTTCTTGGTTTTCGGCTGCCACTTCTCCGATGAAGATATAAGTAGACCATCCCGATATTTGATAGCGGTTCGTAGTCATAATCGCCACGTTCATTTTCTGAAGCTATGATGGTCGAATGAATATTTGAATAGAAGCGATCATCTGTCAATGTATGTATGAGTTGTGGATCGGTTAAAGATACATGTTTTGATAAGACAGTATTCGTATATATCTGTAATGGTGAATACGCAATCATATAATACACATCCTTTATAGTAAAACACATAAACATAGTATACCAAAGAAGATTTATAAAAATAGTCGTTCTTGAAAATATCTGCGATAATGTATATGAAGAAAAAATAATAGATAATTAGTTTTTCTATAAACTGTTTATCATATCCACTTAAATATATAAGAATAAGCATGAAAAGTGATAACCGGCAAGCCGCGAATTCAAAAAGTATTGTTAAGCAAAATGATATGAAGAAATCGCTTCCTATGGTATGATTGTTGTATATATACTAATTAGTATATGAATATATTTGAAAGTCGCAGGAGGGCGAGCAGTTGGTGGACAATCTTCAGCAGATGATAAAGCTGGCTCCAATGATGGCTACAGTAATGGAAGGGACACTGGACGTTCGAGTAGATTTTTCTCCCGGCAGCCTTCGACGAATAGAAAAAGCGATCAACCGAGTTTATCCGATTGGTCATGAGCCCATGTTGAGGAAGGTTATTTCATATGGCATTTATTTAGGTGAAGTGTTTGCCCGGAATGTTACAGGAACGGAGGGGGGCTTATACCGAAGATCCTATGGATTGGGAGTTTCGCGTCACACGTGAGGAGAGAACCTTTATTGGATATCCGATACGGCGAGTGCATGATTTTTGGTTCGACCGCAGCCGGGCCTTGTCTATTTACTACCATATGAATATTGATGTTCTTGATGGCAATTTGAAGCCCTATGAAACCGGAGAATGGAAAGACAACGGGGATTATCTGTAGCGTTTCCCGACTGTCATTCGCATAAATAAGATAAATGAATGATGTTTACATAGAAAGGGCAGAGAATGATGAGCGAGTATTTAGATACGGCCCAGGCCGCAAAAGAATTGAATATAACGGTAGCATCGATCTATAAGATCGTGAACCTTGAGGATCCCGCAAAGCGCCTTGATCCCGTAAACCGGGTGACGCATAAAGGGGATGGCGGCTACCGATTCACGCGGGAAGAGATAGAGCGCATTAAACCGGCATACGTGAAAGAAGACTTAACATCGGCACAAGCAGCAAAAAGAATTGGTCGATCTACGACCTATATCCATCAGCTATTTAAAAAGGGATTGCCTTATTATGAGGCAGAATTTCGTGGGAAACGAACTTATTTTATCAAAAAGTCCGATCTCGAAATATTTGCAACTAACAATCCGGATTCGGGCAAATATGATACGATTTACGACCGAAAATCGAAGGTCTATTTATTTCAACCTTACCGCTGGGGTAATAGGCTGGCTCGTGTCTGCAGCATGAAGCGGTTAAATCGAAACCGGATAGAAGTTATGCTCCAGGTCAGTACGGATGAACGAATTCCACTCGAACGAGCAATTGATGAAGGATGGAAGCCGGCCGTCACTATCACGGATCGTAAAGCCATTACCAGTTACGGATATGCTGTGTTTGAATTTCCGTTGCCGATTACTCCGGATTCCGTGATTTATGCGATTATTGATGAGTTTTTTAAGCTGATTGGCCCTGCAAATCTTCGCATTCAGATCGGTGAATTCATACAGGTTGAAGTGAAGAAGTCTGTTCTAACCGGTATATTGCCAGCTACGCATCCAGATATGATCGACAAGCTAAAAACATTCATACGATCAGGTGAGATCACGCCTAAATTCGATGGAACGCTCATCGATACTGGTCTATCGCCAGTGACGTTCTATTTACCTGAGAAGGAAAAGGCAAAATTGGTCGGCAAAGCGGAAGAAGCCAACAAAACGCTTCAGGAATGGCTTGAATCCACTGTTTCCGAAGCTGTAGAGAAGGAGGATCGGATTTAATACTGGAAAAGCATTTAGACCCAATTGGCGAAGTCCGACGTACGCAATCGAATGAAAATACAAATATTACTCGGGGGTTAACAAGGAAGGAGATAACGAGCATGAAAACAAACTGCGCATGTCTGGAGAAGAGTGAGGAATGGCATTTCGAAAGACAACTTGGATGCTGGTATGCAATACGTGAATGTACTTCGTGCAAATATTACTGGGAAGGTCCGGATCATTCCAAAACGAATATACTCTTTCCGCCGATAACAGGAACAGTAAATCGATCGATTGATAATACAGATCCAGTGGATTCAATAAGGGATAGGCAAGGTACGTTTCACATCTATTGTTATGACGAACATGGACAATATGGTTCACCGGTTAAATTAGATGAAGTAAAGGATATCTTCGAGTTTTGCCAGTTGAACAAATACTCACATAAAGAGATTAAAGTCATGTATGACGATGCAATAAACATATCGGTTTTGGATGGGAAGTATGTGTTTCCCCAAGAATGGACTCGTTTCAATGAAAGTGAGGAATAACGTCCAATGAATATAGTAATTATTTACCTCCTAATTATCAATCTAGTTTCATTCGTTTTGATGGGATCGGACAAGTCACAAGCGCGTAATGGCGGTCGCCGAATTCCTGAAAAGCGGTTGTTTACAATGGCCGCGGTTGGCGGTGCTCTTGGAACATTGGTAGGGATGCGTGTATATCGTCACAAAACCAAGCATATGTCTTTCGTCATTGGAATCCCGCTCCTACTGATACTTAACGTAGTTATGACAACGTATATTATCTCTCAATTCATTTTTAATGGGAAGATAGACGGATAAGTTTTGTAAGGAGGAACGAACTATGCCTAAGAAAATTTTGTGGGAGGGGAAAGGAAGAAGATCGAAGCAGTTACGGCAGGGAATTTTATTTTGAAGTAAAGCCCGAAGAAGGAAGCACAGTTGATGTCGCCTTCTGGGATCAGCATCCGGATACGGCCCGTGTAATATGGAATCACCGTAATTAAATCAGATTCAACGAAATGGGGTGGAAAGTATGAAATTTAGGGTGGAGGGAACGCTTCACGACTTCGACAACCTGGATGATGCTATACAAGACGGTCTTTTGAAACAATGGCACAAACGGCTGCCGTTGAGTGCTTGTGTCAAGGCGAAAGGCATGCTGTGAATCCGTTATTGTACGTCAAGCAAGTAAATGATGGATTGTTCTTGGCAAACTATCCGAGCAATGCGAAAAAAGATATTCGACTTTCAAGTGCCGGTACAATCGAAATGGGTATCGATCACTTCTGGAAGAGAAGGGCATCCGTGTTGTTGGTGAGAACGGAATTCATGTCACCCTTGACGTTGATCTGGCGGCGGCCTACTCGTCCATCGAAACCGGAGCAACCGGCTATCGCAAAATTTACGGATCCTAAAGAGAAGCGGGAGCGGGCCGAACGAAAGGTAAAACTGACTTCACTCTTTTTTACCATGCTGCAGGAGTATAAGGTGTCGGAGTACCGGCCGGGTGGACGTCGTAATATCGCGAGTCGTCTCTATAAAATAGCGGAAATCATCAAGGTTAACCGCATGCCGTTGTCCGAGATACTCTATGTAGCCGATAAGACCGGACGCTGGCCTAACAAGGACAAGCACCAATTGATCATCGGATGGGGCAGAAGAAGAGAGGGCGTAACGCCATATCCCACAAACACAAAATTCGTTCGCCTGCCACTCTATTCAATTGACGAACCGGCGCGTAAAGTGACGGATTTGACTGTGCTTAAGAATATTTACGATCAGTGCGTAAGTAACGAAACCGATGTCGATGATGGCTATTATATGCTGTTTCGTGGCCCGGCCAATAAATCAGACAAAAACATCTGGGATCGTCAGCTATGCTTTATCCCGGCAGAAGAAAAGACCAGGATACCAGTGGAATCGTCTTATGAAGCGGCCATAATCCGTAATTTGCATGATAAGAAGCGTCATTTTGAAAAGCCATTGATCGGAAATATAACAGAACTATTCCCGGAGCTCGCCGCTGATATTGTCCTTCATGACACGGATCCGAAAACAATAATTGAAGTCGCCGGCAGCCGCAACACGGCAACGTCTCCTCGTCTGCAGGAGAAGCGGGAATCCTATGGACAAAAAGGTTATGCTTATATGGAATGGGATGGAGAATCCCCGTTTCCGTTCTAACTAAAAGGAGAGGTAACAGTGACAAATATATTTATCGGCAACCAGGGGGATGTTTACTACGCATCCTTGAACATCCTTGTTTTGACCCTCATGCTATTATTGGCCGTCCAACTACTTATACATAGGAAGAAGCGGGCGTATTTGACGCTCGGGCTTTGTATGGCAATTATGCTGGTTGAACAATTTGTTTTTCTCGGAGCAGGTTTGCTTGGGAGCGGTGAGAGTCCTGGATTTGATTTCATCAGGAACCTGTTTAATGCGGCCTCATTCATATTGGCAAACATGGGGGTTTATCAGCTTTATGCAGAGACAAGCAAAAAGCTCACGAGAAGCGTTTATTGGCTCCTGGGGCTTGCTGTATTGTTGTCACTTATTCCGATCGTTGGGAGCATCTATCAGCTGCTACTGGGGGGCCTTGCCTTCTACGTGGTATATCCTCTACTGAATCCGAGTCGGAAGTACCTCTTCGGATTGAGCTTTTATACAGTAGCCACGATAGCACACTTAATTAATAGTGTGCTAGTGGAGCCGGTAGTTTTTCTTCATGCTATTGATAATCTCTTCCGGGTAGGATTCTACGCAGTTCTTTTTGTAATCCTGTTTGATCGAGTGATTGAGCTTATGGAAAACATATACCGGAAGTCAACTCGGGATGCCCTGACAGGTCTCTACAACAGATTCTATTTTTACACCACGGTATCATTCATGGTGAGTGAAAAGACACCCATATCTATAATTTTCTTTGATCTGGATAACTTCAAGAAATTGAATGATACTCGTGGTCATGAAGAGGGTGACAAAGCGCTCAAGTCGGTTGCCTCGATCCTGAAGGAGGAAGGGGAAGAAATCGGCATAGCCGGGCGATATGGTGGCGAAGAGATGGTGATGATGATCGAGGATCCGGATGTAGACGTTGCGGAAGTTGCGGAAAAAGTCCGGTACCGGATAGAAAGCGAAACGATCGTCACGGCCAGTATTGGCTATGCCTCGTATGAAGAAGGCTTAACGACCGATCAAATAATCAAGAACTCTGATAACGCCATGTACAATGCGAAAAAAACGGGAAAGAACAAGGTTGTTTCCTACGAGAACATACGGGAGGGGCAGCACGAAGCCAGTTAAATCAAAAATTCACTGAAATATTTCGGGGGGGTTATCGTGTAGCAATGAACAGATGCGCAAATTGCGCGAGGAAACAAAGTGAATAACTCTGAAAATAGAGGAATGAATATGAAACCATCAATAAGGAGCGATGTGTTTTGAGAAAGGAAAGTGAAATTCGGGAGTACGCGGCCCGCTATGGTTTTACAATTAGAAAATTACCAAATCACGGAGGCGTCAAACTCACCGACATTGCAGGAAATGAGCGAATTTATACAGATATTCAGAGCGCTGATGAAATTATGCGCACATACCGAGACGAACCACTTACATCATACATATATGAGGTGGGCGAGAAGGGCCTGAAATCACGATCTCGGATCGCTGCGAAAAACGGTGAGGCTGCCAAGAGAAAATACCGATCAATTACAAAGATGGTTGATCCTTCTGCTGTTTTGGAGGCGAAAAAAAGAGGAATGTAGCCCGGTAGATGTGACCTCAGAGCATGATGACAAGAACTTGATCCCATTCCCGACCCCTGTCGCAAAATCAGGGGTTTATATTGTGTTAACATTGTTAACACTATTAACACTGTTAACACATTGATTTATAAGGGTTTATTTGTTAACATCATTTTATTAGTAGTTTAGCAGAGGGGCGGCGAGGGCATGGGGGCAAAAGGTTTTAACAATATTGATGATGAAACAAAAGCCAAGATTAACAATGCGATTGCAGCGTCGGGATTAACCGATAAGGAGTGGATTGATCGAGCAACGGATGTATGGCTTCTACATGAAATGAAGTCCACAATTCCCGAATACCGTTTGGAGATAGAAGAAGTAGAAGGCCTTACAAACCGCATCAGAAGCGTCTTAGTTAATCTCGCTCAACGGACTCATTTCGATAAGGACGATGTTCGGCGTAAGCATGTGGAAGAGATCGAGGAATTGAACCTACAAATTTCAAAACAGAGCCTTGAACTGCAGGCGGCTGCGCGCGATCTGAAAGCAGCACAGGAAGATGTGCAGCGTGAGAGAGAACTCCGACTTGAATCCGAAAAATACGCTCAACAGGCGCAAGAGACGAGCGAAACGAATAAAAAGCTGGTTGAGTCCTATCGAGAGAAGAACGACACGCTTACTGGTCTTGTGAACCAGTATAAAGAAGGTTATGAGGTGAGCAATCAGCTGCGTTCAGAGTTGATGGCTGCCGGGCAACGGATAGCTGAATTGGATCGGGAGCTGACATTGAAACAGAAAGCCAGGGAAAGTGCAGAAAAAAGGCATGAAGAAGAGATTCAGCGTGTGTCTGACCGAAAAGACTTGGAGCATGAACGCGAAGTGTTACGGATGCGGACTGAGCTGCAGAATCAATTGACCGAAGCGAGCACTCGGGGGGCTGCGGAAGTGAGAGAGTTGTTTGAACGAATGGAGGCGCAACGCAAGGATTTTGAACGACTACTCCAGGAAGCGCGAAAGCCAAAAACAGATGAAGAAGAAGGGACCCCTAGCTAACGCTTTCGGAATCTGATAAGATTAAAGTAATCAAATAACATGACCGGCGGAAGCACCGTCCGAATAATTAGGGAGTTATCCCTTTTTTTCGGCACGGTGCTTTTTTGTTTCCGGCAAAAGGAGAAGATGAAGATGAAATACGTAGAGAAAGTTACCGGATCTTGTGAAGTGGTGTGGTTGAATATGAAAGAGGCGGCGGGCAAGTACCCTTTGCTAATTGATTCTGCAGTAGAAGTTACGTGTAATGTACTTGGATCTGCGACCCGAACGAAATATACTGAATTCTTGTGGCTGGGTCATACAGGGGCAAAGGCATACGCTTTATTAGCATTGGCTAGTAATAATGGCAACAAAAAGGCTGAAGCGGTATTGCTCGAAGGAGAACACTGGGGGATCCGTAGCATTATTCAGGAGGCCAATAATCTTTCGGGTGGTGTATTTCCCGAAGCGGGCTTGCGGGACAGGAGATCGATTGTAATAGAAATTTGCAAACAGGTACACGACCTGCTGCAAGAACTGGACTCAAAGCAAACAGATGAGATTTCAAATGGGGAAGTAAAACTTACTGTGTCGATCAATAAATACGATGCTTTTTTAGATGTAGAGTATATTGAAGAAGTAATGGGTTTTTGGGAAGATTTGACGCGCTCGGAAACGGTCTAGAATTGGCGCAAAGGCGACTTGGGCAGGTCGGTGTCCTAGAACGCAACGACAGCCTACGCCTGCTAACGGCGTATCGATCGCTGATTGTATCATGGCTCTTTTGGATCAATGAAAGAAGCCACCTTTCGGTGACTATCGAAAATTAAAATAGCCCTCCTAGTCTCTTTATGAGATTGGAGGGCTATTTTTCTTATTTTAAATTTAGAATCTTCTTGCTCCTGAGCCAAGGGATTGTTCTGCAATTTGAATTAATGCTCTTGTGATGTTTCCACCAATAATACCTGCATCATGAGTAGTCATATTCCCATTGTAACCATCTGGAGACCATTGAATTCCAAACTGTTGTGCTACCTCATATTTCATTTGGTCAAGTGCTGCTTGTGCCTGTGGAACTACTAAACTTTTTCTGCTCATGTATGTTCACTCCTTAGCTGGATGTGAAGTTATTTTGTGGATTGTTTTGATTTTTATTCATCAATTTTTGGAGAAATTTTGAACTTTTTTGTGACCCTAACCGTTTAAAACCAAAAAGACTTCACTGAAAAAGTCGAAGTCGATAAAGCAACGTTAAATTTATTGGTGAATAGATACAGGATACGAATTAGATCTGAATGTTATGGGCAATTAATTGATCGCAAGCCTTCCTTCACCGGAGAGGGCTTTTATTTTTGTTTGCTCTTTTTTTTCTTTTTAAGTGGTAATCCAGCCTCTTTCGCATAAGAAATAGCATCCTTAGCGAAATTCTTTTTTTCCTCAGTAGTCCACTTTTCAAACGATTTTGCAAATAGCAAGGCTATACACCCTTTCTAGAACAAAGATTATGTGCTTAGTATGGACAAACATAAAGCATATTATACCCCTTCCGTCACATATTTTATTATTGGGACGCAGGCACTCCGTGCCTAGGCTAATGTTGGGGGAGGTTGTGAATTTGAAGCAGAGCAGAGGAGGGGCCGAGCGAGATCGAAAGACCAGATCAGATAAGAAGGTGGCAGTAGCCCCAAACATAAGTGATGAATACCGAGTATGGATTCACCGAATTGCACGCCGATTGGAAATACCTGAAGGTATAGTAGGATCTCGACTCGTTATAGCTGCGCTGGAGGATGAGAAATGTATTTCGTTTTTTAGAACGTATTTCCGCCGGGCTTATCAGATTCAGGAAAACCACGTCATGTATCCATTGTTTGAGCCGGCTAACATATATTCTTTTCTGGATATGGGCACCGATCGACACGGGCGCTTTAAGCTGAAATTTTCACGAAATATGGCCGAGCGACTAACCGAATTCCAAATTGCACTAGGAGTTAATTTTTTCGCACATGCGGTTAAAGCATTGCTTGAATATGCACTTAAAGAGCCGATAATTGTGCAGAAGGTTGCTCCAGGTATTGTTTTTTCTGACTACCAGAAAACGTTACCAGTTAGCAAAAACAATTCAAATTCAGACGTGTGGAGTATTTTCAAGTAAGAGGGGGAGGGTGAAGGAGAAATGAGCTTAATTCGAAATTTCATTGATCCTTATTTGCGTTATCGATCACTTGTTATTGGATTAAAGAGGAATGATTTTCAGAAGTTACAGATGATTGCTGATGATTTAAATGAAGTACAAGATGAATATGTATTTACACCAGAGATCATTGCCTCTAGGGTCATGAAAACCTTTATCGATCAAGCCTATGCAGATAGTACGAAGCGGATCGTTAAGGCTATACTCCCGGAAGCCGGCGCAGCTCCTCGTCGGAAATAGATCAGCTATACATAACAACTTTCAGTGAAAATAAAGTATTAGATTTATGATGTTGCCAAAGAACGAGTTGCCTTGTTCATTAGAATTTTCGCTTGACCTCGGCAGTCATTAAGATAACAGTCAGAATAACAGTCAGATATGAGTACAATTCAAGTATGTTCATGTCGCAAAATTTATTCCAGTAAGTTCTTGTCCAATATTCAAGTAAGTTCGTGTCGCTACACACCAGGCGGTTCGCCAACCTTGACGAAATTCGAAATAGAAATATCTTTTGGATAAACTTTTGAGTCCTCGGGATTGCCAGTAGGTGATTCCGCGGGCTTTGTGTAAGTGGGGAGTATGCGCGGTACGCCATGCACCTATAACAGCAATATGCCCAATATAAAACAGAACACAATTAATCCCACATTTGTGAACTTATCATCATGGAATCAGCTGTCGGCCTTATTGACAGAATTTCTCCGATCCTCCGAACCGATATGCGTATATATCATTGTCGTATTCATGTCTTCGTGACCCAATTGTTCCTTCAACATGGCTAAGTCGTTGTTTTCCTTATGGAATTTCGTGGCGAAAGTATGCCGCAGCTTGTGGATCGTAAGCGCCGGCTTACCAAACGAATCGACGTAGCGATCGAGCATTTTTTGAGCGCCACGCACGGTCAACCGCCCGACGGTTCCTAGCGGACCTGTTGGGAGCGAAAGGAAGACGGCCGGCTGCGAGTCTCCAACCCGATAACGCTCTTTCCTGACCTGTAGATATGCTTGGAGATCCTGGAGGGCAATATCGCTGATCGTCACACTGTCTTTCTTATTTCCTTTTCGTGTAACCGATATCTTTGCTTTCAGCGAGTCGATTTCATCGAGATCCAGCGACAAGGCTTCTGATACACGAACCCCGGATCCGAGAATCAAGCTTACAAGCGCCAAGTCGCGTTCCCGGTTCTTCATATGAGAGTGAAGGATTCGTTTATTTCCGGAACAAGTACCCTGGAATCCTTCAGCGACGAATAGACGAAATTCGAAAATCTCATCATCCAACAATATTTTTTGCTCAATACGTGCCGCTTTTTTCTCGATCGTTATTTTTTCTTTTTCGATTTCAACCTTGACCATGACGTTTCGCTTCAGATAGGGGTAATTATACTCATCTTCGGCCACCTGAGATAGATAATGAAACAATGACTTGATTGCTGATAGCTTCCTGGCGACTGTATCGATAGAGTTGGTGTTCTCGATCGCCAAAAAATCACCAAAGCGCTGAATATCATCGGGCCGAAGATTCTCTAGGACGCTGATTGGGAGGTCAATGCGGGTGCCTCTGAAGAATCCTTCAACTACCAACCAGTCGAAAAATGCGATATAATCAAGACAGTAATTCAGGAGCGTATTGGGAGATAATTTCCTCCGGCTCCGCTCTATATATTCCTGGGCGTACCATGGCAATTCAATCATTTTACATTCAACTTTCTTGAATAATTTTTTCCGTTCATCAACGTGCATAAGAACCTCCGAAAGAAGAGATAATAATAATTACGCATAATCAGATGACTATGTAATTATTTAATACCATTAACGATCTAACGCATTAAGATTTACAGTAAACGAACGTATGATCCTATTATATGATTTCGTCTAACTAGAGTTATGCGTAATTAAGAGAGTCGCAAAAAAAAGACCGACTGTAGGACTTCTTCTTCCTTCGTGCGCTCCGAATACCCTATAGTATAGCTTTTCGGAGACATAAAAACAAGATATTCCGCACCTCTTCTTCATATTGCAGCAATTGTATTGCGCCGCTGTTAATCGCTTGGTTCTGTATCAAGAAGAAAGCTTTTTATGTGATTCTGGCCAGTTATAGTCTAAATTATCGCATTCTTTAGCCTTGCTGCCGTAACCGGAAATGAGGATAATGACGGCGCCTTGACTGCGCTTGCGATACTCTGTATTCCATACGCCGTTGTAGGCGGTGATCTCGTTCAGAAGTATTTCAAAAGTTTCTAGATAAAAAACCGCAGGGGTGCCCTCTGCGGTTTAACTATTTACTTCTTCCAATACCGGCAGTCGCATAAGCCCTGACTTATAGTAGCCGCGGTGCTTCACCCTGCAGGTAACAAGCGGATCGACAAAAACGAAATGCTTGTTCTCTCCAATGATGGATCCGCCAAGACGCGGCCAAACGGATTTCCGGTGCTGTGATGAGATACCGAGCTCCATCGTACCTAGTGGCTTGATACGCTCTCCTTCCTGCACTCCAATCAACCAATTGTGGTCTTTTTTTGAATAACCAGTGATCATCACATCGGAATGCGCGTAATTGATAACTTTCTGCCATGACCCCGAACGGGTCGCCCTGCCGCCTGGCTCACATGGACGACTTCGTGACTCATATTTGCTGTCCCGTTTTTTCAAAACGATGCCTTCCAAACCGGGGTAGTACCAGCGAAGCTGACACCACCCGCAAAGTAGAAGTAATTAAATGGGAAATTTATTGATGACCTCGTTATATTCCTGCTGGGCATCGGTGATTGCAAGCTTTGAATAGACTTCCAACGACTTTCGGCTCTCGTGACCGGAATACGGTTGTATGAGCGCGTCATCGATGCCTTGCTTTTTGAGCCAGGTCAGTAGGAAATGTCGCAACTTGTGCGGCGACAGGTTTTGTGCTAGACCGGCTTCCTCAGAATACTTAGCCAGAATCTTTCGTATTCCCCGATCCGTGTATTTCTTTTTCCAGGACGATTCAAACAGATAGACCGCCTGCTTTTTTCTCATTGAATCGGCATGCATGGCCAACATTTCCTTGAACGATTGAGGGAAAGGGACAATACGATCTTTGCTTCCTTTGCCCTTATTAATCCGGATTTGGCAGTAATGAAAGTCAACATCGGACAATTTGATATTGATAAGCTCGCTAACCCGAACGCCGGTGTAAAGCAGTGCCTTGACAATCATCATGTCTTGAAAGTTTTTCGCCTGCCAAACCACGTTGTAGTAGCGTTTAAGATCCTCTTCTGTAGGTACATAAGGGAGTTTTTTTGCTGCTTTTGGAATCTCGACTTCCAGCTCCGCTCTAAGATGCTGGAACAGACTCTTGAGATAGGCATAATCTGGCCGTTCTCCCCGGAGATACTTGGCCAGCTCCTTAGCTTTACGTTTCGGTGATATGCGCCTCTCACTCATGCGATTACACCTTCTTCCAGCGGAAGGCGTTCGCTCATATTCAACCTGAATGTGCCGTAAGGGTTTACGTGCGTATAAATCAGCGGTGTAAGTGCCCGTAAGTCTTCTGGGGTCATTATATCGAACCATTTCCGGTCGGATAAAATGCTTTGCAGCATAATGGTATTGATGTAAACCAAGCAGTTTTGCAGGAGGTGAAGAGACAATACGGCCAGCTCTTGATCCTCTAACCGGTTAGTGGCTATTTCTCCGCCTTTGCCGTAAAAAATAAAGCTATTGGCCGAGTTCCAGTTTTCCACGACATTTAAGCCTTCATTGATCTCGCGACGCAGCTCCTCCGAGTGAAGGTAATCGCATAGGAATATCGTTTTTACCGCTTTGCCGAGTTCACCCAATGCTTGATAGGTCGGATGCTTTAAATTATTGCGGGTAAAACGTTTCAGGATTGCTTCCGTTTCAGCGGTTCCGAGTCGCAAGGCCGTAGCGTACTTCATCATTTGATCGTACTGCTGCCGAATCAACTCCCAATTGATCGGGCGGGTCAAAACCGGCTGCAAATTCGGGTAGGCCTCCGTCATGCCTGGCTCTGGCCTGTAAAGCTTTTGCGAATGAATCGCTTTGAGCCGTGGCATGAGCTGATAGCCCAAAAGGTAACAAAATGCAAACGCAACCTCGCTCTGGCCGTGTGAATCCACGTAATTCTTCTCGACTTCCATTTCGGTACAATGACGGAGTAATCCCTCCATCATGGCAGCGACTTCGGATGAGGAGCACGATTTGAGCTGCGAGTAGATGCATGTTGAGTTCTTCTCAACGTGCCAATAAATCATAACGCCGCGGCCGCGGTACCGGATGTGCCATTCCGTCATAAGATTTTGATCCCATGCGCCAAACTTTTTAGAATCCGATGCGCAGGATGTCGTAGCGTCGCCCCAAATATCTTGCATCCGAACGCGAAAAATCGTATTCACCACTTCGGAAATCGCGTTTCGAAGATTGTCTTTATGAATGAATTTCCTCCGGACGTAGAGCAAATCCTTGTAGCTTTCTCCATGCTCACCAGCACTCACACGTTTTAAGCCGGTATTCGTCCCGAGGCCATATAGGGACAGGATGAGTCTCTTTTGCAGCGTATCCCGTCCTAACGCCTCGCGAACAGCAACGGTCTTGAATTTATCCGTAAAACCGACACGGAGATCGGTCTCTTTTAAAATATCCAAGAGGCTCGTCATCGGCCAACGTCGAAGCATCTCTGACTTTACACGTGATAGATTGACCGGCTCTGCTTGTGGTTCTAACGGCGACAAGCTTATCCAACCATTCCCCTTCTCCGTGATCCGAACTTTGGGGCTTTTCGGGAGTCCGGTATCGAGCTTTTCCAATCCTTCTTTCATGGATTGCTTCAATGTTGCAATGAATGCTTCCGCATCGAGCGGCTGCTTTAGAGCCTTGTAGTTTTCTTCCCGCCGTTCCTCAAAATCTGTCGGCAAGTCATCGTCTGGATTCCGGTACCGGTTCGCACCGATCACCCATATTTCCTTGCAGCGAAGCTTGTCCCGTAAAGCTTGCAGGACGCTTATCTCATAATTCATGCGATTAATCCGCTCTTGGCCTTTCTCGTCTTTCTCGACAATGATTTCTTTGTTAACGGTCCGAATTACTCCATCGACCGGGATATCTTCAGAGAGCGGCAGATAGTGATTGCCAGTATCCGAATATTTCTTTACCAGTTCCAGCGCACGTATCACTGGCTGATGAACTTCATTGTTTGATCGGAAATCCAGTATGCCTAATATTTCGGGAACCATACGGCGGTAATGGCTCCCATAGGAAGCCCGAATAATGGTGTGTATTTTCTCTCGATAAGCCGGCCCTGTGTGTTTAAATTCTTTTACCAAATCCCGTAACGTTTGCTCATTGACGACCGGGAAAATGACATCACGAATAATTCCTTCTGGATTATTGACGGCAGATTGCGCCAAGTTGAATAAAATCCCGTACTTATTGCTTACCCTGCGTAAGTCATTCAGAATTTCCTTCTCGACTTTGCGTTCCGCCCGCACCCCTATTCGATGAACGATTTGAATAAGCAGCTCGATCAAATTGTCCGTTATCTCCATGCTTCGCAGCCAGAAGAAAGCAGATAACAGTGTGTAGCGAATCGGATCGGGATGGCGGCGCAGTTCCCGGAGATCCTCTGTCGCGGTCCGCTGCCGGTACTTGGTTATTACTTTAAGAGGAATGTCACGAAACAGATGATCCGGAAGCTCCAGATTTCGGATCGTTCGCAGCTTGCTTGCTTCTCTTAGTACACTCTCGACACCTGGTTTGCCGGGATCAGCCTTTAATTCCTGAAATGAAAGAAGCCCATCATCGCCATTTGAGCCGTCTTGGTCTTCATCAAGAAAAGCGATACTTTCCACGAGTGTATCCAATTGAGACAAAGATGCCGTAGGTAATTTTTCAAGAGTAGTTTGAAAAAATTGTTCCTCGTATGTGTGGATTGCGGTTTTGATAAGTCGCTCGATGCGATCTGCCGTCGGCGGTACAATTTTCATTTCCCGGAATCGTTGGTATACGGTCTCGACTAAGTGTTCGAAATCGTGATCATGGAACAGTACGTTTTTGCATAGCCAATCGATCACCTCTTCGGCATCTTGGACAGTATCCTCCCGAAAGCCGAAAAACTCTCTGATTTGCGTTCGATGGTAGGTAATGGAACGCCCAGCCCAATCATATTGTGCGTACAGCTCTGCTGGGGTTTCGATCTGCTTTGCAATGTAATGAATGACGGCTTTGGGCACTTCGAATTTATGTGAGGGGAATCGCGCTTCGTATTGGAAAAACTTAAACAATACGGCAAACCCCAACCGAGTCTCCCCCGATTTGTTCCCGACTTGCTGCATTTCGTTTGGAAGAAACGTAAAATGCTCAATTAACTCGTCCAGTTCCCAATTTCGCTTCACATGATCCCCTCCGAGAAAAGTTCCTAAAATGGTCAGTATCGGAACAATACTATTGGATTAAGTTTATATCCCCTATGAAAAATAGGCAATAATCTAATAAAATACTCCAAAGTTCTAATGCCAGAAATAATATCGGAACTTTAAGGAAATAATTAAAAATGGCTTGACTATGTATCATAGTACAGGGTTTACACTTATAACGGGGAGGTGAATCATGAGGTATCGTTCGGGAGACATATCCAAATTATGTAATGTGAATAAAGAAACACTTAGATACTATGAACGAAAAGGTCTGATTGCTGAACCTGTAAGGTCGGATACTGGCTACAGGCTGTATCCGGAAGATACAATAAACCGAATCATGTTCATTAAACGCATTCAGGAGCTTGGTTTTACGTTATCTGAAATTGATAAATTGCTTGGCGTTGTTGATAAAGACGATGTGAGATGTGCGGATATGCACGATTTTGTTGTTCAAAAACTTGAAGATGTTAGGTTGAAAATTAGAGACCTTGAGCGAATTGAATGTATGCTGAAAGATTTAAAAGGCCGCTGTCCGGATGAAAAGGCAATACATGAATGCCCAATCATCGAAGCGTTAATTGACAAGGAGGAAATCCTGTGAATGAAAATACAAAAAAAA
>NZ_JAKGAP010000053.1 GCF_021532375.1 Paenibacillus alkaliterrae
AAAAAAAATGGGATGGGGCTTTATAGCTCTGCTCTCGTGCCCTTGCCATCTCATTTTGATTCTTCCATTGCTTGCTGGCACGACGCTTGGGGCGTATTTCGTTGCCCATCAAACCGCCGCTAGTGTGATTTTAGGAATCGTATTTGTGGTTTCCATTTTGATGATTTTCAAAAAAGCAGACAAACGAGGGAAGAACAATTCAGCACACGATTGCTGCTCGGTTCCGCCGCGAAAACGAGGTGAATGAAATTGAGAGAAAAATTATCTAGCTTTGCAACTGTTTTGTCCGCTTTTCTTATGTCGGGCTGTTGCCTCGGCCCCTTAATCCTCATTCCTATTGGATTATCGGGCTTTGCGGGGACACTTGCAATATTTGCAACAAAGTATCAACCTGTTCTTATGCTTGTTACTTTATTATTTCTTGGTTTTTCGTTTTATTTGGTTTATGGACGAAAATGCAAAAAGAAAAGCACGGTCATCACCTTATGGATATCAACCGTTTTGGTTTTGATTATGTTCTCATACACCCTTTTGGCTAAGGGTTACGTATAAGGAGGTTTGAAAAAATGAAAATAGTTAAAATGGCATTATTTAGCGTATTGATGTTATCTTTTGCGTTTATGATTTCCGCATGCGGCAGTCAGGAAAAGAGTATAAACGCTGCTGCGATCACTATAAGCCCAGAAAACATTGAAAAAGCATCGTTTACAGTAACTGGCATGTACTGTGCAAGCTGTCCTTTTGTCGTGAAAACTGCGATCGAGCACGTAGATGGCGTCAAGACCGTCAATTTGAAAACCAAAGGCGAAACCGGAACTGCTGAAGTTGAATTTGATAAAAGCAACACCGATCTAAAAACCATTAAACAAAGTGTTCATGATTTGGGGTATGGCATCCAATAATTTTGAAAATCCTATAGTAGAGGCAGGTGTTGAGCAATGAAAAAATACCGAATACATGTGCAAGGGATGACTTGCAGCGGCTGCGAAGAACACGTTGCAACCGCACTTGAAAGCATTGGAGCCGTCAATATTGAGGCAAGTTTTCGCCGCAATGAAGCCACATTTGAATTGCCAGACGACGTGGATATTAAAACAGCCCAAAAAGCAATCAACGAGGCACAATATCAATCCGGAGATGCGGAAGTTCTTGAACCTCATGATGCTCCGGTTCTCGGGGATGAAGGTGATTATGATTATGATTTTCTAATCATCGGTTCCGGTGGGGCAGCATTTTCCGCCGCGATACAAGCGGTGGAATATGGTGCGAAAGTGGCGATCATCGAGCGAGGAACGGTAGGGGGAACCTGCGTAAACATTGGCTGCGTGCCATCCAAAACGCTTCTTCGGGCCGGTGAAATCAATCATATAGCCAAAAGCAACGCTTTCTTGGGACTTGCTACATCCGCAGGAACGGTGGATTTAGAGCAGTTGGTGAAGCAAAAAGATGAACTGGTAACCGAAATGCGTGAACAAAAATATGAACATTTAATTGGTGAGTACGGATTTGAACTCATTCGGGGTGAAGCCAAATTCGTTGATGAAAAAACTATCGAGGTGGGTGGTCGAAAGCTTACCGCAAAGCGATTTTTAATCGCGACAGGTGCTCGCCCTTCCGTTCCGGATATTCAAGGATTAAAAGATGTAGAATATTTAACAAGCACGTCACTATTGGACCTTAAACAATTGCCTAAAACGCTTGCTGTAATTGGCTCCGGTTATATTGCAATGGAATTGGGTCAACTATTTCATAATTTAGGATCAAAAGTAACGCTACTGCAAAGAAGTCCTCGCATTTTAAAAGAATATGACCCTGAAATTTCCGAAGCGGTGACAAAGGCAATAACGGAGCAGGGTATGAATTTGATTACAGGTGTAACGTATGAGCGGATTGAAGCAAGCGGAAACCTGAAGCAAGTTCATATTTCCGTATATGGCGAAAAGAAAATTATCGAAGCCGAGCAACTACTTATTGCAACCGGCAGAAAACCAAATACCGAAACCCTCAATCTGCGTGCCGCGAATGTAAATATAGGTACCAAAGGCGAAATCATCGTCGATGATTTTTTAATCACCTCAAACCCAAGAATTTATGCTGCGGGCGATGTAACGATGGGACCGCAGTTTGTGTACGTGGCTGCTTATCAAGGTCGCATCGCGGCAGATAATGCAATTGGAGGCTTAGAGAAGAAAGTAAATCTTGAAGCAGTCCCAGGTGTTACGTTCACTTCGCCTTCCATTGCTACCGTAGGACTTACGGAAGAACAAGCTAAGGCAAAGGGGTATGAGGTTAAAACATCCGTTCTTCCTTTGGATTCAGTGCCAAGAGCACTTGTAAATCGTGAAACAACCGGCCTTTTTAAATTAGTGGCTGATTCCAAATCGTTAAAGGTGCTTGGTGTTCATATTGTCGCTGAAAATGCCGGAGATGTGATTTACGCTGCTACACTTGCAGTCAAGTTCGGTTTAACGGTCGAGGATCTACGCGATAGCTTAGCTCCATATTTAACTATGGCTGAAGGTTTAAAACTAGCAGCTCTTACGCTCAATAAAGATGTATCTAAATTATCCTGTTGTGCTGGATAAGATAAATGAGGTGTTGGTCAAACAACCTTGACCGTAAAGACAACTGTTCTCAACTAGTCGTTTATGGGGTCCAGCCAACATGTTAAATTGTTGGCGCTACCCCTTTATAGATAATGAAAACCAGTCAAACACTAATATTCGTGTTTTGACTGGTTTTTGCATTCAACCGACTGCAATTATATTATCCCTTCGTTAAACGTTGTAATCATATTAATCTTATCGTTAATATCAGAACGTAAGAATGCTTTTGCTTCTTCGTTTCCAGTCAATTGAAGCAAGACCGGCTCGTATTCGTTACTTGCGATCACCGTAAAGCTTAAAAACGGACAGCATTTTCTCTCCATGCTAACCCATTCATTAACAAGGCGCAGCGTATCCGAATCACCAGGAAATTGATACTCAAACCCTGATTCAATCTCCGCAACTCCAAGCCTTCTTTTTCTAATTCACCCCAGGCGTCCTTGTAATCTATACGCTCTTCTTTCGTGAAAACGGTATGGCAGCAAGCAACTGGTATTTCTTTTTTCATACGATTAGCTCCTTCCACTTGCACAAGAAGTGCAGCTACAGCCTGGTTTCATACACGATGTTCCATTTGCCTTTAGGCGCTGATAAACAACGACTTCAACAGTAATAAGAACAAGAGCCAATATCACAATCACCACTGGATTTAAAAAGAAAGAAGATATGCCAAGAACTGCCGCGCCTCCAAGCAAAGGTATTGCACAACATAGCGCGCATGCTCCAAGAACACCAAGCCCCGCTAGCCATTCCTTTTTTTTCATTTACTCCACCACCTCATTTCGACTATACTTTTATTATAAAACTTAAAGTTAACTTTAAGTCAATGGGGAGGTAAATTCCTTTGCCAAGTCTCAGCATCGGAAAGTTAGCAGCCAAAGCCGATATAAACGCGTCTACGCTTCGTTATTATGAATCTATTGGATTATTGCCGTCGCCGGAACGAATAAACGGTCAGCGCCGCTATGCCGAAAATCTAATTGAGCGAATCACATTTATAAAAATTGCACAGCAAACCGGCTTTACGATACCAGAAATCGGCGTGCTGCTCGAAGGTTTCGAAACGCTCCCGCCATCAGAGCGATGGGAGGAAATGGCGCGAGAAAAACGTGCGCAACTTGAAGAGAAAAAGAAACAAATTAACTCCATGATCCAAATTTTAGATGATGGATTGCACTGTAAATGCCTTACCTGGTCCGAGTGCTTTGATAAAATAAAAACCACCGGTACTTGTTCATAGTGAAAGGAGAAATCTATTTTGTTGATAACTATCTTAATTTTCATCGTTGCAGGACTTGCCGAAATTGGTGGAGGTTATATGGTTTGGCTGTGGCTGCGAGAATCGAAGCCCCTTTGGTATGGCATTATCGGGAGCATCATCCTCATTTTATACGGTATCATTCCAACGCTGCAAAGTTTCCCATCGTTTGGGCGAGTCTACGCGGCTTATGGCGGCGTGTTTGTTATTCTCGCCGTTTTATGGGGATGGCTCGTCGATAAAAAAGCACCCGATTTGTACGATTGGCTAGGAGCCGCTATTTGCATTGTAGGCGTGTCCGTCATGCTATGGGCACCGAGAAGTTAATAATTACATAATTCATTCAGAAGTAACTAATCTCACGTTAGTTTAGCGTCATTGGTCTAATACTTTATTTTCAAAGTCTACTTTATTTTCATTGAACATTTTCTTAGCGATATTTACCGCTTGTGACTTACATTTAATTACAACTACTTTGCGGGTGGTATCAGCTTCGCTGGTACTACCCCAAACCGGCTGATTTCACCAAATCAAATAATTTGACCGCGCTGCCGGTGATCACCCGCATGCGAGTATAATACTCCGTTTCCTCCAGCTCCGCTTCGAGCAATTCTAAACGCTTCTCAAGCGGCAAACCCATGACATTCTTCCCTCTATAATAGAGAATATCAAACGCGCAGAACTGGATATGGTTTTTGGCTTTTTTGGACTGGAATCGAGCCATACAAGCCTCCCAATCGGGATGCCCCTTCTCGTCTGTGACAATTAGTTCGCCGTCCAAGATGGTACCTTTACTGATTGGCGGGCTATAAAGCTCGGGGAAGCGGGAAGTCACGTCCATGTTCTTCGTGTATAGTTTAAGAACGTCCATATTAGAAACGAGCAACCGAATGCCATCAAGTTTTAGTGTGGCAAAGTAATCGGGATGGTCAAAAGGCTCGTTATCGACAGCGTACTGCAAAAGCATTGGGGGAAAAAACATTAGTCATCACCAGTAATAATGATAACATTTTGGATATGGAATCAGCATTGGTAGTTGCTGGTGTTCAAGGCAATATGTATTAGACTGGAGGTGTTGATCCTACGCGGTTTTTCGAATTACAAAACCATCAGACTTCGTAAAATAAGTATTAGATTGAGCCCAATAATAGAAACAGCGGCAGCCAGGGACGTGAAAATAAAGTCCTAGACTGCCGCTGTTTTATTGGACTATCGTTTCGCGTTAGCTTAATGCGACTGCTTGAATAGCTACTATATTACATGATCTTACACTTAATATTTCAGTTAGGCAGCTTCCACAAAACTAAGCGCCTTGGTAGCAAACGAACCAGTAATCGGAAGTACGATTTTTTTATTTTCGTTTTCATTGTATTCTCCTTGTCCATTGGGAGAATAATTTCTCATAATGATATATCCATGTTTGCAGTTGGGACATGCACCAATTTTAATGATGTATGACTCCTCTTGAGCCTCGGAGTCATTGTTATTGAAAATATCACATCGATTAATGATGTCTATAAAAGTATTGAAATTATTGGATTCAATCGCTTGAACAAGTTTTTGGAGCTCGACGACTTTCCCTGAGCTCATCTCCCCTAGCCTGTGTTCTGTCACATAGGCTCGTTTGCAAGCCATACAATGTGTTTTGCCCTGCGTGGACAAAAAAACTGAAAATAAACCTCCTAACAAGAAGCCGACAAGGTTCAAGCTCCAACTGAACAAGTTATAACCAGTAGACGAGTCAATTTCACTGATCTCACTGCCACGGTACATTAAGCTTGATTCGCTATTCTTAAGTTTATAGGCAAAGTAATTATTAAACGTAAGGACATTATCATCCTCATCCATGAAGTTACTAATATGGTCACCTGTAAATTGGTGATTGACCTCATTGTCATCGGTTACGTAGGTTATTTGGTATTCACCGTATTGAATAAAGAAGAATGTGATGAGAACCATTACTAATGAAACAAGATAATTTTTCCTGGAGGGCTTATAACCTTTGTTAACGATTCGCCAACAATAGACCGACGTCGTAATCATACCAAAGGCTATCCCACCCACTGGGATAACGAACCATAAGGAGAACGAATAAAACTCGAAGTCTGCTAGACTCAATCCGCCGAGGGCAATTATAACCGACAAAAACATTCCGATCAGACCGAACATGTATGCTGTTGGCGCCTTCTTTGCCTGTTTCTCTTTTTTGCCATTCATGACAGCAGAAGTTTTAATATTTGCTGGTTCTACTGGAGAATTAAGCTCAGATCCACATATAGGACAGAAGTTCGACTTATTCTCCAATTTCCCCCCGCAGGTTGGACAGAAATTCATTGAATCACCTTTTCGATTTAGAGTGGATTCAATATTATTCGCTAACCTATTCTGTAACTCCTTCTAGGGCTTCCGGCTAAAAATCAACACCCCCATGATCTGTCGGGGGTTTAATTCAGTTTCGATATATAATTCGGCCCGATCCGTCCGGGCGTTGCTCAAACCGTAAATCAATACCGGCTTCCCCGCGAATCCGCAGGATGTGAGTGCCGTCCGAGCTTTTTCAAGGTCGGGTTATCCAGTAACGTCAACGGCTTCAATTCCTCATGCAACTTTTGTTCAACTTCCGAGATCGGGCCTGTCAGTTTAACCATTTCAAAATTCCACCTTCCAGAATAATAACTACTTATCGATCCACATTACAATTATGGTTCTGTCCACGCTTTTAGCTTCGTCATACCCATCAATTTTTACTGCAGCATCTCAGCATTAAACTCAAGATGCTCGATTGATTTTGTCGATCAAGGCTCAAGTCGAACACCCTCGATATCCTTAAACAGGAACCATTCACCATCAACCATAAAGCTGCCCTTAAGCTGATCCACTCTATCCACGATGCCGTTAACCTCGAGTTCCTCGAAATCGTGATACATTCGAAGCCTAACCGACTTACGAAGTTGTAACGACTCCACAACAGCCCGTGAAACGTCTTCCCATTCTTGATCATCAAGATGGATCCGCATCCGCTTTTGCCGTTCGAGATCCCATTTATTTAATGCGACTTTATGTTCCGGTAACATCATTCTTGATGATTCCCACATTCCATTTCCCTCTAGTTTTTTACGTGATCCTGTCACCATTTGAGCACCGTCCTTTTAAATTGATGCTCTTATTATATACGAACAATTGTTCGTAATTCAAGATTTACGTTTTGAAAACAACTTTTACTGCGGGATATCGCAAACCGCTGCGAGCTGATCCTTACTGCTACAATCCACATGCTAAAAAGGGGCAAGACAGGTAGTAAGTCTCACGAACGCTCTTTATTCCACTGCTTATTTATCTATCTTCGATTCTTGCCACGAACAAAAAACCGTCTTGATGGATTTCTCTATCTTCGTGACACCGCGTTGTGGCACCCGGTGGTAAGTCGCTCTAATTACTTGAGGCTTCACGGTTCAAAAGCGACGGTATTCCGTTAGTGCGAACGACGAGTCTTCTCCCCATAAATTGGTATATTATTCTCTGGGTGGGGTAAAGGGTGTTTAACATATGCGCGTTGACGAAGAGGTCTTATTTACTTGCAATGTTTGTCAGACACACGATATTGTTCGAATCGAGTATTTATTAGAACATCAATGTAAGAACTGTAATACTTCAGCATTAGACGCAAAACTCGACAAGCAAGAATTTTTGCTAAAAGAAATTGATGAAGCAATAGACTCGTTGGATAAGGTGATTGGTAAAGCGATGTACGGATTTATGAGTGCTGAAGAAGCGAGGGAATGGATTGAGCTTGATGCTAATAATGTCTCTGATACATTAAATAAAGCACGTGAGTATATCCAGGACATGCAGGAAGGCACATTTAGCAGTGAAGGATCTTAGGAGATAGCGAAGCGGAACTGGACGTTACATTGATAATACAAAATGTTGATAATAACCCTCATCTTTATAAGGTGAGGGCTATTCGTGTATGCTGCGCGCCATCGAGTGACACTGGCGCGATGAGATCGTTACGCCCTCCCGCGGCAGCCAACTGCGCTTGAACGCTGGAGGATGCGTTCATTCCTTTAGGCGCTTGTGCTAACTTCCTCGATAAAGGGATTTTCAATGGATCGTATCATCAAAACTTGAGAGCGATAAAGTTTCATCTGTTTACCAGCGGTTCCTGCCAATGTCATTTCTATTGCTTCTTTGGCGTTGGTTAATGCTTCATCCAATGTATCACCGATAGCACTCAATCGTAATTCCGGAATATATACACTGAAGTTATGCGAAGAGTAATCCTCTTCAACGAGAGCCGTAAATTTTACATTTGACATTATCTATTCTCCCTTCGATTAAGCTACGAAATTGCCTCATTAACGCCACAACCACAAACTAACTGTACCTTGACTTCCTCGCCGCAGATAATGCACAGATTTAGCTTTCCTTTATCTGCATCATTGGCCGGCATTTTCTGAAGTTGATTAAAGTATCGTTCGAATAATATTTTCACTTTTCTATCGGTTGCATATTCAAGCCCTTGGATTCCTAAATTCGCTTGAAGCCATGAAACACGCTCATGACGGCATGTAGGCTTATTTTCTTGTGCCATACTTCCTCCTTGCGCACTATCCTTGGGAATATTGTACTATTCCTGTGCAAAATATGTCAGGGTTATTTTTTATAACCCCAAACGAGAAATTTTCTTCAGTGCTTCCTTCGAATTAGAAACACCTATCTTTTTAAGAATACTCTTGATTTGAATCTTTAACGTATTACCACTCTTAACAAGGGTATTCTCAATCTCGGTGCGCGTATATCCTTTTTCCAGTAAATCGTAAATTTTTCGTTCTTCCGTGGTTAAGTCACGAAGATAGTGCTCCTTTAGAAATTTTCTATACTCTTCAGCAATTATTTTTGTTGGATCAATTACTTTGATAAATAATGATCGGATAATGTCAGGCAGTGATCGGTATTGCATTTTTGAAACGAATTGGCTGGCCCCGGCGGCAAACGAATTACGGATTATGTCCGCATCATCAAGCGATGTAAGCATAATAATATCGACCTGTCTCGATTCAAGGATTTCAAGTGCCACATAAATTCCATCGAGGTTATTTTCAGTCAAATTAATATCGAGGAGAATCGTATCTATATCTGGTTCATTCTCTATAAAAGACATTGCATCTTCCTTATTGCTGGCAACACCAACAATATCGAATTCTACTTCATTTTCGAGAAATGTTTTTAAAGCAGATAACCATGTCTCATCGTCATCTATCAAGAATATTCGTATTTTTCTCATTTATCCTCCAATCATGGTCGAAGCTTTCCCGATGACCATCTTACTCTTTGGAAAATCAAGAATTATCGTCGTGCCTTTATCTACTTCACTAAGTACAATGAGATTGCCACGAATTTTTTGCATAACATTAAAACAGTAAGATAAACCCAAGCCAAAGTTCTTTCCAGTTTTCTTGGTTGAATAAAACGGATGGAGTACAAGGTGAATTTTGTCCTTAGGAATACCTGATCCGGAATCTTGGACATAGATTGAAAAATTCTTCTTACCTGTCAATGTGTAAATTTTTATTTCACCAACATTTTTCATTGACTCAATTGCATTTCTAATAAGATTGTTTAAAATTTCAACTAGATGAACCCGATCGCATACTAAATAAATGTCTTCCGGAATGTCCACATTGATACGAATGTTATTTGCTGCTGTACAATTCGATAACACAAACTGCTCACTGCATTCGTTCACTAAAATATTAAGATGTTCTTCAATTTCTTGAAGTACGATTTCTTGAGTGTGACCGTGAATCCTCATAACCATTTCCTTTAAATGTTCGACGGAATGATCTAATCCCAATAAATGTTGGTCTAAATCGATCCCCTCGTGCTTTTTAGTTAGATTGCGAATATTATCAGAGAACAAAGAAATTTTTAGCAATTCGTTTTTCAATGTGTGGTTCAATATGGAAGTACCCGAAACAAGGGAGGTCATTGTCCTCCCTAAACTTTGTCTTTCAAATCGTAGTTTAATCCCTAGAGAACCGTATTTAGTTCCCAAAACAATGAAACCCGTGAACACAAAAGCGATCATTACCGGCATAAAACGCCAAGCATGATCATTGTAAAAAAATGCTTTTAACGTGTAATTAACTAGAATTTGAAAAATTATCAGTGGGAATACGACGGTTACTGTAAATATTTTCTCCTGCCGTATGATCGGGTTTTTCTCCTTTATAAAGCTGTATGTAATAATGCCAATGGAAATAAGAAAATATGGGACACACCAAAAAAATAAAAACTTAAAATTCGGTACCAGTACAGGCGACCATTTCGAGACAAGGATAGAAGGAATAATAGGAATTGCTAGAAGGTAAGATAAAATTTTAACCCTCTTAGCAGGTATTAATTGAGATACTGTCAATCCATACATAAGGAAGCAGTAAGGAGTCCCGCTATGATTCATAAAAGAACCGATTTTCTGGATCGTTAATAAAATCTGATCAATTGTAGGAGTACTTAAATCATATTTGTGCATATACGGGAGGACATTTTCAGTAATAGTTCTTGAAAGTCCACCGCCTCCACCTGCAAAGGCGGTCAAAGCAGCCCAACGAGTCGACTTTGTTTTAGGATCATTAATTAGAAGTACGGCCGCAATTGTCCAAAGAGCTATAAATACGAAGATCATAAAGTCTCACCTGTCATCTGTTTTTTAATTTTGATATCCAATAGTACAGGCGTCTTTTTAAGATATTTGAACCACTTTTGGGGCTTATCTGCTACAACATAAGGATAGTCTACATAATTTAATACAGGTATATCGTACTTGGAATCACCGACGCCAATACTATTTGCAGAATACTCCTTCACTGCATTCTCTTTAAAATTATCAAGATTAGAAAAATCTATGGTTACTCCACTTGCTGTCGGTAGAATTTTTAAACAGATATAGGGTACATCAAAATACTTTCCGAACTGTTTAACTATTAGGTCAAAGTTAGTCGATATGAGAACTATCGGTACATTCTTTGATTGCAAATACTTTATAAGATCGTGGGTACTGGCAATCATGCGATGTTTCAAGAATTCATTAAAGAATAGTTCAGCGTATGTTTCGAGTTCTTTATATTGAAATTTTCGAAATTTTCTCTCAACAAATAAACGATTAAATAGATCTCGCGATACAAGATCTAAAACAATAAAATAGGGTGCTCTAACGACAAATGAAATAAAGTACCACAACCACAGAAATCGATTTTTACGTTTTTTTTGGATAAACAAATAGAAGTTGACAATATTACATTTTGCAAGTGTATTGTCTACATCAAATATTGCAACATCGACATTATTGGGAATGATATAATTCGGTTTACTTTTTTCCTGCATAATACTTTCCTCCTGGTTTCATGAATAAAAGAAAAAAACCTGGCTGCCCTGGCTAGAAGCTTCCATATCATATTTATATCGACAAATGGGTAGGTGTTTTTTAGAGTGAGAGTGTGACTTACTTGGTTTCACAGTAAAAACGGGGAGCTGGCAACGGATGTGGGATTAATGGCAGCCCGGATCAGTCTGGCATCGTTGGAATTGTCAGAAGAAAATTAAGTTTTAGACTGGAGTTGTTGATTGACGCGGTTTTCCAGTTGAAAAATCGTCAGCTTTTGATAAATATGTTTTAGACTGTTCCGATAAAAGCAAAAGCGGCAAACCGGGACGCAAAATAAAGCCCTAGACTAGCCGCTTTTGTGGTTACCATTCAACTATCGCTGCTCGTTAGTTGAATGACCTTTTATGACTTCTCACTCTTCCCTCAATTTATTAATCGATAGACCTATTAAATACCAAAATCCAAGCCGATAGAACTGTTATTATTCTTAAATTGTAATTCACTATATCATCATACTTTTTCTTTGGAACATAAAGGCCAGAAAAAGTTAGTTTCGCTTACGTTGGACAAAAGAAAAAGCCCCATTCACCTGGGGCGGCGGCTTTCGGCTATAGGATTACTTTTTAACAGGCAGGGAGATGTGGATCATTTCCATTGTGGCGTTATTATCTTTTGGAATTTCCTTCCCGTCGCGAATCCGCGTTTCCAGTTCCATCATCAGCAAATCCTTCGCGTTTTCCCGAACTTCTTCTAGTGATTCACCACGAGCGCCGAGTCGCAGAGCCGGAATATAAGCTATGAAATCCTTTTCCGCGTCATCTCCCTCGATCATCACTTGGTACTGCATTTCATTTTGATTAGTCATGAATATGACCTCCTGGTTTTCTTCTAATTAGTAAGGTTACGGATTGAACGGGCAACCTAGTTGGAGAATCGAAGGTTGTCGGCCGGCAAACAATATGCCCGGCCGCTTCCATTCCCCTCAAGGTGTCCGTTACTTCATCCAACTGCTTTCTGCAGATGATCAATGAGATTCTTCTCGGTTTTAAATTCGTATACCCGACGTAGATCGCCGGTGAATACATTTAGAACATAAAGTCGATCATTGGTACTTTGCTTCTTGCTCTCAAGCGCATTCAAACCCTGAAGCCATTCGCGTTGAAATGCCGCAACTTGGTTCATATCGTTGAGAGGAAAGAGATGGGTACCGTAGTCGTATACATACCAGGCGAATGTTCCCGGCTCCTTGCATCGTTCAAGCGTAATGCGATCGTTAATTTCGAAGTCAGTAAGAAATTTTGAATTGAGAATAACTGACTGAGCGATGTTCTGCATTTTACCGATCAACGTTGGAAGAGTATTGTTAACTTGCGTTTCTTTGAAAATGGACACGAAATTACCTCCCTAAAATGATTTATATATCCGAGATGGCTATCAGAATAGAGGCAGTTGATCCTCTTTTGTGAAGGCTGACAGCGAATGCGATTTGCCGTCCTTGCTTTTCATGGTGTGTCCGATATCGTGCTCCATCTGCTTGAGATATTCCCAATCTTCCGGAAACAGCCTTGACGTTTGCTGCAGCTCCGATGAAGTATTGAAAATGCAGAATTTACAGGAGCAACGGGATACCCATTCATAACAGGGATGTAGCTCGATGCCATAATCGGCGGCCAGCTGGCGGACTTGACTTTTCAGCATGTCCTTGATCGGTTTTAACCAGTGGACGATTCGGTTCTTTCTGCCAACCGCGTGAGTAGAATGCAATTGAAAAACTTTCTTCGCTGCCCGTTCGGTCGATTCTTCCGAACGCTCTCCGGTCAGTAGCAGAATTTTGCAATCATCGAATTGGCGAACCCATTTCGCATAAACATCCCGTTTCTGATAAGAAGTACAGAAGCGGCATTGTGAATCAGGGAACATGCCCCGATCACGAATCCGTTCTTCCAGGCTCATATGGCCCCATATGACTATCATGGGGATATCCAGAGTCTTGCTGAGATACTGCAGGTACTCGTCGGTTTGCGGCCAGTCGAACAATTGTCGCTTGGATTTGTCATTAGGATCGCCATCGACGCGCATATGAACCATCTTGATCTTTTCCTTTGGAATGTGGTAACCGTGAAGGGCTACTAGGACGGTAGCAACGCTATCCGCTCCTCCGGAGACGTTCACATGCACCTCATCATACTCGTGAAGCGGGAGCATTTCAGAAGGCAGTACCGGGAGAACGTAATCTTCCGCACTTCTTTTTGTTTTCCAATACATCACGTTAACCGACATGAGCTGCTTCCCCTCCTTCCGTGAAGGAAAATAGGAATTCGCTATGATCGGTTGTCTGCTGAGGGTAAAGCACGAATGCCCCGTCAGGCGTGAACACTAGACCGCCTTGCCCGTTTGCAAGGTTGAATGACATATTCACCTTGTCGTACCGCAGTCGGTCGCCTGAGCGCTGCAGAGCGTATTCGAGAGCCTTGCGGTTCTCGGGCTGGTGAGCGTCCTCCGCGCAAAAAAATGTGACCTGGTGGGATCGCGCCGTTACCCAACCTCTTGGATTGCTCTTGCGGTTTGGTTTGACCTCGGTTTCCCATGACCCTTGAATGATGACATAATGGCCTTGGTAACAGCAGGACTGAACGTGAATGCTCAAACAGTCTTTTTGCAGGTAATAATGAACGATCTTTTTGTACCCGTTTGAAGACGCCAATGAATTACCTCCTATTTTGGGCATGAAAAA
>NZ_JAKGAP010000054.1 GCF_021532375.1 Paenibacillus alkaliterrae
AAAAAGCCATGAAAACACAAAAAGACACCAAAGGTGTCATGCGTCTCCATAGCTAAAAAAGCCCTAATTTATATTGCCGGGTTCTCCGGCTTGCTCCTTCTTTGTCGAAATTCAGCGACAAAGAAAATCAATAAATAACGTAATAAGACAATATTATTATAACTCGCTCGCTTCGTCAATTAAAAAGAGGGAAAACCTAAGCCTTTTGGCCCGGTTTCCCCTCATTTTTATTAGAACATGAATTCGTAATGCCCTTTTTCGGAGAGTATACAATCAAATGCCTCCACTGGCGCCGTTGTCGGCGGGGACACAGCGTCCGAAGCTTTGACGACCGTTAATCCATGCTTCACGGCAAGCGATTGAAGCAATGCACGCTCCGCATATTCAGCTTTGATTACAAACTCTTCGCGGATCAATTCAGCGTGTTCCAATACATACTGCTTCAAACGGAGATTAAATTCACCGAACGGTCCGTAAGAAAGAGAATAGCATTGTTCGAAGTGCTCGATGAAATCCAGGAATCCCCTACCGCTGTAGGTTTCGATAAATCCATGCCGGCTATGGGCAATAAATCCCGCTCGCAAATGAAGGTGATTGTACAGAGCCTTATCGATCTTTTGGCTGTCACGGGTATCCACAACCTTTTTGAATTTCTTGAAAATCTTCTCTTGCTCCGCTTCGTTCATGAGGCTAGACACTCCTCGCCTACATGCACGCTACCATTGGCCGAAGGCGAAGATTGCCCCTTGTTATACCGTGCGTCCCATAACGCCTTCTGCTCAATGGAAATCTTTGAAGCCTCTTCGAAATCGTAACGATCGAGAGCGCGGAGCTGCAGGTTGTGCAGTTCCTTGTCCCTGGCTCTAAGCTCAGGCGGAACAGGGCGGTAGCCCTGCGAAGCTGAATTTTCCATTCAAATTACCCCTTCCATAGTGAGTAGTGAAAAGGACGCTTTCGCGTCCCTTTCGTCATGCTGGTATGCCGCTTTCTTCCGTTTTCGGAATGTCGGTGGCAACCAGGTATGTCTTTCCGTCCCGATCGACAATAGATACCTGCAGGTTGTGGCAGCGCCACTCCAAGAGGTTCACATTAAGCGTTTCGTCCGCATACTTCACAATCGCGTCGTATACTTCGGGTTTCGACGAGTCGGAAAGATCACTCACTTTGTAAAGATTTTCAATCAACGCCAAATCAACCGGTTCCAGTTCAAGTTCGAGCGTGCGCACTTCCGATTCGCCATCCGCCGCAGCCGGCTCCTTGACGTCCTCTCTAAATTCCACGAGTTCGGCGTCAAGTTCATCGTCTGCACCTTCAACCTTGTCGCTCAGTTCTTCGCCCTCACCACCGGAATAAACCGAATCGATTGTTGCTTCCTGACCGGGTATGACGTCCTCCACATAGGTTGGACGGCAATTCCCTGTTCTGGAATTAAAATTGACGACATGCACGAGAATGTTATCAGAAGCGAAAAGCTCGTTCATGACGGTAGAAATCTGCAGTGCGGCATTCTCGTTTGAAATCATGCGTTGAGGCTGATACGGCTCGATGCCGCAGCTGTGAGAAGGCGGGATCGCATCCTTCGCATTGATGGGGTAAACCTCATCAAGCGGCGGGAGAATGACGCTCCCTTTCTTCTTCACGCCGACAACGACCTGTCCGGAATAACCGCTTTCGATATGCTCCTGTCTTTCCTCGTCCGTCCATTCATCCGGTTCCCTGTTGCCGCGGGGGAGGAAAACGCCCTCGATACCCGCGTCAATGTAAATCAGGTCGTCCGACTTTTGGAAGAAATCATTCATAATCTTGCGGGAAAAGTCATTATCGACCGCTCCGATCAAGACCTTCTGGAGATGCTTATCTCTCGTTTTCAGGTAATCTGTATGCGAGAAGAGGCTTTCCAGCTGCTCAACCGATTCGATGTACGTATCGGAGTATGAACCGATTTTTAATCCATAAGAGCCACCGTATCGTTTGGCCAACACATCGGCCTTTTTCTTTCCGATATCGGTACCGATAAAGGGCTGCCGAAGCAGATTCTTTTCTTCTACCGTGTCCGGATCGGCAAGCATGAGAAATGAGGAAACGCCGGAAAATGCGTTCATCATCTTTGCAATACGCTGGACGGCATAGCCACCATTTCCTCCGCAGCCGACCATCACGATGTAATAGAAAATACTAGATATCTTCGATTCACCGTAGGATTTCACAGGATCATTTTCGTGGTATCCGAGTATATTCACCATTTCATTTGCCCCCAATGTTTATTGTTCTTTGTATGATACGAACCCGTTCGTGCCATTCATTTGGATACGATATAGGATCAAGCACCTTAACCGTTCCCTCCGGATAGTTTCCTTCGACCATGACGCTAGGCTTGATGGGGATAAAACGGCCGGCTACGCCCGCACGGGTGCAAAGATCATACGTGATCTGATACACGCCTTGCTGCAGGCGGCCGACAACTCCATAAAGCATCGTACCTAACTCGTCATCATCATCCACGCTACTGAAGTATGCTCTCATTGTGTTATGATGGCGATAGGTAAGGGGTTGCGTCGGCATTACCCGCTACGGCCCCTTTTCCCCCGCCTCGCACCGTACGTGACCCTTTCGGAGTCATACGGCGCTCCATCATGGTATCACGGTGATTAAGTATCTAATTTCACCCTAAAGTCTAGAGTTTTCCTCCCGCTTGTTGCGCTCTTTTGTATTCAAAACCGACATACTTGATGGGTCTATTGGTAACGTTGGTGATCAGCGTCTTTTCCTCGGATAGCTTGAGTTTCAGGTTGCTATCGAGGTACTTACTGATTTTTCGCCTCCACTTTTCAGCCGATGCTTTGGATTTAGTGATGAGAACCCAATCATCAGCATATCGAACCAGGTAAACTGGTTTGAGGTTACTGCGCAGGTGAAGTGCGTCGAACTTCTTGTTCCGATCTTTGTAGGCTATTCTCGTCCGCATATTCTCCCATTCTCTAGTAACCCAGCTGTCCATCTTATGAAGATAGACATTGGCTAGAAGCGGGGATATGATTCCCCCTTGCGGGGGCCGAGATCATTCGTATGAAACTCATCCATGATGCCGGCTTTCAGCATATGTTTAAGGATCATCAAAATCCTACGGTCGCGGATTCCCATATTCCATAGTTTTCGGAGAAGAATGTTATGGTTCACGTTATCAAAGAATTTCGAGATGTCGCCTTCGACAATCCAGTGATATCCGCGTTCCACTACATTCATAACTCTCCTGAGAGCCATATGCGCGTCGCGCATGGGTCTGAAACCAAAGGAATGATCGAAAAATTGAGCCTCCAAAATTGGTTCGAGAACGGTACGCACGCATTCCTGAACAATGCGATCAATGACTGCCGGGATGCCTAAAGGCCGTTTCTCCGTTTTCCCTGGTTTGTCAATCAGGACGCGCCTGACCGGACGAGGGTTGTAATTGTGGAGAAGGTCTTTAACGCGGGACATGACGACCGGGAATTCCTTTTCAAGAACATCGGTTTGGATTACTTCGTTGTCTGTTCCCGGTGTGTTGCCTCCCTTGTTCGCTTTAACCTTGTGGATAGCGGTCAGTATGTTGACGTCTGATGCCACGATCTCCAACAGTCCCTTGAACCGAGGGGGTATCCCTCCGACCAAGGCTTGTCGTGTTGAACCAAAGAATGTATCTAACAGGCTCCTTAGTTCGCTTTCAGACTTGGGCAAGTCATATTGTTGAACCAATGGCATCACCTCCTTTTTTTCGGAGAGTGGTCTTTGAATTGGCTTTAGTCAGGTATGCCCAGCGGCTTCCATGACTTCTTAGATACTTATATCTCCTGTGGCGTCCATGACTATGCCCCTTCGCTCCGTGGGCATTACCCCACTTCAACGCTACTACGGGCTGCTGTCCTCTCGATTCACCGGTCATTTCCTACCGGTTAGGGTCATCGACCAGTAACAGTCTCTACCTTCGAGAGTTCCGTTGTTCCGCACGTCCAAGCCTTATGTCCCTGACTTAGCCCCTGCCTCTGTCCCGTCATCCAATCTTTTGCCCACGGTCGGCGGGCGAAGATCATCTATCCAAAATGGACAGATACAGATCGATAACCACACGACATTATCATCCGCGAATGATCTCCCAAAGGGAGTATGATGCTTCCTTGTTCGCATCATCGAAATTTACGAGACTTTCAAACGGCAGTTCCTGGTGAGTAGGCATATCAGGTTTATGGCCCCCCGCATACTTCGCTAACCGCTTCGCAGGTCTGCTTTTCTGCGCCTTTACCGGGCTTCATACGCTGTCATGGTACTATGACGGCGCATGCCGGAGCTTCAGGGATGGTTTACCGACCTATAAACCATAGCAGGAACTTCCCCTGCCAATTCGAACGTACAGTTAGAATTTCAAAACTATTACTCAGCCAGAGTAATGTTATTGGTATTCAGATAGGCAAGAATTGCATCAATATCTGTCTCGGATAGAGCATCAGCGATCGGATATCCCTCATACAACATCTCAAATTCGGTTACGTTCTCTTTGTTGGTTGTAATGTGAAAAAGTATCAGGTCGTTGTGTTTGCTTTCGAGTCAGATTTCTTTAACACCTTCATTAACCTCAATATCATAAACGCCATTAATAATCATTGAAACACGTCCTTTCCATCCCGTTCTAGGGATGATAGTTTCCCATAGATGGGATGAAAAGTGGTCGGCTGAGTAAAGAGAAATTCCCCTAGTTTTATTGCGCATTTCTACGCAGTTTGTCTAGGAACAACGCGCACCGAATGGATTTCCGCTACCTTGATATAGTGCAGCGGAACTTCGCTGTAACATGGATCGATCGATACCTTCGTAACATTTTGGAATGGCACATCCAGGACATACTGTTCTCCTTCGGTATCCCAGTAGAAAACGCCCATCACTTCGACTTCGTGCATGGCGTAGTCTGCAAAGAACGAAACCAATTGTGCAAATAGATCTTCCGGAATTTTCGGCAGGCTCATTTTGAAACCTTCGCGGCAAGGCTCCAATTCCTCTACCACTGGTGCCTTAGCGATAAATACGCCGATCGCGTTTTCACGTACTTCGTAGTATCCGTCGCGGGCGGCAAGGATGTTGATCGGCTCTTTTTTCTCAAAAAGATCCTTGGAGCGAAAAAAGAAGCCTTTCAGCCCTTGGCTGAATGAGACTCCCTTCTTTCCGCCGGTGACCATGGGGCAGATGATGTTTTTCTTCTCATCCCACTCCATTTTAGTCCGCTGCTTGGACAGCTCCGGAAAGTCTTTCTCCAAACGCTTACGAACGTCCTCGAGCTCGAGAGTGGCCAGCGATTCTTGATCGAAAAATTTGGTGATCAGGAATTTATGTCCCGCATAGCAGATATACGTAACATTATTGAATACTGGCTTCTTCTCTTCCTTCTTGGTTTCTATGCTTCCTGGGGTTACCGTCGTCTTCGAATCCGATTTGACGATTTCCGTATTGGCTGCCCCGCCGCCAAGCTCCGCTTTATCAGCTGCAGCTTCATCCGCTTCCGGATCATCGCTGAGTGCATCTCGGTCTTCGTCGGTCAGGTCATCCTCAATGGAGCCCCTGTCGTGGCCATGGAGCGAGTCTTCGCTGCCTTCCGTACCGCAAGCATCTCCCGGTTGCTCTTTCGGCTTTTGCTGAGCCCTGAGCCGATCGGACGCGAGATAAACGACTTTCTTTTCGTCTTTTCCTGTGTCGCACGTATCATCCAAGCAAGCATCGGATGCAGACGCGCCGGTCGCCGTAGAGGAAGAACCAGGATCCGGAGTTTCGCCGGCCTGGCCTGCTTGGTTTTGTGGTTCAGTCGGAGCGGAAAAGGATTCTTCGCCACCAAAGTAGGAAAACAGATCGTAGGACATTTAAAATACCTCCAGTTAATTTTTGTTTTTGAATTTCCACCTATTAAAAATTAGATCGATGTCGTCAGTTTGTTGACCCATTCCTGGAGCGTATAGCCTGTTGGTTTCAGGTATTCGTCTGGGAATTTCTTGCCCTTCAGCGATTCGATCAGTTCCCGGTATGTCTTCTTGCTGAGATTTGCACTGCTGTAATAGCAGTCCGAATTCGGCGAATTGAAGAATAGTTCCGGAAACGTGGAGAGCTGCGATACACGATCGATAACAGGAAGCTGCTGTCCACCCCAGCACACAGAGAAGTCACTTTCGACATTCGTGTAGGGATAGAAGTAGACCTTCGCGTCATCACCGGTTATCGCTTCGCTTTCGAGCGCAGCAACAAAGACGTCCATGATATGCAGTTTCTCATGTTGAATCTGCATTTTGAAAACCATGACGAGCCGTGGGAACGGAACATTTTTCAAGACCGCTTGATGGTAGAACGCTGTTCGCTTATGAGCCGGTATCTCCACGACGCAAAAGCGCTGCATCGGTCCTTCAAAATACATAATTGCGTTCTTCGGCAGGATGGGCGTCCGGACCACGTTATAATCCAGGGATTGAATGATGGCTCTCGCCACAACCTCATGTGAATATGCCCCGCTCCCCATGCTAACGCCATCCGAAAACTCTTCGATCAATGGCATGCCGTACTCCTGAATCGTAATGACCATCTTTGTTCCGGTTTCCTTTTCCATTTGTGCAGTCTGATTGTTCACGCTGCCACATCCCCTCTGTTAGTTTGAATTACCCGTTGATCAAGGAACGTATTCAGCATTTCGATCATCGTTTCGTAAGAGAATGCGTCATCCGGTCCAAGAACAAGGTTGAATTCCAGCAGCTCCAAGATCCGGGAGAATACTACATTGACGTGTTCATCCAGCGAGATGTCGACCACAATACCTAGACGATCATAGACCATTTTGGACAGCACGAGATTCCGCAGACCGTTAATGATCACTCGCTTGCGCTTGCGGATTTCTTCTCGGACTATCGTTCGAATTGCCACCAGTTGTTTGAGCATCGGCGCGTACAAACCCATTTCATTGGTCAGTGTGACGTGAAGGCAGTTGCCGGCCACCATGCCTTCCATTTCAAACTCACAGAAATAATCATCGCTGTGAGCCATCATGGTCATAAACTTGGAAACGTACTTCCCTTGTTCGGCATGATCGACAATCCGGAAAAATTCCCTTAGTTCAGGCATCGGAATCTGATAAGTATTTACCGATGATCCGTATTGATTCATACCTTCAAAGGTATGAGCAACCTCACCAAAAATCCGCTCCAGACACTCCCAAAAAACAGTGTATTGGCTGCCGAAATCATGGACGTAATAATTGATGGGCTCCGTCACCACATCACAACCCGCGTCAAACGCGATTTTGATGAGGTTCATCGCATCATACTTCGCCTGCATTTGACCAATTTGCTCTGCCCATAAATACGACTTGTGCAAATTACCTCCCACCCTTCTTAAAAGAATTCGACATTTTCTGTCTGCTTCTCCGGCACCGAATGCTTGATTGCGTAGATAACCTCGGTATTATGGAGATACTCGTGAATGGCGTTCCCTTCATTCGGGAACTCATCCGCATCAAGCTCGTATTCCGTATACTCGGCGTCTACGTAATTCATCGCGTGTTCGAGGGCCTGCTCTGCTTCCGACAAGGTGAACGAACTCCAGTCAACTTTCTCGCTGTTGCTGTTGTGATGGGCAGCTTCGATTGCACGAAATAGGCCTGGTGTGTAACCTTGTTGGTATCCTTCTGGTGCAGGCAAATTTGCCTTCAGACTATCCAGGTTGATACGCATGTTTCAAATGTCCTCCTTTTTTTGGGCATAAAAAAAACCGGGAACAAAAAAAGCATGCCGAAATAGGCATACTTTATGTTCTCCGGTTTCTACACCCTATTGCTTAATGACGGCCATTGACCGCTTCTACCCGTTCTTTGCCGAATTAACGACAGCAAAGAAAATAAAGGAAATTCGTAATGAAAATATTATAGCATACGAGTACGAGCGGATAAAGATATAAAAAGGCTGTGGGGCTTGTTTTGCGTAGTGATTCGTGGTATTTGCTTTACGTGAAAATAACCTTAATCACATTAATCCATTCCTCATGATCTAGCTGGATTCTATAATTATCTCTCCTTTTTTTGATTCAAAGATTGCAATAGTTTGTAAAAAGCTTGGATTTTGCTCGCAAAATAAATTATGGTGCGATCGTATGCTTAGCAGTTCTTCTAGTGGGCACGTTCCAAAATACTGGATCCAATTAGTTCGCTTTTTTAATTTAGGATGTTTTTTCATATGATTACAGTACTTTGCAAATGTTTCGAGAAGATCTAAATTATGTTTCCACGCATTAGCCCAGTGGACGGTGTTGCGATCGTTTATTGCTAAAAGGACAATTACCATAATGCTCCTCATAGAAACGGATCTATCAGGAAAATATCGGATAAGCCAAAATAATTTTAATTTATTACCCTTGTAAACTTCTAGATCTCTCATGGCAGAAATGATTCTTTCAAGAACGAAAAAATCCTTTCGTACATTATCAAATTTTTTTTCATCAGCATTTTCAACTAATTTACGTAACGTCTTTACATTAAGAACAGTTTTCATTTCGTCAAAGATAGAATCTTGTGAAGCTTTTTCATGTTCATCAATACCAATGACCTTATGTGCAATAGTTACTGCAGATAGTTCACCTGTACCTTTGATGTCTGCCCCTTCCCCCCATATCCTGTCTTTGGTATTTGGAGAAAGAACACTGAAGAGTACGTTAAAAGTAGTTATAACGTGATAAACATCTTCGTAAGGTAGGATGGAGCCTTTACGCTCGCTGTACTTAATCAGCATACGCTCAAACTTGAAAAAGCTTGTAACTCGGCTTTTAAGTAGTTTTTCTATAGTGCTGAATGGTCCACCTGTTATTACTTTCCGTAGGTTCTTCAATTCAACATTTCCACCACGTAGCCAAACATCTAGAAATAATTCATCGAGATTTCTTTTACTCACTTCAGAAGTTAATAATAATTTCAAGTTATCTTTTGTAGTTTCTGGATATACAGAAAGAGATCCGCTTACACCTTTTGGGTGAAGATGTTCAGGAGCAGGCAAGATGCCTTTTTTATGCCAGCGTTCTATTTGTGAATCTGATATTAAATACCCATTTTGTGCAGCAAATAATATTAAATCATCTCGCGTCATTTCCATCACCCCGCTATATTTTACTATAGCATCGGTACGCGAAATACACCAAGTTTGCGTTGTTGGAATTATACAATGAGGAAGCAAGAAACTTATTGTAACGGAGGTGATTGAAATGTCAAAGGTAGTTAGGGGTGTAATGGTTACAGTTAACATATTAATAGCTCTGAATAAGGTTTTGAATCAATTAGAGCTACTCAAGAAAATGGTTAAGAAGTAGTGGCTAAGACCATCGTAGAAAGGGACTAGCATATCATCCCTTTCTACAACTAGTAAAATAGTATTTCGCGCTTTACTCGATAAACTGAATTATTTATAAAATACTGCTATGGGAACAAAACCGCAGAAACTGAAAATGTTTATAATGTTTCCCCCGTCTGTCCTTGATGCTGTTTAGTTTATGAATATCCTCTGAAGATGCTGGGGCGTCCAACCTAGGAAGAGGTTTATTATCGGAGTCGATAAGATCTGTAACAATAGCTCGGCGTAGCTGCAGGCGGACTGCAGGATTGTCGGTCTTAACTGACTCCTCGATTTTTTGGTTGAGTTTAAAAAGTAGTCCCATGCGATATACTCCCTTTCGAATCATTTTTAACATGGAAGACGTTCAAGAACAGCAGTAAGGTATCGCGGAAGACGGCTGCTTGTATCTCAGACCTTGAGCGGGCATTGAACTTATTTTGTATACTTGTGATATGATTTTTTGCCATTTTTTTATGACATGCGAAGGGATTCTCCTAATTCACGGTTACTGGAGCCGCCCTGGATAGAAAGAAGTTGCAGAACCTCAAAGCACTCGTTTTGTTATGGAAAATCGCTCTTTAACCGTCATAAAAAAGATACTGATAAGAGGATGATCGATCAAATTTTTATTCATAAGTGGACTCCTTTCATATTTAAGGGCAAGTTTAAAGCGGAAAATTACGAAAGAATACGAACCACACCAAAACGGAAGTAAGTCCAATAAAGCCGGTTTCAACAATTGTTCCCTTCCATGTTCCGGTACTCATAAGATTAAGCTTCAGGCGCCACTCAAACGGCGGAAACGGCCGAATACCTCGATTGGTTACGGAGTCAGCCAACAGGTGAAGCAGGTACGAAAGACCGCCGGCAATCCAAATTGACGTATCATAATGATTAGTCGAGAAGAACAGAATCAAAATCCATCCAACTAATCCATAAAGCGTATGTGTCAAGCCTCGGTGCGGCAGCAGCGCACAAACGATTAACAGGCTGCCAGCAAGATAACTCCACGGTACAAGGGAATGACCGAAAGCGATCAGACCAGCGCCGATCAGAATCATTACGACGTTTCGAAGGGAGCGGGTTGGCATGAAGGAAACAAGCCCGACCAGCACAGCCAACAGGATATTCCACGGAGCAAACGCTTGACCAAGAAAGTAGAGCACAGCGCCAAGACCAACAAGTGCGATCTGAAACAACTGGATGAAGCGCTTCGGGATCGCGCGGGATACGAGTAGAGAATTCGGCTCGTCAATATCCGGAAGCAGGGCGCTAACAGCAGTCACGGCGGCGACCGGGAGCGAAATCTTGTAGTCTGCCATACCGAGAACGGAGAGTGTGACGCCAGTGCTTATAATCAGGTGGGATTTACCCATCATGTCGACCATTCCTTTCTATACGGGCAAGATATGAATCATGTCTTCCAGGGTACCGGAATACTTGCACTTCGGAAGACTCTTAATTACCATCTTTCCATAACGCTTCGTTCGAATCCGATTGTCCAGAATAATAACAGCTCCTTGGCAGTGAATAGAACGGTTGAGGCGGCCGAATCCTTGTTTCAATTTGATCATCATTTTAGGAAACATGAAGTCAAAAAAACTGCTCCGTTTAGCTTTCTCAATCAATTCGAGCTGCGCCTGGATAAGTGGTTCATTTGGCATCGGAAACGGCAGCTTTGGAATGACAAGTGTTGTAAGTGCATTGCCGGCTACATCTACCCCTGTCCAAAAGCTGGAGCAGCCGAACACGATCGTTCGTGAATCGGTTTTGAGTTGGTAAATGATCTTCTCCCGGTCACAACCAGAATACTGCGTAAGCAAGCTATAGCCGTAGTCGATACAATGCTGTTGGAATTTCTTGGCGACCTGGTTCATGGTATCGAAGCTTGTGAACAACACAAGCATTCGTCCGCCGGAATACATCAGAATTTCTTTAAGTGCTTCAATCGTATAAGGAATAAATTCTTGGCTGTCCGGATCCGGAGCATCTTCCGGACAGATAATCATTGTTTTATTCTCATAATCGAATGGGCTACCAACCATTACGCTATCGTAGTCCTTGACACCGACACGTCCGGCAAAGAATGAAAAGGTGCCGTTGGTTGATATGGTAGCGCTGGTCAGAATGACAGGCACTTTATCGAACAGTCCGAAAGAAAGAACGACCTTCGGGAATAACGGAGCTGCGTGAAGTGTGACCTTACCCCTTCCGCGGACAGTTACCCAATAGCCCCATGACTTCTTCTCTTTATCCCCAATGAAATCAAGATCATCGTTCCCCTCAAAAAGCCGATCCAGAAGATCCGATATACCTCGAATGTTCAAGCTTCTGACTCGTTCGATAAACTCTGTGAGTGCCTGGCAGACGTCACCTACATCGATCTTCTCATCCATAAGTTTGAAAGCATTGTTTTCCATGCTTCGCCCGACCTTCGTATATAGATCATCTAGCTTCTTTTCAATATTCTGCCGCATCTGTGTTAGATCAAGCTGGGTGCCGTGATCTAGTGCGCTGAAAGATTCTCTTTTAAACAGATATTCGAACAGCGTTTCGAAGCGGTTTATATCGACCTGCTTTTCAAATATGTTGCAGCATACATCCTCGATCTCATGAGCCTCATCGAAAATGACGGCTTCATAGGCTGGGAGTGACCCATTTCCAGTCTTCTTCCGCATGATCAGATCACTGAAGAAGTAAGCGTGATTGGTAACAATGATATGGGATTTCTGCATTTTCTCTTTCAGTTCTTCCAGAAGGCAGCTGTCGGGCTTCGTGATGGCTGGGCAGGAAGAAGCGGAGATTTTATTCCAAAGGCTATCCTCGACGTCAAAGCCAAGTCCGGTACGGTCTCCGATTCGCTCCTGGTTTACCTTTTTGAAAATCCTCTGAACAATCTTCGATTCCTCGTTAGCACCGCGAAGGGTTTCTTGCCAAAGCGCTTCAAGCTTCGTGTTGCAAACATAGTGCGATTTACCTTTGACGAGCTGGTAACGAAGGTTTTTCTTCTCCATTTTTAAGATCTGTTCTACGCGTGGCAGTTCTTCATTCACGATCTGTGTCATAAGCGGGATCGTATGCGTGCAAATCACGACCGTCTTATTGTTCGCAACTGCCCACTGGGCAGCCGGTATTAGGTAGCCTAAAGACTTACCGGTACCTGTACCCGCTTCGGCGAGTAAATGCCGTCCTTGTAAAAGAGCATTTCCAACCTTTGTAGATATGAGTATTTGAGGGGCCCGCGGACTATATCCCTTAACAAGCTTGGATAAATGACCGCCCTGCCCCAAGGCTCTGTTAATAAAGTCTTCCATGCGGCGTACCTCCTAACAGTCGTATATATATTAGTATACTAATATACAACAATAGTACAGTATTACTAGAATAAATCCAAACCCTTTGTTCACTTTTTCACTTTGTTGATTTTGGATAGGGACCTACGAATGCTGGAGCACTAAGAATAGCCATTAAATACACTATTATCTTCAATAATGGCTCCAAAGATAATTGTTGCAATGCTAGAAAAATAACAGGCAAAACTATTACTAAATACAAAGCCATTTTGATTAACCATTTTTTTCGGGACATAAATGAGTCTCCTTCACAACGTCGTATTCATCGAATTACTTGACACGCCGTATGTCGGAACCTTACGCTTTTCCGACTCAGCCAATACGGTATTCCATACCTTATAATGATCTTGCAAAGTACGGAGAAAAACTTTTATTTCAATTTCAAAGTCTTCCTTGTGTTCGATCGGCAAATCATCAAGAAGCAGCAATAATTTATCGAGGTGGTCGGGAGTTTGGCGAACGGCTTTTCTCGTTCTCTTTAATCGCTCTTCTAAAATTGATGGTGGTACGTACATTCAAATCCTCCCTTGTAGGAAAAATAAGAAGATCCTGGTTTATGCCTATGTATCTCATATGGGGGTTTAATGGCCTTTCGTTATATCTCGGATAATGAATTGTTCGATTAAATCGTCACTTGTAGGCTCGCCCCTGACGATTTTACTATTGATCTCAACCGATCTTTTGAAATTTGTTACTGGGCCACGCCTCAAAGCAGTATTATGTTTGTCCGCTAAATCATCAATACCTGATAATGTCATTTTTAAAAAATGAACGATACCCAGGGCAAGTTTGTTACCGAACAATTTTATCTTTTGATTTATACCTTTTCTCCTTTAGAATGCAGCAATCTGTAAGTCCTCCATATAATCGCTCACCTTCGAGTGTAATGTACGTTCCGCCCTCTCATACTGCCTACCTTTTATCAGATATTTTTGTGTCCATTGATTCTATCTTCATACTTCTCAGTAACTTTGCCGACGTTTACTTAAACGTACTTAATAATAGGAGAATTGTGCCGAAGAATTTTGTGTATTCAGCATCTCTTAACCCAGAAATGACATTTCTTTAAGTAGATTTGATTCTGTCTTCATATTTCGCGATAACATCAACGGGCGCTCTCTTTTTTATGTGGTTCGGGATATGCGAGAAGCAATAAATCATTTTCTCACGATTGAGAGACGGTATCAAGCCAAGAAAATCCCATTCATCCCGCGACAGCTGCTTTCCGCACCCTGAGAAAATACAGTTGTGACCGACCAAACCGCGAGACTGCGGTCCAGGATCGTTGCTGCCATCGCTTGGAGCGGATTCGAGCAAGTGACGGAGTGCGGGATTGCTACCCCAATCCTTCGCTTCCTTATAAAACGGAGCGAGATCCTTCCAACCGATTTGCCAAGTGTCCAGCGCTTCACGGACCGCCTCCGCATACGCCTTGTCAACTTTGTTGGATAGGGCTTTACCTTTGCCGTTTTGATCCGTCTCTATCTCTGAGAAGCCAACACCATCACGGTAATGCTCCCCGATTGTCACCCGAGCGACGACCTTCACAAAACCATGCGGAATGTTGATCTCAACTTCTTTGATTTCTCGACTCCACTGACTGCCTGTCGCGGCTTCGACGCGATCGGTATAAACCTGGTTAGGGATATACGCCCGTCCGTTGTCCCCCCGCTTCTGTACGGTACCAGGCGGGAACGGGGCCTTGATAAGCTCTATAGCTTTTGTATAATCAAATTGTTCCACGTGCAGGCTCCTCTCTTAGCTCAGATTCATTTTTCCGTATTTATCCATATAGGTTTCGAAACGGTTATAAACCTGCTGCGCACGTTTTACACGATCGGGCAGCTCGCGCATCAACCCTTTGAAATAATCCATTCCGGCATCCGAAATTCGATAAAATCGGTTGTAACGATTATCTCCCTCCCACTTCCGGGTCACGTGACCCTGCTCAGCGAGTGTTTTAAGACGTTGGCTAAGATAGCCGTCATTGACGCCTACTGATCCACCTAAGGCCAAGATGATACGTTGTTCGAGCTCCTTAGCGTAGAGTTGTCCGTCTTGCAGTTCCGATAATACGATAAAATCGATGACTTGTTGAACCTTAACGACGTAACCGAGCGATTCTTGCTTCTCAATCGGATTTTCATTGCGTGCCATGAGGCTTCACCCTTTCCCTTAACTTGTGGAATTTGTGGATCCGTCTATTTTGCGAAGCTGGCTAAATCGTGGCGTGTAGTAGTAAGGCTTGCCATCATCCTGCAGAACCTGAACCAGTGCTCGATCGATCTCACTGCGAGGCATATCGGTCTTGAAACTGTTATTAGGCGTCTCAGGCGGCAAGAATGGTCGATAATCGATTTGAGGCGGTATACGTACGATGAATGTACCGCGCCTCTCCTCACGAATTCCTCCGGGCTCGGACGGCCACATGACAGCATCACCTTTATCAAATCTCATCCTCTAGCCCACCCTTCTCTAAATTGTAATCAATCTCATTTTCGTGCTCCGAACGCGAATCAACAGGCATAGGCCAGTTAGCCAAGTTAATTTGACCAGAATAGACAGCACCCGCTTCAGTGATATAAACGTACTCCCGTGTCCATATGTGCTTATAGGCAAATCCAGGGGCCGCCTCGTGCATGAAGCGGTAGTTTCCGACCACTTCATCCCGCTCCGTGACGGTCAACCCAAGTGCAGTGACGGAAGCAAGCAGCGGCGCAAACTGCCGTTCATTTTCTTGAATATTCGCATTAACCAATCATTCAACCTCCATTCATCCAAACATGTATTCCCCTATATTTCCATTATATCATAAACACGCTTGCAATCAATATACTTGTAAACACACATGTCAGGCCATTCCGTCGCTACTTTTCTTATTTTCTTATCTATCTCCTTTTCGCGGGGTCTTCTACTCTTCTGTATCTAGAATTGTACCTAGTTGCAAACCACTAATCTGCTACCTATATTCCGTTTTATCCTTTGGCTTTTTTCTTTTCTAGTTGCAGCTATCATCCCTGCAACTAGATCCGTACTTAGAAACAGGTTCCGCCCGTCGGGGGGGCCGCCGCGCGCTTCGCGCAAAACCAAAACCCGGTTGAAAGGGAGATGACTTAACCAACAGTCGAAGTCAACACAAACGATATTCGAAGCGCATCAAGAGTGGAAGATCTGCGCCGGTGCCGAAGATCACAGGGTCAGGGACGGCTGCAGGTAGTAAAAGCGGACCTCGAGAGAGGATCGGGGAAGCAGGAAAGACCTATGGAAGTATCAGGAGCAGGGATGGCATAAGTAAAAGGGAACGGCAGACGAACGGGGGGAAAAGGTGAGCGGAGAAAGAGCAATGTGGCAGACAGCGGATGCCAGGCCACGCAGTCCCGTGCTGGGGCGCTTCGCTTACGTGGAAACAAGTATATTGTTTACAAATATGTAGGATGACAATTGAGACTCTCAATGTTACAAACTTGTGGTATCTTGGCCATTTTTCAATCCCCTTTTGTCTTGAATATTTCGGTGTGGCAGAGCCACTTGGTTAATGAGTGAGAGCCACGTTGTTAATAAAATAGAGCCACCCTCGCGGACGGGAGAGCCACCGCGAATAGGTGACCCTCGTTGGCGATTCTAGAATTAAATCAACTGCGCCTTCCGCTTTCTCATGGAATCTTCTCCGTCGATGAGCATGTGATAGGAATTATGAACGATACGGTCCAGGATGGCGTCCGCCATTGTGTGTTCTCCGATTTTATCATGCCATCCTTCGGGGAAGAAGGCAATAAAAAACATGTTACAGCGCCGGCACGATCTGATTGTAAACGGGATTCGCAAAACCATTGTAATTCGTCGGTGTGAAATCACCTAGCCAACGTTAAAAAGAGAACAAGATAGAACGCGGCCCCTCTATAGGGGCTTCTTTATTAGGAGAGCTATTATGGCAAGCATAAAAAAGGACGGAGATACGTGATACCATTGATATCTGTATGTTATTTTCAATTTCAATTTTATTGTACGATGCTTTAACTTTATTTTCGTCTAATACTTTTTTCATCCAACAGTATGTTCTATAAATCACTCGCAGGCAACACCATCGCCGTCCCGATCTAACTTTTTAGAGTAACCAGGATCACCTCGATGGAGCGGAGCTTTATCGGCTTCGCGTACAGCTGTACAATTCGCATAATAGACATCCTGTTCTACAGTTACTTTTAGATCGTCTGTTGGTTGTGCTGTAGAAGTCGGTGTTGCTGGTTGACTCAAAAAAAGATTTTTCGGTTTCTCAACTATAAACAGCACCTTTTCTCCGTCCTCATACGCCGAAAGCTGATGCCCAACCCAACTGCCAGACCCGCGATTGTCACTCGATTCAACGTAAGCTACACTAGCACCTTTACCGCCTTCCTCACACATTGCCATCGGCCATTCGTCCCGATCGTAACCGTCACGGGTAGCTATTCCAGCTAATGATTCTTTGCGATTTTCATCAGCTCCGCTACGGTCTATCGTACAGACATCAGCGTAGCCTTGTTCGATGGCACCAAGGATATGTAAGGCGGTTTCAGGATAATCATCGCTTGGAAAGATGAGTTCGTAGTCGTATTCGTCGTGTTCAGTCTGAATTGAGACTGATTGTGAAGGAGAGGATGCAACAGCTTTCTGTGAAATAGAAGGGTCTGAAACCACCATCGTTTCTTGCGGTGATGTTGCGGTACCGCTACAAGCGGAAACGAACATTACAATTAAAGCCAAACATAGTAAACGAGTAATTTTCAATTAAAACTCTCCGATCATATTTTTTCCTCTCATTTTATTTTCAAAGAGCATCCATGTAAAGGGGAGACATGCAAAGCCCCCTATTGGTTTCGTTTTAGACTAACAGTTTAGCGGAGAAAAGGGCTGCCACGCGGCAGCCCTTCGATGCTCAACTATCGTGCCCGTTAGTGGAGTCCTACAACTTTTTCTTCAACAAGAGCTCATCATCCTGATGATAGTTGCATTGTTCATAGGTTTTAATCGCAGCATTGTTTCTTCTTCCTGTTAGTACTTTAACACTTTTCACTCCGCGTTTTTTTAAGTTTTCTTCCAAATAAAATATTAATGAAGTGGCAATGCCCTTTCTTCGAGCAGCTTCCGCAACATACAATTCGGTAATCTCTCCTTGAAGTCCGTTATAACAGAATGATCGAAAACTCTGAGCGCAACCAAAACCAACGACTTTGCCACCTATTTCTGCTACAGCAATCAATTCAGCGCTGTCATTTAGGCTCTCAATTATGTCCGCAGAAGGCCTTTGGTCACCTCCGTTAAACTCTTGATTAAGCCTTGAAAGTTGATTTGCATCACTTGGGCTCGCCAGTCTTATCCTTGCATCCAATATCATTCACCCACCTGACTAAATCATAGATTACTGGTGTAAAACTCATCAAAAATCACATTGGCAGCCACCAAAATGGAACACCCCAACCGCTTCGATTTATCTATTTTAGATTATTCTCTAACACGTATCCGTTATTCCACGTACCAACGAGTAAATGTCGGTTATCGTTACTAAATTCGGCAAAACAAGCATAAGGAATGTTCTCAACCAATATGGTTGTTAAATCGTCATACCTTAAGATGAAAAGTTTGCTACTATAAGTAACAACGATAAACTTACTATCGTTTGAAAGATGGAAGTATCTCAAGTATCCAATCTCGTCGTCAAGATAATCATTAGTAACAATATGTTTTTTCTTCAAGACTTTTTTAAAATCTGAGTCCATTAAGATTATTTCATAATCTTGTACTAAAATAAAAACTTGATAAGTGGAGTCAAAAATTACGGAATCCCAATACCAAATTTCTGAATTGCTAAGAACCTCACTAGAATCTTTATTTATGGGTTCTTTAACTTTTACAATTTTATGTACTCTGTAATCTGTTTCGTCTACATAACTCAACGTAAATAAATGTGAATTTTCAGATTGTATAAACTGATTATAAAAAATCATGGTTGGGCAACCGGTTGAAGGGTATGAGTCTTCAAAATCTGTGAGTATTTTATGTTCCTTTGTGTGAATATCAATTAATGCGATTTGTCGACCGTAACTGGTGTGGAGAACATCGAGTATCGAGTTGTCTTGGGTAAAATTAACATCACCCTCAATTAATTTAAAGGATTTATTGGATTGAAATGTTCTTACCAATGAAAAGTCGACTGTATCGTAAACGCAAATGGTACCGACAGTATTTTTAATTAATAAATATTCATTGTTTTTAGAGAACCTTAAGTTGCTTGGATTATTAGGTTTATCTAGCTCAATAATTTTTTCCCACGAAGTAAAATCATAAACAATTGTCTTTCTACCCATATTATGACACAAAAAACGGTTATCACTAGACAACCTTATACTGTACGAAGTTTTTAGTTTTTTTATTAGATTCATTTGAAACATGTTTTATCTCCTTAACAGCGCAATTGTGAAATACACTACATAACATTTTGGATATTTATGATTATAACTATACTGCCCGTTAGCCATCCATGCCGCTCACGCGACACCACAGATTATGGAAGTATTGCGTTCTTCGATGGGAGCTTAACTCCGCCTCCAGGATGGCCACGCAGTGCAACTCTGCTGCCAGCCCGTATCTCTGTCCGGATTTCTTCCTTACTCCCAGGCCGCAGGCAAAGTAGTCCGATTTAAAAAAGGATCGCTGAAATTCCATAAGCCTGTAAGCAAAATTTCCGATTCAAGCGTTTTTGTTCTTGAGAACTTGATAAAGCTTTGCTTTAGATACTCCGGTCTGCTCGGTTATTTCTTTTATGGTATATTTCCGACTGTCATACAGAAGCAACGCCATTTCAACTTTGCTCTTATCCAATGGCGGTCTTCCTCCTTTTCTACCTCGAGCCCGAGCGGCTTGTAAGCCGGCCTGGGTTCTTTCTCGAATTGTCTCTGCCTCCATTTCAGCTAAACCAGCCATAATAGCGAAAAAAAGCTTGCCCGCCGGTGTGCTAGTATCTACTCCCAGAGTGATGATCTGCAGACTGATTCCTCTTTCTTTAAGATCATGCGAAAGCTCGATTAACTGCTTTGTCGTCCGACCAAGTCGATCCAATTTCCAGATGACTAATGTATCCCCGGAACGCAAGTACTCCAAGCAGCGAGCTAACTCTGGTCGATCACTTTTCTTTCCGGAGACCTTTTCCTCGAAAATACGATCACATCCGGAAGACTTCAAAGAATCGATTTGTAAATCCATGGACTGATCGGAAGTCGAAACACGTGCATAGCCAATTTTATCCATTTCCCAATCCCCTATTGTCTATTAAACCTTCGATTAGCATATTTAATACACATTGAATAATAGACGATTTAATAGACTAAAACAATGGTCAGTTTGGGGCATTTTAAGCTGTTGTTTAAAAAGTCTAAAAAACGATCGTTTTTTAGACTGCCACCGCACCGCACCGCACCGCATTGCATTACATACAAACCCAACACCATATTGATGATTTGGTGTTGGGTTTGTTTGTATTACCCTAAATAGCAAGGGTATCTTACTTACCCTCGTCAAACCTCTATATTTAGAAACACTATACGTTAACTTTTAGGTGTGACATTTCGTCCAGCTGCTGCTTGTACTTCTGATTCAGTTAACTCTTCTTCTGTTATTAATTGCTGTATTTCCTTGTAAAGTTGTTTTAAGTGAAACTCAGAAATATCTAAGATTGGTTCATACATAAATGAGTTCAAGTGAATATTTTCTGGAGTCATCAAATTCACTCTTTCGATAATTTTGACACTTTTTTCATCATCATGAAACTGCTCCTTAAACTTTTTAAAGAGAGTAGCAGTTTGGTTTTTCCTAATTCCTGAAACGAACACTTCGTTATTAATTTTATTAATCATATATACTTCTGCATTTAATCTTATGGCAATAGACAAAACAATCTTGTTTTCTAAATTAAGACCTATTTCAGTTTCTGAGTTAATAATCTCATCTGCTACTTCAAATATCAAATCAATTATTCTTTTATCGTGATTTTCTAAATTTAGAGTATCCATGTCTCTAAATATGCTCTTATAAATCTCCTCTAAATCCTTCACCGTTATAGAAGTGCTATCAGTTTTCATGTGCAGAACTGATGTCAGTCTATTAAAATTCTCAGTATCACCAATATGTTCAGAGATATTTCTAGCAAATGTAATTGTTGCTACTAATTTAGCACTATCATTCAAGTTATTTTTCCATTCACTGAACGGATTGCTGATATGTTTATACCTTAGAGTGACTAGGGATATTTTCTCCTTTTCTTTTATAGCCATATATGAATTTGTGAATTTATTACCATACATAACTCTATCCTGGACTGTACGGAAAAAGTCGAAGTTGTGAGTTAATACAATTGAACAGAAATTGCTAGATTCAGATATTTCCTTTAGATACTCGATTATTGCATATTTATTCTTATAATCAAATGAATCCGCTATATCATCAATAATAAATAAAGTGCGTATCCCTAGCTTTCTTCTTGATTCTATTTCAAAAATAATATTCAAAAGATATAAAGCCCTTTTTTCGCCTTGACTTAGTACCTTTAATAACAAATCGCCGTTAACGTCTTCGATATTTCCCTCAATATCTTTATAGCAATATTCCACACTTGGAGCTTCATCTTTGAGGACTGCATCCTCTTTATTTTTCACATTCAATGTATATGGTACATAAAATCTTCTATTAAAGATTTCAATTACATCTTCCCATGCAGTTTTTTCACTCCGTGCTTTGTTAATTATTTTTTTGATATCAGCTTTACCTCTTTGATATTCATCCATAAGATTTTGATAGAGAGGGATATTATTCTTTAAATATGATATCCATAACTTCTGTCTAAACTGTTTCAAATCTGAAAGTTCAGGCAATATAACCCTATTCTCAAACAAATACTCTCTAAACTCTCTTAATGAGGCTGTTGTAATTCTCTTATCAATCTCTTCAAATATCTTTTTTAATGAATTATCTTGCAGAATTTTTTCTTTTTCATCGTCAATCATTTTTATCAGATCTTTTTCTGAATGTATTTCCGTTTTTGCCCCATTAACATTTAAATTAATAGTATGTTCCGCTTTAAAAAAGCCATTCTCATTTAAGTTCTTATGAACAGTTGCAGCATGATAATGGTTAAATTCTTTTCTTAGAAATGTTGAATTACTAACTAATTCATTATATTTTTCAATATATTTTTGAATTTCTCTGCGAATATCGCCTGTTTCAAGAAAAGCCAATACCTTTTCATCAAATATCTTTTTGTAAACAATCTGATTATAAAGAAACGGAGTTCCATTAAGTATCTCTGCAGATAGTTGTTCTAAAACAAGCAGTAAATTTTCACCATTAAAAGAAGCTGAAATTTCTTCCTCTATACTATTCCTGATACCTGATGCCTTTTTCAACTCTTTAATCAGTTTGTCTTTCTCTATATCTATGTTCTCATGAATTTCAGCATACTTTTTTCTTAATTCTTCCCTTACTAATAGAGTTGACATTTTATCTGACTTATATGAGGATTCTAATGGTCGTATAACAAAAATAGATTCTCTCTCAACATCATTTCCGTCCATATCTGTAATCTTACGCTTAGAAACTCGATTTTTATATATCAAATCCTTTGATTCAGAATCTTTACTGTAATCATCAAACACATTTGCAAAAGATGTTTTCATTACTCCGTTTGGAGCGTAAATGATATGGGTAGATTGTTGGCCTGTAAAGTCGAACTGGCCTTCAAAACTCTTTATTCCATAACAATTCTCTATTTTCACATTAACTTTCTGCAAATTTCTTCCTCCTAATAATTAATTGTTCATTATTATTGAAAGATTCTAATAATAACTTATAATCGCATACTTCGACGTAATTCCATCATTTTCCTGCAAACTCAAAAAAGAACAAGCGTAGGAACCTGTTCCTTTGTTGAATTATTCCTGTTTGTAGAGTAGAGAACTGAAATTTCATTGGAGGGCGAAAGCCCTCTTCTTTACTGTTCCAGTTCCCCCTTCATCAAACCGGACGTGAGGTTTTCCCTCATCCGGCTTTCCGATGTTCTTCTTTCTTCCGCGTTACGGTACTTTCCTAGCCTACAAGTTTCTTTAATCCAGAATGCCCGGCAACAATCCCCGCTAGTCTGGAATTACTGTGCTTCTTACGACGGTTTCGCTTCTTATTCCAGAACAGCGTCAGTCTTTTCCGAATGTACCAATCGATTTTATTCAGGAATTGATCTGCAAAGGAATCCATTGCATAGTAATTTCTCCACCCTTGTATTTTGGGGTTGAGCTCCTTGACCATTTGGTTCATTGTCCAGAATAGTCGGTTACGTGGCTCCGTGACTTCCTTTACCTTTTCCTTCATCTTCTTCATGGCTTTCTTCGAAGGATAGCTTCGTAGAATGTAGCGTGCTTGTCCTTTGATCTGTTTTGGAATTTTTCGGTGATGCATGCCTAGAAAATCGAATCCCACTTTATCGTCCCATAGGTTGATCAGCTTGGATTTAGACGTATTCATCTGCAATTCAAGCTTACCGAATACAGCTTTTAGCACGTCAATCGACTTTAGGGCTTGCTCTTTGGTTTTGCAGAGGATAACCAGATCGTCCGCATAGCGGACGAGTGTACCCAGTTCAGTGAATTTTCTTTCCCAGATCGTGTCGAGGTAATTCAGGTAGATGTTTGCAAGTAACGGACTAATGACTCCACCTTATGCAAAGAAAGAAACTATGCAAAGTAAACCTCAAAAAGCCAGCAAATACGGGATTTTTGTTTCATTTACTTTGCATAGTATCCGAAGCTACAACTTCCGAAAGCCAAGAAAGCAGCGCCTGACAGATCCTGGATTCAGTCTGGTAAGTAGCTATTAATGGAAAATTCAAGAACATCTTGTTTAATGTTCCCGCCTAATAATTGTTTTTTGCACGGTGCATGCTTGGTGTAAGCGTTATGCTCTCACCCTCATTTTCGGATACTATGCAAAGTAAATCACATCAGATCGTTGTAACGACGGGCTTTTGTGTCAATTACTTTGCATAGTTACTTTCTTTGCATAAGGCGGTCTATGCAAAGCTTTGCATAGCCCACCCTGGGGGCTTCCGAGTTCGGTTTCGTAGAACTGATCATCTTTCACGAATCCTGCCTTCAGCCATTTCCTTATGAGTTTGAGTATTCTTCTGTCACTGATTCGCTGCTCTACAAGCATCATCAGCTTCTCATGCGGGATATTGTCAAAGTATCCGGCGATATCCACATCAACGACCCAGTAAACGCCTTTCTTTACCTCGCGCCGGATGTGTCGGATTGCTCCTTTTGTATCCCGTTTCGGACGGAATCCGTAAGAAAAATCCTTGAAGTCCGTCTCAAAGATCGGTTCAATTACCATTTTCGTTACCATCTGCACCACACGGTCGCGTATTGCGGGGATACCTAGCGGACGGAATTTTCCATCTCCCTTCGGTATCTCCTTGCGTCTTGCTGGCAAAGGGTGATACGATCCTGAGATTAATTGTTCCCGTACCTCTTGGACGAACCGCATTTCCCCGTATTCGTTTGCGATCTGATCAATAGTGATGCCATCGATTCCTCCACTGCCCCGGTTTGCTTTTACTCGTCTCCACGCTTCCCAAAGCAGATCTTCCCGATATAGCTTGTCGTAAAGAGCATGAAACCTTCGCTTCGGATTTTCCTTGGCGGCAAGATATAGCTTGCCTTGAAGTTCTTGAGCTTTTACTTTGGCGTAGTTAGCAGGTTTGACTGCATTCACTCACTCGTACCTCCTTGACTTGCTTGAACAAAGCAGGGGTTCTTCCCTCCATGAGGTTTTGTTGTCCTCACTTCATTGGTACTACCACCCCCTCCGACTCCCTTCCCGCAGCTCGCCACTTCACCTTTCGGGCTTATAGGTCCGCTCTCTACGAGAAAAAAAATCTCGTGCGGGGGAGGGTCTCCCTAGTTCCAAGCACAACTTTCACAACATGCCGATCCCCATACACCGGAGAGTTCTTCTGCGCTGCACTTCCAAGGTCTTCACGCATTCCATGGTCTTCGCCCAAAACATCGGGGCTCGACTCTCTCTTGTCCTTTTCAGGTCTTTTTTGACGATGCGGCAGGATTCACTTGATGTTACGGCCTGCTGATTTGCTCGCACTCCTCGCGGAGTTACTTTGTCACAGGGCTTCAGCCTTAGAATCTCTTCACCAGCTGCCTGTCAGCTACGAGGCGACTTGGTTCTTACCTCGATTGAACTTTCATCAATGAGTTGTGCCTAGCTTGGCTAGGCGCGCACGAAAACAAAAACAGCCGGGCAGAAATAGACCTTCTGCCCGGCTGAATTTTTTATGGTAAAAGAGATTATCTTACTACCTCGCGAGGAAAGAGATTACCTAGATATAGAAGCTGAAATTTGATTTGCACGATTTCTTTTCTTTATTCATTATATGGCTCAATGTGGATGTGTACATGAGATATACTATGAGTTTTTAAAACCCTATTTTCAATACGTTCAGTAATTTCATGGCTTTCAGTAACATTTAAATGATGATCTACACCAATAGTCGCATCGACTAGAGTACTATTACCGTGTATACGAGCCTTAATATCAATTACCTTTTTAACCCCGGTTGTATCATTAATTGTTTTTTTAATCATTAAAAGTTCTGTATCATCAAAGCCATCTGTGAGGGCATGAGATGAGTCATGAAATATCCCCCATGCTGTTTTACAAATAAGACCTCCCACTATGCAGGCTGTAAAGGGGTCAAGCCACGGTAATCCAAATTGTGAACCAAGAATGCCGACAAAAGCGCCAATGCTAACTAAAGCATCAGATCGGTTATCTTGAGCCGCCGCCATCAGAGCATTACTATTTATCCTTTTTGCTAATCTAACATTGTATAAGTAGACGAAATAAATAACTATGGAACAAAAGAGGGCTGTCCACGCCGCAATCATATTAGGTGATTCGATTACAGGAACTTTAAACTTTAATACCGCTTGATACAGTACTTGCAATCCTACTGCAAACATTATAAAGGACGCAATTAAGGCAGCTATAGTCTCAGCACGATAATGCCCATAACGATGGTTATCATCAGGTGGTTTACGTGAAATTCTTAACCCTACCAATACGGCTAGGGATGCAATAATGTCAGTTGAGTTATTTAATCCATCGGCCAGTAGTGCTTCAGAACTTGTCATATGTCCTATCGTTAATTTTAATACTGACAAGCAAATGTATGCAATGATACTCAACCATGCACCCTTTTCGCCTTCTTTTATGTCATAATACGTTTTGTTCAATATCGTACCCCCACTCACTATTTACTACTCATAACAATCGTACACGACGAAACTTGAGTGGGTCTACAGAAACAGTTTTGTGCATATCTTTAAAATTAACAATTAGCAAAGAGTGTTTCCCTGATGCAAAAAAAACATTTTTTTATTTTGCAATCCAAAAAAGGCACGAAATATTATTTCGCACCTTTTTAATATTAATTTTAGCGTTATTGAGAAGATACATCACTTAGGGATTCTTCGAAATTTTCCATCCATTTTTTTAGAGAAACATCGTAAGTATCTATCACTAAAATGTTCTTCTCATTTGTGTTATTGGACAATTTTACTAAATTATACTCCTGTTGAGTCTTAACTAATACCATTAATAAACAACCTTTTGTTTTACTAGACTTTATTAACTTTTGTTTTGCGTCCTCTAACAGTTCATTTTGTTTCTGAATCCGAACCGATATAGGCTTTCCTAAATAATTCACTTTTAAAAAGCCATCAATTCCGCTATTGCGTTGTACTGGAAAAGCATCTAGGCTTTTCAAAATAGCTATTTCATCATCAGTTCTGCCAATATACTTATCTTCCCCTTTCTGAAGCAGGAGGGATTCTGTCTTTATTGGTTGTTCCAATCGTTGGCTCGTTAATGAAATAGCATCTGAAGAAATATCTATACCAATGAATTTTCTCTTTAAGATTTTCGCCGCTACTAAAGTAGTCCCACTCCCGCAAAATGGGTCAAGAACCGTATCATTTTCATCAGTAACAATTTTGATAATCTGTTCTAACAATAATATGGGCTTTTGTGTTGGATAGCCTGTTCTTTCCTTGGCTTTAGGATTTAAGTAAGGAATGCTCCAAACATCAGTCAGGGGGACTCCCTTCTTTTCTTTCCCTAGGATAACTTGCCCCTCACCATCTCTTTTGTAAACCGATTTGCCGTTTTCATCTCTAACTCTATCCTGCAAAATCTGGTCGATGTTAGTAGTAGGAGAATAGTCAGTAAAAATCGTATTAAATTTAAAATCTTCAGTCTTGCTATAAAAGTAAATTGTCTGATGAGAACTGAGCAATCCTTTTTTTGAGTTTGACCATCGCTTATAAGACCATATAATTTCACTTCGAAAATTATTCATATTAAATACTTCATCTAAGAGAACCCTCAGATAATGTGACGCTGTCTTATCACAGTGTAAAAAA
>NZ_JAKGAP010000055.1 GCF_021532375.1 Paenibacillus alkaliterrae
AAAAAATGCTTCCTGTTGATTTTAAGACTCTATGGCATTCCTCAAGACGTACTTTGATAAAATCTAGGTAGTCCTTTATGGAATCCCATGTATCCTCAAAACTAAATTCCTTAGTATTATCTCGTGTTTTTAGAATATGGGTTTTTTGCGTAAAAAACGGTGGGTCAAGGTAAATTAAATCAACAGATTCTGTTCCTAACCCTTTCATTTTTTCATAACAATCTCCCACTATGACTGACATGTCAAAGACCTCTTTCTTTCTGCTTTTTCTCTGCAATGTTAGTTAATATTTGTTTCAAATCCACATCTGTCGTACTTTTAATGTACTCCCATGCCGCGTCACCATAAATATACTCACCATTGACTCCTAGATATAGGGTCTCTAAAGTTTTTTGAATTTTAATTGCTTGCCCTCTATTAGGGTAATAAAACATAATTCTAATAGGCTTATATCCATGACCTTGAATTACTTTTACCCTTGTATGTTCTTTAGTTATGTGATCACCGTCTGTGGTAGCATCTCTCCACTTAATTTCATAAGCATTGTTTTCAACTAGACAGTCAATTTCAAATGTTCTTGGTCTACTTCCTAAAGTATTTTCAACTTTTTCTTTCTTTGCTTGAGGGAACTTATACTGGAAACATAATATAGCTGCTTCTTCCAAAAAAGAGCCTGCATATTTATAAAGAAACCGCCCCTTATTTTGATATAAATCAATTAAATTCCCTTCTTGGTCGGTTATTCCTAGAACCTGATAAATTAAGTAATGAGAGTTATCATCTCCCTGCATTTCTTCGACTCGCTCTACAGTCTTTGCATTTAAAGCCTCAGCATATTTAACAGCAAGTTCTTCTATTGTTTGAATTAGATTTTGCAAGAAAATTACCCCGTTCATATTAAATTTTTCAGCCATCTTATTGTATCACACCTTTTTCATAAAAGTGTGATGTATGCGTACAACGAAATTCTTATAAATGGTACGCGGAGAACAAGGATATAGTCCAGTACAAGCCAATGTGAGCCTTAAGGAGAAATACCAAGTGCCAACCTTTCAACGGAACATGACGCTGATTCTGTTAAGTAGTCAGCTTGTTTCGCTTGAATCAGCAGAAGAAATTCCCCTAATTGTTCCGATAATCACCTTTTGAGGAACCGTTTTAGTACTTGGCACTTCACTTCATGACAGCTTCGCTGGAACTGCCCTACGTTATTCTACCATATTCTAATATTGTCATTTCTGATTTTACAGAACACAAAACTGGTGTGTATTACGAAGCCGGATTCGCCAAAGGCTTGGGGCTTGAAGTAATTTGGACCGTTAGGGAAGATAACTTGGACCAGTGCCACTTTGATACGAAGCAAATGAACCACATCGTATGGAAAACACCTGAAAACGGGATTTGAACCGGTAACCGTTGATATGGTACCCCACAATCAGAATATCGTTGATCGAATCATCTTTGAGATTAAGCAAAGCCGCTTTTCACGAATTCGAGGCATCACGATTTCTTTAAATGGTAATAGAATTTCCTGATTGAACGACATTGCAATAAAGCACTGACTCGATTCCGGCTGCTTATTTTGCAATTCGTAGGCTAGATCAATCCCCTCTGGAGTCATTGTGAATCCCCAAGTTCCAAAGTTACCCGTGAATCTCTTTTTATCGAGATAGCCTCTCTACTAGAGTTTTCTCAGAAGCAAACCTTCAGATGACGATGATTCGCCTCATTTATGGTACGGTTCTCCGCGGTTAATGTTAAACGTAATATAATGACATGTTTATTGGACTTATTTTAAATACTATTTTTACAAAGAGAAGCTTTGCATAGCTTGGTCAATCATGTCGTCTGTAATTCCAATGTAACGAATAGTCACTGATTGGGATGAATGTCCAAAGATTTGTTGGAGGATAGCCAGATCCTTGTGCTTTTGATAAAAGTGATAACCAAATGTCTTTCTCATGCTATGGGTCCCTATCGAATCCTGAATGCCGGCATCCCGCGCGGCAGCATTAATAATATTCCAAGCTTGTACGCGGCTAATCGGCTTATCCCCGTTCCGAGAAGGAAACAAATAATCCGAATCCCCTAGTGTAAGGCAATACTTTTGGATTTCGTTTCTAAGTGTATCCGTCATCAAAATACGACGGGTGTTACCGGTCTTTTTCTCTCGTACCTTAAGATGTGTGGCTTCCTTCACCTCACATACTCGCAGAGGCAAAATGTCGCTGATCCTAAGGCCTGAATTAATCCCCATAAAAAACAAAAAATAGTCCCGGTAAGATCTATGTATGAGCAGTTCTTTGATCTGACGGATCTTCTCCCGGTCACGGATTGGCTGAACGGTATTTGCTCCTTGAGATGGTCTCAGGGGTAACCCTCCTCTCGCCCGAAATGTTTAGCTAAATTATACAATAGATTCAAAATGTTAAGTACAAATTTTTAATAGGTTCGAAAATAAATAAAAATGCTTACTGGAAGCCATCTTTACGGCTACTCGTAAGCATTTCTCCCATTTAACAGATTGTCATTTTGTTAATTTCAATCTTTAAAAGGTGATTCCGATCTGTGATAGCTGTATGAACTGCACCTGAACATAAAAAAAGGTTCCGGGGATGCTTTCCCACGGAACCTTTTTACAGTTGCTTTCGGATTTCTAACAAAAATTATTTATAACCCACTCATCCAGTCAGCTTAGTTGGGCACATAACTGGTAGCGCCACAATTTGACGGTTTTATATGCTAAGCATTAGGCGATACGTATTCGCTCATTCTTAACGACCTTAACGGACGTAACAAACCAATTTACGGTCATGGCTTAGAAAAGTGAAAAACTGCGACGCAAGCCCAAAACGTCTTTAGCGTATATTTTCCTTAAAATGTTGGCTGGACCCTGACTGAAAGCTCACCCCTAAGTGACGCTGGGTTAAGTAAAAAGGAATAATCACATAAAGGAAGAATTATTAGTTACGAGAGGAGTCGAATTAATGGAAAGTTTCATCGGTACAATAGTATTTATATTACCTGGTTTCATTATGTATTTTTGGATCCAAACATTTGGTATTAATTCAGTTATTAAGCACACGCCATTAGAGATGGGAACAATTTCTGCACTTTTGTGGTTGCCCGTATCTGCTTCGACATTAGGTTTATATAACTTGTTTGGTACGCTTGGCAGTCAAACAGCAATTTGGACTTTAGAGGGATTGAAAGAAAAATCTTCGAGCATCATTTTCTTAACTATATTTATTGTACTTAGCATATTCGTCAGTTTTCCATTAAGTTTTTTCTATGTAAAACTCATATTTCCATATCAAAGGAATCTTATAAATAAAATTCGTTCAAATAGAGGGGTTGCATCTTATTCTGACATGCCTTCTGTATGGGATGAAGTTTTTGGGAAAGATGAAGTTCAAATTGTAAGCATTTCAAAAATTGACAAGCAAACAGAATGTATAATAGGCGAAATTCAAAAGGCACCTCGACCATTCGAACCTGAGAAAGCATTTTATTTGAGACATGTCGAACTATTTACTAAGCTTGTGACGGATCATAAAATACCAGTTACTAATGTATTTGTCGATACCAAATCTGGATCATGTATAAAAATATACGACAAAACAGCTCTTAGTATTGCAATGAAAAAAGACAACGCACCAGAAGAGTGAGGTTGTCTTTTTTCTCGATAAACTACTTTTTTGGTTTGATTGTTGGAGTGCTTACCATTGATGGCTTTTCGACCGAGCCACCTATCATGGATGGTTTTTCAATGGATTTTTGTTCACCGCCTGTATTATTAGCTGGACGTTTTTCCATGTATTCATTTCCTTTCCTATTATGTGAAAAGTTTATATTCGACATGATTAAGAAATTTCCCGTCATCATTAATAGGAAATAACGAATCACTAACCTATGCGATCAGTAGGTTTTTTTGTTTATTCATTTAATCAATAAATCCAATTTTTTTCTCATTTACTTGTGGATTTTCAACGACAAATACGCTTTCTACATAACTCCAACTGACTAGGACGTGATATGTAACAAACTCTACAATCGGTGGTAGAATTTCATTTCCGTCATCATCCTTATAAATTGTTGTTTCCTGAAACCCTTCAACCCACATTCCTAAATTATCAACTGCGATAAGTTTATTACGAATTAATGAATCATTTCGATCCGACTCGTAGAATAACTTCATAGTTCTATCGTTTCTTTCCTGACTCATTGAGACTGAAAGTTACATGATGCCCTATGTAATTTGATAAGTACAAATAAATCCCTCCATCATCATATGATAACTGAGTAAAAATTCGCTTAAAGGAGGGAAATTCCTCTTTTATGGCGAATTGTGTCAGAAAGGAGTGCAACTAATGAACGAATTTCTTGATGTTTTAACTGAACAAACAATTACACTAATTGTAATCTGTGTCGTCGGTTTTCTGATCGCCCGCCAATTTCTACTGTGGTATTGGAAAGTTAACCACATGGCCAGCAAACTCGAAAGTATAGAGGAACTTTTGCAAGAAATCTCATCAAAGCTTCCTGACAATACATTTGAGCCTCCAACAGATAGTACAGATATAGATAATAAGATTGATCAGGCATCATAGGCCATAAAGGGGTCACCTCACGAAACGGAAAAAATCGTACGCTAAGCAATTCATTACATGAAAAAACCGGACCCTTGCAACTCAATTTCAATTGAATCAATTTTATTATTAGATTGAGGCAATCATCCCGTGATGATGCAATGCTCTCAAAGCTTCTAATGTCCAGATGCTTTTCCATGTCCTGCTGGATTCCTCGTCTTGAACTGACCAGTTAAGGATGAAATTTCCTTCATCAGATTGCGTTTTTATTTCATTTTCTAAACTTCTAAGAACATGGTCCTTTATCGAATCAAATATTGGACCTATAGGGGCATGGGCGAAGAAAAAGGGTTTTGCACTATAAGTTGTCGCCCATTTTATTTGATCTGTCTCAATAATTTCAAATATGTCGGCATTAATTCGATTTATTATTTCTGTCTTAAATGGCTCATCGATTCGAGCAGCCAAACGAAGAATACAAAGAGCTTCTAAAAAATAATATTGTGGATATGGTTTGTTGGAAATTCGAATCGATGACAATGCTCTTTCGGTTACGGTTTCGAGAAACCCGATTGGAACCAATTCTCGATATTCATATAAGTAACCAACCAATTCCGCACCAGGGTTATTATTCCAGTCGCTGAAGTCTCGTTGTGCCTCGGATGCCAACAATTTAGGGAATGGTCATATGATTTTACGATGTAGTTGATTCCCTTCTGAATGATCTCCTCGTTAGAAGTTGGCCCAGTACCAGCGAAGGTGTAACCAAGTGCCAACCCTTTAAATCACACAAATATAGATCAAATTTGTGCCTTATGTGTTGTTTAAAGCTAGAAAATATTTTCTGTAACTGGCGTATTTGCTTACTTCCCTTTCGGGGAAAGGCTTCTCGGGTTTCTCTCAATCACACATAATGCCATTAAGTGTGATTCAAAAGGCACTTGGCACTTCATGACAGCTTCGCTGGGATTACCCCCAATACGCAGCTCCACATCGCAATGATCAACCTTTACCTCGTTTTCCTCGTTTCTTCCTAAATACGCTCCGAGATAGGGAAAGGAAAAACGATAGATGCCGCCATGAAAATAGATACTCTCTTCTTTCATATAAACTCTCCTTTTCGACTTTATATCTTTAAGGGATGCCTTCAATATATATCGGCTCACTAATCATTGTTTGTTTGGCTCCGCGATTTTTCGCAGTAACCGTACTGTCAGTACGCAATCGCCTGCAGCACGATGGGGCAAATATTCATAAATGCCCTCTCTATGTACCGCCTCCTGCAAACTGATCCACGTGAAATCCTGATGGTAGTCATTATAAGACTTGGCATATCGAGCGTATGTTTCCATCACGCATTCGCTGTCCAGCCTTCCAGCGGGAAGCTTGTGCCGCCGACAAGCCTGGTACACCATCCGTCCATCGAAGCCCGCATTGTACAGAAGAACTTTGCAGTTTGATAAAAACTTCCGGACTTCCGGCCATACGACTTCCCAACCAGGAGCGGCCGCTACCATATCATCAGTAATGCCGTGAACATGGGTCGCATGCTCAGGTTCGGTATAGTCGGCTTCACAAGAGACTGATAGAGAAGTTTTCCATCGAGACCAACGACAGCAATCTCCACAATCTCGTCATTATCATCCAATCCGGTCGCTTCTACGTCAACCACGACAACCGATTCACTTCGGGAAACCCATGAACGAATACGTCTCTCGGCGTCCTCACTTACTTCATGGAGCCACCGATCATGCCTGCAGAACTGACAAATTCCCGAAGATAGCCGTTTCGAAAATAAATGCCCGCAGCTCGTACAGGTTCTCGCAGCGTTCAGGACAGTTCTTGCTTTGTCGAGCGCGGCGATCTGCTGTGGAGTTGCAGCCTTCCTTGGAATGGCTTCCTGCTCATTATAAAGGTTAACAAGGAGATTTCGGCTCCGCAGATGAATTGTGCCACGAACAGGACCCGGATTTAAACCCTTTTCCTTTAAGGCCGTTTTGCTCAACAACCCCTCCGGAACATCCTCCCACCTCTTATACCTTATCGGTTCGGTCTCCATCTCCACGCTCATCGCCTCCATTTATGGCAACGGCAGCGACCGACGTATTCGACCGATCGCACCCGGCAAATTCTCCCTCAAATATACCATTTTCATGGAAATACATATTGGATTTTGCCGAGGAAATAACCTTTGTTACAGGATCGTTGCCTTCCTTCCAGGACAATCGATAGCATCAATTGCTCTAATGTACCTACACCCGAACAAAAGCGGCAGTTTGCATCTGGAGATTGAAGCTCCTCGCAGACAGGGCAAACAATTGTATCAAAACAATCAGGGTTTAGGCTTAAATAGGCACTTTGTTCCTGCAATCCATCCCACCCCGTTTAAATCATTGACAAGCCGGCACGCTCTCACTTGTATATAGATTAATAATATAATATACAACAATAGCAGCCTATCGATTCTCTCTTTCTTGTCTTTTTGCCTCAAGTGCTGTTTCAAAGAGAATCCTCATTTCTTCTGTTGAACATCCGTTGAGAAAAGCCAATTCGACCGATTCGGTGAATGCTTGTTGGAGTATGCTCAGTCGTTTCGCTTTAATCTGATCGAGGCCGGCCGTCACGTAGGTTCCGCTTCCTGGCACAGATCGGACGAATCCTTCTCGCCCCAGGTCTTGATAGACGCGCTTGCTCGTGATGAGACTACAGCCATAATGATCCGATAGTTCTCGAAACGATGGGAGCAGGGCATCCTTCAAAAATTCCCCGTTGATGATACGGTGCGTTATGATATCTTTAATCTGCTGATATAGGGGAAGACCATCCTTACCCCTGGACGGCATCATCATTGGATCCAAGCGTGCAGTGTTTCTCATGATTACTCCTTCGTTTTAGCACCAAAAGTACGCTCAGCCCATTCTTCCAGCGTCATGCCGTGTCTCTCTTGGAATTCTTCGGACTCATCTTCCGAATCGAAAACGAGAAGAACATTGTCCGCTTCCTCATCGACTGGCTTCCCCGTCGGTGTCTTTCCATAGTTATATTCGTTCGGCACGGCGTGAAGAAGCCGTACATAGTCACCGGATTTGTTACAAGCGGCAGCTATCGCCGTATTGTCGATTCGCTCTGGAGTCAGGGCTCCGAAGATCGCGCAATGCGTCATATCTGCATTCAACTTGTCGCAAATTCGGCAGGTCGGGTGAATCTTGGCTTTTGCCATAATGACCATTCCTCCTCTGCTGTTTGAAATCATCATAATACGGAATTCCTAATTCACAAAATAGTTTTTGAAAATTCTTTTCTGCAGGTCGGGTTAGATGTTACTTTCGACTGTTGAAACCGTTCCTTCCGCTTCTGCTCCTAAAATTGAGTAGTTAAGTGGATCCTCCTCCTCTAAAACACAGTCGAAATGTTAATCGGATTCTATAATCCAGTATACAAGCCTTTTGTAAAGCAACCAATTTTTCTGTAAACTTGACAAATGTTCAAGCGGGAAAAGGCAGCCGATAATACTGGTTGCCTTTTATGATTGTTATTGAGCGATAGTTTCCCCGCACTAGTCGAGTGCGGCGCCAAACTCCGTGATCTTCTCCTGGATCCGTTAGAACCTAACACTACATTTGCATCGCGTTTTCCATCATTCGGATATACGAAATTCGGCTTGCTCGAAAAGTCTATAAAAATATAACCAAAAAAAGAAGACCCCAGGATCCGGAACCTTTGTTGCTTGATAATGGCCGTCCACCAACATTTTAACCAAAATATACGCTAAGGACGTTAGGTGCAGAAAAAGGTAAAATCCAAGTTCACGACTCACCTCAAAATAAAGATCCGACCGCCTATATTACAAGACGCCCGGATCTCAGATCTGAAATCGCTTGTTGGAGGAACCCCTCAATATTCCATAGCTCCCAGTATGGAATGATGATCAGAGGAATTGCTTTTGCCTTGCAGTATTCGGACTTTATTGTATCGTTCCGTTTCCTCTCTTCGTGACCAACGACCCCACCGAAAGCTTTTACAATCTCATAATGCTGCCTACCATGAAACTCGATTGCACCAATGAGCTTGTCATGGTCAAACAGTGCAAAGTCAAACGGTAAAGGACGAGTATAACGACAATCCTCAAACCTATACTGCCGAATGAAACTAATTTGATGCCGAGACAGAAAATCAGTTATCTGTTTCTCTCCCTTTGACTCCCTGCAGTAAGGGCACCTATTTCCATTTCTGAATTCATCTAACGTGGTCTTAAATTTGAAACCACAGGTGACGTGACGCATCAGTATTTTTGTTTTTGAATTCATGTACTCCCCTAGAACCTCAAAAGCATCACCTTCGCACTCAAAAACAAATTTCTTGAAATCATCAGTTGTCCATTTAATATTACCAGCACATAAAGGGCATCCATATCCCGCCAAAAAGTTATCAGGTGATGCCGCGTACTCATGACCGCAAATACTATGTTTCAACTCGATCTTAGTGCGATTATTGATGTACTCCCCAAGAACCGTATATTCGTCACCATACTTTTCCTTTACGGATTGCTTAAACTGATCGGTAGTCTTTCTTATATTTCCATAGCAATAAGGACACCTTTTTCCTCCGAGAAAATCATTTGGAGTGATTTGGTACTCATTTCCACAAAGATTGTGCTTAACGGGTAGCTTGATAGCCGCAGTCTTATAGCTACCCCTAAAAGTGTACTCGTCCCCAACTAACTCCAATACCTGCCGTTTGAATTGCTCATCTGTCTTCTTATGAGCTTCGAAACAATTCGGGCAACGAGTCCCACTCAAAAAGTGGGCTGGAGTTACCTTATAAATATGATTGCACTTCGAATGCTGAATCTCTACCTTAGTGCCGTTTGAGATATAGTCAGTGAGAACGACATATTCATCACCTATTAGCTGAAACACTTCGGCAAGGAATTGTTCATGGGTCTTTCTGCGGCTATCTATAAAACATTTCCTGCACCTTGTGCCGCCAATGAACAGCGAAGGCAGGATCGAGATTTCAGAGTTACATTTGTTATGCCTTATGAGTATCTTGGTTCTCGCGCCATCATAAGTGCCAAGGACAGTGTACTCATCTCTAACTAGATCAAAAACCTTTTGCTTAAAAATTTCCGTGGTCATCTTTGCCACTGTTTTCACCCTGCTTATTACATCAATAGTAGTTTGTCCTACTTACTACATTGGGTCCCACCGGCCTACTCTAAGCGACCGTTAAACATCATTAGGGGTAATCAGCAAGCCAGAAATCAGGCTAGTTATTTCCGCTAAGGTCAACATGAACAGCAGAAATGCATGTCCGCTAATGCTAAGCGATAAAACGGTCAAAATGTTGACTCTACCCTGACTCTACCCCATAATAAAGTTGATTAAAAATATATTGTTTGAGCTAGAAAAACCCGCCTGATTAAAGGGCGGGTTTAAAATATAGTTGTAGAATATTTGATTTAAAAATAAAAAAACTAGTAAGCCGCTCGTAGTCCGAACAACCATCACTAGCCGTTTTGTGATCAATTTAGGCTGCTTGTAGACCAAACAACCCTCAACCACAAACTGATTGTATCACTTTATGGGGGATATAGCAACCATCTAATGAAATACCTAGACCATCTGGCAGAAGAATCAAATATCTTTATTATTAAAATTACCGCGAACCTGTATCCGCCTTGCGGCTCAATCGGTAAATTCATGGATATTGCCTCCACAATCAAAAGGGCGGCTTTCGCCGCCCCTGATCATTAGAAATTAAATGCGAATTGGCCGTCGGAGACATTGTAGACCTTTTTTGTCTTGGTCTTCGCCATCTTCCCCTCAACCAGCAGCTCCAATCCCTTCCACTCTGTGCTTGCCGCTGCCTTTGGCCGTTCGGTAGCCGGCTTATTGGTCATGTTGAACACCCACCGTCTGAATTCCGCTGGTTCAGAAGGAACCTCTGTCGGATCCCACTGCAAAGCGAACTCCCCAAGCAAGGATTCTTGAACGACGGTCAGTCCGGGGTACCCCTTCATCACGTTTTGTTCTACAAATAAAATTTGCTGTTCAACACGTGTGAAGAGATCCGCAGGAACTTCCTCCGCCGCCCATGCCAAGATCGCATCCTGCAGCGAGTCGGCATAGATTGACCGGATTAGAGAGACAGGCTCGTCCGACGTCTTCGACGCGGTTGCCATGTTCCAAATATCCAAACCGTCCTCTTCCTCCTGATGGGTCTCGACCGGTGCAGATACCACCATGGCCAATTTCGAAGCGTCGATCGTCATCTTGCCCCAAATGGACTCGGCGCTCTCGACCCCTGCGATATTGTTGCCGACAAACCGTTTAGCAAGCTCAGTTGCAAGACTGCCGCCGGAACCCTCGGTAAGCGCAGCGAGGCCTTCCTGACTGAATTGACCTTCAAGAGCAAGCGCGGCGTTCATTTTCGCCGCCATGAGATTGATTGCAAGCTCCTGCATCGTATTTTTGTAGCCGGAATATACCGTCTCGCAAAGATTCTTTTGCCCAATTCGCCAGTGACGCCGACTTGCTTGCCGAACGATCGAAAGCCGGTAACCCGTTTGATAAAAGAACAAGGATGGAAACCCGTAAAGGTCCAGTCCCGTAGATACGAGGATGGGATTCGTGAGCAATACCTGAATGCCCTCTTTCTCCCGCTTCGCGATCCATTCTTCCCGTTCGGGCCCGTTAACTTCTGATTCCAAAACGGCCGTTTTGATTCCACGTTCCTCCAATAGCATCTGCAAACGCTGCAGTGTTCCCAATTTCCCTGTAAACGTGGCATATACACCAACTTTACGCCCGGCTTTGAGCCGCTCCCGCACATATTTGATCAACTGCAGCTCCTTTGGGTATAAAAGCCGGTCGCTTAATCGATAACTGGGAGAGACGATTTCTTTACCGGTGTCCGGGTGGTAGACGCCTTCAAAATTGAACGGCACGTCCGGATAGCTGAGGGTCGTGCTGAGCAGACTGCCAAGTAATACCGACTGGCCGCCGCCGCGCAATTCCTCTTCTACCGCTTTCCGGAGTAAGCCCTCGACTGCGGACAGATTTCGTTCCAGGTACCATGAGGGCGCAAGCAGGCGCATAGCCTTATGCAATCTCCTCTTTCGACCCGGCCTGCGTTCGATTTTCGTTACGCAGGAGATAAACCGTCGTTCGCCGTGGAGGGAGACGTTCATCGGACCTTCCTGGAGATCTGGCAGAACTTCGAACATATCACCCATCTGGATAAAGCATGCTACATCGCTCAGCATATCCGTAAATAGCTGCGGCGCCGCGGCCGGCATTTCCTTCGTGTTAACACGTTTCGAAGATCCATTACTAGAACTGTTCAGGCTATTGTCATCATTCCGAATTTTTGTCACTTTCTCCCGAACGCCATAAAGATCAATCCATTTGCCGACCTCGCCCCACTGGAATCCCATTTCTCGCAATCTTCCTGGAAACATGCGAAATATGAGCTCAAAAAGATTTGAGGCGTACCCATTCATGAGCGTTCCCGTCATGGCGATGGAATGCTTTGCGCATAACATCAGAACGTGGAAAGCGTGAGCTTGGGCGCTGCCACCAGTCAATTCGTGGCATTCATCTCCTATCGCTAAATCGAACTTGTGCTTGAAATAACGCTTGAACAAGTCCGCAGGCGATACTTTTCGTGCAGCTGGACCAATTACCTTCCTTGGCTGCCCGGAAAAACTACTCTTATCCTTGTTCTTGGCTTGCCAGAGCGGGGCCCCGCACTCGCGAAACTCATCCTTTTCCGGATCCGCATTCTTATAGAGACGTACGAGGCTCGAGCAAAACAGATTGTTCTTTTTTCGCGTTGGCTTTCCATGCTTATTGAAAAAGTCCTCATATTCCATAGGAACCATGCTGCCTTCTTCTTCCTTCATCAGTTGACCGCCGCAGTCTGGACAAACCCATCCTTTGAATGCGGTCCGCGGGTACTCCACGACTTTATCTCCTTGGTAGACCCGCTTCTTATAGCTACGATGAACCCACTTGGCAACCGGCTCGAAAATGTAGCCGAGCTTCGCGGTATCCCTTGCGATGATATAAACTTCCATTTTCTTCGCCTTTGTGTTCATCTTGCCACTATCGCGGAGACGGATCACGTCCTCATAACCATTTATAAATTCGACCTCGAACAAATTCTTGTCAAGCAAAATGCCAACTTCCCGCTTCGTCTTTTTGATCAGATGGTTGGGTACCATGTAAATCACACGGCCCTTCCCCCCGAGCTTCGATTTCAGCAGGGCAAAAAACGTGGCAATGGACATGCTCGTCTTTCCCGTTCCCGGTTCGCCAATCAAAAAGAGCCGGCGATTCCGCTCAAAGCCCTTCAAAAGCGCAGTAACCACATGCGCCTGAGCATTGAAGAGGGGACGCTTGATCTCGCTAAGAAGAGCAAGCGTGTCCTCGGTTCCAGGATGGTGGACAGGCTTATATTCATCGTTTAACCGACGAATCAAGTCTCCACCAAAAAGATTGAGGTAATCTCCGATATTCTCCAAATCGCCCAGCGACGGCATCACAGCTACCGATGCTTCCGTAGCGGCCGTATCTTGATCGAATTCTCCGATTGCTAATTGCGCGCCGTTCGTCATATCAATAGTCCCCATAGTCAATTTATATTGCCTCCTTCGCGTCATCGTCTTCCGTCAGCATGATTGCACCGAACCTTAGACCGTAAGAAATATAGCCATCCAGCACATCCTCGCCTGCAAGCAATTCATAGGCAACCAGATCCGGGTATTCGCCGGTATAATCATGAATGACCAGTTGAACAAGATGCTGATCTCTCACAAGCTGGTTAAAGAGGTACGGCGTCCACTCCTGGAGCATCGGCGTCTCATAGTACGCCTCGATCGCCCAAAAGAGCTTTTCTTGGATGTTCCCATCCCAAGCGAAAATCACATAACCTTCCGGCTGCCGCGATAGAACCCGATCACTGGCCACAAGGCCGGTCACGAAGGTTTCATTCTCCCGTTGGGATTGGTGCTTGTACTTCCCTTGCGGTCTGATGTTCATTTGGGATCGGTCGTAATCTTTCTCACCGATTCGCGGTGCATGCCGTATCCAAAAGGAAACGTCGGTCGCCTTCCTGGAATGATGGAACTGGGCGAACACAGCCTGTACACGAGAGTCAATGTCAATGACGTTCGCGTAAACAAGCTCGTGTTGCTGTTTGTCATTCAAGCGGGTCACGATGAGCGGCGTGTGCACCCTGACGTTAATATCCTTGTGTTTGAACTCCATATGTTTCATGCCTATTTCCTCCAGCTTCTTTCGGATTTTAATTCTCGATTCGTCGAATGTTTCCGTGCCGATCAACGATTTTGAAGGAGATTCGGTAAACCTCCGTATCGGTGATTACGGTCTCGTGAGCGGACTCCTGGGTATCAGTAACGGTCTCCTTCTTCACGATGCCTTTCAGCACGTGCAATTGTTCCCCCCGACCGACCTTACCGTTCAGCCGTCCGCTTGCCATACGCAGCACGCGGTGCATTTCCTTATCCGGCAAAAGCGGTTGAAGTTTCAATGCCGGCTTCTTGGGAGTTGACCACTCCATGCCCCGTTTGGTCAGAGCAGAAGAGAGTACCACTTCCCGTACATGGTCCACGTCCATTCGACTGGAACGAAACAGTTTGGGCGCTGTATTGCCGGGAAAGACTTTGTAGATCGGCTCGTCTAGTAATGGAAGCCTTTCTAATTCGCTGCCTTCCTCCATGAGCGCCAAAACTCTATCTACTTCGTTCCGATTGAGAAACTTCTCCTTACGCTTCCGGCCGATCGCATAAACTTGATGGTACGTGTCGTCATGCGATTGATACACCCGAATGTCATCCAGATTGGCTACAAGCATTTTTACGATATCTGCCGTCATTCGCCCACGGGGTATGTTGTAAACAAGAACCCCGTCTACCGCGACATACATCAGAAGATGGCGCAAAAATCGCTTTTCTTTTCGCTCCACTTTGGCATCGATCGTTTCGCTGTCCGTGTCGTATGGAGGATTCAGATACATCAGGCGAAAATTATCGCGGCTGATTCTACATTCCTCATAGCCTCCGAACAACGCATGCGGGATCCGCGAACGAAGCTCCATATACTTTTCTTCGTTCGGCTCGATACCAAAGGAGACGGCCGAGGATTCCTCGGTGAGAATTTCAAGCGCTCGCCCGCTGCCGGCACAAAAGTCGGCGACGGAGAAAGGTGAATGCGGGAATTGAAGCAAACTGCGGACACAAAGCATGTCCTGATCAGTTGTTTCAAAATTCCCCATTCTCACTTTGTTTCGAAGAACCCTGTCAAACATGCCCTTCATGTTGTCTGCTGCCATTTAAATTACCTCCTCTAGGGAATTAAAAAAGAACCGTCGCCGAGGCGAACAGCTCTAATTTCCAAACATTAGCTCAATAAAAAAGGCAGACCTAAAGTATAGATCGCCTTTACCGAGCTGAGCCTAATCCAAATCCCGTTACCGATCGGCCGCAGATTTTACTCTGCTGCCCCTCAATGGATACCAATTACCTATCTAACCTGATTCACCACAACAATAACTGAATCATCGCCATCGAACTCAATGAACCCGGGAAATCCGATACCCGTAGTACGCAAGGAGACAGATTTGACGTCCCGATCCCCTACCAGAAGAGCATCCTTCAGATACCGAGCGTTGAATTTGATCGTCGGGAATCCTTCGTCCACTTTAGAACCTGGAAACACTTCGCAAATATCACCCGTTTGTGACTGGGAATGAACCGTCAGTTCTCCTTTGTCATCGACTTCCAGAGTAATGCGGTTGTTCTCCACGCCATCAAGGGAAAGCATCCGATTCAGGGTATCGTCCATCTCTCCCCGAGGAACCTGTATCGCTGTCCCTTCCTTCATCTTTGCGAAGATGTGGGATATCTGAGGGTAGTTGCCATCGAGTAACCGCCCGAAATACACGGTGTTCTTATCTCGCATGACCAAATGATTAGTATCGACCGCCACATCTACTTTATGGGCTTTGATCGAATCGACAATACCCTTAAACTGGAGCGCGGGTATCATAGCATTTCGGAACCTGTCCTGATCCTCAATTGCAACATCAGAGATATGACGATATACCCGATGCCGGTCCGTCCCCATAAACGCCAGCTTCCCATTATCGTTGTGAATATGGATGGCCGTAAGCGTAGGGGTCTTCTCGTCCGTCAATGTGAAGCGGGAAGCGAGTGCACCTTTTTTCATCGTCTCTATCGGAACCGAAATGAACATCGCATTCGACAGCTTCGGCAGCTCCGGGTATTCCTCTGATTTCATCGCAACCAGGTTTGCCCTGCCTCGTACCCCGTAAGAGATAGCAACCATTGAATCGTTCTGAGTGAACGATACTTCGCCGGCCGGCAATTTCCTGACAAGATCGATTGCTTCGCGGGCAGGAAGCAAATAGCTGCCATCGATGCCGTTGTCGTTGGTGACTTTTAACATACGAAGCACTGCTTGGGAAATATCCATCGCGGTGATGAATAGCGTTTCACCCTTCAGGTCGAATTTGATGCAGGATAACAACGGAATAGCCGATGTTCTCTGAACTACTTTCGCGCAAAGCAAAAGTGCATCGAGAAGTTCATCCTTCTCAACCTGAAAAGCTGTTTTTCCCGTCGCGATTACCCCAAGTTGTTTCTCCTTAGTTGCTGTCATTCTAATTTCCCCCCTGGTTTTTGGCACAAAAAAAGCCCCGGAAAATAGAAAAAAACATACCGGTGGTATGTCCCAATCAATTCTCCGAGGCAGTATTGTGCCTAAATGTTTTGTTGTCCGTTGCCGGACGCTCCTTCACTAGCCGAATAAATGACGGCAGTGACAATAAATAATTTGTTCGTAATAGCTATATTATAGCAGGTTGGTAATCTTCCTATCAATAGGCATAAAAAAAGCCGACGGTTCTTCCGACGGCTCTGCCACATTACTACTTCTATCAAGACTAAGCTTCTTAAGTTCCATATGAATAGCCATTGTATGAATCTCCCCTTCAATTCCTCCCCTTTCGTCACGGGGGGAGGCTGAAAAATCCCCGTTGCAGGAGTTTGAAAGCAATTACCATAAACCCGAAAGGCTCCAATTCCTTCGCCCCTCCCTTATCGGAAGGGGCGCATTAGTAATGGCCCTCTGCGGAGAGGGATTAGAAAGTCACGATATCTCTTATACGAATGCCTGGACGATTGGGCTAAGGTAATCCGGTCCACTTTCCTGTTCGATTTCATGGTCAAGAAGCTTCTGGATATAGGCTGCCCCGTAATCATTTCCTTGTCGAAGGACTGCCTTGAACGTAATGCTTTCGAAAGGACAATAATCCTTAATAGTAAGCCACTCATCGCCACCGTCAACTTGGTTTATGAAGACAAGGTTTTTGTAAATATACACTTGCCCGAGGCAGCAATTTCCCTTTTGAAACTTTTCGATCAAATCTTCGACGGTTTCACAGACGTGAAAACTCTTCCGCGTGAAAAACGGATCGTCGGCTTGACGAATCCAAGGATTATTGTACCCATGGTATAACCACAAGTCGATCATCTGCCGTTTACCGCAATCCTCGCAAAGAACCTTCCCCTTTGTCCGATTGAAATAGCATGCTTGACCTTTAAGAATATTCTCCCCGCACTCGCACTCATAGTCGGACTCTTGGCCGTCTTTCTGCCAAACCAATTTGCCGGGCAGGTCGATGAAATCCCTTTCTAAGCGGTTACCGAACCAAAGCCATATAACAAACCGATTTGTCGTCGGCAGCCAAACCAGGAACCGTTCGCTAATCTCCTCGGTCGAAGGATCGAACGAGACCTTCTCGAACAAACTCCACAGTTGTTTCAACTGCTCCTTGCGGAACATGGATAACTGCTTTTTCGTCGGATTCGTTACATTCACGAGCTCGCTTTGGCAAGCCAGGCATCGGGCCGTGTTATAGGGAAAATCCGAAACATAGCTTTCACCGCACACGCAGAAATACAGACCAATATTCATCCGGGTTTTGCTCCTTATCAGCCCCTCTCGCATGGGGGGCTGTTTCTCCACCCCCATGCAGGGCACTGATAAAGCGCGATCGGCTGCTAGGCCGGGCGTGCACTACTCATCCGCTTCCGTCTCCGCTTTCTGGCGAAGTGGATTAAAATCTCCCTCATCGACCACAATGCCGTAGCAATTGCAGCGAAGAATCTGAGGAGCACTTCGATAGAACTTCTTGATCGTCCCTTCGCAGCTATCCCCTTCAATTTGATTCCGAGGACAAGTGATGCTCGTATGAGCTCCCCATTGGTCCGACACGGTATTTACCTGATGGACCGGGACTTGCACGCTGAAAGAGTTATCGAAGACGTCCAGAATAACAGTCGCCGCATTGCTTTTCATGCTAAATTCCCCTTAACGCTCCCTCTCACCGCGGGGAGACGTGATTCAACCTCCCCGCGGTGTCGGGAACAGGAGAAAGGAAATGCGAGCTGATCGCAGCACATTTCCTTTCAACCAATCATTATCGTATTAATTCATTCTTCAAAACGGCAAATCATCTTCGGAAATATCAATTGGCCGGCCGTCATTAGCAAAAGTATCGCGACCGCCACCGTTACCGCCTTTGTTACTACTCTGAGACCCGCCACCGTAAGTTCCGCCGCTTTGGTTCCGGTTACTTCCCTGACCTCCGCTGCGGTTCCCACTGTTGCCACTGCTTCCGGTATTGCTACCACCGCTCCCGCTTCCGCCATTTGCAGATTCGAGGAAACGAACGTTATCAGCAATAACCTCTGTCACGTAGACACGCTTGCCTTCATTGCTCTCATAATTACGAACCTGAATTCGCCCTTCCACCGCCGTCAAACGACCTTTTTTCAGGTAGTTCGCACAGGTTTCGGCAAGCTGCCTCCACATTACAATCGGAATAAAGTCGGCTTCACGCTCCCCCTCACCGCTCGTAAAAGTACGGTCAACAGCAAGCACGAATTGCGTCACAGCGACTCCGCTAGGTGTATAACGCAAGTCGGGATCCTTAGTCAATCTTCCGATGAGAACTACACGATTCAACAATACAATCTCCTCCAATAAATTATGTATTTATTACCTCCAGCTTCTTGCAAAAGCCATATACAAAATATTGCTAGTCTAATATTTTAGCTACCTGTGGAATGTAGCCGGCGTCGGTAAGATTATCTATTCCCTTGCCTAGTGAAATGTCCCACATCGCTAGACTTAACGTCATTTCCGTGTTCTTCGCAAAGAATTCGATGCACTGTTCCAGCGCCATCTCAACCTCTGGTGTGCTCACAACGTCTGCGTCGTATGCGAAAACAACATGCTTGCAACCGAGCTGTTTTAGCGGCTCAAGCAGTAGGGAAAAAGCTCCGGCCCCGGGAATACCGAATACCGGCTTAACAAGCGCGTCAGCTGCCTTGTCTGCCTTAATCGGGCCTTCAGTTACCCAAACCTCATCACAACTGATCATCGTTTCAGGGGTTTCACCGACCGACCATAATTTCAGACAGGGAAACGGCAGCGCCAGGTGAATGGGAAGCGGCCCGCCGATGGATGATCCATTCAGCTTATCCCCGCTGCTCCACCACCAATAGCGGTTTCCAGGCTTTAAAACGATGCTGAAGACAAATTGCCCGGATTTAGAGAAGCATTCCTTCTTATCCTTCTCAGTGAGGATGACCTCCAATGTTTTATCCTGGATGCGAAGCTTACACTTTGCTCGCCGCTTCCCGTTTTCATCAGGATCGACCTCTTCTAATATCTCTCCCTTGATTGCGCCCTCCATGTCGAGCTTCAGGAGAGGTTTATCAACCCGAATCTGCCAACCTGTAATTTCGTTTCTTATCGAACGAAATGGAATCATAAGCCCCTGCGCGCCGCCCATGGTCCAATAAGGACCATAAGCGCCTTCGTTGCAGAAGAATCCAGGAACGCCCAAAAGATCACTCTGGTCACCCACACGGCTGATTACTTGTTTCGCAACCTTGTACCGTTCTGGACCGGGCATTGTTCGATAATCACGTAACTTGATAGCTTCATCGGTCATATTACGGTCATTTCGCAGATGTTCGGCATGATGCGAGGTTAGTGGGAGCTCCTTCGTTAAGGCACGATAGACGCGATTAAGATGGAAGTCCGGCTTCTTGTCGACAGCACGGTTGACCTCAATCTCAATCTTTGTCTTGGGAGCGGCATCCGGATCAAGATAATGCCGGTACTGCCGCCCAATCGTGGAATCAAAGAAATCGTCAGATACAGCTCGCATGCAGTGGACAATGGTTTGATCCTTATTGATTCTGCACCACCCACGTTGTCCGCATACGACGCATGCCGACATAATTTCATACCATCCCTCGTGCTTTGTTCTTCGAAGCTTCATGCCTCTGCCTCCTATCTACGATGCCTGATTTTGCCGTTCCTTCTTCAAATTCTCCTCGACGATACGCAATTGATTGAGATCAAGCGCATTGAAGCGGCCGTTCCAAGTCACTTTCAGCCACGTTTGCACAAGACCTTGCAAATGAGGACCATTCATGCCTTTGCTCATATCCATGAGCCGTCCGACAATTACGTTCTTCTCTTTCTTTGCGTTCTTTTCCTCTTCTGCAGAATTTGGGCGCTGCCCGCCGGAAGATGGTCTGGAATCTCCCTGACGACCATGCTGGTTCTGAGACTGATTATAAGAGCGGGAATCGTTACCGCCTCCCTGGGTCGCTTGTCTGCCGCTTCCTTGCGGATGTTGTTCGCTTCCCTGCGTTCCTTCGCCCGTGTTTTGCTGGGATGAAGTAGGCTCACCAGATGGAGTCAATCCTTTTCCGTTGTTCCCCTTCAGCTCATCCAACGCCTTTTGCTTGGTAACGGCGATATAAATGTCCTCATAAGAAGACAAGCCCGAACCAATATTGCCATACCCACCGTGAGATAGAGCCCGTCCGACAGCACTTGTGGACGCATTCTCAATCGGATTCGTTGCATCGACGCCGGATCCGCCAAAACCAATGACGGCACGTTCCTTTGTCTTAAAAGGCTGCCCATTCTTATTTAGGCCGTCGAACGAACAAGTAATTACCCATGCGGGCCCGATCTGCTCTGCATACGTGTCCAGCGCGTAGGTCGCGCCATGCTTTTCGTGAACATCGATCATTTCGGTGATCCTGCCCTCTACATCGACATAAGGTCGAAAAGTTTCGACATATGTTTTGCCATAGTAAGAGTGCAGGCCCTTCTCCCTTTGTGTGAAGCTCAACTCGAATTCGCGATCGTATAGTTTTTCTTTCTGCGACAACAGGCGGATATGCTTGTGGTATTGAGCGGGAACCGTCTCATACACGTGCTTGATGTGCTGGTGAGCCAGATTCCGCTTTTCCAAAGCCTTCTCCAGAATGTACTGCTCCTGATTCCCCGCCAAGAAATCCTTCGGAGCGCCATTGTTTTGATTTCTGCCCATTTTATGCATTCCTCCAAAAATAAATTTTGAATTGCCTCCAGCTTCTTTCGTATTGATCATGGATCCATGATCAAACCTCCTAATCTTCAAATTGCCAAAAAAAAGACGCATTCAGATGAATGCGTCTCGTTTATGGATGCAAAAAAAGACATACGGATTGCGTATGTCTCTTAAACGTCCATTTGTTTGCTTACTAGCCGGTTGGCTGCTCCGTCTTCGCTGAATTAGGATCAGCGAAGAAAATTAGTCTTACTGGAATAGCTAAATTATAGCATCCAAACAGCCGATTGGTAAAGTATAGGTACAAAAAGAAACAAGCTCCAAAGCAGTTGAATCCTGCATTGGAGCCCGTCCTTGCGTGCAACGCATATGTAATTGTATCCATTTTATCATACCCGCATTTTCGATTCAATAAACAACGAATGTGGAATTTTGTTATTTTTATGCTTTACCACTTCCAACAGAAATGCTATATTTTACTTGCGTGCTTGTCGGGTTTTGTCTGACCTTTTTGCAAAAAAAGAGTCGGATTGATGCCCGTTTATTTTCTGCACACACAATTGATTGTGTGTTTTTTTGTTTTCATCAGGGATCGCGCGGAGCCTCCCACCAGCAATTTTACATAATAAAAATAGAAAAAGCCCCTACCAGGTCACATTCATTGTCCTCCGGCCGCCAAGCGTTGAGACATTGAATGATTCAGGAGTAGAAGCTTTATTCACAGTATCAATGTGCTCATTGTAGCATAGGGGTACTGAAAAATAAAGTGTCTATTCTCTCTTGAGTAATGCCATTTAAGGGGCGTCGTCGAGGGAGATTTTTTATGTCGGAAAAGAAGAATTTGAAAGGCGGGTCATCGAAGCTTCTTTACTATAGGAGCCGGCCAACGGGCAACCGCACACCGAAAACAAAAATAGCTCATGGCAAGCAAATTCCTTATTTTGAGGAAGAGCTCGAAAGAATATATTTTAAGGAAGAAGACGTTCAGAAATTCTCTCTTGATAGGCATGGTCAGAATATTCCGTACGTTGACGGCCACCTAACCATCATCAACAATTATATGTTCGATTACTGGAGTCACTTCCTCTCTGCTGAAGGGATCGCACTATTCGGTCATCTGATGCGATATTGCTATGGAGCTAAAGATATTTGTTGGCCAAATCTCGAGTTAATAGCACTAAAAATGAATAAAAGTCGGAATACAGTGAAAAAGTATCTGGCCATTCTTGAAGACTATGGATTTGTGTATCATTTCAATGTCCAGAATGCGGATATGAACAATACCGATGAAAGTCCATTGTTTAAGGTGCGAAAGAAAGTCCCGTTCCTCTCACAAGAACTATACGAGCAGCTGCCACCGGTGCTGCAAGCCGATCATGACCGTTACCTCTCTCACCTTTTGGAAACCTGTGAAAAGGAAGATTTGGAGCTGGATCCTAACGTCAACTATAATGACATTTACAGTGAATTGATTGAAAAGGGCCGGATTCACCGAAAACCGAAGCAACTCTCACTTTTCGAGGCCGAGAAACAAACGCAGATTAAAAAGCAACTTCTGCAGCAAGATATTACGGAAGCGGATAAGCAGCTCTGGTCCTCATTCATGGAGGAAGTCAAAACGAAGATCGCAAAACCATCGATCGATACCTGGTTCAAAGGAACTTTTGCTACGAAACAAGATGGCATATATACGATATATACGCCTCATAACCATGTTACCGAATGGCTTGAAAGCAGGTATTTTACTCTGATAACGGATACTCTTCGCGCTGTCGATACAAATTTCACGGGAATTCGAATTGAAAGCATTTCTCGCTAGGGGCCTACGGGCTCCTATTTTTTTCGTCGCTTACCCCTCTCTCAATTTCTGACCGGTAGCCTATAAAAAATTGATACGCCCCCATCAGTATATGACACCCTGCCTTTCAATTTTTGATAGGCTATAGGTATCAAATTTTGATAGGCGACTTATCCCCAGTTTTTCCGCCTTTCAAAATTTGATGGGGGTCCATCAGAATTTGAAAGCCGAAATCCGCTTGTCAGAATATGATCCCCTCCTCTATCAAATATTGATCCCTCCCCGTCAAAATTTGATAACGAATAAATACTATCTAAGCAGCACGTAGTAACTAATAAAGACAATGATTAAGATTTAAAGATTCATCTGAATAAATGATATGTAATGATGATGATTCCAAAAAAAAGAGACCGCTCCGAAAAGGAGCAGTCATATAAGAAACTCTTAATTAGGAGACGCGAAACTGATTCTCCTGGATGCGCTGATAACGATTAAGCAGCACGTCCAATTCTTGTGATTTCATCAGTACCTCTTTGGAAGATAGTCCATACCGAGAACTTGCTTCGATCATCTCTCTCCGCTTACGTTCAATGGCTTCCAGGGTACGAGCTCTCTTATCCATGGAACCCCTCCATTCTATTTATCGGCAGATATCTATTTTCTTTCCATAGCTACTCGTCTTGGAGAATGCCGGTATCAAGCAGGACTCGCCACCATGAGCGAAAAGCATCATTGATGGTTTCCCGTTCGACGCCTTGCGGATAAGGTCCGCCAAAGCGGGTACCGCAGACCAAATAGGAATTGGTCAACCCGCGTGCGGCGAGCTCGTCCTCGATCCATGATTCGAACGCGCGGGCGAATAATTCATGATCGCGGCGCCAGTAGGCACTCCGCGATTTCGCATCGAGATAAAAGGCGCTTGAATCGGTCGGGACGAAAAACTCAGACGGTACTTCCTTACCTTCGTCATGAAGCTTATGGCAGTATGTGAAACCTACCTCATTCCATTGTTTAGCCGAAAGCCGGTATGTACCTTTCAGTGCAGCGAGCGCTCGCGTTACATCGTAATCGTTTCGCTCAAGGCTTCTCAGTACGCCGGTCTTGTAACGTCCTGACGGCTGCGGTATTGGATCCGGTACTTTTACCTCCAATAATCCGTCGCCTTCTTTAATCGCCTCCATAAGCCGTTCAAAGGCTCGGGAGACCGAACGGGGCAATTGACCACCCGCGGCGTTACCGGACAATGGTGCCCGCTTCCCGTTCGTGAAACCATGTGAAAACGAGTAGAGATTGAAGTCCAGGGCATGCGCCCACTCGTGAGCTTTTGCGCCACCGCCGCGGTGCTTTGTAAAATTGAACACATTTTGGTCAGGTTCGTAATGAGCCGACGCCGATCCACTTCCCCTGGCTCCGAAGGCAATGCCAAGGCGACCGTAGAAACTAAGCGATGTACGCGGGATTTCAAGAACTGTTGCAAGATCAGCATGAGCATTGCCACAGCATAGAACGTGGTAACGGCCAGCTGCGTCATCAACCCAATTTCCGAACTGCACCCCACGGTACCCGTAATGTTCCATCAGGTCTTCAGGCTTGTTGACACCGGACGGTTCCAGGGATAATCGAACCACTTCATCAGGTACCCTACGCTCCCAGCGCTCGTTGCTGGCCTTCTGAGCGGTTGCTTTGGATTTGGGCTCTGCCCACTTCCAATCCTTCCCCTCTTCAGAAATGAAGGCCTTTTTGAACACTTGATGGTAGCCTGGTTCCTTGCCCCGCTTGCCGAATGCCGAGAAAGTGTACTTGTAGCGGTCGCCGAGAGAGAGCCAGAAACGAAAATTCTCTAGTTCAGGCTCCTTTTCCACATTTCTCTTGCTCAGTGACCAGTATCCTTTTACAAATTGCTCTTTTAATTGGTCATAGGCGGATCGGAATTGTTCCTCCGTAAATGCCTCCGCAAAAACCAGCTTCAATTGCTCGATCGCGTGAATGAAATATTCCCGCTGCTTCGGATCATCTTCCGGACGCTGGGCTACACGATCCCACATCATTTTCACTGCATAAGCGGCTTCGGATGTGTACCCGAGATCCCGTAGCAAGGCCGGTGATAATTCGCCGAGCAGTTCATCTTTGCAAATTGCTTCAAAAGCCTGCGTCGGGTCAAGTTCGAGCTCCTCGTACCATTCGGTGGAAAACTTCGTCAGCGTGGCGAGATGCTTGCGCGCGCCTTTCAGTTCTGCACCAACGTCATACGCGAACGACCTTTTCCCAGCGCCCGCCGTTGACGGTTCGTGATGGGCGAGAAGAACGGTTGCCATTTCAGCAATACCATCCTGCGTATCAGCGAAATAATCGAACAAAGTGAATTCCCGTTGTTCAGCCATCTTTGTATTACCTCCATAGGCCCCCGCGACCAGGCGGGGGGATTTTTTAGATCCGTCCCGCCTGGCCGGGAATTACTATGGCTCCTAGTAGAAAAGCTGCTAGACAATTTCCAATTCACTCGTATTACTCCCCGCTGCTGCAGAGAGGATTTTTAATCCTCTCCGCAGCTATAGAGAAGGAAACGGCATTTTTTGATCAATTCACTTTATCCTTGGCCGCCGTTTTACCGGGAAACCAAACATTTCCGAGTAATGCTGTAAAGGTAGGATCAAGTCGAAAGATGGCATTTGGTTCGGTACATCCAGGACGCACCTGATCAGAACCGGAAGACTGGTCTTTGATGAGGACATATAGGTCGTTCTTTATGTCCTCCACGAGGCCGCCGAGGTCTCCGGCAGACGCCAGATTCAACAGCCCGGATAAATGACCGAGGGCAAACTCGATTGAGTATACGCCTCTTTGGAAGTGCTCCATTACCTTTGCCCTTTCGTTATGAATTAATTGCACGGTGCTTTTTGTATCCATATGAATTTCCTCCTGATCTAATTTAGGCGTTAACCAAGGCCTTATTTTTCTCTTCCATAATCCTTCGGATAGCTGACTCATCTTCCGCGGTGAATTGATCTACGCCGGTTCCATAAGGGTCAAAGACAGGATGAAAAAACAATCCACGAAACCCGCTGGTTATGCCAAGCATCTTGTATATGGCCTCCCGAAAGCGTCTGGTAACTGGAAAGCCCTCAACCGTCTCACGGTGAAGCACCATTTGATAGGCGGTACGGATTTCACTTTCCCGCCATTCAATACCGAGATCAATCATGGCTTCAAGAAGATGCGACCTCGCATCTATGGTTAGATCACCTATTCCACTACCGATTTTCGATTTGCCAATTCGCTGCAAGCCGACCATTCCGCCGTAGCGAATGTCTTGTCCAATGGCTTTGAGTATGCCTCGAAACCGGTAATATTTTTCATACTCCGGAAAGGAAGAAATCAAGTTACCCATGCTTCGATCATTCGAAATCGTACATAAGTAACATCCGGTTCGTGCGCTTTTCCCACATTGCATCATGGCTTCATTGTCGTTTACGACGGCCGCGCCAAGTGGACATTCACTGCCGACAGCGGCTCCGTAGAAAGCCAAAAGCTCTGTGTTTCGAGCACCGTAGCGACTCCATGGCGCCCTGTTGAATGCGAGAAAGGTAACAACCTCCTGACTGGTCCAGTCACGGATTGGACTTGCCGTCCGGATGGCTCCAACAGGATGATGGCCGTAGAATTCTTCCCCGAAATATTTCTGCAGGCTGCGCTTCCGATCGCCGCTTTCATTGTCCCGACTTCCCATGACTAGGCAGGTGTCCTCGACTCCTTCGGCCAAAAAGACTGCTTCCAGAAAATCGCGTGCCGGCTCGATTTTTAGCCGGCGAACGCAATACTTGAAGGTCACGGATGGAGCTTGATAACCCTTGCCGATGATGCAAACGAGAAGTGTATTATCTTCTCGGGGCTCGACAATGTGGTATTCCACCCATGGCATCGCATCGGCCAGCGCATTCTTCAGGTCATGTATGATCGATTTAACACCTGGATTTTCCACTAGGGTATCCGCACTAATCACCATGATCTTCTTCGAAGGATCCGGATGTTTGATGGCATGTTCAATCATCAGTTGTAAAACCAACCGACTGTCCTTGCCACCCGAATTTAGTAAACCGATTCGTGAATTCTCATCATAAATCTTCTTAATTCGCTCCCGTGTTGCATCCATCAAATCCTCGTCCAACTTCTCCAAAATATCCAACGTCTCCCCTTCCGTTACACGCGCGCGGCTCCTCTTTCCGGTCTCCAAGGTCTCGACGTCAAAATCGAGAAATGGTTGGCACCGGTCTTCTGGATATGGCTGCGGTTCACGGTTTGCTCCATACGGAGGTACTTTGTTCTGCATGTAGACCTCAATGAGCAAAGAACAAGAACCATGCAGGCAGTACATTTGGAATTTGTGCTTCGGACTTTGGTAATGCCAGTCTTCTCCATCGTCGATGATCGCATCGATCATCGCTTGAACTGGGATAAACATTTGAAAGCCGATCCGCTCCAGGAAAGAGAAAAGCGCGCACGCTTCAGTATCGCGCTCAAATATCATTTTCCAACTCATCCCGCTGTCTGCAGGAAAACAATCCTGTTGCGGCTGGTCTTTGATGAAATGGTGCAGCACATAGAAAGTTTGCTGAAAAAAAACAGCAGTCCAATCGCGTACTGTACCATGAAAGAGAAACCCAGCCTCCTCCAAATAGTCCCACACATCAGTCGTTAGATGGTTATAATCCTTCAACCGATTGTCGACGGTAACCATGTGTTTTTGTTCAACGAACGTGTACCTCTCCATTCCAATGTCCTCCTTGGTTTTGGGCATGAAAAAAGAAGATATGCAAAAAAGCACACGGATCCCGTCTGCTTCTACATACCTTCCTGATTTGCCTTTGTTTATTACTTGATTCTTGCAAAAATAATAATCTGAACTTAAAACAGACAGACTGGTAGTGTTAGCGGTCTTAAGGGTGTTATGAGATCATCTTCAGATCTCG
>NZ_JAKGAP010000056.1 GCF_021532375.1 Paenibacillus alkaliterrae
CAGCGTTCGTCCTGAGCCAGGATCAAACTCTCCAAATGGAAGTTTTCGCATCGACGCGATGTCGATGAGAAAAGCTTCATGTGTTTGACTTGCTCAAAAACTTAACTAGCTATTTTAAAACATTGTCGGATTTTGACGTGATCCATTTGTTCAGTTTTCAAAGAACTTGCTGTCACATTTTGTCGTGACAAGAAACTATGGTATCATCTTCATTTGGCGTTGTCAACAGCTTGTTTTACATTTGCTATTGATTCGTATCGTTGTTTCCCGATGCCTCAGAAGCGACAAGAAATAATATATCATTTGGCCAACAACAATGCAAGTTGAAAAAAATTACATTTTTTTGCGACACATTTGCTTCTACTCACTGCTTGAAGAACACTTATTTCAACCGCATCATTTCCTAATTTATCATAAATGGCCCCCGCATCGAATGCAGGGGCCATTCTTTTACATAAATCAGTTATTAAACCGTTTCTCCTAATAGACGCAGCAGCTCGCTCTCATCTTCAATGACCGTTATGCCAAGCTCGCGCGCCTTCGTCAGCTTGCTTCCGGCGCTTTCACCGGCAATGACGAAGTCCGTTTTTTTGGAGACGCTCCCTGAAATCTTGGCGCCACAGGCTTCGAGTTTTTTGCCCGCCTCGTCCCTGGACATGGTAGGCAAGGTACCCGTTAGAACGACCGTCTTGCCGCTGAACACGCTATTCTGTCTAACAACCGGCTGCTGCTCAGCCTCGGCCTTCACGCCAAGCTCGCGCATACGTTTTATGCTGGCTGCGATAATTGGATCGTTAAAATAGTTCACAATGCTATCAGCCACAATGCCGCCGACATCAGGGAGAGCGATCAGATCCTCCGCTTGCGCTTGCATGATCAGATCCAAATTTCCATAGTGTTCGGCCAGCATTTTGGTCGTGGCCTTACCTGTATTCGGGATGCCAAGCGCAAATAAGAAGGATGCCAATTCGCGGTCCTTGGACTTCTCGAACGCATCAAGCAGCTTACGCGCCTTTTTCTCCCCAAAGCGTTCCAGCTTGATGAGATCGTCAAACGTCAACGCATAGAGATCCGCCGGATCACGAACCTCGCAATCCTTATATAGCTGTTCCGCTGTCATCACGCTGAACGTATCGATGTCCATCGCATCCCGTGAAGCGAAATGAGTGATTCGCCCGATAATTTGCGGCTGGCAGCCAAGCTTATTATTGCAGAAAAGATGAGCGCCTCGCTGCTCCAGCTCGGTTCCGCAGGATGGACAAGCGGTTGGAAAGACGATTTGGGTACCCGGTTCCTCGTCTGCCTTGCCTAATATTTCGGGATGAGGTAAGCCCCCGGCGCCTTGCCGCATATTTGCGGTAGGTTTCCAAAGACTCCCTCCAGAACCGTACGTACTCCTCTCAGAGTATACGGCTCGCCACCTTGTCAATCTAATCTTCCGGCGTGTAAGTCATCGTGACACTTTCTACAGATAGCGAGAGTCTTTCTCCTTCTCGAAATCATAAATTGTTCCCATTTCGCCTTACCTTTCAAGTCCTTGAGTTTTCTTACGTGGTGCATTTCGAGTTCGGTTTCAGCTTCGCACCATTCGCATTTATTTGCCAGCAATCGTACAACTAAACTCGATCTGCCTGAATAGATCAGTGTGTTAGGTTCTTTGTCAACGTCTGGATCTGCAATCGGGTTCTCGTGTCTCGAGAAGCTTTCGTTGAAAAAGAATCTAATCTTCTCGCCCTTCTTTGTCATGTATTTTACCGCGAATTTCCCATTAATCTTGTATTTGTCAAGAATTTGACGAACAGAGATTTGGTATTTACTCGCGAATGTCTTATACATGCTGTATTCCATGATGTAATGGAATTGGTTAAGGACACTGACATTGTTAGCAAGTCGGTAATAGTTGTATAACCCTCTTATTTCCGAGTTATAGATACTGACGATCTCAAGGTCGTCGTTATCGATCAAGTACCGTCTGTGGATGGATCTCCACGTACTGTCTACTTTGGTAACCAATGCCCCTAAGCTTCTAAGCTTTCCTTCCCAAGCATCCTTGGGAAGAAGGAGATATGGTTTGTAGTTTCTAGTTCTCCCGAATTTGCTAAACGATTCATCTCTTTGAACCGAGATGCCATACCCCAAGAATCTTGCGAACTTTGATGAGTGAGTGATCAGGGTCTTTTCCATGGAGAGTTCCAGTTTAAGCCTATCCTTAAGGAACTTGCCCACATCTGCTTTGACCTTTTCCGATTCCTGCTTAGAACCAATGATTCCAATCAAGAAGTCGTCCGCGTATCTTACGTAGACAAATCTTCTGAATTCTTCATCCATCGGGTGTAAGGCTGGAATGACCTTGATTCTTTCGTTTATCCGGTTTATTTCTTCGATGTACTCCGCCTTTTTGGCTTCGTCCCAAATTTCCTTGTTCTTCTCCAGCGTCCTTTGATATGATCTTCGTCTGCTTTCGATAAGCCGATATTCAGGATTCCTCTTTCGCTCTTTACCAGCGTTGAATTCCTTCTGGTAGTTGCTCATATACCTGTCAAATTCATTCAGGTATATATTTGCCAAGAGCGGGCTCACGATACCTCCTTGTGGTGTCCCACTGTAGGTGCCGTGAAATTCCCAGTCTTCCATGTATCCTGCTCTAAGGAATTTCCAAATTAACCGGATAAACTTCTCATCTTCGATTCGTTTTCTTAAGATTTCGATTAGCGTAGAATGGTCGATGTTGTCGAAAAATCCTTTAATGTCTCCTTCTACAAACCACCTTATTCCGGTAAACAGATTCTTAACTTGCTTAAGTGCTGTGTGACAGCTTCTGTTTGCCCTGAAACCATGCGAGGAGTCCTTGAAACTACCTTCATAGATAGCTTCCAGCACCATTCTAGCGACTTCTTGAACGAGTTTGTCGTCCATGGAGGGTATACCGTGCGGTCTTTTACCGCCGTTTTTCTTGTCGATATACTTTCTCCTTGCGGGATTCGGCTGGTACGATTCATCCTTTATTTTAGAGATGAGGTCGTTGATTCTTTTTGTACTCATGCCATCGATGGTTTGTCCATCCGTTCCCGCCGTCATGTTGCCCTCTTTAGGGGCAACCTTCTGGTACGCTCTCAGGTAAAACTCGGGATTGTACAGGTTCCTGTACAAGTCGCGATATTTATATTCCTTATCTCTTGATTTGGAAGATAGACTGTTTAACACGACTTCTGGAATTCTCAAGAGCCTCACGCCCCTTTCCATTTCGTATTAAACTGGACAAAGCTGTCCCCCTTCGCCATGTAGTGGGTTCTCCCTAAGGGCGCTGCCCCCGTTCGAGTGGAGAAGACATGTCACCATGCATCCATTGTTCCACCCTACCACCTCGGACTACTACGAGGACTCTGTTACCGTATCGGGCTTCATTAACTCCCGATTTAGGTAATCCCCATTTACGCTTCAGAGACATGCGCGTTACAGTGTCGGATGTGCCGTTCGTCCTTTAATCTCTGATTGAGCTTGCCCAGCTTTTGACCATCTGATTAACTATGTCATCCCGATAGTTAATCCATTATACACCAATGTTATTTCGATCGGCGTATTTCAGCTGTCCGACTTTTGCGCCTACCTGGTCGGAGGGAACGTTAACCCTGCTTGGACTGGCATTCAAGTAATTCAACTTTCATCCTCGTCTGTAACTTTTCACCTTGCACTTCAGTAGCGCCCTGGTAGTTAGGCGACTTAGTGCTTTGACCAACATGCTACACTCCCTCTTCGGTTTCCCTCCAAGATAAGTTGGCTGGTGACAGGCTTTGATGGTTCGCCTGCTGCTTGCAAAGCAGATTCTGCTGAAGCGCCTTTATGGGCGCACAATGACATCATTCGAACGGCGAATCGTAACAAGCGTGCCTAATGCAAACTTCAGGTTTTTGCGCTCGATGTCTCCTATATTGTTGAGCGTACAGTTCTGCACGGTAACGCCTGCCAGCTCGACCGCTTCAACCCTGGCTACCGGCGTTATTTTGCCCGTGCGGCCTACCTCCCACGATACTGATTCCAGCACCGTCGTCGTTTCCTCCGCTTCGAACTTGAAGGCAACCGCCCAGCGGGGAAATTTATCCGTGTAACCCAGCGCCTCGCGTGTCCTCATATCGACAACCTTCACAACTGCACCGTCAATCAGAAAATCCAGCTGCTCCCGTTTCTCGGTCACTAGCGCCAGCTCGGCCTGCACCTCCTCGATCGTATGATGATAGGTCACATACGGGTTCACTTTGAAGCGATTGTCATGCAAAAACTGCTGCATTTCGCGATGATCCGCAAATGCTGCGCCGTCGGCAAAGCCGATATTATAGAAGAAAGCATTCAGCTTCCGTTCCGCCGTGACCTTCGGATTCAAGTTCCGGAGTGCGCCGGCCGCCGCATTGCGTGCGTTCTTAAGCGGCTCGGCCGCTGTCTCGTTATATTTTGCCAGTACCGATAGCTGCATGATGCCTTCACCCTGCACCTCAATGATGCCATCTGTAAAAGGAATCGTTAGCGGTACCGAGCGAATCGTTTTCACCTGCTGCAAAATGCCTTCCCCGACCGTACCATTGCCGCGGGTCGCCGCTTGAACGAGCTGCCCGTCCTCATAGGTAAGATTCAGCGTCAGACCATCGAATTTCAGCTCGACCACATAGGCCGGCTGAGGAAGCGGCTCCTTGTCCGGATGTTTTGCGTTATAATCCGCGACAGCTTTAAGCAGACGGGTGTTCCATGCGAGCAAATCTTCATTGTCCTGCGCCTTATCGAGGCTCCATAAGCGAGCGCGGTGTTTGTAAGGCTCAAACCCTCCCAGAAGCTCACCGCCCACCCGCTGCGTTGGCGAATCCGGCAAAACAATGCCGGAAGCCGTCTCCAATGCGACAAGCTCATCGTAGAGCTTGTCGTAATCCACATCGTCTATCGCAGGCTGATCGAGCGTATAGTAGCGATAGTTATGCTCCGTAATAATCGCAGCAAGCTGCTGCATCCGTTCCATCTGAGCGTTCACGGGAGGCTCCTCCTTCTATTCGTCCAAAAATAACTGATTAACGCTACACTTTCGTTATCGGCGCAAAGGCTGCAAGCAAGGGCTTGATCCCTACCGGCGCGGGAAACGCGACATTTACCTGCATGTCCTTGCCCGTCCCCTTGACGGATACGATGACGCCTATGCCCCATTTGCCGTGCGAAACTCTGTCACCGGCAGCAAAATCGCGGGAGTCGGCGGCATCGCCCGCCGCACCGCTGCCCTGGGCCGCCCGAGCGGCATCCTGCATCGGCGTGCTCACCCGCACGCCGCCGCTGCCGCCCATCGCGGCCGGTCCCGTTCCCCCGATTCCCGGGGAACGGCCGCCCGCGCCAGGCGCGCCGCTTGCAGGCGTGCGCCCTGCGCCTAAGCGGCCGGCGGCGCTCTGCGCAGCAGCTCCGCCGCCGCTTGTGCCGCTTCGGCCGATCGCGCGGGAATAGCCGCCGCCGGCCGAGACGCCTTCCCTCACGCTTTCCGGAATTTCCTGCAGAAAGCGCGAGGGCATGTTGCTGCTCGTGCGGCCGAACAGGGTCCGCATCCGGGCGCAGGTCAAGTACAAGCGCTTCTCCGCGCGCGTAATACCTACGTAAGCGAGGCGGCGCTCCTCCTCGAGCTCCTCGTTGTCGGCCAGCGCCCGGCTGTGCGGGAATACGCTCTCCTCCATGCCGATAATGAACACGACCGGGAACTCAAGCCCCTTTGCGCTGTGCATCGTCATAAGCACGACAGCGTCCTTGTTCTTCTCGGCATCCTCTTCATCCTTGTTCATGGAATCGATGTCCGCGATCAAAGCCAAATCCGTCAAGAAGGATACGAGCGTCCGGTCTTCGTTCCGTTTCTCGAAATCCATCGTCACCGACAGAAACTCCTCAATATTTTCGAGTCGGGCCTTTGACTCGAGCGTGTTCTCCTGATGCAGCTCCAGTCTGTATTGTGAAAGCTCCAGCACCTTCTCGGTCAGCTCCGTCACCGACAAATAATCGACCATTCTCGTCAGGTTGTCGATGATATCGTGAAATTCCCTAAGCAGAGTTCGGGTCCGGCCATTCACCTCTACATCGCCCAGATCATTCAATACTCTATAGATGGAGGTCCCCCGTCTTGCCGCTTCATCCGCGAGCTTTCCAACCGTCGTATCTCCAATTCCCCGCTTCGGTACATTAATGATACGCTGCAGGCTAATATCGTCATCCGGATTGGAGACGAGCTTCAAATAGCCGAGCAGATCCTTGATCTCTTTGCGGTCGTAGAACTTAATGCCTCCTACAATTTGATAAGGAATGTCCGATTTTATCAGTATTTCCTCAATTACCCGCGACTGTGCATTCGTACGGTACAAAATCGCATGATCGGCAAACTTATAGCTCTTATTCACGTTTTTGCGAATTTCGCCCGTCACGAAATAGCCTTCCTCATGCTCTGAATCAGCTTGATACAAGGAAATCAAATCGCCCGCGCCCTGATCCGTCCACAGCTTCTTCGGCTTCCGTCCGGTATTAAGCTTGATGACCGCATTCGCAGCATCAAGAATATTCGCGGTCGAACGATAATTTTGCTCCAGCATAATCGTCCGAGCTTCGGGGTAGTCTCCCTCAAAATTCAAAATATTCGTAATATCGGCGCCGCGCCAACGGTAAATCGACTGGTCGCTGTCGCCGACTACGCATATATTATGATGCTTGTCCGCAAGCATGCGGGTCAGCATGTACTGCGCCCGGTTCGTATCCTGATACTCATCGACGTGGATGTAACGGAACTTATTTTGATAAAAATCAAGCACCTCTGGTACATCCTTAAATAACTGAATCGTCATCATGATCAGGTCGTCGAAATCGAGCGAGTTGTTGCTTCTCAGCCGCTTCTGATATTTCGTGAACACCTGGGCCACGATGCCCTGAAAATAATCCCCGACCTTCTGCTCATACTGCTCCGGCGAGATCAGCTCGTTCTTTGCGCCGCTAATCGCGGCTTGCACAGCCTTCGGCTCGAATTTCTTCGTATCGATATTCATATCCTTCATACAATTGCGAATGACCGAAAGCTGGTCTGACGAGTCCAAAATCGAAAAGCTAGACGTGAAGCCGATCCGATCGATGTCTCTGCGAAGAATACGCACGCACATGGAGTGGAAGGTCGATACCCATATGTCCCTGCCCGATGGACCGACCAGTGCGCTTACGCGTTCCTGCATTTCCCGTGACGCTTTATTAGTAAAGGTGATGGCCAATATGCTCCATGGCGCTACACGCTTCTTCTCTATTAAGTAAGCTATTCGATGCGTCAGCACGCGCGTCTTACCGCTGCCCGCACCGGCCATAATCAGCAATGGCCCGTCAGTTGCCAAAACGGCCTCCCGCTGCGGCGGATTAAGCTTCTGCACCGCTTGCTCGATGCCCATTTGATTCAACATGCTCCGACTCCTTTGTTCGCATATGTTCGCCTCCTCTAAGTGTAGACAACGACCACCCCCCGTGTCAATTTACAAGGCCAAAAAAACACACTACAATCCCATTCATCAACTAGCCTATACACATGACTCAATCGCGGCAAATAAAACGTATACGGCGAATCCTTAATGAACGTTACTGAGCTGACGGGATAGTGGAGCAAAGAAGAGAAAAACACATTATCCGATATTTAGCTAATCATATGCATGAGGCCTTAGCCTCACCCCCTCTTCCGGCTCCAAAAAAATAGCGCAGCTCATCATAACAAAGGTATGTCCCTCATGATGCGCCGCGCGATTTTGTACCAAACTACTTTGTATGCAGGCCGCTTCGCGGCGCTTTCTGTACAGCTGCTACAGTGGATAACGCAGCCGTAAGATCCGTATAAATAACGTTGCCGACGACGACGGTATGAGCTGCTTCCCCCGCTTGCCGCGCTTTGTCGGCATCGTCGATGCCGCCGCCATAGAACAGCTGCGCGTTAACGACCGCCCCGCGCGCCCGCTTCACAAGCTGCATATCTCCGAATCGGCCGCTGTATTCCAAATAGATAACCGGCAGCTGCATGAGACGGTCGGCCATCCGGACATGAGCGATCAGCTCGTCTTCGCCAAGCTCGGTCTGCGCCCCGGTCAGCTTTGCCGCTGTCGCCTCTGCGTTCAGAATAATATAGCCTTGAGCTGCTGTCTCTTCCCAGGGGACGAAGGTGCCGTACTCCTTCAGCCCTTCGGTTTGCCGCCCGTTAATCCATTCTGCCCGGTTCGTGTTAAGAACGAGGGGCACGAAATAACCGTCAAAGCCGGGGACGGCACCCTCCAGGGTGGACACCTCAAGCGCGCAATCTACCGCATATCTGCGAATGCGTGCCATAAGGTCGACCGTATTTTCAAAAGTTATGCCGCTGGAGCCTCCAACGATTATCGCATCGGTCCCTGACGTACATATCGCATCGAGCGCCTCGTCGGTTATTGTCCGATCCGGGTCGAGCTTAAACACATGCCTCCAGCCGGAAAACCATCTCTCACTCATTAAAGATCAAGCCTCGCTTTATCACAAAAAATAGAATACTCATTATGAGGTTATTCCTCTATGCTATGCCAGAGAGAATACCATGTCAAACGCTCCCATTTAATCTAGCTTTTTCTTTGCCTTTAGCTTCAATCATGCCGTTTACAGTAAAAATGCACCGCTCTCCCCATTCTCAGAGATAACGGTGCATCATAGCTGTTACGAAGTCAGGCTTCTTACTTCACCAGTTGGCCGCGCGTTACGCCTAGCTGGTTGATCGCCTTCAGGCTGCGCCAAACCTGCGTGCCGTTAATGCGGCCGTCGAGCGCATCGCGGTAGAGCGACAGCACCTCGAGCACCTTATCCGGCGTTTCCTCCAGAAATTCGACGCGGAAATGGGATACGCCAAGTCCGACGAAATTGCGGATATATTCCGCTCCCGACTGCTCGATCGCGTTGTATACCGTATTGCGGCAGCCTTCGTCGACGCGAACGGGATGCGCCATGCCGATCCGATCCTGCAGGGAAGCGCGTTGCTCCTCGCATGGACGGCCGCAATTCGTGAAGTCCGTACCTTCACTCATGAAGGTGCAATACACGCAATGCTCCGTATGGAACATCGGCAAATGCTGATGGATAACAACTTCCAGCTTCGACGTATCCGAACTTTCGAGCAAATCGACCATTTGCTGAATGTTCAGGTCGTACGACGGCGTAATGAGATCAAGCCCAACCTCAGTAAACAAGTTTACTGCTTTATGGTTCGCGACGTTCAGTGAGAAATCGCCGATCAGCTTCGGAAACGGCTTATTCGGGTTCTCCGCCCGGGCGCGCAGATAATAGTAAAGCGCGCCTGTGTTGCGGACGAGAACCGCGTCAGGCTGCAGCTTCAAAATATTCACGTGATAGCCGTTTTCCCCCGGCATATGAATGCGCGGCGTCGCCAGCGCGATCGGTTTGCCCGCTTCGCGAGCAGCTGCTACCGCTGCCGGAAACTGCTTAATGAATTCAAAATCGGCATAAATGCAGGCAACGTCGGTTTTCGCCGCCGCCTGCACCTGCTCAAGGCTGCGGCATAACGCTGTCAGCTTGGCGTCCTTGCCGCTACGCGGCGCCAAAATATCCTTCTGCGCCGCTCCGCCTTCGAACGCATCCGCGCGCGCATCGACCTCGCGCTTCACATATACAGGCGGCTTCGGACGCTCGCCGGTTAACAGCTCGACCGCTTCGCGGCGCAGCCGGTTCAGCTCGCGGATCGGTACGATGAGGTCTCCTTGCAGATCGACCTCCAGCTTATCCAGCTGATATACGGTGCCTCCAAGACGGCCCAACTGGTCCTCAAGCAGAGCCGCGTCCATTGGACGCTTCTGCGCTTGCTCCAGCTCAAGCTCGGAGACCACCTCTATGGTCGTCCCCTTCTGGACATCCGTCCACCAGGTACGCATCGGTTGTCCGAGCGCGCCGGTGACGCGGACATGAAGCGGAAATACGCGATACGGCTTATCCGTTTCGAACGTCGCTCTCAGACGCTTGTCCAGTGCCGGATCGCTCGTCTTCCATACGCGGTCGCCGACGTGGACCTTGCGCAAGTCAACGTCATCACGCCCCGCTACCAATTCAATCAGCGTGCCTTCCTGAGCTTCGCCTTCGATCTTGACGCCCTGACGTCGTATATCATAGACGCGGCCGCCCTCTTCCTTCTTCGTCGGATCGCCTGCGTCAAACACAATGCCATCGCCGCGCTTCAATGGCGCTTCGATGCGCAGCGTAACCGCATCGCGCATGATGCGCTCTACCCGGCCGAGGTAGACGCCACGGCTTTTCGGGAACGTGCCCTCTACGAGCTGCTTGTTGTTCGTTCCCGACAGGAAACCGTGCGTGAAGCCGCGCGAGAAGCTTTGCTGCAGCTCACGCACCTCCTCCGCCGACGGCTTCGACAGGTCGCCGTCGAAATATTTATCGATCGCGCGCCGATACTTGCTCACGACATTCGCGACATATTCCGGGCTTTTGAGACGCCCTTCGATTTTAAAGGACGTGACGCCCGCCTGGATGAGCTCCGGCACAATATCGATCGCCGCCAAATCCTTCGGCGACAGCAAATACGCGATGTCTCCCATCGGCTGCACCTCGCCGTCGACCATCAGATCGTACGGCAGCCGGCAAGCCTGCGCGCATTCGCCGCGATTCGCGGAGCGGCCTCCCCACATTTCTGAAGTGAGGCACTGTCCCGAGTACGATACGCATAACGCGCCATGCACGAATACCTCCATCGGCAGCTTCGCCTGCTCGCCGATCGTCCGGATTTGCTTCAGGTTATTTTCCCGTCCGAGCACCACCCGCTCAAGGCCGAACGGCTTCGTGAACTCCACCGCCTCGGGGGAAGTGATCGTCATTTGCGTCGAGCCGTGAATCGGGAAGTCCGGCGACAGCTCGCGAATAAGCTTTACCAGTCCCAAATCCTGCACGATTACGGCATCCACACCTGCATCGATACACATTTCAATCAGCTTCTGCGCGTCCCGCAGCTCATCTTCAAACACGAGAATGTTGAACGTTAAAAAGCCTTTCACACCGTACGTATGAAGAAATGCCATAATTTCCGGCAGCTCCTCGCTGCGGAAGTTGTTCGCACGGGCGCGGGCGTTAAACTTCTCCACGCCAAAAAATATCGCATCGGCGCCGTTCGCCACAGCCGCCCGCATGCAATCCCAATCGCCGGCCGGAGCCAGCAGCTCTATATCCGATCTTACTATTGTAGAAGTCATCTGAACGATCAATCCCTCACATTCTTGAAACATGCTTTCACTAGTGTAACAAACCGCGACGGTCTAATCCACCACCCATTACTGCCAGCTTGCACTCTTCATGCTAGTTTTGTTTTGTTATTATGCGATTTTGCTAAATGTGATTTCGGTTATGTGTTCCTTTTGCAGAAGTGTTATACTAGGAGAGAATGCTAAATCAATCCATTTGATGGATTCGGGAGGTAACGAAGTATATGAAATTAGGTGTATTCAGCGTTCTTTTTGCACAAAAGCCGTTCGAGGAAGCGCTCGACTATATTGCCTCCAAAGGGCTTGATGCGATTGAGATCGGAACAGGCGGTTATCCGGGAAATGCGCACTGCGATTTGGATGGATTGCTTGCTGACGAAGGTAAGCTGAAAGCGTTTAAGCAAGCAGTGGAATCACGCGGTTTGATGATCAGCGCACTTAGCTGCCACGCTAATCCGCTTCACCCGCAGAAGGCCATTTCCACCGAGCATGACGAGGTTATCCGCAAAACGATCGAGCTCGCTAACCGTCTTGAGGTAGCGGTCGTGAACACGTTCTCCGGCTGCCCGGGCGACCATGAGGATGCGAAATATCCAAATTGGCCTATAGCGCCTTGGCCGAACGATTTCCAGGATATATTGAAATGGCAGTGGGAAGCGAAAGTTATTCCATATTGGTCCGAGATCGGAAAGCTGGCTGAAGCTGGCGGCGTAAAAATCGGTCTTGAGCTGCATGGCGGCTTCTCCGTGCACAGCCCGGCGACTTTGCTTCGCCTGCGCGAAGCGGCCGGCAATGCGATCGGCGCCAATCTTGACCCGAGCCACATGTGGTGGCAAGGCATCGATCCGGTACAAGCGGTACATATTCTTGGACGCGCCGGCGCGATTCACCACTTCCATGCGAAGGATACGACAATTGATCCAATCAACGTCAATCATCATGGCGTAACGGATATGCAATCCTATGCGCTTATGCTTGACCGCGCGTGGCAGTTCCGTACTGTCGGCTACGGACATGATCTGAAGATATGGGCTGACATCCTTAGCGCCCTGCGTTTGGTCGGCTACGACTACGTTGTCAGCATCGAGCATGAAGACGGCTTGATGTCCGTTGACGAGGGCTTCACCAAAGCCGTTCAAAATCTGCAGCAAATTCTTATCCGCGAGCCGCTTGGCGAGATGTGGTGGGTATAATAAGCACAAGAAAGAAGGTCTGGCGGACATGTCCGCCAGACCTTCTTTCTTGTGCAATTTGAATGGTCTATGCCAACCATACTTTAGTGATCATAATGAAGTCGATCAACAGGAACAATCCAAGCGATACGGCCGTGAATCCAATCGCGAACAGATTCTTTTTCGGACGAGCGCTCAGCAGTCGAACGAAACCGATTGCAATCAGCACGGTAAACGCAAGCATGAACCAGTCGAAAGTTCCGATTTTACTTACTTCTTGAACTGCTTCTTCTGCTAAAAACATGAAGGGACCTCCTTTTAATTCGCACGTAGCCTATAATATTATATGTTAGCTATAAGTTGCTGCAGACGCAAGTCCAAAACTCGAATCGTAACAACTTTGTCACGATTTCCTGAAAATCGCCGCAATATAATATTTCTAAATGATTCACATAATAAAGTCTTATTAGTAGCCTGCTCTCAGTCATTGTAGCTGCATCTAAAATATGTTACCATCAACATAGTATATTCATACCTAGTTCGTCGGAATTTAATGGTATGGATGCCATTCACAAGGGGGATAACACTCATGGCTTATGAAGCTGTTTGGATGAACGATACATCCAAATTGAATAAATTCGAATTTGTTAAGATGGAAAAGGACGGCCTCGACGTTATTCGCACCATTATCGAGAAATATTCCAAGGAGGGCTACTCCTCCATTCCGGAAGATGACATGAATCGTTTCAAATGGGCGGGCGTGTATGAGCAAAAGCCGCGCGACGGCCATTTCATGATGCGTATTCGTATCAACACCGGTATTATGACAGCTGCTCAAGCGCGTATGATCGCTTCCATCGGACGCGATTATGGCCGTGACCTCATCGACGTTACGACTCGTCAAGCGATTCAATACCATTGGCTTAAAGTCGAAGACCTGCCGGATATCTTTAACCGTTTAGAGCAAGTTGGTCTATACAGCTTTGAAGCTTGCGGCGACTGCCCGCGTACGATTGTCGGCAATCCGCTGGCAGGCATTGATAAAGACGAGCTCATCGATACGGTTGATATTGTAAATGAAGTAAACGATTTTTACTTAATGAATCGTGATTTCTCAAATTTGCCCCGCAAATATAAAATGTCCATCTCTGGCAATGTCTATAACAACGCTTTGGCGGAAATCAATGACCTTGCTTATATTCCGGCGACCAAAGTAATTGATGGAGAAGAAGTAATCGGTTTTCACATTATGGTTGGCGGCGGTCTGTCAGCTAAGCCGCACATGGCAAAGCCGATCGATATTTTTGTGCGCCCTGAAGATGTGCTGAAGGTTTCCATTGGCGTTACTACGATTTTCCGCGATTACGGCTACCGCGAGAAGCGTCATCAAGCGCGTCTAAAATATCTGGTTGCGGATTGGGGTCCGGAAAAATTTCTCGAGAAGCTTACAGAAATTATCGGCGAAATGCCATCAAGAGGCGAAGATAAAACCGTTGGCTGGCAAGCCGCTTATTTCGACGGCGTTCACCCGCAAAAGCAAGAAGGCTTGAACTACATCGGTCTTAACGTGCCTGTAGGCCGCACGAACTCGGATGAGCTCGAGCAGTTAGCCGATCTAGCCGAGAAATACGGCGACGGCAAGGTTCGCACAACGATGTCGCAAAACATTTTGCTTGCCGGCATTCCAGACGATAAAGTAGAAGAAGTGCTCGCAGCACCTGTTCTTCAACGTTTGACGCCTAACCCTGAACATTTCATGAGCCGTACGGTTTCTTGCACGGGCAACGAATTCTGTAACCTTGCTGTCGTTGAGACAAAGGAACGCGCGCGCATCGTTGCGAATTACTTGGATGAAAACGTAAAGCTGGACGAGAAGATCCGCATTCACTTCATTGGCTGCCCGAATGCGTGCGGTCAGAAGCATATCGCGGATATCGGCCTTCAAGGCTCGCTTATCAAAACGCCTGAAGGTATGGTTGACGCGTTTGATATCGCTGTCGGTGGTATTCTTGGGCCTAATGCCCAATTCAACTCGCCGCTTAAAGGCCGTGTCAAAGGCGACAACATCGGCGATGTACTAAAGCAATTGATCGAGTTCTACAAGGCTCAGCGCAATCCGGAAGAAACCTTTAATGCATTCGTAAGACGTGTAGGCGTCCCTGCATTCCAAGAAAAGCTGACTTCAATTTTGGCTGTATAACCACAATCAATAAACAATAAAAACCGCTGTTTGTCTATGCTCTCGCACTAGACCGCAGCGGTTTTTTGTATGTTTACAACCAATCAATTTTATGGAATTCCTTTCCCTTACGCTTACGAGCCGGCCCAAACACGTCGCTCGCCTCTGGTAAAGGTAATTAACGTTTTTTTGCAGGATACCACCCTACTTTCAAACTCTTTGATCCATTATCCCATCTGCTCAAGAGATAGTCTTATGCTATAATAGTCCTCTCCATATCCCAAGTTGCGACTCAAACTAGGCAGCTCATTCATTCTTATTCTAAAAAAGCCTCAAGCTGATTTCCAGCTTGAGGCTTTTTGCAAATGTTACTTCACCGCGGCGGCAACCTTCTGCTGGGCGATGGTCCGTTCTCGGTCGCGCTCCAGGACAGGCTTTAAATACTTGCCCGTATAGGATTGATCTACCTTGACGACTTGCTCCGGCGTACCGGTCGCAACGATCATACCGCCGCCATTGCCGCCCTCCGGACCAAGATCGATCAAATAATCCGCCGTCTTGATCACGTCCAAATTATGCTCGATGACAAGCACCGATTCACCCGAATCGACTAAACGATGCAGCACCGTCAACAGCCGATCGATGTCATGGACATGCAAGCCCGTTGTCGGCTCATCCAAAATATATAGTGTCTTGCCCGTTGAACGGCGATATAGCTCAGCAGCAAGCTTCACGCGCTGCGCTTCGCCTCCAGACAAAGTCGTCGCCGGTTGTCCCAGCTTCATGTAGCCAAGCCCAACATCGAGAAGCGTCTGCACTTTACGATGAATACGCGGAATGTTCTCGAAAAACGAGCAGCTATCCTCGATTGTCATTTCCAGCACTTCGGCGATATTTTTGCCTTTGTATTTCACTTCAAGCGTCTCCCGGTTGTAGCGTTTGCCTTTGCAAATTTCACAAGGCACGTAAACATCAGGCAAGAAATGCATTTCGATTTTAATAATACCGTCTCCACGGCACGCTTCGCAGCGTCCGCCCTTCACGTTAAAGCTGAACCGGCCTTTCTTATAGCCTCGAACCTTCGCTTCGTTCGTGCTCGCGTACAAATCGCGAATATCATCGAATACGCCGGTATACGTCGCAGGATTGGAGCGCGGCGTTCGGCCGATGGGCGATTGGTCGATGTCGATGACCTTCTCCAAATGCTCCAAGCCGCGCAATTCCTTATACTGCCCCGGACGGGTCTTCGCCTTATTCAAGTCTCGCGCCAATGTTTTGTAAAGAATCTCGTTAACGAATGTCGATTTCCCTGATCCGGAGACACCCGTTACAGCCGTGAATACGCCGAGCGGAATTTTTACGTTCACGTTTCTCAGATTATTTTCCTTCGCGCCGTGAACCTCCAGCCACTTATCGCTCGTCTGCCGACGGTCCAATGGAACATCAATAAACTTGCGTCCGCTCAAATATTGGCCTGTCAAGGAGTTCTCGTCGGCCATCACCTCCGCAGGCGTTCCTTGCGCAATGACCGTTCCCCCATGAATACCGGCGCCTGGACCGATATCAATAATATAATCTGCCGCCAGCATCGTATCCTCATCATGCTCGACGACAATTAACGTATTGCCTAAGTTGCGCATATGCTCAAGCGTCTGAATCAAGCGGTCGTTATCACGCTGATGCAAGCCAATGCTTGGTTCGTCCAATATATAGAGGACACCCATCAGGCTGGACCCGATTTGCGTAGCCAGTCGTATACGCTGCGCTTCGCCGCCAGACAAAGTGCCGGCCGCACGGCTTAATGACAAATATTCAAGCCCGACATTGACCAGAAAGCCAAGCCGGCTGTTAATTTCCTTCATAATCAAACTTGCGATCGCCATTTCCTTGCCGCTCAGCTTCAACGTTCCGAAATAACGATTGGCTTCGCCGATCGAAAACGACGTGACCTGCGCAATGTTCTGCGCGCCGATCGTGACGGCCAGGCTTTCCTTGCGAAGCCGTTGTCCCTTACAGCCTCCGCATGGCTTAGCGCTCATATAATTTTCAATATGCTCACGCATCATATCCGAGGCCGTATCTCTGTAACGGCGTTCCAGATTATTCACGATACCTTCGAAAGGAACGTAGGCTTCCTTGCGATGTCCGAAATCATTCTCGTAAAGGAAGCGCACACGCTCTCCGCCTGTGCCATAGAGCAGCTTCTTCATCTGCTCCGGAGACAGCTCCGATACCGGAACGTTTTGCGGTATGCCGTAATGTACGCAAACCGCGCTTAGAAATTGCGGATAGTAATTAGAGGTGCTTCCCGCCCACGCCAGAAATGCGGCGTCGTCAATGGATTTGGACGTATCCGGGACGAGCAGATCGGGATCGACGAGCATTTTCACGCCTAGGCCGTCGCAATCCGGACAAGCTCCATACGGGCTGTTGAACGAGAACATCCTCGGCTCCAGCTCATCGATGCTGAAGCCGCACTCCGGGCAAGCCAGGTTCGAGCTGAACAGCAGCTCCTCTTGATCTATAATATCGACAAGCACACGGCCTTCGGACAACTTAAGCGCCGTTTCGAGAGAATCGGCCAGCCTGCTGTGAACGTCTGCCTTTACGACGATCCGGTCGACAACGACCTCGATGCTGTGCTTCTTGTTCTTTTCCAGCTCGATTTTCTCGCTTAGCTCGCGAAGCTCGCCGTTCACGCGAATACGTACGAAACCTTGTTTCTGAATGTCGGCCAGCAGCTTCGTATGCTCGCCCTTTCGGCCGGAAATAATAGGCGCCAATATTTGAAGCTTTGTTTTCTCCGGGTATTCCATGATCCGGTCGACCATTTGTTCGACCGTCTGCGATGTAATTTCAATCCCGTGCTCTGGACAGTGAGGCTTGCCGATGCGCGCGAAAAGCAGACGCAAATAATCGTATATTTCGGTAACCGTTCCAACCGTCGAGCGCGGGTTGCGGCTCGTCGTTTTCTGATCGATCGAGATTGCGGGAGAAAGCCCGTCGATGGAATCGACATCGGGCTTCTCCATTTGTCCGAGAAACTGGCGCGCATATGCGGACAAGGATTCCACATATCGCCGCTGGCCTTCCGCATAGATCGTATCGAATGCGAGCGAGGACTTCCCGGAGCCGCTAAGCCCCGTCAGCACGACGAACTTATCGCGCGGAATCGTAACGTCAATATTTTTAAGATTATGGGCGCGCGCGCCCTTAATTACTATTTTATCGCTAGCCAATCCGTTCTCCTCCTACTTATCCCATCTCTGCGCGCAGCTCCAGCAGCGCATCGCGAAGCTCCGCGGCGCGTTCGAACTGCAGGCTCTTCGCCGCTTCCTTCATTTCTGCTTCCAGCCTTTGTACGAGCGCTAAGCGATCCTTCTTGGACATCTTCCCTGCGCCTGCGCCGGTTAAGTAGTCGGCCTTCTGCTCCGCTACCTTCGTCGCTTCAATCACGTCATGAACCTTCTTGCGAATCGTTTGCGGCGTAACGCCATGCTTTTCATTGTATGCAAGCTGAATCGTACGACGGCGTTCGGTTTCTTTGATCGCCCGATCCATCGAATCGGTTATTTTGTCGCCGTACATGATGACGCGGCCCTCGCTGTTGCGTGCGGCGCGTCCGATCGTTTGAATAAGCGCGCGGTCGGATCGAAGGAAGCCCTCCTTATCCGCATCCAAAATCGAAACCAAGGATACCTCCGGCAAATCAAGCCCTTCCCGAAGTAAATTAATTCCGATGAGAACATGGAAAACGCCTAATCTCAGATCGCGCAAAATAGCCAGCCGCTCCAGCGTCTTAATATCGGAATGGAGATACCTGACCTTAATGCCGATCTCCTTCATGTAGTCGGTCAGGTCCTCCGACATCTTCTTCGTTAATGTCGTGACAAGCACCCGCTCATCCTTCGCGATCCGGTCGCGAATTTCGTTCAGTAAATCATCGATTTGTCCCTTAGTAGGACGAACGTCAATTATCGGATCGATTAGGCCGGTTGGACGAATGATTTGCTCTATCATCGTCGGACAATGCTCGATTTCATAAGGGCCCGGTGTCGCAGACACATAAATAAGCTGCTTCGCCTTCGCTTCAAACTCCTCGAAGCGCAAAGGGCGATTGTCCATCGCCGACGGAAGACGGAAGCCGTGATTGACGAGCATTTCCTTACGCGCGCGGTCCCCATTGAACATCGCGCGAATTTGCGGCAGCGATACATGGGACTCGTCGATAACAATCAGCATATCGTCCGGAAAATAATCGAGCAGCGTATACGGAGTAGCTCCGCGCTCCCTAAAGGTCAACGGACCCGAATAGTTCTCGATGCCCGAGCAGAAGCCCATCTCCGCCATCATTTCAAGGTCGTAGCGCGTCCGCTGTTCCAGACGCTGCGCCTCCAGCAGTTTGCCTGCCTCGCGCAGCTCCGTCAAACGCTCCTCCAGCTCCCGCTCGATATTCACGATCGCGAGCTTCATCGTATCCTCGTGAGTAACGAAGTGAGAGGCCGGAAATATCGCGATATGGTCGCGTTCGCCGATAATTTCACCGGTCAGGACGTCAATCTCGGATATGCGTTCGATCTCGTCTCCGAAAAGCTCGACCCGGAGCGCCCGCTCGTTATTCGCCACGGGAAAAATCTCAACGATATCGCCGCGTACCCGGAACGTTCCCCGCGTAAAGCTAATATCGTTCCGTTGATACTGAATATCGACGAGTTTATGCAAAATCGCATCTCGCGGCTTTTCCATCCCGACGCGCAGCGAAAGCACCAGGCTCCCGTATTCTATCGGCGATCCCAGACCGTATATACAGGACACGCTCGCCACAATGATAACGTCTCTTCGTTCGAACAAGGCGCTCGTCGCCGAGTGCCGCAATTTATCGATTTCATCGTTAATGCTGGAATCCTTCTCAATAAAGGTGTCGGTAGAAGGGATGTAGGCTTCCGGCTGATAGTAGTCATAGTAGCTTACGAAGTATTCAACGGCATTGTCGGGGAAAAAGTTCTTAAACTCGCTGCAAAGCTGCGCAGCCAGCGTCTTATTATGCGCAATGACGAGCGTCGGCCGGTTCACCTTCGCTACCGCATTCGCGATCGTATATGTCTTGCCTGTACCCGTCGCTCCAAGCAGAGTCTGATGCCTCTTCCCTGCCGCAAGTCCTTCCACAAGCTCCTTGATCGCTTTCGGCTGATCCCCTTGAGGCGTATATTCCGATTTCAATTCGAACAGCTTCGTATCCTTTGTAAGCTCGTTCACGCCTGTCATCCACCCCCGTCTTTCCGAATTATCTTAACATTATAGTCAAATATATGAATTTCATTTCATCGGCTGTCATAGAAATAGGAATGTTTGTTCCCGTTTATTATATCGCTTTTCAGCTCGAGAAGCAATCCGAGTATCAGAAGCCTACACGAAAGACTGCCTGTCATGGTCTCATTGACCCTAACAGGCAGCCCCATTCAAGTTTCCTGTATCTGCTAAGCATCTATCCTCTCAGCCTGATCGCCGCGGCGATTCGAGGCGCGGGAACCGCGAAGCAGCTCGAGCAGCGATGCCGGTCCTGAAGCGGCATAATAATTGGCCTGCTCATCCGGAGCCAGAATGACACCCAGCTGGTGATGCTCGCCGGCAAAGCGCGCCCGCTGCGCGAACTTCAGCTCGCCTTCCAGGTTTAACACCTCCAGTTTGCAGAAAGCTGAATTTTGCACTAATGCTTCGTAGAGCTCCTCCTTCGTTTTGACGCGCACTCCGTTAACCTTATGCAAAATTTCGCCGATGGCCAGTCCCATCGCAGCTGCTGGCGTGCCCGGTACAATGCCGAGAATACGCAACCCTCTTGCGTCATTCACGTACAGCGGCGAGCGAGCCGCCTCGAGCGACCGGCTGCGCCAAACGATCGCCTCATGCAGCAGGAGGGAAGCCAGCGCCGCAACCGGCAGCAGCAGCGGCTGCCGCCAGGCAAGAAGCGCTGCCGCCGCTAGACAAACACTATAAAGCAGCAGCCCTCTCGCCGCATGCTTTGCCTTATCCTGCGGCAGCATCGAGCGGGTCATTTCGGTGAAGCCGATGATCATCGGAAGCGCAACGAAAGTCCAGCCTTGCGACCAATCCGCTCCGAATAGCGGCGTCCAAGGCAGCGCTGCCGTTGACGCACCGCTTCCCGCAGCAGGCACAAGCATAAGCAGCGGAACGGGCCAAAAGCCTTGCAGCATATAACCGCCGACGAGCTTGCCTCTCTTTCCTTCCACAAATAGGGGTGTTGCCAGCCGATCGCCTTGCCAGCGTACGAGCGCCGCTTCAGCCAAATGAAGCAGCGCCACCAGCATCAATAATCCTGCAGCATCTATGCCGGCAAGCGAAGCAGTAAGCGATCCGATCCAATCCGGCCGTTCCAAAAGGCTCGTCCATCCAAACAACCATTGCAGCAAAGCAATGATCCCCGCGCTGTAGGCAAAGCAAAGGTAACGAATTTTTACAAGCATGAGAACCGCAGCAACGGCCCACAGCCACAGAACCGATTCGGCGGTCATGGCAGCGCCGATAAAGGCTCCCGCGACCGATACGGCTGCACCGATCAACAATCCTGCGAGCAACGACTTAGCGACAAGACCTGGCCAATTGTGAAGCTTAACGGCAAATAATTGCCGCTCCATTCGAATTTGCCTCATAGTCTGCAAAACGATAAATAACACCGCAATATAGTAAAATGGCTGCGCAACCAGTCGAACAGCCGCTTGTCCAAGCATTTCGAGCACTTCTGCCGCCGTTTCCAAAGCTATCACTCCTTCACCCGTACTTCTCCAGAAAAAAAATAAAAGGCCGGCTCAATGACACGGAGCCAACCCTTTATTCATTCGACATGCTTGTATCATTTCCTGCCTACAGCCTTAATTGCTTCATGAAGCTGCGTATCATGCCGCTTATCCTGAATCCATGCAATGACCGCTTTCTCAAGCGCCTCGCCGGTCTGCTTATCGACCTGTCCAGTAGCCGGCAAGCCGTGCTCGGATTGAAACTTTTTAACGGCCTCCGCCGTCTCTGCGCCAAAGTACCCATCCTCGCGCTTCGGCTCGTAACCCAGTCCGTGCAGCATAATTTGCATGCTCTTCACTTGCTCGCTGATCATATCCTGCTTTAGCGTCTCGTTCAGAGAAAGTCTGGCTACCGTATACAGATCCGGCGGCTGAACCTCAATGTCCGGCTTAATGCCCTTCACATGGATCCAATTTCCCTTTGGCGTTAACCATTTGGCAATCGTCATTTTCACGATGCTTCCGTCTCCAAGCGCCTTGTTATAGCTTACCTGAACCGTCCCTTTGCCGAAGGACGTCTCGCCTACCAGCTTCGCGCCAGCGCCCTCCTGCAAAGCTCCGGCCAAAATTTCCGATGCGCTTGCGCTTCCGTTATTCATAATTACCGCGATCGGATACGGTTTGCTTTGGCCCTCGGACAACGTTTTCTCCCGGTTCCCGTCCCGATCCTCCACCTGCACGATCGTCGTGCCCTTCGCCATGAAGGACTGCGCGATTTCGACGACGACCGGGAGCACTCCTCCCGGATTGTTGCGTACATCCAGTACGAGTCCCTTCATGCCCTGCTTCTCCAGCTTCGCGAGTTCTTCCTTGAACCGTTCAGCCGTGTGCAGCGAAAACTGCCGAATCTCAATCACGCCCACACCATCCGGCCTTAGACTGCCATAGACCGTTTCTACATCAATATCATCACGGATGAGTACGAGCTGTATCGGCTCCGAGAAGCCCGCCCGCTGCACCTGAATTTTTGCTTTCGTACCTTTCGGGCCGCGTATTTTCGCGACGGCCTCCTGCAGGTTCAGCCCATCCAGCTTCACGCCGTTTACGGTGAGCAGCACGTCCTTAGCCAGCAAGCCCGAGCGCTCGGCGGGAGATCCCTTGATCGGGGATACGACAACGACGCGTCCATTTTCCAACGTTACCTCTGCGCCAATCCCGGTGAAGGAGCCTTCGATCGATTCCGAAAAATGCGTCGCTACCTCCTTCTCCATATACACGGAGTAAGGATCCTCCAGCGAGGACATCATTCCGCTCACCGCGCCGTCGACCAGCTCACTGCGATCGACCTTTTGGTAATATTTCGTTTCGATCAATTCCAGTACCGCGTTCAGCTTCGTCAGCTCATTTTCCTTCAGCCTGAAGCGCTCACCCTCTTCGGCTGAGGCAGCCGTGAGTGCAGGCGCAGACTGCTCGTCCGGCTTTATGAACTGATCCGCCAACGTTAAGGTTACGAGCACGGACGCGATCATCGTCAGCATAACGAACGCGAATACTGTTCGTCCTTTGAATTGCACCTGTCTACACCACCTTCTCATCTTGCACGGTCTTTGATTTAAGACCACCCTAGTATATGACAAGAGGCTTTCAATTATTTGTCTTATACGGTTAAAGTTACGTTTATCTGCAGCACTGTGTACAAACAAGGCAGCCACATGGGCTGCCTCAAAGAAGTCTGCGTATGCGTCGTAACTTATTTCAAGTAGCTGCTCGGATTAATCGGCACTTCGTTTTTGCGTACTTCAAAATGCAAATGCGGTCCCGTCGAGTTGCCCGTGCTGCCAACCTCGGCGATTTTCCCGCCCTTTTTCACGGAGTCGCCTTTATCGACCTTAATGCCGCCGTTACGAATATGTGCGTATAGAGTCCAAAGGCCGTTTCCGTGATCGATGATGACCGTATTCCCGTAGCCGCTCATCGTTTGTGCGACTATGACGATACCGTCCTCTGCCGCATAAATAGACGTGCCCTGCGGCGCCGCGAAATCAATGCCTGTATGCGTATGCCTCTTGCCCGATATCGGATGGATCCGCGTGCCGAAATTGGAGGTGAGTCTGTAGCTGCTTTTTATCGGCATGCCTAGTTTTCCGCCAGTGTATGGATTCTTGATTCTTTGCTGCTCGGCAAGAAGCTTGGATTCCTTCGAGGCAATTGTAAGCAGCAGTTTTTCCTGCTCCTCGCTGATGTCCTCATAATGCTCGGCTAATTCTCCGTATTCCGCAATCTTGCTGTCCAACAATTTCACATTATTGTTGTAGCTGGCGATTGTAACTTCCTTTTCCTGCTCCTTCTTCACCAGATGGAGCTCGTATACCTCAAGCTTCTTGTATTTTGTCTTCACTTCCGCCAACTGTATTTCTTGCTCCGCCTTCTTCTGATCGACAAAAACCTTCTCCTGTTTTTGCTGCTCCAAAATGTCGCGGTCCTGCATCAAAATCGATTGCAGTGCGTCAAAGCGGTCAATAAAATCGGAAAAGCTTGTCGCACTCATCAGAACGTCCATATAGGAAACGAAGCCGTTCGTATACATGAGGCGCATCCTCGATTGGAGCAGCTTGTCCCGCTCGGCGACCCGATCCTCTGCCTGCTCCAGTTCAATCGTCGTCTTCAAGAGTTCCTCTTCCTTCTGATCGAGCTCCTCTTGCGTTTTCATTTTGTTCAAAGAGGCATTGTCAATTTCAACCATAAGATTGGTGATCGCCGCTTGCTCTTCCTTAATCCTGACCTCTAAATCTTCCTTCTCGTGAGCCGCATTAGCCGCCTTGTTCTTCGCATTGTTCGCCTGCTGCTGGGCATTGGCCGCTCTTCTCTCCGCCTCGCGCTTTTCCTGTTTCGTTGCTTCAAGCTGCCTCTGAATATCGGTAAGAGATGCCGCCTCGCCCCCGGTTGGCTGTACCGCCAATACGAACAGCATGGCAACGGCAATGAACCACAACGATTTCCTCTTCTGCACGCTCTCGTTCACCTACACTTTCAAATACTTTCGGATTGAAATCGTACTTCCCCAAATACCGATCACCGTACCAAGTCCAATGATTAGTCCCGCGGTTTGCCAGCCGGACTCCTGCAGGGTGACAAGCTTTATCATCATTAGCGAGAGCTCCATCTGCGTAAAATTCACGAGCTGCGCATAGCCTGCCAATAACAAAATTGTTGTGACGATGGAGCTTATAATTCCGATGAGCGCTCCTTCAATAAAAAACGGCCAGCGGATAAAAGAATTAGTCGCTCCAACCAGCTTCATAATTCCGATTTCGCGGCGTCTGGCTATAATCGTCATTTTGATTGTGTTGGAAATAAGGAACATCGCCGTTACCGCGAGCCCGATCACGAGGACAAGCCCTGCGTAACGGAGGGCGTTGGTCACTTTAAACAACGTTTCTATCGTGCCTTGACCATATTTGACTCTCTCGATCGGCTGCTGCTCGTCGGCCTGGTTGATCTTGTTGATTTGCTCGACAGCAAGCGCGACCGATTGCGGATTGTACACCTCAACGGTAAACGAATCCGGCAACGGATTTTTATCGTTCTCATAACCGTCGAGCAAATCCTTGTTCTCCTCGCCTAAATTTTTGCGGAGGAGCTCAAGTCCCTCTTCTTTTGAGACGAATGTTATTTGGCTTACTTCGGTCATGTTGCCTATTTTGTTTTGCAGTTCCGTTATCTTCGCCTGATCGACATTAAGCTGCAGAAAAACGCGAATTTGAACTTGGCTTTCGATTTGCGCCGCCATACTGTTTACATTCATGGCCAGTAATAAAAAGACGCCCAAAACGAATAAGGAGATGAAGATCGAGCTCATCGAAGCGAACGACATCCAGCCGTTGCGGATGATGTTCTTGGCGCCTTCGCGAAGATGCCTGAGAATCGTGCTAAACTTCATAGCCGTACTCCCCTCTAGCCTCGTCACGAACGATATTGCCGTTCTCGATTGCAATGACGCGCTTGCGCATGGAGTTTACGATATCTCTGTTATGCGTTGCCATCACTATTGTTGAACCGCGTAAGTTAATTTCCTCCAGCAAATTCATGATACCGAGAGAGGTTTCCGGGTCAAGGTTGCCCGTAGGCTCATCCGCTACAATTACGGAGGGATTATTCACGATCGCGCGCGCGATCGAGACTCGCTGCTGCTCGCCGCCTGATAATTGGGCCGGTAAGCTCGCATGCTTGTGCTTTAAACCGACAAGCTCCAGCACCTCCATCGTGCGTCTCTTAATGATGCGGCGAGGCGCCTCGATAACCTCCATCGCGAAGGCGACATTTTCATATATCGTTAATTTGGGCAGCAGTCTAAAGTCTTGAAAAATGACGCCGATATTGCGTCGAACGAAAGGAATTTTGCGCGGCTTCAGCTTGCCGATGTTAAAACCGTTTACCGAAATCTGTCCTTTTGTCGGAACTTCCTCGCGATAGATCAATTTCATGAAGGTAGATTTACCCGCTCCTGAAGGCCCTACCAAGTAGACGAATTCATTGCGATCTATACGAACGGAGACGCCTCTCAACGCATGCGTACCGTCGGTGTACGTTTTCCATATGTCTTGCATCTCAATCACATCATCACATCCTGTTAATAGTCAGTTGTACTATTTCGACAGATTGCGCTGAATTCCTTCATAAGCGGCTCGCTTTCTTCATATTTCACAAATCTAATTTAAGCTGGCCTTGTCGAATCCGGTATCTGGAAGGCAGAGACAAATATGTCGAGCAAGCTGCATATACATGTAAAACTGCCTTTTTTTATCGTCCAGAAAGGAGAGAACCGCTATTTTAAAAAGAATTCATATTGGCGTTATTGTCATCGCTTCGCTGCTGCTCTTGGCAGCCGTTGGCTGGGGGGTTGTGTGGAATTACGCGCTTCAAAAAACCGTTCCCGCGGAGGTTAATGCAGGAGGGATACCGATCGGAGGCATGCTTATAGATGATGCCATTAAGCTGCTGGAGCAGTATGAGAACTCGCTGCTGCAGCGTACGATAACGATTCAAGCCGCTGCCGCAGCCAAAGACAGCAAGCAATGGACGGTTTCCGAGCTTGGCTATAAGGCTGAATTTGCCGGCATTCGAGAAGCGTTGCTGGTACTGGGGGAAGGGGATACATGGGAGCGTGCAACTTACCGTTACAACTTCCAAAAGTCCTATCCGCTTAAGCAAAGCTGGAATCCCGATAACTTCGACGCTGCCGTTCGCAAGCAATGGAGCTGGATCGAAAAAAGCGAAACCAAAAATGCTGAGCGCATCATTACAGATAACGATGAAGTGATGTACGAGCCGCATGTCGACGCCTTCCGCTTGAATCTGAGCAAGCTCGTCGATGAGGTTGATAATTGGGTCATCCTCGAGAGAGAGCAAATCGGAAAACCCGTCGAGGAGCATTTTGAAGCAGAGCTTCCTGTTGCCGTCATTCAACCTGACATTACTTTGGAGAAGCTAAAGGACGAAGGAATCGAGCGTAAAATCATCGCGTTTTCAACAGATTTCGCCACAAGCGCCGATGGACGGGCGTTTAACGTGACGGTCACAGCGGAGGCTCTTCATGATTGGCATCTCGCACCGGATGAAGTGTTTGACTACGGCAAGCTGATTGCACGCGCGGAGGAGCTGTACGAGTATCGCGAGGCTCCGGTTATTTTGAACGGCAAGCTGGTGCCCGGCATTGGGGGCGGTATTTGTCAGGTGTCGAGCACGCTCTATAATGCGGTACTGCGCTCAGGCTTAGAGATCGTAGAACGCCGGAACCACTCCATTCCGGTCACTTATCTGCCCCTCGGTCAAGATGCAACCTATGCGGGCGGAGCCATTAATTTCCGATTCAAAAACAACACCGGCAAACATCTGATCATTCGTACCGAGGTGAAGGATCGCAAGCTGACCGTGAAGCTGTTCGGCACGATGGACGCTAATGAGCGCTATGATATCGAGTCGGTCACGGTGAAAACGATCGAGCCGACCGTTCAGGAAATAATAAATGACAATTTATTTCCCGGAAAGAAGATAACCGTAGAAAAGGGCAAGCAGGGCTACGTGGTCGAAACGTACCGTACTCTCGTTCGTGACGGCGAAGCCGTTACTCGGGAAAAGGTGTCTCGCGATACGTACAAAGCGCAGCCGACGATTGTCGAAACGGGCCCGATGTTTGGCGGCAACGGCGGCGGGCTTGCGCCTGCGCCGACACCGACGCCGGATCCTGTAGAGCCGCTGCTGGAGGATGGTTTGTAGGTGCGTCTGGTTGAATCAGGCAATTTCGTGCCGGGAGCGCCATTCGACGTTTCTCTGCCCTGTTTCGAGAAAAAAATAAAACAGCTCAGCTGGCGGCCGGGTTTGGCTGCTGCTGAGCTGTTTTCAATAGCTATAAGAATTACCGGCTGCGCTCGAGATACTCGGTTACCCAAGCAGCCGTGCCTTCCAGCGCTTGATCGGCGCGGGAGATGGCGTCCTGCACCTGTGTTTTTGCCGTACCGCCGTAGACGTTGCGGGCATTGACGACCTGCTCCGGCTGGAGCACCGCATAGATGCGATCGTCGAACAGCGTCGAGAACTGCTTGAACTCCTCCAGCGTCAGATCAAGCAAGTATTTGTTCTGCTCGATGCAGTACAATACCGTCTTGCCGATAACCTCATGCGCTTGACGGAAAGGCAAGCCTTTGTTCACGAGGAAATCGGCGATATCCGTCGCGTTCGAGAAATCTTGGTTGACCGCTTGGCGCATCCGTTCCTTGTTTACCTTCATGGTGGCAATCATCGGCGTGAACAGCTGAAGCGCGCCTTGCAGCGTCTTCACCGTATCGAACATGCCCTCTTTGTCTTCCTGCATGTCTTTGTTGTAGGCAAGCGGCAGCGACTTCAGCACTGTCAGCAAGCCGACGAGATTGCCGTAGACGCGGCCTGTTTTGCCGCGGACAAGCTCGGGAACGTCCGGATTTTTCTTTTGCGGCATAATGCTGCTGCCTGTGCAGAACGCATCGTCCAGCTCCACAAAATGAAACTCCGTGCTCGACCACATGATAAGCTCTTCGCTCAGACGGGAAAGATGCATCATGATGATCGAAGCGTCGGACAGAAACTCCAGAATGAAGTCACGGTCGCTTACCGCGTCGAGACTATTCTCGTAGACGCGGTCGAACTTCAGCTGGCTTGCTACGAAGTGGCGATCGATCGGGAACGTCGTTCCCGCCAAAGCGCCTGCTCCAAGCGGCAGCACATTGATGCGCTTGTAGCTGTCCTGCAGGCGCTCGATATCGCGTCCGAACATGGACACATACGCCATTAGGTGATGCGCGAACAGGATCGGCTGCGCGCGCTGCAAATGCGTGTAGCCCGGCACAATCGTGTCGATGTTCTCCTTCGCTTGCTCCACGAGCGCCGATTGCAGCTTATACAGCATGTCAACGAATTCGACGACACGCTTGCGAAGCCACAGGTGCATGTCCGTCGCCACTTGGTCGTTACGGCTGCGGCCCGTATGCAGCTTCCCGCCGACGGAACCCACATCATCGATCAGCGTCTTCTCGATATTCATGTGAATGTCTTCGTCCCCAATCGAGAATTCGATATCGTCGCGCTTGATACGCTGCAGGACGCGGTGCAAGCCGTCCTTGATCTTCTCCACGTCGTCAGCAGGCAGGATGCCCTGCTTGCCGAGCATCGTAACATGCGCCAGGCTGCCTTGAATGTCCTCTTCGGCCAGCTCTTTGTCGAATAGAATCGAAGCTGTATATTCCTCTACCAATTGGTCCGTTTTCTTCGTAAACCGACCGCCCCATAATTTGCTCACTGGTTCGTTCCACTCCCTTGTAAAGCTTACTTGTTCGTAACTGCGGATGATACCTTCAGACGCAATGCGTTCAGACGGATGAAGCCAGTCGCGTCGCCTTGATCGTAGGCTTGCGAAGGATCAGCCTCCATCGTAGCGATATCTGGATTGTACAAGCTGACAGGGCTTTTCACGCCTGCTCCGATGACATTGCCTTTATACAGCTTCAGGCGAACGACGCCGCTTACGTTCTTTTGCGATTCGGATACAAGTGCTTGCAAAGCAAGGCGCTCAGGCGCGAACCAGAAGCCGTTGTAAACAAGCTGACTGTATTTGGCAATCAAGGAGTCGCGCAGGTGCATTACCTCGCGGTCCATCGTCAGGGATTCCATTTTGCGGTGAGCGGTGAAAAGAATCGTACCTCCCGGCGTTTCGTACACGCCGCGGCTCTTCATGCCGACGAAGCGGTTCTCCACCATATCCACGCGTCCGATGCCGTGCTTGCCGCCCAGCTCGTTCAGCGTCTCCATCACTTCAAGCGGGCTAAGCTGTTTGCCGTTAACCGCCGTACAGTTGCCTTCTTCGAAAGTTAGCTCTACGTATTCCGCTTTGTCCGGCGCTCTCTCCGGGGATACGCTCAGGACGTACATGCTCTCGTTCTCCTCGGAGCTGGGATCGAACCAAGGATCCTCCAGCATGCCGCTTTCGAAGCTGATGTGCAGCAGGTTGCGGTCCGTCGAATACGGCTTCGCCGCAGAAGCCGTAACCGGAATGCCGTGCTTCTCTGCGTATGCGATCATTTCGGCGCGGCCCGGGAACTGCTCGCGGAATGCTTCCAGACGCCAAGGCGCAATAACGCCAATCTCCGGTGCAAGAGCAGCAGCTGTAAGCTCAAAACGCACTTGGTCATTACCTTTTCCTGTTGCGCCGTGGGCAATCGCCGTTGCGCCTTCCGCGCGGGCGATATCGACCATGCGCTTCGCGATAAGCGGCCGAGCGATCGATGTGCCGAGCAGGTATTGGCCCTCATATAAGGTGCCCGCTTGGAACATCGGGTAGATGAAGTCCTTCGCGAACTCGTCGCGGAGGTCGTCGATATAGACTTTGGAAGCGCCTGTCGCAAGTGCTTTCACCTCTAGACCGTCAAGCTCATCCTTCTGTCCGATATCCGCCGTGAAAGCGATAATTTCTGCGTCATAAGTTTCTTTCAGCCATTTGAGGATAACCGATGTATCCAAGCCGCCTGAGTAGGCTAATACAATTTTTTCTTTTGCCATGGTCGTGTATGACTTCCCTTCGAATGAATTTATATGGAGTGATTATTTAGGACATGATTGCGGCCATAATCGCTTTTTGCGCGTGAAGACGGTTTTCGGCCTGGTCGAAAATAATCGAATGGTCGCCGTCGATAACCCCTTCGCTAACTTCCTCGCCGCGATGCGCAGGCAAGCAGTGCATGAACAGGAATTCCTTCTTCGCGTATTTCGATAACTCCTCGTTCACCTGGTAAGCGGCAAAAGCAACCTCGCGTTCCTTCTGCTCCGCTTCCTGCCCCATGCTCGCCCATACGTCTGTGTATACGATGTCTGCGTCAGCAATCGCTTCCTTCGGATCGCGGCAAATGTGAATTCGCGAGCCCGTTTCGGCTGCATGATCTTTCGTTTGCTGAACGATGCCGGCATCCGGCTCATAGCCCTCCGGCGTTGCTACCGACATATGCAAACCTAGCTTGGCTGCGCCCATTAGAAGAGAATGGGTCATGTTATTGCCGTCGCCGATGTAAGCGATCTTCAGTCCTTCCAGGCGGCCCTTCTGCTCGAGAATCGTTTGATAGTCGGCAAGCGCTTGGCAAGGATGCGACAGGTCAGTCAAGCCGTTAATAACCGGAATTGTAGCTCCGCGCGCAAGCTCAACGACCTTGCGGTGAGCAAACGTGCGAATCATAATGCCGTCCAAGTAGCGCGAAAGCGTCTGCGCCGTATCCCAGATGGTTTCGCCGCGGCCGATCTGCAGGTCATTTCCGCTTAGGAACAGACCCTGTCCGCCAAGCTGATACATCCCTACTTCGAACGAAACGCGAGTACGCGTCGATGATTTTTCAAAAATCATGCCAAGCGTTTTTCCCTTCAGCACATGATGGGTTACGCCTGCTTTTTGCTTTTGCTTCAATTCAATCGCGAGGTCGATCAAGTAACGGATTTCCTCCGGCTTGAAATCAACCAACATTAGAAAATCGCGCCCTTTCAAGCTAAGCGCCAATTCCTCGTTCAATGTTCCTTGCATGGCAAAGCCCTCCTTCTGGTTGAAGCTGTATAGTTAAAGTGGCCGCTTCGCTTCTAATAGCTCCGCTAGAATCGCCACAGCCGTATCGATTTCTTCATCCGAAACAAGCAAATTAGGCAGGAGGCGAATGACATTCGGTCCAGCCGAGATGACAATCAGCCCGCGCTCCTGCGCTTCATTCAAGATGCCCGCGATCGGCTCCGCGCATTCAATGCCTACGAGCAGACCAAGTCCGCGAACCTCTTTCACAAAAGCATTCCCAGCCAGCTTCCCGCGAAGCTGCGAAATCAAGTAATCCCCTTGCTTCGCCGCACGCGACGGCAAACCTTCGCCTACAATGGTCTCCAGCGTCGCTTTCACGACCGCCGTCGCAATCGGCGTGCCGCCGAACGTCGAGCCGTGGCTGCCTGCTGAGAAGCCTTCGCGCAGCTTCTCCTTCGCGGCCATCGCGCCGACCGGGAAGCCGCTTCCGAGTCCTTTGGCCATCGTGAAGATGTCCGGCTCGATGCCGTAATGCTCGTACGCGAACAGCTTGCCCGTACGTCCCATTCCCGTCTGGATTTCATCCGCGATCAGCAGAATGCCGTGCTTCTCGCACAACGCGACAAGCCCCTTTATATATGCCGCGTCTACGGGATAGATCCCGCCCTCGGCCTGCACCATCTCCAGCATGATCGCAGCCGTCTTGTCGCTCACCGCCGCTTCCAGCGCATCGAGATCATTCAGAGGGATCGTCTTAAAGCCTTCCGGCAGCGGAGCGAAGCCTTCCTTCACCTTCGCTTGGCCGGTGGCGGTAAGCGTCGCAAGCGTACGTCCATGGAAAGACTGCTCGAACGTAATGATCTCATAACGATCGTTGTTTAGTACCTTCTGGTTATATCTGCGAGCCAGCTTAATGGCCGCTTCATTCGCCTCGGCGCCCGAATTGCAGAAGAACACCGCATCCGCACAGCTGTTATCGGTAATGAGCTTCGCCGCTTCCGCTTGATTCGGAATGCGGAACAGATTGGACACATGCCATAGCTCATCCAGCTGCTTAACGAGCGCCTCTTTAATTTGCTTTGGCGCATGCCCAAGATTCGTGACCGCAATCCCGCACATGAAATCGAGATATTTGTTCCCCTTATCGTCCCAAAGCCAGCTTCCTTCGCCTTTTACCAAAGCCATCGGGTATCTTGCATATGTAGGAAACAGAGATTGATCGGCGTTTGCCGCCGTTTGCGTCTCGCTCATTAGCCTTACACCTGCCCTTCGTTCGTTTGGACAATACGCGTACCTACGCCGCCCTCGCGGACCGCCTTCGTTAACACGCCCGGCTCCTCGCCGCTCACGATGACAACCTCGCGCACCCGGCCTTGAATGCATTGAATCGCCGCGCGCACTTTCGGAATCATGCCGCCGTAAATCTCGCCGCTTGCGATCATCTCTTCAATTTGTTCAACCGTGACAACAGGGAGCACCTGCTTTACCCCATCCACCGTCTTCAAAATGCCCGGAACATCCGTCACAACGATCATCCGTTCTACGCCGAGATGCGAGGCGACGGCGCCAGCGGCCGTATCCGCGTTAATGTTGTAGCGCTGTCCTGGCGCGTCAATACCGATCGGCGCAACGACGGGAATGTAGCCCATTTCCATGACGCCTTCGATGATCGCCGCATTCACATCCGTTACGTCGCCTACGAAGCCAATTTCCGCAGCATTGGCAACAGGCTTGGCTTGAATCAACATGCCGTCGACACCGGACAGGCCGAGCGCTTTCGCGCCGTTGATTTGAATTTTACGAACGATCTCCTTATTAATGCGGCCCGCAAGCACCATTTCGACCACGTCAAGCACCGCATCATTGGTTTTTCGCAAGCCATTCACGAATCCGGTCTCGATGCCGAGCTTGCCGAGCGTCTCCGAAATAGCAGGACCGCCGCCATGCACGATAACCGGACGCACGCCCGCAAGCTGCAGCTCCCGCAGCTCATCAAAAAAGCTATTCGGAAGCGCCGCCAGCGTGCTGCCTCCGCATTTCATAACAAACCGCTGTTCCGTCACTGTTCCATACCCTCCAGCATCCACTTTACTTACGTCCGGTATGCCGCGTTAATGCGGACATAATCATACGTTAAATCGCAGCCCCAAGCTGTCGCCTGACCTTCGCCGATATGAAGATCGACGCGAATGACCACGGTATCGCCCTTCAAATATTCCAAAGCAGCCTCTTCATCGAAGACGATCGGACGGGATTGCTCCAATGTCAAAATAGAACCGAGACGAATATCGACCGTCTCCGGATTAACCGGCTGGCCTGCGCGGCCGACCGCCGCGATAATGCGGCCCCAGTTCGCGTCTGCGCCGAACACGGCCGATTTCACGAGCGAAGACCCGATTACCGTCTTCGCAATCGCTTGGGCGGAATCGTCGCTGACCGCTCCCCTCACCTGCACCTCAACGAGCTTCGTCGCGCCTTCGCCGTCGCGCGCGATCGCTTTCGCCAGCACCTCGCACACATGGCGAACGGCTGCCGCAAATGCTGCCCAGCCCTTGTGCTGCGGCGTAAGCTCGCTGTTGCCGGCAAGTCCGCTTGCCATGGCGACAAGCATATCGTTCGTGCTCGTATCGCCGTCAACCGTAATCATATTAAACGTCAGATCCGTTGCCTGGCGCAGCATTTGCTGCAGCGCCGCGCCGCCGATAGCGGCATCCGTCGTAACGAAGCCAAGCATTGTCGCCATGTTCGGGTGAATCATACCCGAGCCCTTAGCCGCGCCCGCTACATACACGCGCTTGCCGTCAAGCTCAAGCTCGACGCATACCATTTTTTGAACCAAATCCGTCGTCAGAATCGCCTGGCAGAAATCATCCGCGCCTTCGCGATTGCCATCCAGACGCGCTGGAAGGCCTTCGATTCCGCTGCGTACTTTGTCCATTTTGAGAGGCTCGCCAATGACGCCTGTCGAAGCAACCGCCACATGATCCGCGGATACGCCAATCGACTCGGCAAAGCGCGCACGCATCTCGTAAGCGTCCGCTTCGCCTTGCTTGCCCGTGCATGCATTCGCATTGCCGCTGTTCACAAGCACCGCGCGCAGCACGCCGCCCGATCCGATGCTCTCGCGCGTTACTTGAAGCGGTGCCGCTTGAAACACGTTCGTCGTATAAACGCCCGCCGCCGCTGCCGGCACCTCGCAGACGATTGCGCCCAGATCATGACGCGTCGTTTTTTTCAGACCGCAGTGCAGTCCGCCCGCCTTAAAGCCCTGCGGCGTCGTTATCGAGCCGTCCTCGACGACCGAGAAAGCTGCCTTTGCCGAATTATCCTGTCCCATCGTAAAATCGAATCTCCTTCACGGATATGAGTATAAGTATGATTACGGATAAACCGGAACAAATTGCAGACCTAGCGTCTCGTCCCAGCCCATCATTAAATTCAGGTTTTGAATCGCTTGGCCAGCTGCGCCTTTAACAAGGTTGTCGATTACAGACACGATTGTGACGCGACTCGTCCGCTTGTCAACCGCGAAGCCGATATCGCAATAATTAGAGCCCCATACTTCCTTCGTCGCCGGCCATTGGCCTTCCGGACGAACACGAACGAAGCGGCGGCCTTCATAATAGGAACGATACAATTCGATAAAATCCTTCGTGCTCCGCTCGCCCAGAACGTTCGCATACATCGTCGACATAATCCCCCGTGTCATCGGCACGAGATGTGTCGTGAATGTCGTAATGACCGGCTTGCCTGCAACATCCGACAAGACCATCTCGATTTCAGGGATATGCTGATGCTGATTCAGCTTATAAGCTTTTAAATTTTCGTTCAGCTCCGAATAATGAGTACCGAGTGAAGCGCCGCGGCCCGCACCGGATACTCCCGACTTCGCATCGATAATAATTGTCGAAGGATCGATCCAGCCTTCTTTTACCGCAGGAATAAGTCCTAACAGAGTTGCCGTTGGGTAACAGCCTGGGTTGGAAATGAAAGGCGCGTCAAGCGAGCGATTGCCATAAATTTCGGAAAGTCCAAATACCGCCTGCTGCAAAAAAGACTCCTCTGCCGCTGTTTTCTTATACCATTGCTCATAAAGGGCTGGGGATTTCAACCGGAAATCTCCGGACAGATCGATAATTTTCAAGCCTGCCTCCAGAAGCTGCGGCACAAGTTTAGCCGCCACGCCCGCTGGTGTCGCCAAAAATACAACGTCTGCCTTCGCCTTGATCACCGCAGGCTCCACATCATCGAGCAGCTCCTCGCGGATGCCCGTCAGATGAGGGTAGCCTTCCGCTATCGGCGTTCCTGCGCTGGACGATGAAATGACCGATGTCACCTCGGCCAGCGGATGGGAAGCGAGCAATCTGATTAGCTCTACGCCACCGTAGCCGGTAGAGCCGATAATCGCAATTTTCACCTTTGTTGTCATAGTAATCTCTCCCCGAAACTGGACGCCGCAGACCTGTTTTTTCGCTTGCTCGGCAAGCTCGTTGCAGCTCCATCTATTGCTCTTTCCGACAGGTGGAAAGGTTGTCTTCTTCTTCAACTTATTATTGTACATCATTCGGCAGTTGATGGAAATACGCTTATGGTTTCGTATTATTATACATTCGAATTCATAAAAATACAACGAACATTTGGAGCATTTGTTTGAACGTTTTTTAACTTTGCAGAGCAATTTAAAGCTTCCCTCGCCATTATAGCTTATGATAATATAAAAGGGAACGAGTGTTCTGTTTTATTATTTCGCAGACTTTTTGGAGCTCTTTTTCCCCGAAGTAAATGGCTTGCTCGATCACAATCGTACCAAGCTGCTTATGCAGGAGCTGCTCATTGACATTGTCGGCGAAGAACGTCGGAGCCTTGACTTATTAGTGGAAACCCGTTACAAATCGTTAGATGCCTACGTACTCGTTCATCTGGAGGCACAGTCTTACAAAGAAGCAGACTTTAATGAGCGGATGTTTATTTACTTCAGCCGACTATTCGAGCAACATCGGAAAGAACAAGACATGCTTGAATTGCCTCTAAATGATATTCAGAAGCTTTCCAAATCGCAATAAGAAATAAATGTCTTCTTTATTAATGTTAGAAAGGAGTCATTCGTGTGAATTGGTTGTTGGATTCGAAATTCGAAGCGTTAGATAGACCTTTATTTGAAAAAATAAAAAAGAAATACGAGCAAGGATATTCGATTGAGTATCTGGAAGGATACATAATTGGATATCAGGAAGCTCGCCATCTTACTCATCGCTCTTGTATCCTTACTCTTTCTTTACCTCTTCCCCTTTCCCATCACCGCCCATCAACTCTCCAGCTTAAACCCCTGCCCCAGCACCTCAGCCGTATTGCTTATGATTACAAAAGCGCCGGCGTCGATCGCCCGCACCAGCTGTTTCAGCTTCGGCACCTCATTTTGCCCAACGACGACCATAAGTACCGTCCGCCCCGTTCCCGTATACCCCCCATGCCCGTCCAGTCTCGTCAATCCGCGGTCCAAATCATTTAGAATGGCATCCGCCACCGCTTCGGAATGATCGCTTATAATAAAAGCAACCTTAGAAAGCTGCAGCCCGCTCTGCACAAAATCAATCGTTTTGCTCGTGACGAACAGCCCGATCAGCGCGTACAGCGCAATCTCCGGCGATAGGATAAACCCTGCAGCCGCAATGACGCAGCCATCGAAGCATACGACCGCAAGGCTAAGCGGAAGCCCCGTATACCTATGCAATATTTGCGCAGCCAAATCGACGCCCCCCGTCGAGCCGCCGCCGCGAAACACTAAACCAAGACCCAAACCAACGCCGATACCGCCGTAGATTGCTGCAAGCAGCGGATTTTCCGTCGGAGACGACACCCCATCCGTTAGCAGCACGATTAAAGGCAGCAGCATCGAGCCGAGCGCTGTCTTGAACGCGAATCGCCGCCCCAACAGCCATAAGCCTGCTATGAACAACGGAATATTGATCGCCCATTGCGTGATCGCCGGCGTGATGCCCGCCAGCCGCTGAACAAGAATGGACACGCCTGACACCCCGCCGGACGCAATGCCGTTCGGCAACATGAACATATTAAAGCTTATCGCAACAATGATCGAGCCGATAAGCAGCTGCACTACGCTCCAAACCGACTGCGCCCGCGGACTCAGTGTCTTTCGGCCTTTTCTTCTTTTTACCGTGCCGCCCGCCATACCTTCAATCCCCTTACAACCTCATATTCGCAAAAAGAAGAGCTCCACACCTCTAAGTGTTGGAACTCTTCCCCCATGCTATGCATTCTTTCATGAAGACGCCCTAGTCATGACGGATCTGATTACGCAAATAACCGTCGATAAATGCGTCCAAATCGCCGTCCATCACCGCGCCGACATTGCCCGTCTCCACGGACGTCCGATGATCCTTCACCATACTGTACGGATGGAACACGTAGGAACGAATTTGACTGCCCCAGGCAATATCCGACTGCTCGCCGCGGATCTCCGCCAAATGCTTGAGCTGTTCCTCGATCTTCCGTTCATACAGCTTGGAACGAAGCATGTTCATTGCCCGCTCGCGGTTCTGAATTTGTGACCGCTCCTGCTGACAAGCGACAACGATGCCCGACGGTATATGCGTAATCCGGATGGCCGACTCCGTCTTATTGACATGCTGTCCGCCCGCTCCGCTTGCCCGGTACGTATCGACCTTTAAATCCTCCGAACGAATCTCGATCTCTATACTGTCATCGATCTCCGGCACCACGTCGCAGGACGCAAACGAAGTATGACGACGGCCTGCCGAGTCGAACGGGGAAATACGAACGAGCCTGTGTACACCCTTCTCCGCCTTCAAATAGCCATAAGCATTATAGCCTTTGACTAGAATCGACACACTCTTAATACCTGCTTCGTCGCCGGGCAAATAGTCAAGCAGCTCTACCTTGAAACCGCGTTTCTCCGCCCAGCGCGTATACATCCGGTACAGCATCAAGCCCCAGTCCTGCGACTCCGTGCCGCCCGCACCGGGGTGAAGCTCGAGAATCGCATTAAGCTTGTCATATGGCTGATTAAGCAGCAGCTGAAGCTCAAAACCATTTACCTTCTGCAAAAGCTCCTGCACGCCGTTCACCAGCTCCGACTCAAGCGACTCATCGCTCTCCTCTTCGGCCAGTTCCAGCATCATCTGCAGGTCCTCTTGGTCGCTGTTCAGCCTTTCGTACTGCTCGACGACCGACTTTACGGCATTAAGCTCGGAAATAACGCTTTGCGCCTTCTCGTTATCGTCCCAGAAATCGGGCTGCGTCATTTTTTCCTCGAAGTTCGCGATGATCTCCTGCTTAATATCTAAGTCAAAGAGACCCCCTGAGCTCTTGGAGACGCCCCGCCATTTCGCGCAGGTCTTGTTTCACCGTTATGTCTATCATAGCGTAAGCTTCACCTCAAAATAGTTGTTTATCCCTTACCGTATGCCCCGCCGTTAAGAGCCGTTCCTTACTGACCGTGGCATTGCTTATATTTCTTGCCGCTCCCGCATGGACATGCATCGTTGCGTCCGACGGTTTCCTTGCGCTTAGCCGGGCGCTTCTCGCTCGCTTCCCCGCCGCCGCTTGTCGTCGTCGTTTGCCCTTTAGCGACCTCTTGGCGCTCCAGATTGCTTTCCACGCGCGCCTTCATAATATATTTCGCGACTTCCTCTTGAATGTTCTCGATCATTTCCTTGAACATCTCGAAGCCCTCGAATTGATATTCGCGAAGCGGATCCGTACCGCCGTAAGCGCGCAAATGGATGCCTTGGCGAAGCTGATCCATCGCATCGATATGATCCATCCACTTGCTATCGACGGCTCTCAGTACGACAACCTTCTCGAACTCGCGCATCGTCTCCGCGCCGAGACGCTCTTCACGCTCATCGTAATACGCTACGACCTCGTTGTAGATATAGCCGATAATCTCTTCCTTCTCTTTGCCCCACAGCTCGTCCTTCGATAATGCGCCTTCCTCCAGGAAGTTCGCATGCGCATAATCAACGATCGCCTGCAGATCCCATTCCTCCGGAATATCCTCCGCGCAATGCGCTTCGACGATCCGCTCGATAACCGGCTTAATCATATCCATAACTTCTTGACGGATATTCTCCGAGCCAAGAATTTCACGGCGCTGCTTATAAATAACTTCACGCTGTTGGTTCATCACATCGTCATATTGAAGGACCACTTTACGAATATCGAAGTTGTTGCCCTCCACGCGCTTTTGCGCGGACTCAATCGCCCTCGAAATCATGCGGCTCTCGATTGGCTGGTCTTCGTCCAATCCGAGACGATCCATCATTCCCATAATGTTCTCGGAGCCGAAGCGGCGCATAAGCTCATCCTCAAGCGACAAATAAAATTGCGACGAGCCCGGATCGCCTTGACGGCCGGCACGGCCGCGAAGCTGATTGTCGATACGACGGCTCTCATGCCGCTCCGTACCGATGATATGCAATCCGCCTAAATCGGCAACCGAATCGCCCAGCAAAATATCCGTACCGCGGCCGGCCATGTTCGTTGCAATCGTAACCGATCCGGACTGACCCGCACGGGAGATGATTTCCGCTTCCTCCGCATGGAATTTTGCATTCAGCACCTTATGCGTAATCCCTTTGCGCTTCAGCATGTCCGAAAGCTTCTCAGAGTTTTCGATCGAAATCGTTCCGACGAGCACCGGCTGATTTTTGCTGTGGCGCTGCGAGATCTCTTCAACAACCGCTTTGAATTTACCCATTTCGGATTTATACACGACGTCCGCAATATCCTCACGAATCATCGTACGGTTCGTAGGGACTTGAATAACGTCAAGACCGTAAATGCGCTTGAACTCTTCTTCCTCCGTCTTCGCCGTACCCGTCATACCCGACAGCTTGCGGTACATACGGAAGTAGTTCTGGAACGTAATCGTCGCGAGCGTCATGCTCTCGTTCTGAACCTTCAGCTGCTCCTTAGCTTCAATCGCCTGGTGCAAGCCGTCGCTGTAACGGCGACCGGACATCAGACGTCCCGTAAATTCATCGACGATAACAACCTCGTCTTCTTCCACAACGTAATCAACATCGCGCTTCATAATGAAGTTTGCTTTCAACGCTTGCTGAATATGATGGTTAAGCAGCACATTAGCATGATCGAACAGGTTTTCAATATGGAACGCCTTCTCGGCCTTCTCCACGCCCGCTTCCGTCAGCATGACGCTGCGCAGCTTGATGTCGATCGTGAAATCTTCCTCTGTATTCAACCGGCTCACGAACCGGTCCGCGGCAAAATAAAGCTCCGTCGACTTCGCAGCCTGTCCTGAAATAATAAGCGGAGTCCGCGCCTCATCGACCAGAATGGAGTCAACCTCATCAATAATGGAATAATAAAGCGGGCGCTGAACCATTTGCTCCTTGTAGAGCACCATGTTGTCGCGCAAATAATCGAAGCCGAACTCATTGTTCGTTCCATAAGTAATATCGCAGGCGTAAGCGGCCTGCTTCTCGTCATGAGACAAGCCATGGAGATTACAGCCAACGGTCATGCCTAGAAAGTTATACAGCTGTCCCATGATCTCGCTGTCACGCTGAGCCAGATAGTTATTGACCGTAATGACATGAACGCCTTTGCCAAGCAACGCATTTAAATAAGTAGGAAGCGTAGCAACGAGCGTCTTGCCTTCACCCGTTCTCATTTCCGCGATCTTGCCTTCGTGGAGCACTATGCCGCCCATCAGCTGCACGTCGAAATGACGCATTCCAAGCGTACGCTTGGATGCTTCCCTTACGGTAGCAAAAGCTTCCGGCAGCAGCTTGTCCATCGTCTCGCCTTTTTCGATTCTCGCCTTAAACTCCTCGGTCTTCGCGCGCAGCGCTTCGTCCGACAGATCCGTAAACTTCGATTCTATAGCATTGATCTCATCTACCGTCCGTTGGAGCCGTTTTACTTCTTTCTCGTTTGGATCACCAAATATCTTCCTCACAATTCCTAGCATGGTTTTCCCCTTTCGTCTAACGCCTCATTGCCTTAAATTGTATCAGTTTGTCGACATTGCCGCAACGAGGGTTGCTGGAAATGAAAAAGCCCCTTCCCCGAATAGGAGAAAAGGCTCTTGTAATCAATAAGTATGAGTGCTAGCCTTGCTCAATTAATCCATACTTCCCGTCGCTCCGCTTATAAACAACACTAACTTCCTTGCTGTCTACGTTGGAGAATACGAAAAAGTTATGTCCAACCATATTCATTTGCAAAATCGCTTCTTCTACGTCCATAGGCTTCAAATCGAAGCGCTTTGTTCGAACCAGCTCCAAATCGTCTTCCTCTTCCAGAACGCCGACTGCCGAGCCTTCTTCCCTGAACAAGGCGCGTACGCCGCTGCCTTGACGGAACTTGCGATTTACCTTTGTCTTATGTTTGCGTATTTGCCGTTCGAGTTTGTCTACAACGACATCAATGGATGCGTACATATCCTCGCTCTTCTCCTCGGCTCTCAGCATGGAGCCGATGATTGGGATGGTCACCTCTACAGTATGTTTTCCTTTGGTGACGGATAAGGTTACGTTCATTTCGGAGGTGATTGGTTCTTCAAAATACTTATCCAATCGGCTGAGCTTCTTTTCGACGTAGTCTCTCAATGCATCTGTCACTTGAAAGTGTTGACCTCGAATGTTGTAGTTCATGGGGAAACGCCTCCTTTACATGTGCTTATTATAGCATATGCTCATGGATGGAGTAAAACTATTTTCTATTAATTCGGAATTTTCTAACAAATCACAGAAATTGTGCAGATTATAGCTTCATGAAGCGCTGTCGCTTGCTTTTTCTGCAATAAGCGCATCTATTTGCTCATGATAACGGGCATAAAGAAGCTTATATTTCGCTTTTATATGCTTTAGCGAGTCTTGAAGCTCCTTTTCTGTCATCTCATCAAACATTTCTTCAAACATCTGGCTTGCAAATTGAAAAAATCCATCGTTTTCAGCGAACTCTTCCAAAAAATATTGATGTATGCGCACCCCGACAGCAGGGTTCAACTTCCGATCACGCGGCAGCTCGCCCACTTCCTTCGAGATCCGCTGCAGCAGCTGGATTTCAGCTTTGAACTTCAATACCTCAGAGCTGCTTTTATCGAGCAACAGAGCCAAATTGATATACAGCTCCGCTTCCTTAAACCTGTAACAATCCCGATAGTGCAAATATTCATCCATAAGCGCAGCAAGCACGATCGTTCGATCGTCCTCATCCCGGATAGACAACAAAAACTTCTTCACCCTGGGATTGACTCTGCTCCAGTACTGCCATTTGCCAAGATGAATCATCGCATTAATCCAATTGATGAATAGCCCAAATTGCTCCGGCTCCGCCTCCTCTTCAGTCGGCATACTCGCTTCGATCATGAAGTAAGCTTCATCTGCCCGGCCAAGCGACTGATATACGGCAGCCAGAAAAGGCGTATACATAACCTGATGCTCCGGAAATTTCTCCATTAACAATTCAAGATACTTCAATGCGCGCTCTGGCTGATCCATGTCGTACCATATTTTCGCAACGACGGCATACGTGCTGAGCAAGCTTTCATCCGTATCCGACTTTTCGATCATAGCCTGTATATGCTGCTCCGCTTGCTCGTCTTGCTCTTTCATTATAGATATTTGCAGCAATCCCAGGTGAGCGCTTGTTGCTTCAGCCGAAATATCCAGTGCCTGACGGAACAGCTTTTCCGCTTTATCCCAGTTCTCAGCCTCCATCCACTCAAACGCTTCCTCCATAATTTTCGTAATCGATCCGCCGTATTTGCGTTGAAAATCATATTCCTTGCGTTTCACAGGATCTCGCAAAGTATCGTACGCCCTGCGAATGACTTGAAATTGCTCGGGATGCTGCTCAGGAGGAAATTGCTTAACCATCTGAATATAGCTCTTTTTAATGGATTCGGGTGTTGCATTAGAACGTACGCCCAAAATTTTATAGTAATTTTCGATTTTCGCTTTCTTCGGCTTTCTTGGTCGCTTGCCTTCTGTCAAAGCTCGCTCCCCCTCTCATTCTTATAGCTCAGCCTCAATCAGCAAATCCGTTGCGCTGTCGATCTGCTCTGACAACTCATCCAAATCTGAACTTTCCATTGCCGCCTTAAGCTCGCGGATCATTTCTTTTGCCTGTTCTTGTACAGCCCTATCGCCAGAACGCGCCAATGCATCCAACCTCTCCAATAGCTGAACAGATTCTTTGCGGAACTCATCCTCACTCATACGCTCAGGAAGCTCATCAAGCTCATCCTCATCCTCCAGATCAATCTCGGCCTCAGCATCCAGAGCCTCCCAAGCTTCAGCCCAGTCCAAAGCCTCCTCATCCTCGTCCGGCTCCAAGTCAGGTCCAGACCACAGCTGTTCAAGCTGAACCGTGCTATTCAAAAACTGCTCGCGTGAGTTGCGGTCTAATCCATCCTGCAGCGTCACCGTCATATTATAGCCCGTAGAGACGCATTGCGCCGTCACCTCGAGAATGCCGTTCAAATTATACCTGAAGGTGACATCGAGCTTCTCCTGCTCTTTCCAGTTTTCCGGGATATCCTCCAGCAAAAACTTGCCTAGCAGCAAATTACGCTTTACCCATTCATGCTCACCCTGATAGACTTCAATTTCTACCGTTGTTTGTCCAGGACTGGAGGTTTGAAAGCGTTCCGTCTTCGTTACAGGTATCGTCGTGTTGCGGGTAATAATCGGCGCGAAACCTCCTGGCTTGACTCGCATTCCGATACTTTCCTTCAGCACAGCAATCCCCATAGAATAAGGAGCTACATCGGTGGCAATCAGACCGCTTTCCGACAGCAAACCGGATTTCAAGCCAGCCTGCACAGCCGCTCCAAGTGCGACAGCCTCATCGGGGTTAACATCCTTGCGCGGCTGCTTGCCGAAGAAATCGGCAATTCGAGTGTGGACATGCGGAATACGCGTAGATCCGCCCACAAGCAAAATTTCATCGATGTCCTGCGGCTTTAGACCCGAGTCCTGCAGCACGGATCGGATGCAGTCCATCGTTTCATCCAGCTTGTCCTCAATCAGCTTTAGAAACTGCTCGCGGCTGACCTGCATTGTCAAGCCGACAGGCCGGTTATCTTTGACCGTAACAAAAGGAAGCGACACCTCGGCAGTCAGCTCGTCGCTCAGCTGTTTCTTCACGCGCTCTGCCTCTTCCTTCAGCAACGCCTTGGCCCGAATATCGTCACGCGGATCAACGGCATGATCTGCCAGCATTTGTTCCGCGAACAGATCAACCAGTCTCCAATCAAAATCCTCTCCGCCGAGAAAATTATTTCCCGCAGAAGCCTTAACCTCCATAATGCCGCTCATCATCTCGACTACGGATACATCGAAGGTTCCTCCGCCCAAATCATAAACTATAAAAACCCGATCCTCATCTACATGATTTAACCCGAATGCAAGCGCAGCGGCCGTAGGCTCATTAATAATTCGCTCTACTACAAATCCGGCCAGCTCTCCCGCTTCCTTCGTCGCACGACGCTGTGCATCGGTGAAATAGGCGGGTACCGTAATAACCGCTTCCTTCTCCCCATCCCCGTACAGGGTATCCGCGTAGCCCTTCAGCTCCTTGAGAATCAACGCCGATATTTCCTGAGGGAGCAATTCTCTCCCTGCAAGGGCAATCCGCTCTTCCGAGCCCATTTTGCGTTTGACGGCAGCGATCGTCCGATCCGGCATTGCGACCAAAGCGGCCCGGGCATCCTCCCCGACAACAGCCTTGTCCTTAGGGTCAATCCATACGACCGACGGGATAATGGCCTCATCTCTCGGTGATCGAATAATAGTAGGCTGTCCGTTTCTAATAAATGCGACTGCTGAATTGGTTGTTCCGAGATCAATACCTACGGTAGGCCGAAAAGCATGGGCCCCGGTTCGCTCCTGTTCATGACTTGACATGTTCATAATCCTCCTTCAATGTAATAACCTGCGCTTTCCGCAGCAGAGTACCGTTACCAGTGACAAACCCTCTGCGCACCACCTGCAATACTTCGTACGGAATAGACGCTTGTCCATTCTTCTTGCCGTCTGATGTGGCGATCGACTCGCTCCACCTTGGGTCAAAGCTCGTTCCCAGCACCGGCAGCTCATGAATTTCCGCTATCGCGAGCGTGGAAACAAGCTGTGCCGACCATTGCTCAATCAGCTTCTGCCAAGCAGCTTCCCCTTCAACGTCCAGTTGCAGCCGAAGAGCATCCATGTCATCCAGCCAGCGAAGCAATTGCTCTGCCATCCTTTGCGACTTCCATGCCTGATCAGCGGCTGCTTGCTGCCTTAATGTTTCTGAAGCATCATTTTCTTGCAGCTTCGTCTCCAGCCTTTCGAGCCTGGTCTGCATATCCTGATAATTTTTATATTGCAAACGGGTAAGCTTGCTGATCAGGTCCTGGCTTGTCTTGCTCTGCTCCTCTGACTGGTTGAGCAAAGCTTCTTTCATATTTTTGATCGCTTCAAGCTGCTCATCCTTCTTATGTTTGTTCCAAAACCACATAGGGTAGTTCCTCCTGTGTAACTAAATGATATTACTATCTTTTATGCTCCTAACCCCGGAGCAACTTCAATATTTATAGTTGCCTTCATCCCCATGGCACTCATGACAGCTTCAATTTTTTCTGTTGTGGCTCCATAATATTCATTTCGTTCATCTCGGGATACCTGTGTTTCCGATACTTCCAGTTTTCTAGCCAACTCAGATTGAGTCATATTCATATATATTCTATAAGCGATTAGGCTTTTTCCTATATCCGTGAACTTGAGAATGGGATTGAATGAACCCCTTTTTATTCTTTCATAATACTCAACTTCTTCTTTTAGTTGTTCGTGGAATGATAGTAATGGTTCAATCGCCATGTCAATTTGCTCATCATTAAGACCCATTTCCTTAAACCGCAGCTTTTCTTTCGCAATAAATTCCTTATCTTGTTTCAACTTTCCTATTGCTTTTTGGTAAGCTGTTTCGTTTTTTATCATCGTTCTCAGCTCCTTTATTTCATTATCTTCACAATTCCTTTAGGTTCAAATGTATCACGTGTTTTTCTAAAAGCCGCAGGAAACATCTGCTCAAATCCATGCTCATCGAGAATTCCGGATGATTGGCCAACGTGTGGATATAGTTCAACTTTGTATCGATGCCACATTGGCAGCTGCCACTTTGCAGAGTTACGGTCATAAATGCGATCTTTCCAATTCCAAATTTTAAAAGGATCGATAGAGTTAAGTTCCCTTACAATATCCGGTAAGGTCCTGACGTCAGCTACAAAATAACCGTCAATATCTCCGGGGCTCGCTTTGTCTTCGACAAAAGAGCCATCTATAAAAATTTCCACTATACCGACTCTCCAAAGTTGATTAACCAATACCTCCAAGTTGTTGACTAACGTCATCCTTTTATTCATATCCCATGGAGATCCATCTTTTGGGCCAGTTACGAGCAAGGAAGCCCGTAATTGATCTAACGTCATAGGATAGTCTTGTGTTGCTAATAGGCCATGATCATTGAATATCAACATTATTTTCCTCCAAAGGGCCTGAAATTATACAAAACGATACACATTATAATTATGTTAACTTAACAAATTTGTTAACTTTATTATAAACTATAATTTGAAGATGTCAATCGTGTTCAATTGTTGTGGCCGCCATCTAATCGGGTAGGAGGCTACTCATTATTTGAGTAGCCGACCTCCCACACCACCGTACGTACCGTTCGGTATACGGCGGTTCCCTAGTTTACGCAGTG
>NZ_JAKGAP010000057.1 GCF_021532375.1 Paenibacillus alkaliterrae
GCGTAAACTAGGGAACCGCCGTATACCGAACGGTACGTACGGTGGTGTGGGAGGTCGGCTACTCAAATAATGAGTAGCCTCCTACCCGATTGCAAAGCGGCGCTAGCCGTTTACGCGCGGGGACAGATTATGATACATTTGTCCGTAAAGGAGTGAAGGGTGCGATGAGGTGGATTGCAGGTCTGGGAAACCCGGGGACCGCTTATCAAGGGACAAGGCATAACGTCGGCTTTATGGTTATCGACGAATTGGCCAAGCGCTGGGGCATTAGCGTAACGCAAAGCAAATGCAAGGCTCTAATCGGAGAGGGCAATGTACAAGGCGCGAAGGTTGTCCTCATTAAGCCGATGACATATATGAATCTGTCGGGAGAGTCGATACGCTCCTTTCTCGATTATTTTAAGGCGGGCATCGAGGATGGCGTTATCGTCTATGATGATCTGGATACGGAAATTGGAAAGCTTAGACTTCGTTATCAAGGCAGCGCAGGCGGGCATAACGGCATGAAGTCGCTTATTCAGCATCTGGGTACGCAAACATTCGATCGTGTGCGAATGGGCATTTCGCGCCCGCAGCCGGGCGTGAACATTGCCGATTATGTGCTCTCCGCGTTTCCAAAGAGTGAGCAGGAGTTATTGGCCTCCATGATTGCAGGAGCTTGCGATGCCATTGAATATAGGCTCAAGGCGCCTTTCGAGGAGACGATGGCAAAGTATAATCGCTGATCTGTTAGATTGAGGTTTTTCGGGCATACTGAAGGGTATAACGACTCTTCAGGAGGCATACATATGGCTGTAAACTATATTTGCAGACACTGCCGAACGTCAATGGGGTCGCTCAGCGGGTCGGATATAACGGAGCAGCAGCTCGGTTTCCATTTCTTGACCCCCGAAGAGCGCAGCGATATAATAGCGTATGACCCAAATGGCGACGTGACGGTGAAAGTGGTTTGCGATTATTGCCGCGAGGCGATTGATGCAAATCCAGAGCTTCACTTGGTAGCTAATCCGCTTCAATGACGGCAGTTTAATAATTTGAGCCTTAGCGGACGGCTGAGGCTTCTTTTCAATGTATGGGGAGCGATCGTATCCGTCTCCCATTGTGTATAGAAACGGGGTGTCGCAAACGTTGAAAGCGTTAATGAAAGTTTTTGCCGCGGATGCGGACGTTCAGTCCGTTATATCGGGTATTCGAAAAGGCATGCGCGAGCAGATGATATCAGGGCTTGCCGGTTCTTCCAGACAAGTGCTGATTGCAGCGCTGCAGGAGGATGTTGGCCAGCCGATGCTGGTCGTCACGCACAATATGTTCGCCGCCCAGAAGATAGCAGAGGATCTGCAGGAATGTCTTTCTCCGGAAGCCGTCTTATTATATCCCGCGAATGAGTTGGTTGCTGCCGAAGCCGCGATCTCGAGTCCCGAGACGCTCGCGCAGCGTATGGACGTGCTGATCAAGCTGTCCAAGGGCTATCGCGGGATTGTTGTCGTGCCATTCTCGGGAGTAAGGCGTTATTTGCCGATCAGCAGTGTCTTGGCGGATGCGCAAATAGCGATTAAAGTTGGCGATTTTTTGCCGATTGATACGTTTCTGCGTCAAATGACTTGGCTGGGCTATACAAGGGCGGATCGGGTAGAACTGCGCGGCGATATGAGCGTCCGCGGCGGCATTGTCGATTTTTATCCATTAACCGCAGCTCAAGCCTATCGGATCGAATGGTTCGGCGATGAAATTGACTCCATTCGCGCATTCGATCCGGCTGATCAGCGTTCGGTAGGCCGCTTTGAATCGATCGTTGTTCCGCCTTCCCAAGAAATGCTGGCCGATGGGCATCGCATGGAGGCTGCAGCAAACCATGCCAAGCAGCTTCTGGAGAAGCAGCTTGATAAGATGACCGACCGAACGGCGAAGGACCGCCTGCGTTCCGAGATGGGCGGGGAGCTTGAGAAGCTTCGCGAGCATGTCTATTTTCCGGAAATATATAAGTATATATCTTTATTATATCCTGAGCGGCAAACCATTCTCGACTATATGCCGAGCGACACGCTGCTTATACTAGATGAGCCTACGCGTTTAATAGAAACAGCTAAGCAGCTGGAGCGGGACGAAGCGGAATGGGCTATGCATTTGCTGCAAAACGGCAAGTCGCTGCCAGGACTCGCGCTGGCGCGGGATACAGAGGAGATTCTTCATCATCGCCCTTTTCCGACCTTGTTTTTATCGTTGTTCCTAAGGCAAATTCCGCATTCCCAGCCGCAAAATATTTTGAACATGACAAGCCGCTCTATGCAAAACTTCCACGGTCAGATGAATGTTCTGAAGGCAGAGATGGAGCGTTGGCGCAAGACGGGCGCTACGGTCATGATGCTGGCAGGCAATGCCGAACGTATCGAGAGAATGCGCCGCGTGCTGGATGATTACGGTATAGAGACGCCGACTCTGCTCGAAGGGAATTTGCAGTCAGGCTTCGAGCTCCCTTCCTCGCATTTGGTGGTCATTACGGAAGGCGAGATGTTCTCGCAGAAACAGCGCAAGGCGCGGAAGCTTGATAAAAAGGTGGATAATGCCGAGCGCATTAAGAGCTACACAGAGCTCAAGGTCGGGGATTACGTCGTTCATCATAACCACGGTATCGGGAAATACGTAGGCATAGGCACGCTTGAAATTGCCGGTATCCATAAGGATTATCTGCATATTCTGTATGCGGGCGGCGATAAGCTGTCCGTCCCGATCGAGCAGGTCGATATGATTCAGAAGTACGTGGGCTCCGAAGAGCGGGAGCCGAAGGTTAATAAGCTGGGCGGCAGCGAATGGACGAAAGCGAAGAGCAAGGTGAAGGCATCCGTACAGGATATTGCCGACGATTTGATCAAGCTGTATGCCGAGCGGCAAACGGCGGCTGGCTATGCTTTTGGACAAGATACGTCGTATCAGAACGAGTTTGAGGCCATGTTTCCATATGACGAGACGCGCGATCAACTGCGGGCGATCGAAGAAATTAAGAAGGACATGGAGAAGAGCCAGCCAATGGATCGTCTGCTTTGCGGTGACGTTGGCTACGGCAAAACCGAAGTAGCCGTCCGCGCTGCTTTCAAGTCGGCGATGGACAGCAAGCAGGTAGCTGTTCTTGTGCCGACTACGATACTTGCTCAGCAGCACTACGAGACCTTTCGCGAGCGATTCGCCGGTTACCCGATTAACGTACAGGTGCTAAGCCGTTTCCGCTCTCGCAAGGAGCAGAACGAAACGATGAAAGGGCTGAAGAACGGTACGGTTGATGTCGTTATTGGAACGCATCGTCTGTTGTCGCAGGATATCATCTTTAAATCGCTGGGACTGCTTATCGTGGATGAAGAGCAGCGGTTCGGCGTGTCGCATAAAGAGAAGCTGAAGAAGCTGAAGACGAATGTTGACGTGCTTACTCTGACCGCAACGCCTATACCGCGTACGCTCCATATGTCAATGCTTGGCGTGCGCGACCTATCCGTCATTGAAACGCCGCCGGAGAACCGATTCCCCGTTCAAACCTATGTGGTTGAATACAGTCCGTCTCTCGTGCGCGAGTCGATCGAACGGGAGCTTGCCCGGGGCGGTCAGGTTTATTATCTGTATAATCGCGTACAGGGAATCTATCAAATGGCTGAGCAGATTAATGCGCTGGTACCGGATGCTAGAGTTGCGGTAGGCCATGGACAAATGACGGAGCAGGAGCTGGAGAAAACCATTCTCGATTTTCTGGACGGTGAGTCCGATGTACTGGTCAGCACGAGCATTATCGAAACGGGTGTCGACATTCCGAATGTCAATACATTAATTGTGCATGATGCGGATAAAATGGGACTTTCACAGCTCTATCAGCTGCGTGGACGGGTTGGGCGTTCTAACCGGATAGCTTATGCCTACTTTACCTATCAGCGGGATAAGGTGCTGACGGAGGTAGCGGAGAAACGCCTGCAATCGATCAAAGAATTCACGGAGCTTGGCTCAGGTTTCAAAATAGCGATGCGCGATCTATCGATTCGCGGAGCGGGTAACTTGCTCGGTGCGGAACAGCACGGCTTTATTGCTTCGGTCGGCTTCGACATGTATTCGCAAATGCTGGCCGACGAGATCGCGAAGCGCAAGGCGGAGATGAGCGGAGAAGTAATCAAGGAAGATAAACCGGTCAGCACGGTTATCGATGTTAGTATTGATGCCTACTTACCGTCGGATTATATTTATGACAGCATTCAAAAAATTGAAATTTATAAAAAAGTGGCGGCTATACGCAGCTTTGATGAATCGGACGATGTCATTGATGAGCTCGTCGACCGTTTCGGCGATTTGCCGCAGGCGGTCAGCAATTTGCTGGCTGTAGCTAGACTGAAGGTATTCGGCACAATGTACGGTATCGAACAGATTAGCGGGAAGGGCGATGACCTGCTGCTTCGATTCGCGGCTTCCGAGAAGCTCCGAATCGACCGCAAGAAGGTGGATCAGCTTTGCTTAAAGCATGAGAACCGCTTTAAGCAGGCCGGCGACCAGGATCCGAATCCGGGCGTGCTGCTGCGAGGCAAGGGGCTTTCTATGGAGCAGAAGATTCATATGCTTGAGCAATTTTTGCAGGCCTACAAGAATGTGCTGTTGTATAAGGATGAGTTGCAAAATGCGACACCATAGCCAATATTCGCTTTATGCGTCCCTTTTCTGATACAATACAATCAAGTTTATAAATTGAAAGGGGATTCAACATGTTACACAGTTCACGCAAATCGGCATGGCGCAACGGCGCGCTGCTTATCGTTGCAGTGCTGCTTGTCATGACGATGGCGGCATGCGGAGCGAAAGAAACGGAAGTTGCAACTTATAAAGGCGGTAATGTGACGGATACGGAATTTGATAAATATTTGGCGGTATTCACGGTTATGCAGCCAGGCTATGAGCAAATTATTGAAATCCCGCAATTCAAAGAGCAACTTCTTCAACAGTATATTTCTTATAAAATTTTAGGCAGCCAAGCTTCAGAGGAATCGACGAAGAAGGCTGAAGAAGATGTTAAAGAACAAATGAAGCAATATAAAGACGCTTTGAGCAAAAATACAGAATTAAAAGCGGCTGTAGATGCGAAAAAATTGAAAGACAAAGATATGGAGCACTATATGATGCTGACCTCGACGGTTGTAGCTCATATGAACTCCAAAGTAACGGAAGAGGAAATGAAAACGGAATATGAGACGAACGGCGCAGATTATGCGACGGTTACGGTTCGTCACATATTGGTAGCAACAACGACTACAGATGAAACAACACAAGAGCAGAAGGAGCTTCGTACGGTTGAAGAGGCACTCGCTCGCGCGAAGGAAGTGAAAGAGAAGCTGGCAGCCGGCGGCGACTGGGCTGCGCTTGCGAAGGAGTATTCCGATGATCCAGGTTCCAAGGAAACGGGAGGTCTGTATGCGGATCAGAAGGCAGGCAGCTGGGTAGAAGCATTCAAGCAGGCTGCTTATACGCAAGAAGTTGGCGTTCTTGGCGAGCCGGTAGAAACGGAATATGGCTATCACGTCATTCTTGTCGAGAAGCGGGATATCCCGGCTTACGATAAATTAAGTGACGCGGATAAAGAAGCAGTGAAAAGTGCGGTTTCTTACACACATATGAACAAGTTCATGACGGACGAGCTGCCGAAGCAAGAAATCGAGATTAAGCTGCCCGAGCCGGAAACGACGGATGCCCCGGCCGGCGAAGAAACGCCTGCTACTGATACGCCTGCTGAAACAGAAGCGCCTGCAGCGGAATAAGCTGAAGGACATGAGGAAAGGGACTGTCACAAAAGCGGCTAAATGCTGATTTTGTGACAGTCCTTCCGTTTTATTTTCGGACAATCTATTAAATAGAGCGTTAAATTCAGTGTAGAAAGTCGGCACCGAGAGCCATTTCGATCACCTTCTCTTATGGTCGTTTCCATAGGAGGGGGTGTTTTGCGTTTTTACGAACGATGGTCAATTACTTAACATAAAAAAACGAAGGAAGCCATATAAGACAATGGAACGTAATATTTATGTTAAAAAAACTAACACAAACAATTTGTTTTCCCCTATAATGGACCGAATTCTAATAGATATTTTATGATCTATCTTTTTCATGTAAACTATATTGACATTAAGGTGACTCTCAATCTATAATAAAGGCGCGAACGATGGAAGGTTATTCCAAATAAACGTTCGGAAAATAGAGACAAAATCAGAGAGATCGGGGAGTGGAGAGATGGAAAGGAGATTATTTTATCAATATTGCTTGTTATTGATTGCAGTAAGCTTGGTACTGGCAGGGTGCGGCGGCAATAATAAGGCGGCATCGACGAACGAAGCGACAAACGCACCGACTGAAGCGGCAAATTCGGGGACATCTGCAGAGGGGGAAATTAAAGTAGGCATTCTTCACTCGCAAAGCGGTACGATGGCGATCAGCGAAGTATCGGTTATTGATGCGGAATTGATGGCGATTGAAGAAATTAATGCCGCAGGCGGCGTGCTGGGCAAAAAGATCGTGCCGGTGCTTGAGGACGGCGCATCCGATTGGCCGACCTTCGCGGAAAAAGCCCGGAAGCTCATTTCCGAGGATAAAGTCGCAACCGTATTTGGCGGATGGACGTCTGCGAGCCGCAAAGCGATGAAGCCGGTATTCGAAGAGCTGAACGGCTTGCTTTGGTACCCGGTTCAATACGAAGGTCTTGAGGCCTCGCCGAACATTTTCTATACAGGAGCGACGACAAACCAACAAATCGTTCCATCGGTTTCCTGGCTGCTTGAGAATCGCGGCAAAAAGTTCTACTTGCTCGGATCGGATTACGTATTCCCGCGTACGGCGAACCTGATTATTAAAGAGCAGCTGAAAGCGGAAGGCGGCGATCTTGTTGGCGAGGAGTACACCCCGCTCGGCCACACGGACTACAGCACTATCATTAGCAAAATCAAAGAAGCAAAGCCGGATGTCGTATACAACACGCTTAACGGCGACAGCAACGTAGCTTTCTTCAAACAGCTGAAAGATGCAGGCATTACTGCCCAAGATATGACCACACTTTCGGTATCTGTCGCTGAGGAAGAAATCCGCGGTATAGGTGTAGATGTGTTAGAAGGCCATTTGGCAGCTTGGAACTACTATCAAACGACGGATACACCTGCGAACAAAACGTTCGTTGAAAACTACAAAAAGAAATACGGCGATGACCGTGTAACGGCCGATCCGATCGAGGCTGGCTATACGGCAGTCTATCTGTGGGCGGCGGCTGTAGAAAAAGCTGGCTCCACTGACGTAGCGAAGGTGAAGGAAGCGGCAAAAGAACTAGAGTGGGATGCTCCGGGAGGCAAAGTGAAAATCGACGGCGAAACACAGCATATTTACAAAACAGTACGTATCGGCGAGGTGCAAGCGGACGGTCAATTCAAAGAGCTTTGGAATTCGGGAGAGGCGGTTATGCCGGATCCTTATCTGAAGGGCTATGATTGGGCCGCCAGCATTCAACCGACCGAATAATACGAGTGTGAGCTAAACACTAATTCGCAGCCATGCATGGAGGGAGTATTCGGCAGCGCCGAATGCTCCCTCCATGTTCATGATGGCTAGCGGAAGGAGCGGTAATATGGATGTCTATCTACTGCAGCTGTTTAATGGTCTCAGCATCAGTTCGATTCTGCTGCTTGTTGCTTTAGGGCTGGCCATTACGTTCGGCCTGATGAAGATCATTAACATGGCGCATGGCGAGTTAATTATGATAGGAGCATACTCCACGTATTTGACTCAAAATTTATTTAAGGATTATTTGCCGGAATCGCTGTTTAATTGGTACTTCGTATTAGCGATTCCTGTGAGCTTTGGAATTGCCTTTATTTTTGGCCTTATTCTAGAAATGTCACTTATTCGTTTTCTGTACGGAAGACCGCTCGACAGCTTGCTCGCAACCTGGGGCGTTGGCCTTGTCCTTCAGCAGCTCGCCAGGACCATCTTCGGTGCGCCGAATGTTGCGGTCAAGAGCCCAGCCTGGCTTGACGGCGGGTTGCGAATTATGAATGGTACGCTGCTGCCTTACAAACGGCTATTCATTATCGCGCTTGTTATCGCCTGTTTGGTTGCGATGTATTTCTATATTTATCGCAGCCATGAGGGAAGAAGAATGCGGGCGGTCATGCAAAATCGCGATATGGCGGCTTGCCTCGGCGTATCGACGCGCCGGGTGGATGCGATGACCTTCGCGATCGGGTCGGGCATTGCCGGAATCGCAGGCTGTGCGCTAACGTTAATGGGACCGATCGGTCCTTCTCTTGGTACCTATTATATTGTTGATGCCTTCATGGTCGTTGTATTAGGCGGCGTAGGTAAGCTTGTTGGAACGGTGCTTGGAGCAACGGGGATCGGTATGTTCAATACGTTATTCGAATATTGGACTAACGCATCGCTCGGAAAGGTGCTTGTGTTCGTTTGTATCGTTGCATTCCTGCAGTGGAAACCAATGGGGCTCGTTGCGATGCGTTCACGTTCGTTAGATTAAGAGGATGCTTTCTCTTCAAAACATAAAGGAAGGTGGAGTGCGCATGCAACTCAAACCGTTTACGACCCAGCGCATTTGGATACTGATCGGTTATGCGGCAGCAGCGGCGGCATTGTTCTCAGCGCCGTTGTTCGTGAGCGACTTTCGGCTTAACTTGTTAGCGAAATTTCTAGCCTTTGCGATCGTCGCATTGGGGCTTGATCTTATATGGGGTTATACCGGCATTTTGAGCTTGGGCCATGGTATTTTTTTCGGTCTAGGCGCTTATGCGATGGCAATGTACTTGAAGCTTGAGGCAAGCGGAGGGAGGCCGCCGGATTTCATGGGCTGGAGCGGGCTGAAGGAGCTTCCGCTCTTCTGGAAGCCGTTCGAATATTTCGGCTTCGCGGTGGCTATGGGTATTATCATACCAGCACTGCTGGCGCTTGTTCTAGGTTACTTTACGTTCCGCAATCGAATTCGCGGCGTTTATTTTACGATTTTGACGCAAGCGATCGTTATTATTACGACTACTCTATTGATCGGTCAGCAAGCTTATACGGGCGGTACGAATGGCGTAACGGGGTACTCGACGCTGCTTGGCTTCCCGCTGGCATCTCCGGATACGAAGCGCGTGCTGTACTGGGTAACGGTTGCCGCGCTCATCGGAATATTTGTTTTTTGCCGCTTTGTCATCGGAAGCCGATTCGGCAAGGTGCTGCGGGCGATTCGGGACGGTGAGAACCGCATAAGGTTTATTGGATATAATCCGGCTGTTTATCAAATGGTCATCTTTACGATATCGGCCGGTATTGCCGGTATTGCAGGCATGCTGTTCGTGCTTCATGTGGGTATTATTTCGCCGTCTATGCTTGGGATCGTGCCGTCTATTGAAATGGTCCTTTGGGTTGCTATTGGCGGACGCGGAACGCTTATAGGAGCGGCGCTTGGCGCCATTCTTATGAACTGGGCGAAAAGCGAGTTCAGCACCGCTTATCCGGAAGGCTGGCTATTCTTTATGGGGCTGCTGTTCGTTGTGGTCGTTGTCTTCATGCCAAAGGGCGTTGCCGGTTTAGTGAGTCAATTGAAAGTCCGCAAAAAGAGGAGGGAGCCAAAGAATGAAGGAGTCCGCAATCCTGCAGTGTGACGATGTGACGGTAGAGTTCGACGGGTTTAAGGCGGTTCAGGGAATGAGCTTGAAGCTGCTAAAGGGCGAGCTTCGTTTTCTGATCGGGCCTAATGGAGCGGGGAAAACAACGATGCTGGACGTCATTTGCGGCAAAGTAAGGCCGACTGCCGGACGTGTCACATTCGGCGGTAAGGTTGACATTACACGCAAGAAGGAGCATCAAATTGCCGAGCTTGGCATTGGACGTAAATTTCAAGCGCCATCAATTTTTCCGTCGATGTCGGTTATGGAGAACCTGGAAATTGCGATGCGCCAGAAGCGTACGGTGTTCGCTACACTATTCGCTAAGATGCTCGATGAGGACAGGGATCGGATCGGGCATCAACTGACGATGATAGGCTTGCAGGAAAAGTCCGGCTGGCGCGCGGGCGGGCTGTCCCATGGTGAGAAGCAGTGGCTGGAAATCGGGATGATGCTGCTTCAGGAGCCGGAGATTTTGTTGCTGGATGAGCCTGTGGCGGGGATGACGGACAAAGAGACCGATAAGACCGGCGAGCTTCTGCATGAGATTGCCCGTAAGCGTTCGGTTGTCGTTGTAGAGCATGACATGGAATTTGTTCGTAATTTTGCAAGCAAGGTGACCGTCATGCATGAAGGCAAGCTGCTGAAGGAAGGCTCAATGGATGAAGTGCAGAGCGATGACCGGGTAGCGGAAGTATATTTGGGGAAAAGGCGGGATGCCGATGTTAGCCGTTCAACAGCTTGAGGCGGGGTATGGGGAAAGCATTATTTTGCGGAATGTTTCTCTAAAGGTTAAACCGGGGCAAGTCGTGTGCTTGCTTGGCCGCAATGGCGTCGGCAAAACGACGTTGATGAAAAGCATTATGGGCTTGCTGAAGGCTCGGGGCGGTTCTGTATCGTATAATGGTACCGATCTATCGAAAAAGGCGCCGGGATTGAGGGCGAAGAGCGGTATCGGTTACGTGCCGCAGGGAAGAGAAATTTTCGCTCAGCTGTCTGTATACGAGAATTTGCTGCTTGGGCTGGAGGCGGCCAAAGTGAAGGTCAATGCGGTGCCGGAGGAGGCTATTGCGAAGTTTCCGGTGCTGCCGTCTATGTATAACCGCAGGGGCGGCGATTTGAGCGGGGGACAGCAGCAGCAGCTTGCGTTTGCTCGGGCGCTGGCCTCGAAGCCTGAGATGCTGCTGCTGGATGAGCCTTGCGAGGGGATTCAACCTTCCATTGTAGACGATATTCGCGATGCCATTCGTTCGATTAAGGCGGACGGCAAGACGGCGATTCTGCTGGTAGAGCAAAGCCTTGAATTTGTGAAGAGCGTTGGCGACTACTTTTACGTGCTGGAGAAGGGTGCGATAGCTTGGGAGGGCGGACTTGAAGCACTGGATGACGAGGTTATTCACAAGTATTTGACGGTTTAGGGTAGGAAGGGGCTGATTTTTGTGATCAGCCCCTTTCAGTTGTGGAGTTAGAAATGATAAGCATATGTATTTTTCTTGAGCGGCGCTGTTCAAGAAGGTGGGAACCTGGAAGGTTGACTCGCTCTCATGTAAGAATTCCGTTAACTTGTCCTCTAACGTTAAGTTTGCCACGTTTTTGATATGTTGATCGTAAATACGCACAACATACTTGTGATCGTTAATCGTGAGTATTTTGGTAAGATTCGTCAGACCGTAAGGCACGGAGTCTAATTCGTAACTCGGATCAGAAAAGTAATGTTTGATTAGTTCGTTGATTATTTCCCGGATAATATTCCCCTCCCTTAGATCGATATCCTATCATAATGATGATAACTCATGTTTATCGTGAGTATAAAGAATAAATCTGGTGGAGGAATTGAAAGCTTTTGTGAATCGATTGGTTGCAGAAGTGAATGCGAGGGGCATGAAGGGATTTTGATTTTTGTTTGTGTTCAGTGAAAATAAAGTTGTAGACAAGAAAAATAAAGATTTATACTGCCGGTAGTTATTGAGCTAACGAGGAAGAATAGCACAACAACAAGCAACAGGCTGCCGCGGCGGCCTGTTGCTTGTTGTTGTGGACAAGGTTCGTTGCATAAGTAAATGAGGCTGTGCGTGAAACGGATACTGTACAAATCCAGTATAGCGCGCTGAATGGCACATGATAGGTCAAAGTTAGTGTACAAATCCAGTATAGCGCGCTGAATGACGCATTATAGAGCAAAGTTGTAGTACAAATCCAGTTTAGAACACTATACGACTTACGAAATTAGGTCGATCATATGTAAAAGAAGAGTGGTTGCTTTTATATTGCTTATATTTGTAAAAAGTGATATCATTTTTATATCATATTAATATTATGAAACAAGATTAAGGGGTGGCGCTTGATGAACGAGAAGAAGGCCTGGTATGTAAGCGGATATGCGGCATTGTTAGTATCGCTTATTGCAGCTGCGAGCGGAGTGTTGTTGATCGTAAGCGAGGCGTCGAAGGATAGCTCTTCGGGGCTTATTATCGGAATCGGAATCTTTTTGGCCGTTGTGGCTGCCGTTTGTCTGTCCTCTCTAACGATCGTGCAGCCGAATGAAGCAAAGGTCATAACCTTCTTCGGAACCTATATGGGCACGATGCTGGAGAGCGGATTGTGGATGGTATTCCCCTTTACCGTAAAAGTGAATGTGTCGCTCAAGGTGCGCAACTTTAACAGCCAGACGCTTAAAGTAAATGATGCCGAGGGCAATCCTGTCGAAATTGGAGCTGTTGTCGTATTTAAGGTAATGGATACGGCGAAGGCTTCCTTTGATGTCGATCATTATGAGCGGTTCGTCGAAATTCAAAGCGAGACGGCGGTTCGGCATATTGCGGCGCAATATCCGTATGATACGTTCTCGTCGACTGACACGTTGTCGCTCAGGGGGAATGCGGATGAGGTTGCTTCCGAGCTGCTGCGAGAGCTGCAGAGCAGGCTCGGCGTTGCTGGCGTGCAGGTAATAGAAACGAGGCTTACCCATTTGGCTTATGCTCCGGAAATCGCGAGCGCGATGCTTCAGCGACAGCAAGCGATTGCGATCGTATCGGCACGGACGAAGATCGTTGAAGGCGCGGTAGGAATGGTCGATATGGCGCTGCGGCAGCTGGAGGCAAACGGGATTAGCCTGGACGATGAACGGCGCGCCGCGATGGTGAACAACTTAATGGTGGCGATCGTGTCCGATCGCGCCGCAACCCCGGTCATTAATGCGGGTTCGCTTTACAGCTAAAGGCTGAACATTATGGGAAAAGAAAAAAAAGCATTTCCGCTTCGTTTGGATCCCGATATCCATCGCGCGCTTGAGCAATGGGCCGCAGATGAATTCCGCAGCGTCAATGGGCACATTGAGTTTTTGCTTCGGGAAGCTCTTAGCAAAGCCGGCAGACTGAAGCAGCCTCATAAAGACGAGCAGCAATAAGAGGGCAAAAGCTTTCTTTAGGCGGGTGTCGAGTATCAATCTACGCCCGTCTTTTGCTTATATTAACGTAATAAAACCTTACATAATAATTGACATTCCTATTCCCTATCGCTAAAGCGCGAACTGGCGCAGCTTCTGAAGCATGAATAGCATGCGGCTGTGCCATTTTGATGCAAGCAAAAGGAGATTTCGGGGCATGCTGGAGAGGTAAATGCTTGATCCATGTATAACGGAGCAGCCGGGAAGAATTATAAAAAAAGGGATTGGCGGGCGATTGACGGGACGGCAGCCGTAACCTTTTCATAAGAAACGTGGGGTGGTTGGATGGATCTGTAGTCCGTGTATAAGATACTGGGAGTGGATGAATACTATGGTCAGATTCAAAATCTTTTGAAGGATCTTTCCTCTTCGCTATAAACAAGCTGCAAGAATCCAGTCGATTCAAAATCCTCTAGGAAAGCGGGGCAACAAGAAATGAAAGCAACTGGAATTGTACGTCGCATCGATGATCTCGGGCGTGTGGTGATTCCGAAGGAGATCCGCCGTACACTGCGTATTCGCGAGGGTGACCCTCTAGAAATATTTGTAGATCGCGATGGCGAAGTTATTTTGAAGAAATATTCTCCTATCGGTGAGCTTGGCGATTTTGCAAAGGAGTATGCGGAGTCGTTGTACGAGGGCACGAACCATATCACATTGATTACAGACAGAGACACGATTATTGCCGTTGCCGGAGCCTCTAAGAAGGAGATGCTCGACAAGTCGGTGGGCACTGTTCTGGAAGGCTGTATGGAAAACCGCAAAACGGTGTCTGAACTAAACGGCGGATCGTATGAGCTTATTAAGGATACGCAGGAAACGTACAGCTCGTTCGTAATCGCTCCCATCATTTCCGGCGGAGATCCAATCGGTACAGTCGTATTAGTGAGCAAAGACGAATCGGTGAAAATGGGAAATATGGAAACGAAAATGGCGGAGACGGCAGCGGGCTTTCTTGCCAAGCAAATGGAGCAATAGAAAGAAAATGGCGTGTCATGCATAGGCTAAGCTTGTGCCGAGTGGAGATGAAGAGGTGCTAGTGGACATAAGAGCTTCCTTGATCAAGATAACTTGATTGGGGAAGCTTTTTTTCAGGGCGGTCGATTGTGAGGTATAATAAATGCCAATAGGAATCGATGGATGGTCAGGGGCGAGGCGGGATGAGGCAAAAGCCGGAACGGGAGCGGCAAGCGGCCGCGCTGCTCGAGCAGGCAAACGGGGAACGAAAAGCCGAGGCTGTTCAGAGGGCGGGCAGCGTGCAATTTATGCGGGGAGATGCGGACGGAACAAAGGAAGGTGATTATAAGCGGGATGATTGGCAGCGGCCTGGGCGTCTGTGGTTAAATGGCGTTGTCATCATGGCGGGTGCGGCTCTGTTATCTAAGGTTATTGGGGTTTTTCAAAAAATCCCGCTGCAAAATTTGGCCGGTGACCGCGTATTTGGCATATATAACGCCGTCTACCCGTTTTATCAGCTGGCCGCCGTATTGGCGACTGCGGGACTGCCGACAGCGGTATCGCTGTTGATAGCCGAAAGGCTGCGGAAGGGCGATAACCCGGAAGGCGTACGGCGCACCCTGTATGCGGCATTGCTGCTGCTTGGCGTGACTGGCATACTGGCGTTTGGCTGGATGTGGGCCAGCGCGGAGCAGGTGTCGCGTTGGATCGGCGATTCGGAGACGGCGAGCGCCATTCGCACGGTGTCGGTTGCGCTGCTGCTGGTCCCTTTCGTAGCTGCGCTTCGCGGCTACGCACAGGGGCTGGGGCGAATGCCGTTATCCGCCGCTTCACAAATCACAGAGCAGATGATTCGTGTAGCGGTTATGTTATACGTACTGGCCATAAGCGGGGCTGCCGGCTGGGCGGACGCCTCCATAGCCGCAGGCGTGATGAGCGGCTCGGCTGTCGGGGCAATTGGCGCTTTGCTCATACTGGCGGCTTTCTCCTGGAGGGAAAGGCGCCGCGGACAGCTTGCGTGCATTCCGGGAGCGCTGCGAGCGGAAATGAAGAGGCTTGCGGCGATTGCGCTGCCTGTCGCGCTGGGTGCTGTCGTTGTCCCCGTGCTTGGCGTGGTGGATGCCTTTACGGTACCGCGGCTGTTGCGGGACGGAGGCTTATCCGAGTCTGCCGCCATGGCAATGTTCGGAATTTATAGCCGTGCGCAGCCGCTCGTGCAGCTGGTCGTTATGGTTGCCGGCGCTGCTGCGGCGGCGCTCGTGCCCGGGCTGGCGCTTGCTCGCATGCGCGGCGCCTACGGGCAACTGCGGCTCCAGCTAACGCTTGCCGAACGCGCCGCATGGGCAATCGGTGCGGCTGCCAGTATCGGGCTGGTACTGCTGGCAGAGCCGATCAATGTGATGCTGTATACCGATGCGAAAGGGACGACGGTGTTTGCTCTAGTTGGCTGCACCGCGCTGGCCGGCAGTGTGAATGCGGTTAATGCGCCCGTGCTGCAAGGTATAGGCTCGGTGCGTACGCCTGCAGTGCTGCTGCTTATCGCAGCGCTGATGAAGGGCGTTCTAAACGCGATGCTCGTGCCCTTGTATGGCGCGGAGGGCGCTGCGGTCGCCGGCATTGCCGCGCTGAGCGCGGTCGCCCTGCTGGGCACGGCCGCGCTTCGCCGTGCGGCGGCGGCATCGGGCGCCACCGCACGGCGCGGCGGAAGGCGTCCGGCGGAGCGGGAGAGCGGGCGTGGAGGTGAGCGGGGACAGGTGGAGCGAAGGAGCGAGAGTGTCGATGCGAAGCTGGGCGGGCGCCGGCCCGCCGAAAGGCGAAGGCCGGCGCTTAACCGCGCGGCCGCAGGCACGGGCTTCGCGCTCGCGTTCATGGCCGCGGCGCTCATTATCGCCGAGCGAGCGCTGAGCGCCGCGCTTGGCGGGCTGCTGCCGCCGCGGGCGGCGGCAGCTGCGCTTGCGCTGACGGGCGTTGCCGTCGGCGCTTGCGCCTTTGGCGCCGCAGCATTGCGCAGCGGCGCCGTTAGCGCGCGCGAATTGCGCGCGCTGCCGGGCGGCGGCGTACTGGCCGCCCGGCTTAGACGCTGGCGGCTTATTCCGCCGGCGGATGGGGAGGAATAAGCCGCCAGCGCGAGCAAACCGTCCTGCTGGAACAGTTTGCTCGCGTCGCATCCTGCGAGTTGAAATAGAGCTAATAATTAGCTCTAATTCCTCCAAACTAACCCAAATTGCAACAATAGAGCTAGAAACTGGCTCTATTGTGCATCGCGCGGCCCCAATTGGTCCTCGAACGAGCTGGAACGAGAAAATAAAACTAAACCTTAAGGAGGCTTACCTGACATGGCAATTCCCGCGATTATAGTGGTCGGGCTGGGATCGGGCGATCCCGATCAATTAACGTTAGGCGTATGGCGGAGCCTGCAAGCCGCGGAACGCGTATTCGTCCGCACCGAACAGCATCCCGCGATGTCCATGCTGAAGGAACATGGTATCGTGTACACCTCTTTCGACGCTCTTTACGAGCAGCATGAGTCGTTCCCTGACGTATACAAAGCGATTGCCGAGACATTAATAGCAGAGACAAAAAAAGCCAGTACTGCCGCTTCGACGCTGATTTACGCCGTTCCGGGCCACCCCATGGTGGCGGAGCGCACCGTACAGCTGCTGCGCGAGCAATGTCCGGAAGCCGGTATCGGTCTGCAAATCATCGGCGGCGAAAGCTTCCTTGATCAGGCGTTTGTCAGCCTGGGCATCGATCCGATCGAAGGTTTCGCGCTGCTTGATGCCGCCGATCTTCAGCCTGCGCAATTACAGCCGCAGCTCCATACGCTCATTGGCCAAGTGTATGATGCATTTACCGCTTCCGATGTGAAGCTTGCGCTCATGGAACGGTATCCCGATGACTTCGAGGTTGTCGTAGGCCATGCGTTAGGCGTAGCCGGGGAGCAGCAAATCCTTCGCGTGCCGCTGTATGAGCTGGACCGGACGCCGGGCTACGGCAATCTATCGCTTATCTGGGTGCCGCGCTCGGCCGACCCGGCACTGCGAAACCGTTCCTTCGAGCGGCTGCATGAGATCGTCTCGATTCTTCGCAGTCCGGAAGGCTGTCCGTGGGACCGCGAGCAGACGCATCAGTCGATTCGCAAAAATTTCATCGAAGAGCTCTATGAAACGCTGGAGGCGATCGACAACGATGATCCCGACGCGATGCAGGAGGAGTTCGGCGACGTCATTCTCCAGGTTATGCTGCACAGCCAGATGGAGGAGGAGACCGGAGCTTTCTCTGTATACGATGTCATTCAATCGCTGAATGAGAAGCTTATTTTCCGTCATCCGCATGTTTTCGGTGATCAAAGCGCCGGCGACGCAAGCGAGGCGCTCGGCAATTGGGAGCAAATGAAGGCGGAAGAGAAGCGAATGAAAGGGACGGACGCGGATCGCAAGTCCGTGCTCGACGGCATCCCGCCCGACCTTCCGGCGCTCATGAAAGCGTACAAGCTGCAGAAAAAAGCGGCTAAGGTCGGTTTTGACTGGGACGAGCTTGGGCCGGTGCTGGACAAAATCGAGGAGGAGCTTGGCGAGCTTCGCGAAGCGATCGCTTCCCACAGCAGCGAGGAGCAAGCCTCCGAGCTTGGAGACCTGCTGTTCGCCGTCGTCAACGTCTCGCGGTTCATCCACGCCGATCCGGAGGAGGCGCTTTCCCGCACGAACAAAAAATTCCGCAATAGATTTTTGTATATTGAGGAGCAGCTTCGTATAAGCGGCAAACATTTTGACCAGACTGATTTAACAGAAATGGATCGATGGTGGGAAGAGGCCAAGCGTCAATCCTAGCTTTCGTTTCGGCACAAATCGCCTTTATTCCGCACTATTCGCAAAAAAATTTCAATTAGCGGCAGGATTTTTTTACTCTTAGGCAGAATAAGTATTCTTCGTACGAGTAAAAATTCCCAACCAAGGCGGCGCTGCAAGCGTCGACCACAAATAATGGTATCTAAATTAGGAGGATTTTATAATGAACAAAACAGACCTGATCAACAACATTGCAGAAAAAAGCGGCTTGACTAAGCGCGACGTAGAAGCTGTACTTAACGGATTTTTGGGTGAAGTAACAGATGCGCTTGCCGGCGGCGACAAAGTTCAATTGATCGGCTTCGGTACTTTCGAAACCCGCAAACGCGCTGGACGCACGGGCCGCAACCCGCAAACAGGCGCGCCAATCGAAATTTCGGAAGCGAAGGTTCCTGCATTCAAAGCAGGCAACAAGCTTAAAGAAGCTATCCAATAATCAATGCGCTTAGATAAATTCCTTAAGGTTTCAAGGTTGATCAAGCGCCGGACCGTTGCGAAGGATGTATCCGAGCAGGGCCGGGTATGGATCAACGGCCGCGAAGCGAAAGCGAGCAGCACCGTCAAGGTAGGGGATGAGCTCCAAATCCAATACGGTCAGAAGATCGTAACCGTGCGCGTTGAGCGCATCGCGGAGACGACCCGTAAGGATGAAGCCGGAGAGCTGTATACTCTGGTGAGGGAAGAGCAGCGCCAGCGCGAAAGCGGCCTGGACTGGGAACCAAAGCAATAACCATCAAGCTGTCTGCAGGCATCGTCCTTGCGGGCAGTTTTTTAATATGGTTTCAAATCTCTCCATTCGGTTTAATGATTCGAAGCGTGGTTCTAAATCTCGCCCCCCACCCATAAGCTAGTCTCAAATGAGGAAGCGGGGGACGAGTCTATGGTTGACCAAAGCAATGGACAGAAGCGGCAGGAAGTCAAAATGTTAAATCGCAAGCTGCTGGAGCTTACCGGCGTTTTAAAGGTGGAAAGCTTCGACAGCGAAGAGTTTCTGCTCGAGACAGAGCTAGGCTTCATGACGGTTACGGGCCAAAATTTGCATATGAAGCATCTTAGCCTCGAACAGGGGCTGGTGGCTATTGAAGGACTGGTCCATTCGCTCGCCTATTTGGATGGCAGTCCGAACGCGTCAAAATCAAAAGGGCTTTTCGGGAAGCTGTTTAAGTGACGCTTAGCATGCAGTGGTTGACGATGGCAGCCATGCTGTTATCCGGCCTCGGCATGGGAACGGTGTTCGACGGCTATCGGGTCGTTTCGAATGAGCTGAAGTTTCCGCGCTGGTGGCTGCCTGTGCTGGATGTCGTCTATTGGATGGCAGCGGCGCTAGTCGTCTTTCGAGTGCTGTACGTCAGCAACAATGGCGAGGTGCGGGCGTACGTTTTTATCGGACTGGCTACCGGCGTTATCCTCTATTATTTGTTTCTAAGCAAGCTCGTTATTGTCATTATAAAATGGCTCATAAGAGCAGTTCGCAATGTAATCGCATTGGTGCTCAAATGCTTGGATATCCTTATCGTAAAGCCATTGTTGCTGCTCTATAAGCTAATCATAGTTATTTTAGGATTTGGGTCTGCGCTCACTATTTTCCTTTTTAAAATTGTGATACAATTGGTTCGTCCATTTTGGCGGTTGCTTGTTTGGATGGTTCGGCCGATCCTTCGTCCAATAGGACGGCGGCTGATGCCTTACCTGACCAAATGGCAGGTGAAAGAGAAGCTGGCCAAGCTTGGACTACTAATTGCTCGATTTTGGAGCAAATGGCTTAGGAGGTAACACCGCTCATGGCAGCAGCAAATGCAAACAAAACGCCAGGGAATGCTGGCACCAAGCGCCGGTTCAAACTATGGATGATGTTCATTGTGCTATTTATGGGCTGGGCGGCGTACACGATATTTGAACAGATGCAGCTGAAGGACGCGACAAACGCGAAGCTGGCAATCTTACAAGGACAGATTAGCGCTTCAACGAAGGAAAGCGACGCGCTAAAACGGCAAATAGAACGATTAAACGACCAAGAATATATCGAGCAGCTCGCCACCAAAGAGCAAGGCATGGTGAAAGAGGGCGAGCTGCAAATTTTCAGCGATTAAATAGGGCTTCAAAACGGGTGAACGTCTGTTGACCTTACTTGAGGGGTTCGGTTATAATCACGTTAATAGCGTTTTCGCAAAACTTTTAGCTTATGCTTACACTTTTAGTTTTGCTTCGCATAACTTTTAGGGAGGAACATTTTATTTTATGGCAATTGAAGTGGGCGCTAAGTTAGAAGGAAAAGTGACAGGCATTACGCATTTCGGGGCATTTGTCGACTTGTCTGGAGGTGTCACAGGTCTCGTTCACATTTCGGAAATCGCTGATAATTACGTCAAAGACGTGAAGGATCACCTGAAGATCGACGATGTCGTGAAAGTAAAAGTGATCAACGTGGACAAAGACGGAAAGATCGGGCTTTCCATTAAGCAAGCCATTGACCGGCCGGAAGGCCAACCAGCGCCACAACCACGCGAGCGTCACAGCGGAGGCGGCGGAAGTGCTGGAGGCAGTGGCGGCGGAGAACGTTTCAACCGCGGAGGCGGTGGCGGCGGTGGCGGACGTCCCTTCAACAAGCAATCGTCTGGCAGACCAGCATACGGTAAACCGTCATTCGAGGATAAAATGTCACGTTTCCTGAAAGACAGCGAAGAGCGTATCTCCTCTCTGAAGAAGAATACGGAGGGCAAACGCGGCGGACGCGGAGCCAAGCGGGTATAAGCTGAATCGTCATAAATTCATAAACCAGGCAGAACCGATGAGGTTCTGCTTTTTTTGCGTCCGTTTGCAGCGAATGCAGTCTTATCCCTTCCGCAGATTGTCGAAGCGGGACGCGAAGCCTAAGCATGGCCTGCAGGAGTAGAGTCGAATGCCTGAAATAGGCGTATCCATGTCGTTTCTCGCTTTATACCTGATGAGTAAAAATACTTTTCTCCGATCCTCCATCATTCCCGACAGGTTACTACGTCTATTCGCCACGGAATCAAGGAAGCGGAACACGCTTTTTGTTGTCGGCTATCGCCCCGGAGCCCATGCGTAAAGCGGGTGAACCCTATATGGGGCATAGGTTTTACAAAGCAATGACAATGACTGCGCGCTTAATTATTTTTGTCGGAAAAAACTTTTAGGTACGTTACGTTAACTGACAAACTTCATACGGACAACCTCCTATAATGAAAAACACATTACATTCGGAATGGTGGTGTCTGCCCGTGGAAAAGGAAAACGCTGTGACAGTTCCCGGTATGAAACGAACCAATGTGATTCAGTCGGTTATGCAGAAAGGACGGGAATGGGTTGCGGCTCGTCGTTTTATTCAAATCATTTTGGCTAAAAAGTGGACATTTCTATTAGTCGGCGTAGCTTTCTTACTCGGAAGAGCAGTCATACTGGAATCGTTAATGCCATTTGCCATCGCTTACTTTGCGGTTATTTATTTCATGAGAAGAGATATTTACCCGTGGGTGGCAATATCGTTAGTCGCCGGAAGTTGGCTGGCAGCCGATCCCGCACCGATGTGGATTGCGATGGAAATCGCGGTGTTGTTTCTTTTCTTGAAGGGGCTTGAGGCGTATGAGAAGGCGGAGCTTTCCTCGGCGCCGATTCTCGTATTCGCGTCGACGCTGCTCGTACAGCTATTTAATGTGTTTATTGGTGACGAGCTTAGCTGGTACAACTTTATGCTCGTAGTCGTAGAAGCGGCCCTCGGCTTTGTGCTTACGCTTGTATTCATACAAGCGATCCCGATACTGACCATGACGAAAAAGTCAGCCTCGCTCAAGCATGAAGAAATTATCTGTTTAATGATATTGCTCGCTTCGGTTATGACAGGAGCTGTGGGCTGGGTAATCTACGGCATGTCGGCCGAGCACATTATGTCTCGTTATATGCTTCTGTTGTTCGCATTAGCAGGCGGTGCACCTCTTGGCGCTTCCGTCGGCGTCGTTGCAGGACTTATTCTGAGCTTGGCGGACTTTGGGGCTGTCGTGCAAATGAGCTTGTTGGCTTTTGCGGGACTGCTTGCAGGACTGCTGCGTGAAGGCGGCAAAATGGCCGCCGCATTCGGAATGCTGCTTGGGACGTCGATTTTATCCATATATGTTGGCAGTCAGGCTGATGTGATGAGCTCGACCTGGGAGTCGGCAGCGGCCGCTGCCCTGCTCATGCTGACGCCGCGCAGTATGATCCGTACGATCTCGCGTTATGTGCCCGGCACGAATGAGCACGCGAAGTCGCAGCATGAATATGCGAAGCGGGTGCGCGAGGTAACCGCCGACCGTGTCTCGCAATACTCGGAGGTGTTCCAGCAGCTGTCGCGCAGCTTTAGTCAATTAAATGGTACGGTTACGGCCATGAAGAGAGAGGATGAGATCAACCACTTTATGAATACCGTGGCGGAGCGAAGCTGCGCGAGCTGCCATCGGCAACATGCATGCTGGGAGGATAAGTTTTTTCACACCTACAAAATGATGACCGATATGATGACAACGGTAGAGGAGGATCGTATTCCGACAGGCAAGGAAATACCGCGCGCATGGTCCGCTCATTGCGTGAAATCATCGCAGGTATTGTTGGACATGCGCCAGCAGTACGAGCTTTATCAAAATAATAGGCATTGGAAGAAGCAAATATACGACTCCCGCCAGCTTGTCGCCGATCAACTGCAAGGCGTCTCGCAGGTCATGGAGGATTTAGCGAAGGAAATTAAACGGGAGGGGCAGACGCTGCATTTGCAGGAGGAGCAAATTCGAGAGGCGGTGGAGGGGCTCGGTTTATCGATACAAGGCATTGATATCGTAAGCCTAGAGGAGGGAAATGTGGATATTGAAGTCTATCACTCGTTCGAGAAGGGATATGATGAATGCCGTAAAATTATCGCGCCGCTGCTCAGTGATATTCTGGGCGAGCATATAGCCGTGAAATCGGAGCATCCTGGGGAGAAAAATGGTGAGCCGACGCTTGTTGCATTCTGTTCGGCCAAGCAGTTTGAGGTGGAAACCGGCATAGCCGGTGCTGCCAAAGGGGGAGATTTGCTGTCCGGGGACAGCTTTAGCATGGTTGACATTGGTAATGGAAAATTTGCGGTAGCGATCAGCGACGGAATGGGTAACGGCGAGCGTGCGCGCCAAGAGAGCAGCGCGGCGTTATCTATTTTGCAGCAGCTGCTGCAGTCCGGCATGGATGAGAGACTGGCTGTGAAGTCGGTTAATTCCGTACTCTTATTACGCTCCTCCGACGAGGTGTTTGCCACGGTCGATTTGGCGATCGTCGATTTATATACAGCGCAAACGACTTTTATGAAGATAGGCTCGACACCGAGCTTCATTAAACGAGGAAACGAGGTTATTCCGGTATCGGCGAACAACCTGCCGATTGGCATTTTACAGGATATCGACGTCGATTTTGTATCGATGCAAATGCAATCCGGCGATACGCTCGTTATGATGAGCGACGGGATATATGATGCGCCTGGCCATGCGGTTAATAAGGAGCTGTGGATGAAACGAATCATCAGCGAGCTGGAAACGGACGACCCGCAGGAGATGGCCGATGCTTTGCTGGAGAAAGTAGTGCGGCACCATGATGGTGAAATCATTGATGATATGACCGTGCTCGTTGCGCGTATCGACAAGCATTTGCCGGAATGGGCTTCGTTCCGCTTCCAGGGCGTTACGCGTATGGAGCGTCCAAGGACGGTGAGCTGACGTATGACGAGAAAGTGATTTTTGGCTCGGTATTGTAGAAATGACTGATTAACGATGATCGGATGAAAAGATGTCATTGATATATCCATTTCAATTGCAGAAGCCTTTTTGCCTGTCGGCTACCTCGCGGCTGACGGCGAACGGCTTCTTTTTGTCGTTTTTCATTGGCTAGTGAACAGGACTTATGCACTCGCTCAAAATAAGAAGTAATTCTTAAGTGAAGAGTTACTGGATAAATCCATCATAGCGCGCCAAACGGGGCTTGAGAGCGAGAAGTTACTGGATATATCCATCATATGCTGTTCGCATGTTATTGAGGGGCCGGTGCTATCGTAAAAAAGGGTTGTTTGAATCTTTCAACCTGCATAGTTGTTTAACTCTCCCAAAAAAGGCAAAGCTAATAGAAAGGCTCTGGCAAAGCCTACGCTTACGAGACTACGCTTACGATGCTGAGTTTGTTACACAAACTCTTTAGGAGGGTAAACAATTATGAAACAAATATTATTGATTACGGATGGCTGTTCGAATGTGGGGCTTAGTCCGGTAGTGGCGGCAGCGCATGCGAGCTCGGAGGGAATTTCGGTCAATGTGGTGGGCGTGCTCGATCATGGAGACGTGGGCGAGCTGGGCGCGACGGAGATTGATGAGATCGCCCGTGCCGGCGGCGGACTAAGCAGACTGGTTAATATGCGGCAGCTTTCGCAGACGGTACAGATGATGACGCGCAAAACGGTCGTGCAAACGATTCAGCTGGCCGTGCAGAAAGAGCTGAAGCAGGTGCTTGGCAATGGAGCGATAGAAGCGCTGCCGCCGGATAAACGCGGAGAGGTCGTAAGGGTCATTGACGAGCTGGGCGAAACGTCGGGATTGCAAGTGGCGCTTCTCATCGACGCGAGCGCCAGCATGAAGCCGAAGCTTGCAGCAGTGGAAGAGGCCATTCGCGATTTGATGCTCAGTCTCCAGGCTAGACAAGGAAAGAGCGAAATTTCCGTCTTTCATTTCCCTGGCTCAAGAAATGGCGGCGACTGCGTCATGGATTTAAGCTGGACGAGCCATTTGAACGGCGTGCAAGCGATTTTCCCTAAACTTCAGATGGGTGGAACGACACCAACGGGGCCTGCGATCATGCATGTGATTGATTTTTACCGCCAGGGCGATTATGGTAGACAGAGTAGAGATGAAACGGATGGGATGATGAGTGGCTACGTCGTTTAAGGTTGAGCTTCGCCGTGGAATGGTGGTAACCGGCAAATGGAAGCATGGGCGGTACAAGGTCGAACGGTTGCTTGGCGAAGGCGCAAACGGTAAAGTATATCTCGTACAGCGCGATCGCAATTGGTATGCTCTGAAGGTCGGTTTTGATGCGATTGATCTGCAATCGGAGATCAACGTGCTGCAGTCGCTTGCTAAGCAGAAGAAGCAAGGGCAGGAGCCCTTTCTATTTGATGTTGACGATCTGTACGGACCCGACGGGCGCGAATACCCATTCTATATTATGCGCTACGTGCTTGGCTCGCGGCTTGTGGTCTATTTGAAGCAGCATGGCGAAGAGTGGTTTCCGTTAGTCGGTCTGAATCTTCTAAACAAGCTGTCGAAGCTGCATGAAGCGGGCTGGGTATTCGGCGATTTGAAGGTAGAAAACGTGCTGGTAGCGGATTACGGACATGTCGAGCTCGTGGATTACGGAGGGGTAACGGCAAGCGGGAAGAGCGTTCGCCAATTTACGGAAATGTACGACCGCGGCTATTGGAACTGCGGCTCAAGATCGGCTGATCCGGGTTACGACCTATTTTCCTTCGGGGTGCTTTGTTTGCAGCTTCATGAAGCGAAACGGCTGCATCAACTGACAGCGGAGCTCCTGCCGCAGAATCGGTCGGCTGCCGAGCTGATCGAGATCGCCGAAGCAAGCGCTGCTTTGAGGCCGATTGCCGGATGGCTGCGCAAAGCTTTTGCCGGCCAATTCCATGATGCAGGCGATGCCGCGGCGGCATGGCGGCATCTGATGCACAGGCGGGATACGCATAGGCCTTCTGCTACGCCCGTGTGGTTGAAGGGGCTGGCCGCAGGCTCTGCCATCCTGCTGGCAACGTCGGTTTATTGGCTGCTGCGCAATGTGCTGTAGGAGCCGGCGGCTGCAGAGAAATGAAGGTGAGGATACATATGAATCTGCGAAATGAACTAGAGAGAACCGGTACGGAGCGCGGACTTTGGACGGAGGGCGCCCGTATTGTAGCAGCTGTGTCGGGCGGACCGGATTCCATGGCGCTGCTGCATATGCTGGCGGCCCTCGCGCAGGAAGGGAAAATTTCGGTCATTGCGGCTCATGTGAATCACGGTTTTCGAATAGAGGAGTCGGCGCATGAGCTGGAGGCTGTTAAGACTTACGCGGAGAAGCTTGGCGTGCCGTGCGAGACCGCTGTTTTAGACCTGCCCTCTTATATAGAAGAAACAGGAATGAACAGTCAGGCAGCCGCTCGAGAGAAACGTTACGCCTATCTCCATGAAATCGCGGAGCGGTACGGCGCCTCGCGTATTGCGCTGGCGCATCATGCGGACGACCAAGCGGAAACCGTCCTTATGCGCGTCATTCGGGGTACGGGGTTAACGGGGTTAGCGGGCATTCTTAGCAAAAGACGTGAAAAAAACGTGGAACTTATTCGCCCGATGCTGCGTATGAACAAGTCAGACATCCTGCGTTACTGCGAGGAGCATCACATTCCTTATTGCACGGATAGCAGTAACAAGGAACGCCATTATTTCCGAAATATGATTCGGCTCGATATTTTACCTTATTTATCCCGGTACAATCCGCAGCTGTCCCAATCGCTGCATCGGCTCGCTGATGTCGCTGGGGCAGAGGACGAATGGATGGAGAAACAAACCGAGGCGCTATTCGCGCAGCTTGTTACGTTATCCCCTAATGAATGCGTAGTGAACGTCGACGATTTGTCCGGTCTCCATGTCGCTTTACAAAGGAGATTGATTAAACTAATATTAAGTTATCTTTCTAAGGAAACGGAAAAGATATCCTTCGAGCAGATTGAGACGATGCGGCTTGCCGCAGCCGCTCAAATGCCAAGCACCTGGCGAATCGATGCGGGAGCAGGAATTCGCTGTGCCCGGGAATATAATCTGATGCGATGGTTTCGGATACCGCAGCAATCTTTAAACGATGTCAGCGCCTATTCCTATGAGGTTGGAAGAGATGGAGTGAGCTTGAAGGCAGACCCCTGCGGCTGGATATTTGATTTTATCCGTCTAACTGCGGGACAGCACCCGAGGCCGGCTTCGCGTTACGAGGCTTGCTTCGATGCGTCGGAGTTGACTTACCCGCTCATCGTGCGAAATCGGCGGCCGGGAGACAGAATTCAAGTTTTAGGATTAAATGGTTCGAAAAAAGTGCAAGATATGTTCGTTGACGAGAAGATTGCTCCGCTGGAACGAGCGCTGTATCCGCTTCTATTCGATGCGGAGGGTCGCTTGCTCTGGATACCGGGCATCCGCAGATCGAGTCATGCGCTTACCGAATCGCACACGAAAGACGTGTTATTCATAAGGGCGCAGAACGAATAACAAGCACTGGTACACTCATAAACATAGTTAAGGCGTAGGGGGATTTATACTTTGCAAAACGATATTCAAGAAGTATTATACGATGCGCAGCAGATTGGCGAGAAAGTGAAAGAGCTTGGCGCAACGCTGAGCAAGGATTTTAGCGGTCGAAACCCGCTCGTTATTTGTGTACTTAAAGGCGCGTTTATATTTATGGCTGATTTGGTTAAAGAAATAACGGTGCCGCTCGAGATTGATTTTATGGCTGTGTCCAGCTACGGGCAGTCCACCAAGTCCTCCGGCGTGGTCAAAATTATCAAGGACCTCGATGTTTCGGTCGAAGGCCGCGATGTGCTTATCGTTGAGGACATTATCGACAGCGGGCTGACGCTCAGCTATTTGATCGACGTCCTGGAACGTCGCAATGCGAAGTCGGTCACGGTTGTGACCTTGTTCGATAAACCCGCTCGCCGCACGGTTGATCTCGAGGCGGACTACAAGGGATTTACGCTGCCGGACGAGTTTGTCGTCGGTTATGGCCTCGATTTTGCCGAAAAGTACCGCAATCTCCCATACATCGGCATTTTGAAGCCGCAGGTTTATGAGATATAATAGCGATTCACCCGTACATGCCCTCTCCGTACACCTCTATTGTTATGGAAAGTCATGCTATGGTAAAATATTTTAAGCGTCTGAGAGGAGGTTGGGGATGAATCGGATCATCCGTAATACTGGTTTTTATTTAATTATATTTTTGGTGACCGTTGGGATTTTTCAATTTATCAGCAGCCAAAATGACCCGAACGTTGAATTGCGTTACGATGAGCTTCGCACTGCGATTGAATCAGGCAACGTCAAGGAACTTAGTGTCAAGTATGAGAATCAAACGTATTTTGTTTCAGGTAAATATACTAACAAGCCTGCGGACGCGGAAAACGATCAGTTCGTATCGAGGGTTGGCGTCAGCGCTGAAGAGCAGTTACGCGAATGGTCGGAAGAATATGGGTTTGCCTTGAGCAACAAAGAAATGGATCAGCCGAGCCTTTGGCTGACGTTCCTTACTTCCATTATTCCATTTGTCATCATATTCGTCCTGTTCTTCTTCTTAATGAACCAAGCTCAGGGCGGCGGCGGCAAAGTGATGAACTTTGGCAAGAGCAAGGCGCGTCTGTATGACAATGAGAAGAAACGGATTACCTTTGAAGATGTGGCCGGTGCCGACGAGGAGAAGCAAGAGCTCGTTGAGGTCGTTGACTTTCTTAAGGATCCGCGTAAGTTTAACCTGGTAGGCGCTCGTATTCCTAAGGGCGTGTTGCTGGTGGGTCCTCCGGGAACAGGTAAAACCTTGCTTGCCCGTGCGGTAGCAGGTGAAGCGGGTGTGCCGTTCTTCAGTATTTCCGGTTCGGATTTCGTAGAGATGTTCGTCGGCGTCGGCGCGTCTCGCGTACGTGATTTGTTCGAGAATGCAAAGAAAAACGCCCCATGTATAATTTTTATCGATGAGATTGATGCTGTAGGCCGTCAGCGCGGCGCCGGTCTTGGCGGCGGTCATGACGAGCGCGAGCAAACGCTTAACCAATTGCTTGTTGAAATGGACGGTTTTGGCGCTAACGAGGGTATTATTATTATTGCCGCCACGAACCGTCCGGACATTTTGGATCCGGCACTCCTTCGCCCAGGCCGCTTCGACCGTCAAATCACGGTCGATCGACCAGACGTAAAGGGCCGCGAAGAGGTTCTGAAGGTGCATGCGCGCAATAAGCCGCTTGCGAAGGATGTTAAGCTTAACGTTATAGCCAAGCGTACAACGGGCTTTAGCGGCGCGGATCTTGAGAACTTGCTTAATGAAGCGGCGCTTCTTGCCGCTCGCCGCAATAAGAAGGATATCGCGATGGTAGAGGTTGATGATGCGATTGATCGGATCATTGTCGGTACGGAGAAGAAGAGCCGTGTCGTCAGCGAGCGCGAGAAACGAATTGTCGCATACCACGAAGCGGGACATACAATCGCAGGCTACTTCCTGGAGCATGCCGATATGGTACACAAGGTAACGATTATTCCTCGCGGCCGCGCCGGCGGATACGTCATCATGCTTCCGAAGGAAGACCGTATGCTTGTAACGAAGCAGGAGCTTCTGGATAAAGTAACAGGCTTGCTCGCGGGACGCGTAGCGGAAGAGCTGTTTATCGGTGAAATCGGAACCGGTGCATACAGCGACTTCAAACAGGCTACGGGCATCGTACGCAGCATGATTATGGAGTACGGAATGAGCGACAAGCTTGGACCGATGCAGTTCGGCAGCTCGCAGGGCCAAGTGTTCCTTGGCCGCGATATCGGGCATGAACAGAACTACTCGGATGCGATCGCTTACGAGATTGACCAGGAAATGCAAAGCATCATATCTTCGTGTTACGATCGCGCGAAGACGCTATTGACGGAGAAGAGCAAGGAAATGCACTTGATTGCTCAGACTTTGCTTAACGTAGAAACGCTCGAAATGGATCAAATTAAGAGCTTGATTGAGAGCGGCGTGTTGAAGCCGGTAGACGAGGCCGGTTCTTCTTCGAATGATTCCGCTGTCGAGCAGACGGCTGAACCTATCATCGAGACCGTTGGGGACGTGAAGGTACGTATCCAAAAACGTGACCAGGAAGAGACGAAAGGTCCTGATCTCGAGAAACGCGGGAATCCGGAAGATCCTGATTCCGTTAAGAGCTAAAAGCGGTAATGGCATCGTATTTTTTTGAAAAAAAGCTTCGTTTCCGTTGGGAACGAAGCTTTTTTTTGCGACGATCGGGCCTAACATGAATTTATTTGAAATTGCTGCCGGGAAAAGGCCTTTAATACATTGACAGTAGCATCTACCACGTGTAAATTAAATCTTAATCAAATGAATTTATCCTTTTTGGTTTAAACTATAGGCAAGCGACTTTCTAAGTTTGTGCATCAATTCACAAAGTTGTACTTGCCGTAATATGGAATGGGACTTATCCCCCATCCCTCATAAGAGGAGAGGATCTACGTGGAAGCACTGGCACTGGAACGCAAGGCGGAACAAAACCGTGAGCTGCGTGAACGGTTATTACAGTTGAAGAAAGAGCGGAATGCCATCATTTTAGCGCATTATTATCAACGGGACGAAATTCAAGAGGTAGCCGATTTCCGCGGCGACTCCTTCCTGCTGGCACAGAAGGCCGCGCAAACGGATGCCGACGTTATCGTTTTCTGCGGCGTTCATTTTATGGGCGAGAGTGCAAAGATTCTGGCACCGAATAAGACGGTTATCATTCCTGACGAACGTGCCGGCTGCCCGATGGCCGACATGGTTAGCGTTGACGGCTTGCGTAAGCTGAAGGCTCAGCATCCTAACGCGAAAGTCGTTACGTACATCAACTCGTCAGCGGAAATTAAGGCGGAGACGGACATTTGCTGTACATCGGCGAATGCGGTTAAGGTTGTCAATTCGGTTGAGGGTGACGAGGTTATCTGGGTGCCGGACAAAAACCTGGGTCATTATGTGCAGCAGAACACCGATAAGAAAATGATTATCTGGGAAGGTTATTGCAATACGCATGACATGCTGACCGTCAAAGACGTAGAGGAAATGAAAGCGAAATATCCGAATGCGCAATTTGTCGTTCACCCGGAATGCCGCCCAGAGGTTGTTGAACTTGGCGATTTTGTTGGCAGTACGACCGCAATCATTAAATATTGTAAGGAATCCGATTGTCAGGAGTTTATTGTTGGAACCGAGGACGGTACTGGATATCAGCTGCGGTTAGACAGCCCGGACAAGACGTTCCATTTTGCATCTAAATATTTGGTTTGTCCAAATATGAAGGTAAACAATTTGAAGAAGCTCGTGAAGTGTCTGGAAACGATGCAGCCGCAAATTTACGTACCGCCGCATGTCGCGGATCAAGCACGCTTGTCCTTGGAGCGCATGCTGCTCGTGAAGTAGCATGCACTGCTTCCTATGCTTGGAATATCAGCAATGCAGCCAAAGGGCGGCTCTAGCCGCCAATGCTTGGAGGAGCCACGATGATTCCCAGATATTTAGTTGATGTGCAGCTGAATGAGCTGCCGGTTATTGAAAAAGACGTTATCGTAATCGGGGCCGGCATTGCCGGTCTTTTTACCTCTATAAGGGCAAGTGAGAACAATTCCGTTCTTATGATTACGAAGAAGTCGCTGCTCGACAGTAATACCCGTTACGCACAAGGCGGTATCGCTGCCGTTATTTCGGACGAGGATTCCCCAGCCTACCATAGACAGGATACCCTTATTGCGGGTGCTGGATTATGCTCTAATGAAGCAGTAGAAGTGCTTGTACATGAAGGCCCGAAGGGCGTTCGCAGATTGATCCAGATGGGAACCCAGTTCGACTTGGAAAATGGCGAGTTTGCTCTAACGAAGGAAGGCGCTCACAGCCAACGCCGCATTTTGCATGCGAACGGGGATGCGACCGGTTATGAGATCGTTCGTGCTTTATCCGAAAACGCGGTCGCGAATCCGAAAATTGAAGTATGGGACGATCATTTCGTTATTGACTTGATCACGCAAGACGGCGAATGCTGCGGGGCAATCGTGCAGAAGCCGGGCGGGCAACGATTATTCGTAAAGGGCAAGGCTATCATTCTGAGCTCAGGCGGAGCGGGTCAATTGTACCGTTATACGACCAATCCTGAGATCGCGACGGGAGACGGCATTGCGATGGCGTATCGTGCGGGAGCTTACATCCAGGATGTTGAATTCATTCAATTCCATCCGACTTCATTATGTTATCCGGGAGCTCCGCGTTTTCTCATTTCGGAGGCTGTTCGAGGTGAAGGGGCCGTTCTGCGCAACATCAAGGGAGAGCGCTTCATGGAGCGTTATCATGAACAGCTGGAGCTGGCGCCCAGAGATGTCGTTGCACGCGCAATCGTAAGTGAAATGGAAGAAACTAAATCGACTTTCGTCTATATTGATATTACGCATGAATCGGCAGAGATGGTCAGGCATCGTTTTCCTACTATATATGAGTATTGCTTGAAATATGGCCTCGACCTGACGTCAGACTGGATCCCGGTTGCGCCTGCGATGCATTATATGATGGGCGGTGTGAAAACCGACCTAAATGGAGAAACAAACATTAAACGTTTGTTTGCCTGCGGCGAGGTATCTTCAACGGGTGTTCACGGCGCTAATCGCTTGGCAAGCAACTCGCTTTCCGAAGCGATCGTTTTCGGCAGGCGAATCGTAAAGCGGATTAACGAGCTGTCGGCAAGCGATCTGGTTCCGACTATCGAGAGGGAGATCGAACGGGAAACGACACCGATTCAGGCCGTCGTAGAAAGACGGTTAAAGCTGCAAAAAATTATGGTGCGGTATGCAGGACTTCGCCGCGATGCTAAGGGACTGGCTAAGGGTCTAGAGGAGCTGAAGCGTCAGCTGCCGATCTATCAATCGATTTTGACAGAGCGCGAGGAATATGAGTTTGCGAATTTATTGACCTGTGCGCTGCTTACGACAGAATCGGCGCTGCAACGGGAGGAAAGCCGCGGTGCGCATTATCGGGAGGATTTTCCGGTGCGTGACGATTTGGTGTGGAGAAAGCATACGGTATTGCACCGTCTATATGGACTGACGGAGGAGCGGATAAAAGATGTTTGAATGGACAGCAGGCGGATATGATACGGCCGTTCGCGAGCAAATTCGCGGCTGGCTCTCAGAGGATATAGGCAGCGGGGATATTACGACCGAGACGACGATTCCGAGGGACTCGAACTCCAAAGCGGTCATTCATGTGAAGGAAAGCGGCATCATTGCCGGTCTTCCTGTCGCGAGGATTGTTTTCGATGTCGTTGACCCTTCTCTTATATTCGAGGCGAAGGTCCAGGATGGCGATCACGTGGACAAGGGTACTGTTCTTGCCGTTGTAGAAGGCAGCACGCATAGTTTGTTAATCGGGGAGCGGCTTGCGCTAAATTTGATGCAGCGGCTGTCAGGCATCGCGACCAAGACCCGCGCTTTCGTTGATGCGCTTGAAGGGCTTCCGGTTCGTCTGGTGGATACGCGTAAAACAACGCCAGGACACCGGCTGCTCGAGAAGTATGCGGTACGCGTCGGCGGCGGAGCCAATCATCGGTTTGGCTTGTACGATGCGGTTATGATAAAGGATAACCATATTAAAGGCTCTGGCGGTATCCGGGCGGCGGTTGAAGCGGCTCGCAGCAAAATTCCGCACACGATGAAAATCGAAGTGGAGACGGAATCGCTAGAACAGGTTGATGAGGCTCTTGCTTGCGGAGCGGACATTATCATGCTGGACAATATGGCGGCTGCAATGATGAAGGAAGCGGTTGCTCGAATCAAGTCGGCGGCGCCTTATGTGATCGTTGAAGCATCAGGCGGCGTAACGCTGGAAACCGTTCGCGCCATTGCAGTCTGCGGCGTCGATGTGATCTCCGTCGGCGGTTTGACATATTCGTTCCATGCGCTTGATATCAGCCTGGATCTGAATGCGAAGAAGGGCGGCGAGTCGTTGTGATCCTCGTCATTGATGTAGGGAATACGAATATTGTGCTTGGCATATACAAGGGAAAAGAACTGCTGCATCATTGGCGGTTAAGCACGAATCGTTCAGCTACGGTGGATGAATACGGAATTAACATTCATAATCTCTTTCATTACGCAGGAGTTAAGCTTGAGCAAATGGACGGCGTCATTATTTCCTCCGTTGTTCCTCCGCTTATGCGTACATTAGAGCAGCTTTGTTTGAAATATTTGCGCAAGATTCCGCTCGTCGTTGGGCCGGGGGTGAAGACGGGCTTGAATATCCGCTACGAAAATCCGCGCGACGTGGGTGCGGACCGCATTGTCAATTCTGTAGCGGGTATCGTCAAATACGGGGCTCCGCTAATCGTTGTGGACTTTGGAACGGCAACGACATTCGATTACATAGATGAAGGCGGCAACTATTTGGGCGGCGCTATCGTACCGGGTATCGGGATTTCGACCGAGGCGCTGTACCAGCGGGCTGCGAAACTTCCGCGCATTGAGCTGGTGAAGCCGAAGAGTGTGGTTGGCCGGAATCCGGTCACTTCGATGCAGGCGGGTATTATTTTCGGCTATGCCGGACAGGTTGACGGTATTGTAAGACGCATACAGACGGAATTCGGCGTAACTCCTCGCGTGGTCGCGACCGGCGGCTTAGCGGAGTTAATTGCTTCGGAATCGGAAACGATAGAAGAGGTTGATCCGCTGCTGACGCTGGAAGGCTTGCGAATCATATATGAACGCAATCAGGAGGGATTATGATGGATAACCAGCTGAAGGACGTGCTTGTGCGAGGTACGGCATGGGACGGTAAAATTCGCGTGTTCGCGGCTCGCACGACTCAGCTAGTAGAGGAGCTTCGCCAGCGGCATGGCACTTATCCTACCGCAACGGCGGCGCTTGGCCGTACGTTGACAGCCGGCGCTATTATGGGCGCGATGCTGAAAGGGAAAGAGAAGCTGACCATTCAAGTGAAGGGCGATGGCCCAATCGGACAAATTGTCGTCGATGCGAATGCAGACGGAGAGGTTCGCGGCTACGTCGATCATCCGCAGGTGCATCTGGCCGGCAACGCGCACGGGAAGCTTGATGTTGCCGGTGCGGTTGGACGCAGCGGTCATCTTCATATCAGTAAGGACCTCGGAATGAAGGAGCCATATCGCGGCAGCATTCCGATTATATCGGGCGAGCTTGGCGAGGATTTCACGTATTATTTCGCAGTCTCGGAGCAAACGCCATCTGCTGTAGGGCTCGGCGTCTTGGTGGATACCGATAATTCCGTGCTGCATGCCGGCGGATTTATCGTACAGCTGATGCCGGGGCTGACAGATGCGGAAATAACGAGATTAGAACAGGCCGTAGGCTCGATGCCGCCAGTTACCGCTTTGCTTGATCAAGGCGAGACGCCCGAGGAGATCCTTCGCTGGATCGTAGGCGATAGCGATCTGCAAATTCACGGTACGATGGATTTAACCTTTCGGTGTTCCTGTTCAGCCGGGCGCGTGGAGCAAACGCTGCTTAGCCTGGGCGAGCATGAGCTGAAGCAAATAATTGAAGAAGACGGAAAAGCGGAAGTCGTTTGCCAATTTTGCAACGAAGCGTATACATTTGAACGGCCGCAGCTGGAGCTGCTGCTTGCTCAAGCGAAGCCGAAGCCGATCCAATAATCGGAGGCATTGGGGTAATGGGGAAATACGAGGTGCTGAAGGCCGTTGTCATCCTTCAAGCCGTATGCATGGTTGTTTTGACCGTAGTGGTTGTCATAAAGGTGTGGCCCGGGCAGACGCCGGCCGTTGATCCCGCGCAGCCTCCGGATCGCCGGCAAACGGTAGCCAAGGTAGGTGCCGACTCGATTACGGCCGCAGATTTGGAAGCGCAGCTTTACAAGCAGTATGGAGATGCTGTCCTTAGAATGCTCATGGTGCATAAAGCCATTGATTTAGAGGCGGCCGCTTCCGAGCTTAGCGTATCGGCGCAGGAGCTTGATCGTGAGCTTGAGAAGATGATTGAAGGCTACGATAGTGAGGCGAGGTTTTTTGTCGTGATGAAGGAGCAGCTTGGCATGACGCAGGAGCAGGTGCTCGAGGATTTGCGGTACAGGCTGCTGCTTGAGAAAATTGCGGTTAGAAGCATAGTGGTGTCGGATGAGGAAGTGTACCGATATATCGAAGAACATCCTGATGAATTCGATGCCCGGCAGCAGCTTCATTTACAATGGATTTTGACAGAAACGGAGCGTGAAGCAGATTCCGTCCTGCAGCTGCTGGCGGATGGCGAAGATTTTGCCGTGCTAGCACGCACCTACTCGATTGATTCCTTTACGGCCGATGCAGGAGGGGATCTCGGGTTAATCGACGATGATGATCCTTTCTATGATGAAGAGCTGCTGGATACAGCAAGTCGTTTGCAGATTGCGGAAATGGCCGGACCTATTCAGGTCGAAGGCGGCTATGCGGTTATTCGGCTAATCGAACGGCAAACGATCGCAGGTGTGACCGGCAGCAGGCTTCATGATACGGTTCGCAAGCAGCTGGCGCTTGAGCGCGCCGATTCTTTAACCGCTTTGGAGGATAAGCTTCTTACGAAGTATGAGGCTGTCAAAACGGAATGACCTCTATACCCAAATCCATTTCATTCCAGCAAAAAAGTCACTATTGACAACGGATGCAAGACATTGTTAAGATGGAATTAATCAAAAAACCTACTGAATTAGTCGGAATAAGGAGGCATTCATTTACATGGCCAAAATCGTAAATAGTGTTTTAGATCTTATTGGGGATACTCCGCTTGTTCGCTTAAATCGTCTGGTGCCTGAAGGCAGCGCGGAAATTTATGTTAAGCTTGAATATCAAAATCCGGGTGCAAGCGTTAAAGACCGTATCGCGATCAGCATGATTGAGGTAGCGGAGCAACAGGGCCTTATTAAGCCGGGCGACACCATTATCGAGCCTACAAGCGGTAACACGGGTATCGGTTTGGCGCTAGTAGCAGCAGCTAAAGGCTATAAGGCTATTCTGGTTATGCCGGAAACGATGAGCGTTGAGCGTCGCAACCTGCTTCGCGCATACGGCGCAGAGCTCGTGTTGACGCCAGGATCCGAAGGTATGAACGGTTCGGTTCGCAAAGCGGAAGAGCTGGCGCAAGAGAATCCTTCGTACTTCCTGCCACAGCAATTCAAGAATCAAGCTAACGTGAAAATTCACCGTGAAACGACTGGACCGGAAATCGTTGAAGCGATCAACTCGCTTGACGGCAAGCTCGATGCGTTTGTTGCCGGTATTGGAACAGGCGGTACGATTTCAGGCGCTGGCGAAGTGCTTAAGAAAAACTTCGACGGCATCAAGGTTTACGCAGTTGAGCCGGCAGCTTCTCCGATACTGTCAGGCGGTAAGCCGGGACCTCACAAAATTCAAGGGATCGGCGCAAACTTCGTGCCGGATATTTTGAACCGTGAAATTTATGACGGCGTTATTACGGTCGAGAACGAGGATGCGTTCGAATACGCTCGTCGCGCAGCGAAAGAAGAAGGCATTCTATGCGGTATTTCTTCAGGCGCAGCGATCTTTGCCGCTCTTAAAGTAGCGAAAGAGCTTGGAGCGGGCAAACGCGTTGTCGCAATCGTGCCAAGCAACGGCGAACGTTACCTCTCCACGCCGCTGTTTAACTTCGAAAATTAATTTTTGCAGCCAAGATCAGAAAGCCTTTCATTCCTCGGAGTGGGAGGCTTTCTTTTTGACTTGCTATTCTGTATACTGAGCAAAATAAGTCAAGCAATCGGGAGTTGAAGGTGATGGTCACCGCCTTGGAGCAATGGATTCGGTGGCATGCCGAACGTAAATATACGACGCTTCCTATTCTCAAGCAGCTGTCCTTCCAAATGGAGAGCCGAGCGGGCGTCGTCTCATGGGAAGAGGTCTGGCAGGATGCTTCGCCTTATGCCTTCGTGTTCGAAAGCGGCAAGGATGGGCGTTATACGTATCTGGGTCTTCACCCTGAGGGCATTATTCGCGGGAAAGGCATGGCGGCCGAATCGGTTCAATTCGAATCGCTGGAGGGACAGACCAAGCGAATATGGGAAGGGAAGCCTCTCGAGGTCGTACGACAATGGATGGGCGGACAGCAGGGTCCAAGGCTCGAGAACGGCCCCAAATGGATAGGCGGCTGCGCGGGCTTCTGGAGCTATGACGTGGCACGGTCTATTGAGCGTTTGCCTGAGCTTGCCAGTGACGATCTTCATTTGCCGGATTATCTTTTTTTGCGGATGAATGAGCTATGGATCATCGATCATGAGCAAGCGAAGGTGTATTGCGCGGTTCATGCGAGCGTCGATCCGGATGCGGATGAGACGGAGCTGGGCGCCGTCTACGAGCGTGCGCTGTCGAGAGCCGAGGGCATGAGTGACTACTGGCTGACCTGGTTTGCAGCAGAACAGGCACAGGAGAAGGCGGCTGCGCACCGGGCAGCGCGCATGCGTCTGACGGAAGGGGATCTTCTGAATATCGACGTGGAGTCTTTGCAAGGCGTTCATTCCCCTTTTTCGAAAGAAGCGTATATGGACGCCGTAAGGAACATTCAGCGCTATATCGAACAAGGAGATGTCTTCCAGGTCAATTTGTCAGTACGTCAAAGCCGAACAGTAGACACATCGCCGGAAGAGCTGTATGAGTGGCTTCGTTTAATCAATCCATCCCCTTATATGGGCTTTCTGCGTTGTCCCGATTTTCAGCTTGTATCGGCTTCGCCGGAGCTGCTTGTTGAGCTTTGCGATAGAAAACTCGCTGCAAGGCCGATTGCCGGTACGAGGAGACGGGGACGTACGGAGGAAGAGGATTTGCGGCTTGCCGAAGAGCTGCGGTCGAACGAGAAGGAGCGGGCCGAGCATATTATGCTTGTCGATTTGGAGCGGAACGATCTCGGCCGCATATCCGCCTATGGAACGGTCAAGGTTGAAGAGCTTATGGTCATTGAGCACTATTCGCATGTGATGCATCTCGTCTCCCAGGTAGAGGGTCGATTGGCGGATGGGAAGGATGCTTACGACGTCATTGCGGCTGCTTTTCCCGGAGGAACGATTACCGGCGCGCCGAAGATCCGTACGATGGAAATCATCGAGGAGCTTGAGCCGGTCAGAAGAGGCCCCTATACAGGCTCGCTCGGCTGGATTGACTACAATGGCGATATGGAATTTAATATTATTATTAGAACGATGGCGGTGCACAATGGCGTCGTTCATATCCAAGCGGGTGCAGGCATCGTGATCGACTCCGATCCGGAGCGGGAATATAAGGAATCATTGAATAAAGCGAAAGCGCTATGGAAAGCCATTCAATACAGCGAGCGGTTCGCTGCTGGCTATCGGATAGCGGAAGCGAACAGAGGAGGAGCCAAACGATGATACTCGTAATCGACAATTATGATTCTTTTACGTACAATTTGGTGCAGTATTTAGGAGAGCTGGGAGAAGAGATTACGGTGAAACGCAATGACGAAATCGATTTGGCAGGCATTGAAGCGTTAGCCCCGGATCATATTTTGATTTCGCCAGGTCCATGCTCGCCGAATGAAGCAGGCATCAGTTTATCGCTCATCGAGCATTTTAAAGGTAAAATCCCGATCTTTGGCGTATGTCTCGGCCATCAATCCATCGGACAAGCTTTCGGCGGCGAAGTGGTGCGCGCGGAGAAGCTGATGCACGGGAAGACGTCTGATATTCACCACGACGGAAAATCGATGTTTGCAGGAATGCCTTCGCCGTTTACCGCTACACGCTACCATTCCCTTATTGTGCGCCGCGAGACGCTGCCGGATTGCTTGGAGGTTACGGCGGAAACCGCAGAGGGCGAAATTATGGGCTTGCGCCATAAGGAATACGCGATTGAAGGGGTGCAATTTCACCCCGAGTCGATTATAACGGAGCATGGTCTGACGATGCTTCGTAATTTCTTGCAAAATCAGACCGGCGCAGCACGATGAAAATCGGGTTGAATGGTACCGTAATGGATGCAAGCGAAGCCGTGATCTCTGTATATGATCACGGTTTTTTGTACGGGATGGGATTGTTTGAGACGTTTCGCACCTATAGGGGCAAGCCTTATTTATTAGAGAGGCATATGAAACGTCTGCAAGCGGGCTGCGATCAGCTTGGCATTAAATATGCTCCGGATCCGGAGTCGGTTACAAGCTTAATGCAGGAGCTTCTCGCAGCGAACGGGCTTGAGGATGGCTATGTGCGATTGACCGTTAGTGCAGGTGTTGCCGAGCTTGGCTTGCCGACCGGTGATTATGAGCAGCCAAATGTGCTTCTGCTTGTCAAAGCGCTGCCGGCAGTTAATGATGCGGCTATTATGAAGGGTAGAGAACTGCGGTTATTACGGACGCGGCGGAATACGCCGGAAGGCGGCATTCGCTTCAAGTCTCTCCATTATATGAACAATATTATTGCGAAGAGGGAGCTGCTTGCCGGCGGCGCCTCGTTCGGGGCGGAAGGCTTGATGCTGAGCGGTGAAGGCTGGCTGGCTGAAGGGATCGTCAGCAATTTATTTTTTGTGAAGGACGATATCGTTTATACCCCTTCTATCCGCACGGGAATATTACCGGGTATTACTCGGCAGCGGGTGCTGGAGCTTGCCCGAGAAGCCGGCTATGCCGTGCAAGAAGGGCTGTATATATGGGAGCAGCTGCTCGGTGCAGACGAAATATGGCTGACCAACTCGATTCAAGAGCTGGTTCCAGTTACGGCCCTAACGAACGCAGATGGGCGGAAAGTCGCAGTCAACGGCGGCGAAGCGGGGAACATAACGAAACGATTGTTATCTATATACCGTGAAACTACGTTAATTGACTTGGATGGAACAGAACGATAGATGAAGATGGAATAGAAGAAGATGGGGGCGATCTGTTCGTGAATCAAAAGCCGGTTTATTGGAAAAGGGAGTATGACCTCGGGAACGGAGTTCAGCTTGAGCTCGGCGGACGTACGTTAATAATGGGCATCCTTAATGCGACTCCGGATTCCTTCTCCGACGGCGGGCGTTATACGCATGTCGACGCAGCGGTGGCCCATGCGCAGGAGATGGTGAAGGAGGGCGCAGATATTTTGGATATCGGCGGCGAATCCACTAGGCCGGGCTTCGTGCCCGTTGAGCACGAAGAGGAGCTCCGGCGCGTCTTGCCCGTTATTCAGGCGGTGCGGGAAGCACTGCCCCGCGTGCCGATATCAATCGACACGTATAAGGCGGGGACGGCTCGCCAGGCGCTGGAGGCCGGCGCGCACATCATCAATGACGTATGGGGTCTGAAGGGAGACCCCAATATGGCCGCCGTTGCGGCGGAGTATGGCTGCCCCGTCATCATCAGCCATAATCGCCACGCCCGGGACTATAACGACCTCGTCCCGGACGTGCTCGCCGACCTGCGGAGCAGCGTCGGCATCGCACGAGCGGCCGGCGTCGCCGACGACCGGGTATGGCTGGATCCCGGCATCGGCTTCGCCAAAACGTGCGGGGACAACCTCGAGCTGCTCGGCCGTCTATCGGAGCTTGCCGCGCTCGGCTACCCTGTACTGCTCGGCACCTCGCGAAAGCGGTTCATCCGGGACACGTTGAACCTCCCGGTTGAAGAACTGGCGGAGGGGACGGCTGCGACCGTCGTCCTCGGCATTGCGCACGGCTGTCAAATCGTGCGCGTACATGATGTGCGCGCGATGAAGCGTACCGCGCAAATGGCGGATGCTATTTTATATCGCGGCATGTAGAGAGAGCTGCTTTTCGAATCATTTTTTTTGACTAATATACAAGCTGTAATGTAAGGAGATTGAATGAAATGGATAAGATGATCATCAAAGGGATGCGCTTCTACGGCTACCATGGCGTTTTTCCTGAGGAGAACAAGCTTGGCCAGCAGTTTTACGTCGATATTGAGCTGCGAATGGATTTGGAGCAAGCAGCGCAAACCGATGATTTAAACGATACGATTAACTATGCGGATATCCATGCTTTTGCGAAATCGATCGTAGAAGGCCCGCCGTTTAAGTTGATTGAAGCTTTAACCGGCCACATTGCAACGCGGTTATTGGAAGCTTATACTATGGTAAATGAAGTGACGGTTCGAGTAACGAAGCCGCACCCGCCGTTCGACATCCATTTTGACGGTGTAACGGTGGAGCTGCGCAGAAAGCGGGATACTGATGGATGAACAATTCCCGCGTGAGCGCGTATGGGTAGAAGCATATATCGCATTAGGCTCTAATATAGGCGACCGTGAGCAATTGCTGAACGATGCGATTAAACGTATCCATTTGTCGCCAGGCATTGAAGTACGCCGCGTATCGGGCATTTACGAAACCGATCCGGTAGGTTATACGGAGCAGCCGCCTTTTCTCAATATGGTTTTGGCTGTGCGCACGGAGCTTCCTCCCTTGCCCTTGCTTCGCCGGCTCTTCGCGATTGAGCAGCGGCTGGGACGGGTTAGAGATATACGCTTCGGACCGAGAACCATTGACCTCGACCTTCTCTTATACGATAATGTCATAATGGATCAAGAGGAGCTGACGCTGCCGCATCCGCGCATGATGGAGCGGTCGTTCGTATTAGTGCCGCTGAGGGATGTAATTGAGCAATCGCACCAGCTGCTGGAACAAGTAAAGGCAGTGTCTGAAGCGTCGCTTCAGGATGGAAAGGAAGGCATCACGTTATGGAAAACAATCAATTGGCGCAGCGCGTCAGAGCCTTTCGAAAGCTGAAGGGCTATACTCAGCAAGAGCTGGCCAAGGAACTTGACGTATCGGTGGCCGTTCTCGGTTCACTGGAGCGCGGAACGAGAAAGACGGACCCTAAGCTGCTGGGTCATATCGCCAAAACATTAGGAATCAGCTACGAGGAACTCATTTCGGTTGATCGTGAGTAGTATCCTACATTTAGAAGAGGAGCAAGGAGCGACATGCTGAAAATCGGAGACATCGAGATGAAGAACAGAGTGGTGCTGGCGCCGATGGCAGGCGTGTGCAACCCGGCTTTTCGATTAATTGCCAAAGAGTTCGGAACAGGTCTTGTATGCGCGGAGATGGTGAGCGACAAGGCGATTTTACATGGAAATAAGAGAACGCTTGAAATGCTGTTCGTCGACGAGCGGGAGAAGCCGCTTAGCCTGCAAATTTTCGGCGGCGACCGTGAGTCGCTTGTCGAGGCTGCTAAGGTCGTCGATCAGCAAACAAATGCGGATATCATCGATATAAATATGGGCTGTCCCGTGCCGAAGGTTACAAAGTGCGACGCTGGTGCGCGGTGGCTGCTTGACCCGAACAAAATTTATGAAATGGTGTCGTCGGTCGTCGATGCCGTAAAGAAGCCGGTAACGGTGAAGATGCGTATCGGCTGGGACGATGAGCATATCTACGCAGTGGAAAATGCCCGCGCCGTGGAGCGGGCAGGCGGCAAGGCGGTTAGCGTGCATGGGCGCACGCGTGAGCAGCTGTATACAGGCAAGGCTAATTGGGACATCATAAAAGATGTCAAAGAAGCGGTATCCATTCCCGTAATTGGCAATGGTGACGTATTCTCACCTGAGGATGCGAAGAGGCTGCTCGAGCACACGGGCTGCGACGGCGTCATGATCGGCCGCGGAGCACTCGGAAATCCATGGATGCTGTACCGTACGATCCAATACTTGACGAACGGCGAACTGCTTAACGATCCGTCTCCGCGCGAAAAGATGGAGGTTGCCATTTTGCATCTGGATCGGCTAATCGCACTGAAGACTGAAGCGGTAGCTGTTCGGGAGATGAGGAAGCATTTGGCTTGGTACCTGAAGGGATTGCCCGGCGGCGCCCGCGTGAAGGATGTCATCATGGAAGAGACCGGACGCGATCGTATGGTATCTATTTTGGAGAACTATGTTATATCTCTAGAAGAGGACACCGTATTCCAATCGAGAATCGGTGAAGCGGACGGAGATTCGGCTGCTGCCGAAGAGGCAGCTTATTAATCTGGTGACTGCAAGCGGCAGGTATAGCCTGAACAAACAATTAAACCGACATCATTCGATAAAAGCCGCTTAATAGCGGCTTCTGTTACACCTAAGCCAAATGAAACGGTTTCAATGGTTCGTCTGGCTTTGATTGACATTCGGGGTAACTTTGCAATATAATCTTGCAATATAATCTAACCGCACATCTCGAGTGCGCTTTCAATAACGGCAGGTATGATGGTCATGAATCGTAATATATTAGGTATCAGTGAATTCATACACGGTATGAAAATTAGTCACATGACAGGAGAATCGGAAAGATGAACGATAAGCAAATCATTCTGACTCAAGAAGGGCTGCGAAAGCTCGAAGACGAATTAGAGAACTTGAAGTCGGTCAAGCGTCGTGAAGTGGCGGAGCGAATTAAAGTAGCAATCGGCTATGGTGATATTAGCGAAAACTCGGAGTACGAGGATGCGAAGAACGAGCAAGCCTTTATTGAAGGACGTATTATTACCCTTGAGAAAATGCTGCGCAACGCGCGCATTATAAATAACGATGATATCGACATCGACACCGTAAGCATTGGTTCTATCGTAACCGTTGAAGATCTGGAGTTCGGCGATACGATGGAATATTCGATTGTCGGCACGGCTGAATCCGACCCGTTGCAGAACAAAATTTCGAACGAAAGCCCGGTCGGCAAAGCGATTTTGGGCAAGAAAAAAGGAACGGTAGTTGAAGTTAGCGTACCTGTCGGCATCATCCAATATAAAATTCTCGACATCAAAAAATAAGGTTTGCTAAAATGCGGATCGGAAAGCTTCCTTGAGGGAAGCTTTTTGAACGTTAGCATGCGGCGACAGCCGTTTACGCTTGCCGAACGACCAAGGAGATGAAAGAAGTGGAACATGAGAACAACGAGCAGGAGCTGAGCGAGCTTCTGCAAATTCGCAGAGACAAGCTGGACGAGCTTCGGAGACTAGGTGTCGATCCATTCGGGCGGAAGTTCGAACGCACTCATAATGCCAAAGATATTTTAGCAGCCTATGAAGCGTCCGGCAAAGAAGATCTGGAAGCACAAGCGGTTAAGGTGAGCATCGCCGGCCGGATTATGCAGAAGCGGGGTATGGGTAAAGCGGGCTTTGCTCATATACAGGATTTAAGCGGAAAGATTCAAATTTACGTTCGAAAGGATACCGTTGAGGAGCATAAGTTCGCCGCATTCGATCTGCTCGATATCGGAGATATCATAGGTGTGCATGGCGTCGTGTTCAAAACGAATACGGGAGAGGTTTCGGTCAAAGCACATGATGTTGAGGTATTGACGAAATCCTTGCTTCCTTTGCCGGATAAATATCACGGCTTAAAGGATGTAGAGCTTCGCTACCGACAGCGTTATGTTGACCTCATTGTCAACCCTGACGTTCAACAAACGTTTATTACCCGTTCCAAAATTATTCAGTCTATGCGTCGTTATCTGGATTCACGCGGTTATTTGGAGGTTGAAACGCCAACTCTGCATTCCATTGCAGGCGGTGCTGCCGCTCGTCCGTTCGAGACACACCATAATGCGCTGGACATGCAGCTTTACATGCGTATCGCTATTGAGCTTCATTTGAAACGCCTCATTGTTGGCGGGCTCGAGAAAGTATACGAGATTGGACGGGTTTACCGGAATGAAGGTATTTCGACTCGTCATAATCCGGAGTTTACGATGATTGAGCTTTACGAGGCTTATGCTGACTATAAAGATATTATGGCCTTAACCGAAAATGTCATCGCCCATATCGCGCAAGAGGTGCTTGGCACAACCAAGATCATATATCAAGGACAAGAGGTCGATCTGACTCCTAAGTGGCGCCGGGTTACAATGGTCGAGCTGGTCAAAGAAACGACTGGCGTTGATTTCAGCGTCGAAATGAGTGATGATGAAGCGCATCGTCTGGCTAAGGAGCATAAGGTAGCCGTTGATCCGCATATGACATTCGGTCATATCGTGAACGCCTTCTTCGAGCAATTCGGTGAACATACGCTGATACAGCCGACATTCGTGACGGGTCATCCGGTAGCGATCTCACCGCTTGCGAAGAAGAGCGAAGCGGATCCGCGCTTTACCGACCGGTTCGAGCTGTTTATCGTGGCGCGTGAGCATGCGAATGCCTTCACCGAGCTGAACGATCCGATCGATCAACGTGAGCGATTTGAATCGCAGCTTGTTGAACGCGAGCATGGCAATGATGAAGCGCATGAGATGGATGATGATTTTATTCGCGCATTGGAATACGGCATGCCGCCGACTGGCGGACTTGGCATCGGTATTGACCGTTTGGTTATGCTGCTTACAGATGCGCCGTCGATCCGCGACGTGCTGCTGTTCCCTCATATGAGAGATCAACGCACAGGCGAATAGGGAATTAAAGAAAAGAACCGCTAGGCTACTGCTGCCCAGCGGTTCTTTGTCTGTTTTAATGATTTATTAGAATCCTTTGTCAAAATAGAACTAAACTAACATGCTTCACACGATAACGATCGATAAGCCTATTAGCGAAATCGTAGAGCTTATTTTTTTCTTCTTACTATAGAAGCAACGAGTAGATTATAGTCAAAAAAACTTATCTTCAATTTTTCAAAAAAAATGCTTGCAATCGTATAGGCAGACGTGATATATTATCTAGGTCGCCGCTGAGACATAAGGCTGACACGAAAGAAAAGATTGCTCTTTGAAAACTGAACAACGAGTGAAACTGCCCTTGCAATCCTAACGGATTGTGAGAAAAGCGATAAAAAAGTAA
>NZ_JAKGAP010000058.1 GCF_021532375.1 Paenibacillus alkaliterrae
ATGACCCCTGTTCAGTACAGGAATCATCTATTATTGGTTTCCTAATTGTTCAATACCACTCTTTTTTTAAGTGTCCTTGACATAGGGTCCAGATTAGCATGTCGCCGATACTCCACTCCTTCTTATTCGCCTTCGATATAATAGACGTTATCTCCCTCGGCAATGCTCGCTTGACCCTGCGTCAGATCGGTTATCCAAGCGATAAACGCTTCCGCTTCAGGCGCTTCAGGCAAACAGCGCACGATGACGCGATCCGTGAAATCGGTCCCGCCGACCCGGGTGCCCCTGCCGTGCAGCTCGTTCTCCAGCTTGCCGTACCACGTGTAATCGACATCTACGAACACCTCGCGATGCCGTACGTTGACGATTTCATCCGCTGCTCCGATACCGGCAACCGCTCCGTCGGTGTAAGCGCGGACGAGTCCGCCGGCACCAAGCATAATCCCGCCAAAATACCTCGTCACGACGACGGCGACATTTTTCAGCCCCTTGTGCTTAATAACCTCCAGAATCGGCTTGCCTGCCGTACCGCTTGGTTCTCCGTCATCAGATGCCTTCTGGAACTGATCCCGTTCGCCCACGATATAGGCTGAGCAATTATGTGTCGCCTGCTTATGGAGCTGCTTGATCTCATTAATGAAAGCGACCGCTTCCTCCTCGGTTTCCACCGGCTTTGCATGGCCGATGAAACGCGACTTCTTGATCACGATCTCCGCATGACCCTGCCGCCTGACCGTCCTATACTTATCGAGCTTCATAAACTTCGGCTCCCGTATACCGACCAAACCGGCCGACTATAGCCTTGCTTCCAGCTCGGCTTTTTCTTTCTCGAAGCCCGGCTTGCCTAGCAGCGCGAACATATTTTTCTTGTAAGCTTCAACGCCCGGCTGATCGAACGGATTAACGCCAAGCAGGTATCCGCTGATTCCGCATGCTTTCTCGAAGAAATAGACAAGGTAACCGAAGGAATACGGCGTCATGTCCGCAATATTGACGATCAAATTCGGCACTTGGCCGTCCGTATGCGCAAGAAGCGTTCCTTCGAATGCTTTCTTGTTCACGAAGTCCATCGTTTTTCCCGTCAAGAAGTTAAGGCCGTCCAGATCCGCAGCGTCGTGCTCGATCGTGATTTGCTCAGCCACTTCATTCACTTGAATGACCGTTTCAAAAATGTTCCGGTTGCCCTCTTGGATAAATTGGCCCATCGAGTGCAGGTCTGTCGAGAAATCTACCGCAGCCGGGAAAATACCTTTGTAGTCCTTGCCTTCGCTTTCGCCGAAGAGCTGCTTCCACCACTCGGATACGAAATGCAGCGAAGGCTCGTAGTTCACGAGTATTTCAGTTGCCTTGCCTTTGCGGTAAAGCGCGTTGCGGGCCGCCGCATATTGGTAAGCCTCGTTCTCGGCGAGGTTAGGATTGCTGTACTCTTTCGATGCGTCTGCCGCGCCTTGCATCATCGATTCAATGTTGATGCCGGCAGCCGCGATAGGCAGCAATCCTACAGCAGTAAGTACGGAATAACGTCCGCCTACATCGTCAGGGATAACGAATGACTCATAGCCCTCTTCCGTAGAAAGCTTCTTCAAAGCGCCCTTCTCTCTGTCCGTTGTCGCGTAGATGCGTTTGCGGGCCTCTTCTTTGCCGTACTTCTTCTCAAGCGCTGCGCGGAATACGCGGAATGCGATCGCAGGCTCGGTCGTCGTGCCGGATTTCGAGATGACATTGATCGACCAGTCGCGGCCTTCAACCAACTGGAGCAGGTGGGTCACATAGGTCGAGCTGATGTTGTTGCCGGCGAATAGAACTTGAGGCGTCTTCCGCTCATCCTTCGGTAAAATATTATAGAACGAGTGCGACAGCATTTCGATCGCTGCGCGGGCGCCAAGATAAGAACCGCCGATACCGATCACAATCAGTACTTCTGAATCCGATTTAATTTTGTCAGCGGCCTTCTGAATGCGCGCAAACTCTTCTTTATCGTAGTTGGCCGGCAGGTCGATCCAGCCCAGGTAATCCGAGCCTGCGCCCGTTCCGTTATGTAATTGCTCATGCGCGAGACGAACCGGCTCCGCCAAATAATCGATTTCGTGCTGGCCGACAAACGTCAGCGCCTTGGTGTAGTCGAATTTTACTGTTTTGCTCATCGAAAAATAGACCTCCTAAATGTTTTGCTGTTACAATTAAAGCAGTGATAACGCCTTTCAACTTAGCATCTACAATATCGGATTTACTTTATAAAAACAAGCATCGGAACTATGAAAAATTGATGAAGAACTTGTATAATCAAATAAAAACAGTTTGCAACGGAGGAATTCATATGAATAAAGTAGGATTTATCGGATTAGGCGTTATGGGCCAGGGCATGGCGGCGAATTTGCTGAACAAAGGATTTGAAGTAACCGTTTATAACCGGACGCCAGGCAAAGCGGATTCACTGCTGGCGCTAGGCGCGAAGGAGCTGAGGACGCCGGCGGCCGTAGCGGAGTCGTCCGATATCGTCATTACGATGATTAGTAATGATGCGGCTATCCGCGAGGTTTATTGGGGTGAAAATGGTGTATTTGCCGGTGCTCGCAGCGGACATATTCTCATTGACAGCAGCACAATATCGTCCACGCTTGCTAAAGAGCTTGCCGCTGCGGCAGAAGCAGTCGGCGCATCGTTTCTAGACGCGCCCGTAACGGGCAGCAAGCCTGCTGCGGAAGGCGGAACGCTCGTGTTCATGGTTGGCGGCTCCACCGAGGCGCTCGCAGGCGCAGAGGCCGTGCTGCTCGCGATGGGACGGAAGGTCATCCCCATGGGTCCGAACGGCAGCGGCTCGATCGCCAAGCTGGCGCATAATACGATAGTAGGCATTAACGTTGTCGCGTTATCGGAAGGAATGGCGATCGCAGCAAGCGGCGGCATCGACGGCAGCGCGTTCCTGGAGCTTGTCCAGTCGGGAGGAGCGGCTAGCAAGGCGGCCGAAATGAAAGGACAGAAGCTGCTCGAGGGTAACTTTGACGTACAATTTTCGCTTGAACTGATGCTGAAGGATTTGAAGCTTAGCTCCGTGTTATCGGACAGCCTGAAGGTACCGACGCCCCTGCTGGAAGCGACGAAAAGCCAATTTCAGATCGGCGAATCGCTCGGCTTAAGCGGGCTGGACATGTCCAGCGTAGGGCAAGCCTACGAGCAATGGATCGGACGCAAGTTCGGCGGCGGCAAGGTGTAGAAGACGCTAATCCGGTGTAAAATAATTGTATTCCGTGTATCTAATTCGCAGGCGAAGCCGAAGCGGCAGCCTAATGCACGAAAGGCCGCCGGGTTATCCCGGCGGCCCTCAGCCTTTTTCCAGCTTAATAATATGGCGATATCAGCAAGTAGACTACGACGCCGGTAAAGCTTACATATAGCCAAATCGGCATCGTCCATCTTGCGATTTTGCGATGCTTCTCTACCTTCATCTGCAAGCCCCGAACGACGGAAAAGAGCGCAAGCGGCACAACGACTACCGCTAGGACGATATGAGTGAGCAGAACGAAGAAATAGATCGAACGAAGCGCCCCCTCCCCGCCATATTTCGTTGATTCCGTTAAATAGTGGTACGTTACATAGGAGACAAGGAACAGCGTGGTCGATGTAAAAGCCGCGCCAATGAATAGGCGGTGCAGCTTCAAGTTCTTTTTCAAAATTGCAACCAACGCTACGCTAAGCGCAATGAACGTAAAGCAGTTGAAAATCGCGTTCATGAGCGGCAATATGGTGACATCGAAACCAATCTCTCCGTCATAAGCTGGCATAAAGAACAAAATCGTGATGATCGCCACCAAGACCAGCGATAAGATTGCGATCAGGGGCGTAAAATTTCTTTCCTTCAAAAGCTCTCCCTCCTAACAAGTTGCTCTACTAACCTTATCCGATTTACCCGCTTGAAATCAATTTGATTTAAGCCGCATTTGTCACGAAAAATCGAATTATGAGGAAAAAATGATTTTAGGGAAATGAGCGCAGCAAAAAAAGAGGCTTCCCTGCAGGCGAATGAACACCGGAGCAGGAAAACCTCTTCTTTGAGAGTGAAGCTATGCTTACTCGTAAATATACGAGCAGCAGTAGTCTGTTACTTCAGCAACCTGAAGCTTGAACTTCGTGTTCGCAGGCACTTTGAATTCGCCTTCGCCTTGAATGTGCAGCCACTCGGTTTCGCCGGGAAGCAGTACTTTCAAGTCGCCAGCCAAAATCTCCATGATTTCGAGGCAGTCCGTTCCAAACTCGTAATCGCCGGGCAGCATAATGCCGAGCGTTTTTTTCGTGCCGTCCTCGAATACGACAGCGCGGCTCGTTACTTTACCATCGAAGTAGACGTTAGCCTTCTTGATGACCGTTACATTTTCGAATTGAGACATGGTGAGTGTAATCTCCTTTATATATCGAATGCAAAGGCAAAGCTGCCTTTATTACAGTAAGGCTTTCACTTTGCTAACAACGTTCTCAACCGTAAATCCGTACTCTTTGATTACGCGGTCGCCAGGTGCGGATGCGCCGAAACGGTCGATTGCGAGAATATCGCCTTGATCTCCCGTGTAACGCTCCCAGCCGAACGGATGAGCCATCTCGATGGCAAGGCGGGCTTTAACTTCAGGAAGAATGACGGAGTTTTTGTACTCCTTCGATTGCTTCTCGAACAAATCCCAGCTCGGCATGCTGATGACGCGAACTTGAATACCCTCTTCGGCAAGTACCTTCTGAGCGGCTACAGCCAATTGCACTTCTGAGCCAGTCGCAACAATTTGCGCTTGCGGCTTGCCGTTTGCAGCGTCCGATACAACATAAGCTCCGCGGCGGACATTCTCATGGACATTGCTAACTGTGCCTTCAAGGATCGGGAGGTTTTGACGTGTCAGCACAAGCGCAACCGGGTTGCCAGTGTTCTCGACTGCGTAAGCCCATGCAGCGGATGTCTCGTTTGCGTCAGCCGGACGGATAACCGTCAGATCAGGGATGATGCGGATCGAAGCAAGCTGCTCGATCGGCTCATGCGTAGGACCGTCTTCGCCGACAGCGATACTGTCATGCGTCAGCACATAAACAACCGGAAGCTTCATCAGCGCAGCAAGACGAATAGCAGGACGCAGGTAGTCCGTAAATACGAAGAACGTTCCGCCGAATACTTTCAAGCCGCTGTGAAGCGCAATTCCGTTCATTGCAGCAGCCATTCCGAACTCACGAACGCCGAAATAGATGTTGCGGCCGTCGTAGCTGCCCGGTTTAAATTGCGTCAGACCTTTCAGGTGAGTCATCGTCGAGCTCTCAAGGTCAGCCGATCCTCCTACGAGGTTTGGCACGTTTTTCGCAAGACCGTTAAGCGCGTTGCCGGAGGCTACGCGAGTCGATACCGCATTGTCTGCCGTCGTGTAAGCAGGAAGGTCAGCGTCCCAGCCCTCTGGCAATGCGCCTGAGACCGCAAGCTCGAATTGTGCCGCAAGCTCAGGGTAAGCTTCTTTATAAGCCGCCAAGCTAGCATCCCATTGTGCATTTGCTTGCTCGCCGCTGCTTTTCACTTCCGCGAAATGAGCGCGAACTTCGTCAGGCACGTGGAATTGGTGATCTTCCGACCAGCCGTAGGTTTGCTTCGTCAATTTTGTTTCTTCAGCACCTAGCGGTGATCCGTGTGGACCGGCGTGACCGCCTTTGCCGCCTTTGTTCGGGCTGCCGTAGCCGATGACCGTTTTCACTTCGATCAAAGCAGGCTTGGACAAATCTGCTTGTGCCGCAGCAATTGCTTTAGACAATGCATCTAAGTCGTTGCCGTCCTCTACGCGGAGCACTTGCCAGCCATATCCTTCAAAACGCTTTTGAACGCTTTCGGAGAAGGAGAGGCTTAATTCGCCATCAAGGGAAATGTCGTTGGAATCGTACAATACGACCAGTTTGCCAAGACCAAGGTGACCAGCGAAGGAAGCTGCCTCGTGAGAGATGCCTTCCATCAGGTCGCCGTCGCCGCAAATGGAGTACGTGAAGTGATTAATAAGATCGTGGCCTTCTTTATTATAAGTAGCCGCAAGCTGCGCTTCCGCGATCGCCATACCGACTGCCATTGCCACACCTTGTCCAAGCGGACCCGTCGTTGCATCAACGCCGGCCGTGTGGCCAAACTCAGGGTGGCCTGGCGTCAGGGAGCCCCATTGACGGAAGTTTTGCAGCTCTTCAAGCGGCAAATCGTAGCCGGACAGGTGAAGCAGGCTGTATAACAGCATCGATCCGTGACCCGCAGATAATACGAATCGGTCGCGGTTCACCCAAGCAGGGTTCGATGGGTTGTGCTTCATGTTTTTTGCAAACAGCTGATAGCCCATTGGAGCAGCGCCCATAGGCATACCAGGATGACCTGATTTTGCTTTCTCGATTGCGTCAATCGCGAGTGTGCGAATTGTATCGATCGAAAGCTGTTGAACCGATTTTTGTGTAACCGTCATTCCAAATTCCTCCTATAGTCTAAATCTAGTCTAATTTCGTCTCGTTATATGGTTTCTCTATAACGATCAGCGTCATACCAGTACGCAATAACTTTGAATATTGTATCATTCTGAATGCTTGTTTTCCATCTAAAATAATAGATTGTTGCATAAAAATGCAGTTAGTTGAATACAACCGTCTTATTATGGTGTACGATTACGCGGTCCTCGATATGCCATTTGACGGCGCGAGCAAGCACAACGCGTTCAATCGTCCTTCCGATGCGTTTCAAATCTTCCACGTTATCACGGTGGCTGACACGCTGTACGTCCTGCTCGATAATAGGTCCGCCGTCAAGCTCCTCGGTTACATAATGCGCTGTCGCCCCGATAATTTTCACACCGCGCGTGTAAGCTTGAGCATACGGCTTGCCGCCGACAAAGGCCGGCAGGAAGGAATGGTGGATATTAATGATGCGGTTCGGGAATTGCTCGATGAACTTCGGCGAAATGATTTGCATATAGCGGGCCAAGACAACAATATCCGCTTTATCCGCAACGACCTCCATCTGCTTGCGTTCCGCTTCAGCTTTCGTGCTCGCCGTAACCGGAATATGGTGATACGGGATACCGAATGATTCAACAAGCTCGCGCATGTCAGGATGGTTGCTGATAACCATCGAAATATCCGCGTCGAGATCTCCGGCTTTCCATTGCCATAGCAGCTCAAGCAAGCAATGATCCTCTTTCGATACGAAAACGGCGAGACGCTTCTTGCGGCTTGCCCGGAACGTATGCCATTTCATATCGAAACGATCAGCTACTCTGGTGAAATCCTCTACCAGCACCGGCAGCTCCTTTTCCAAATCGTTCAAATCAAATTCAAAGCGGATGAAAAACATGCCGCCCTCCGGATCCATTGTATACTGATCCGATTGCACGATATTCGCGCCGTGCTCATACAAGAAATGCGATACTGCCGCCACGATACCCGGACGGTCCGGACAAGAAATCAGCATGCGTGCACGGCCGCCCTTGCCGTTAGACAGGTTCGTTTGGTCTGGCGAGTTAAATGGCGATGACATAAACTTCAAACTTCCTTTCACTACTGCTTTCTAAAATTGTTTTTGTCAAAAAACGTATACTAAACATTTGTTAGCAGCTGCTTACCTGCAAACCAAGCGGTAATTCGCTGATTGACCTGCTCCTCAGTCAGCAAGGAAGGCAATGCTTCGCCTGCGATAACCAGATCGTATAGACGTTCCATCGGCTCGCGCGGATCTGCTTTTTTCGCTTTTGCGTCATTTTTGAGCAGGTCCCATGTGGAAAGCACAAATGTTATTGGATCTATTTCTTGCTTGCCGAAGAAATGATGCAGACGTTCTACATCCTCGAAGTAGGATTCCCCTAAGCGATGACGCGCATTTCCGCTTAGTAAAGCGATTTCCGCCTCGTACATCGGACGCTCGGTTTTGTCCTCTTTACCGATCCATGGCGTTTCAAGGATGAACGGACGTCCTTTGAGAGCTTCATGATGCACGATCGAATGAATCGCCTCATGCCCAAGCCAGCCTGCACCAATCGGCGCATGACGGTCCTTGCCCGCTCCGCGCGGGTTTTTGCTGTCATTCACATGAACGACGGCTACCCGATCAAGACCGACCACTCGATCGAATTCGTCAAGCACGCCATCCAAATCATTTACAAGATCGTAGCCCGCGTCATGCATATGGCAGGTATCCATGCAAACCGTTAGGCGATGGTTGTCCTGCACCTTGTCAATAATGGCAGCCAGCTCCTCGAAGCTGCGGCCGATTTCCGTGCCCTTGCCCGCCATCGTTTCAAGGGCAATGTTGACATTCGTCTCTTTTGTGCCCGATAGCACCTCGTTTAGCCCTTCCGCTATGCGCGCAATGCCGAATTCGGCATCCTTATCCGTATAAGCGCCTGGATGCAGGACAATATTACGAACACCAATATAATCCGTTCGGCGCATTTCCTCCTGAAGGAATGAAACCGCGAGCTCGAATGTATCCGGCTTGTACGATCCCAAATTCACAATATATGGAGCATGCACAACGATTTCATTGATGCCTGCCTGCTCCATAAGCGCTTTGCCTTCCTCAATATATAACGAATCGATCGGCTTCCGTCTAGTATTTTGCGGTGCGCCGGTGTAGATCATGAATGTGCTTGAACCGTACGATATCGCTTCCTCGGCAGCAGTCTGCAGCCCCTTGTCCGAAAATGATACATGGGAACCTATTTTTAACATGAAATTTACGCCCCTTTCGGTTGATCAAACCTTATTTTACAAGGAATGTCGAAATAAATCTAGGAATACGGTATAATTCATTATTGAGGTGAAAGATACGTATGAAAGTTGCGCCTGACTGGTTTATGTACTTTATCGTTTTTTGGGCAATCGTCATGGTTGGCGCTATGTCGATTGGCGGATTTTTCATGTTTCGAAAATTTCTCAAGGTGCTTCCGATGCGAGACGGCAAGTCCAAGCTCGATTGGCAAAACTACTGGGTAGAACGCAGCCGAAGCATGTGGAACGATGACTCCAAGGCCTTGCTTGACGAGCTGGTTTCTCCGGTGCCAAGCGCTTTTCGCGATATAGCTAAACATTCTATCGCCGCCAAGATCGGGCAAGTGGCCATTGAGCACGGCGCTTCGTCTGTCACTCGCGAGCATTGCATCGAAGGCTACATACGCGCCACTCCCAAACGCGATTACCGCAGCCTGGTCGCCTTCCTTGAACGACAAGGAATTGACTACGCTCCCTATAAGCATCTGCTTAATAAATGAGTTTAAGCCGTTCCGCGCGGCTTAAGCTCATTTATATTTTGCGTCAAAGGGCAGCACCGCGTTTAAATAAAAGTGTAACCTTCCGCGCTCCCATTACGTTAATAACTGCAGGAGGTGGTTCTTTATGATGAACTCATCGAAGCGAAGAAGAAGCAAAAAAGCAGCGGCAGCAGGAGCGGTTCTTCTAGCTGTAATGCTCACCGCATCAGCTTGCGGCGGCAATGATACTACGAATACAGGCAACGAGCAGCAAGGAAGTGTGAACAACGGACCAGTGGTCGATTTACCTGACGAAAGCGGTGTAATCGAGCCGGATGTCTCTTCACCTGAGCCTACTGCCGATACCGATAATAATAACGGTGCAGAGAATCCGCCGGTCGACCCAGTCAAAATGGATGAAGGCAACTATACGGGTCTAATAGACTCTCACTCTATAGAAATTGTAACTGCCTCCGGCGCATTGGCTCTTCAAATAACTGAAGAGCTGGCAGCAACCGTAGAAAATATTCCGCCAAATGCAAAAGTGAAATTCGAATATACGGAGAAAGCCATCGAAGGCGAAGCTGACTTTAAACAAAATTGGCTCGTCAAAATAGAAGAGATTAAATAGCGGATAAGTAAGGAGCGATAACGGGATGCGGATTGCGGTAGCCGGCGGGGCGGGATTTATCGGATGTGCGCTGACGAAAGCTTTGTTAAATCGAAAGGATGAGGTATGGATTATTTCGCGCAGCAGCTCGAAGGAGCAGCGTCAAGTCTCCGGTCTTCATCACGTAACCTGGACAGAGCTCGAAGCTGCTCCGTCCTTGATGGATGGAATCGACGCCATCGTCAATCTTGCGGGCGAATCGATTAATCAGCGATGGACGGCCGCTGCGAAGCAGCGCATCATGTTTGGCGAAATGTCTGCCTTGCTGCTTGATGGACAACGCGCTGTGCCGCGCAAAGCGCTCGGGCACGGCTTCACCTTCCGCTATCCTACCATCGCAAGCGCCATGCAGGATTTAGTAGGGCGTAAATAACGTAAACCTCAACCGGATTTTAGCTCGTAAGACGGGCCGGTCGCACCTGCTAAATGGATAACATCACCGATTGCGAGCTTATAAGCCTTGTAGGCTATCATAGTTTGACCATTTAGCAGGCTCCCGTTTCTAGAGCCAAGATCCTTCGCTCTATGTTCGCCGTCCACGCGTTCAATTTCCAAATGCAGACGCGACACACCGTTTACATGCTCCGCATAGCTGACCTGCTCGCCAGTTCTTCCGATTTTGAAGCAAGTCTCCGTTAAATCGATTTTTGAATCTTGACCCTCCCAGCTTCTCTTTAACCATAAGGCTGGCTCGCTTGGAGCCTTTTGCGGCCCGGCATTCCCCAGCAGAACCGTCGGTTCAGCGGCAGGGACAACAGCATTCTCGGCCATGGAATAATGCGAGGCAGCCTGACTGTCCGCCACCGCCCCGTATAATGCTTTAACCTTGCCTTGTTCATCGATTTCTTGCTCCGCATGACGCTTTTCCAGCTTGGCCAAAGCTCCCGAAGCCGGAATAAGCTGCCCCATTTCGAACGCTTCCTCTTCCGCAGACTCCTGCTGAAACGAGCTCTTTCTACAAACAAATAGAATAGCTGCTATCAGCAGCAGCGTGATGCCTGCGCTGATGAGCAAACCTTGGCGTGTGAATACCGCGAAATATATAAAGCGCCATATGCAAGCGATCGCGATAACAAGCGCGGCAGTAACGATCCATTTTTTTTTGGAGTCCTCAACCTCTTGCTCCTGTATGTAAGGAATATCAGCGTATTCGTCACTAGCCGCGATAGGCTTCTCAAATAGCTCTGCCTTCTCATCCTCCAGATCATTCAGCTGTAATGGTGTATGCTGATGCACGGCCGGACGCAGAGAGAAACGGTCAATCAAATGTTCGCTCAGGCGCGGCTGCGCCGTCATAGGCTTCAATTCGCTTCCGCCAATTAATTCCAGCAGCGTCGAACGTAAATCTGCGAGAGGCCACTTCTTGCCGATCAGGTGCTGCAATATACGTTTTAAGCCCGCTCCATCGATCCGATCGACATAGGAAGTAAACCGCACAATCAACGCAAGCAGGTCATTGGCTCCGATAGGCTGCTCTTCTGCTCCGCCTTTCATCGGAACGTACGCCAGCCGGATATCATGCAGCTGCTCGCCAATAAAAATAAATTGCTCATCAAGCAAACAGCCCTCCGGCCGCAGCATGTAGTGCTTGCACTCGCTTAACGCATCCGTCACGCTAAGAATGAGTGTATAGTATTGCTCCATCGTAAGCGATTGCTGCTGCATACGATGCAATAACATTTTCATACCGGTCAGCGTATAGCGAAAGGTTACTTTACCGTCTAATTCAAACCAATCGACAGGCAGCAAATAAGGAATACGCTGGCTATGCAGCATTTGAAGCTCGATGTCGTCTAGTTCACTGCGATCTATGCCAGACTCTCGGTCTAACGTCATTTCATGCCCGCGATTCATGGCAAAATCTATCCGGTAGCTTTGCATGGCGATCATCACCTTCCCCATAAGTTCACTTCTTGAAGCATCGACCATACCGTTATCGCCGCAGGCGCTACCGCAAGCATGAACGGAAACTTATTGCCTGATTCGGTCCACTGCAGCCACTGATGCTTTCTCCAGCCTGATGATGGAACGGTAAGAGCCGTCACCTCCAGCCATATTTTTCGTCCAAAGGAGCGATTCACGAGAAGAAGAACGATCCCGATCAGGCCTGCATACAAAATCGCGTAAAACAGCATTTGCAAGACGATCCATACGCCTGCCCACGCGCCAATTGCCGCAAACAGCTTGACATCGCCCGCTCCTATTCCTTTCGCAAGATGAAGCAGCAGCAGCGGTACAAATCCGGCGGCGGCACCTGAAGCAGCGGCAATAAGTCCCGTCTTGCCGTGAACGGTAAACTGGTACAGCCATGCGGCTGCGAAGAAGCTTACCGTCAAGCGGTTAGGAATTATTTGCGATTTAACATCCGTAACGAAAGCAATAATTAGCAATACGGCAAGCGCTGCCGTCTGAATGATGTCCATTCCAATCTCCTTCGCGCCAAGCTTCTTATTCTTGCTATTTTCCGGCGGCGCTCTTTTCGACTACAAAATGCATCGATACCTTATTATCTTGCTTTGCGGTCTCCGTGACGGTAAGCTGCCAGATGCCTGGCGTCGTATTACCGGATACATGCCACGTCCACGTTACATACCCCATGCTGTCAGCGATGGCTTCCCCAAGATGCTTCGCTTTGCTGGAGCCGCTTTTGTACATGACACTCAAGGAGATGGAAGCGCCGGGCGCCGTCTTCACAATGACGGCTGCTTTCCTGCCCGGACGCAGGGGCGCCGGTTCTATCGCTACGATTTGCAGCGTTATTCGATCCGTACCTCCGCCTTCAGCCCCATACCTCGCCGGCGCTGCATCGCTTATCCAAACACGCTCGGCGGCCTGCTCCTTCAGAATGATCGGCTTTCCATAAAAGGGAAGCTTGAATGGAAATTCGTATTCGACGGCTATTACCAAATATGGCTCGTTGTTCTTCTCTAGATCTGGAAGCGTAAGCCAATTCAAGCTCAGCCGTTCCGGCGATATGATCGCGATGTCAGCGAAATCCCGAAGCTGCGGCTCCACGACCGTACGTCCTATCTCAGTCGAGGCCATATTTTGCAGCGGACGGAAGTCGCCTCTAAGCGCGGACGGGACAATCGCTCCAGCCGGTGAAGGCAGCCATTCCGCAGCTTCCGCTGCAATCTCACTCCACGGGGAAAGCTCCAAAGCAGGCAGCGCAGGCAGCGGATTGGCTGTAGCCGCTTGCTGCCAGGCCAGCTCAGCCGGATGCATATGAGCAGCCAGCTGTCTTACGGTCTGCGAAGCTGCTGAGTGAAGCGCCATCTGCACGGCGCATAACCTTATAAGCATGACAAATACGAGGAGTACGATTATAATGACGGGCATAACTAAAGCGGCTTCGACAACAATAGAGCCTTGCTCATTCGTACGGCGCTTTGCTTCAATAGGACCAGCCAATCGTTTGCGTTGCCTCATAGCGGTTGCCGACAACCTTTCCTTCCAATAGTCCAAAACGACCTAACTCTCGCATTAGTCCGGAAACAAACCATAGCTCCATGGAAATCCGGGCTTCACCGGTCACTCCGCTTGGTACGGCTGAAAGCGTCGTCCCGCTGTTTTGTTCGATGACTGCTATCATCCGGGCCAGCCTGGACCCTTCATCGGCATCATGCATAAGCATAAATAGCCGCAAATAATCCTTGTAAGACAGCTCCGCCTTCACAAATTTCGACAAAGGTGCGGTACCTCGCTCACTGAAAGCGAGCAGATCCTCCATCGTCTTCTCCAAACCGTATAGAAGAGCGGCTGACAATATAAGCAGAGGGTGACCAAGAGACCGGCTTTCAATAAGACCCTCCATGGTTCGCACGGCGAGACGCGCCGCAAATAATTCCCCGTAAGCCGCGATGATATTTCCGACCGGATTATGAAAACCGTAAAGAATGTACTCCGCTTCTTGATTATTGAAAGCAATCGCATGGGAGAGCTCCGTCAGATCTCCTTCTGTCATCATCATCCTCAAATTTTGCGGGGCAAACGAAGGAAAACGCCCTACGACATATTCGCCAACATAAAGGGTGTCTCTCGTTCGCTCGAGCATACCCGCCATACCTGTAAATAAACCGTCCATTAATGCAGCGGATTGCTTTGCGGCATCATGTATATCGGCTCCTTGCTCATAACTAACCGTCGCTGCGTCAGACTGTTGATTGAACAATAAATTATCATTGTAGCGCTTCCGAACCAGCTCGAAGAGCTTCATATGCTCTTCCGTCTGCGGTATGGCCGTCAAGCCGTGCAGCATGCCTCGCGCTTGCTTCCAGAGCACCCCGGCTTGCTCCTCCTGATGCTTCAGCTGCGCTTTCACATTTCCGCTTTCCAGTGTCTGCCTCCGGCTTGCCAAAATAGCTCCTGGACGAATATATTTCTCTTCGTACATGCCGTAGGCAAGACGCAGGCTGGCAACACCCTCCAGCAGACCGTCGGACGCAAGGCTGGCAATCGGCCTGGACATCGAGGCTAAGCTGCTCGACTGAAAGCTCCCCGTTTCCATATGGATCGCAGATGCAGCTGAGCCTTGTGCCGATAACTCCTGACTGTACTGATTAAACCAGCTTTCGGCCAACACAAGCTCATCGGCCGACTTCCTCACCTGCTCGATATCCGCTGCAGCGCTCGCTGGCACCTGATACTGGCCAGCGCCCGTTACGCTGCTTCTTGATACCGCATCGTATCCGTCACTGGCTGTGGACGCACTCGCTTGCTGAACAAGCCGCTGCATATCCGTATTAAGCAACCTGGCTGTTTCAAGCTCCTTCCGTGCATCGCCCTGCAGTTTTTCGTGACTCTTAAGCAGCTCTGAGCTTAGCCGGCGCAGCTCCATTCCGACAGCTCTAGCCTTTTCTTCGTATGCATGAATTTCATTCTCGTATATAGTCTCGCCTTCAGCCGGTACGGACTGATCATGCATCACCTGCGATGCATACGACCCGTACTCGCTCACAATGGCAAACGCGGTATCTCCTCCTGCAGCAAGCTCTGCCGTCCGGACAGGAATGAGCGCATCGATACCGCTCCCTCTCACGATAGCGGCAGCCTGTTCTTGCAGTTCAAGAACTAACGCTAAATGCGCTTCCCGTTTCTCATACAGCCTGCGCATATTCTCCAGCAGACTAACCGTAACGGCAGCTTCCTTCATGGCTCCCGCCATCGGCGCAAATCTCGCGGCCAGTTCCAGCGTAAAGTCGACCGGTGCCTTATACTTCATATCTTCAAGCACCTGTCTGGCGAAAACATCATGCTTTCCCAGAAAATCAGCCGTGTGCAGCTTAGAAGTTTCCGGCTTCATGCGAATAAGCTTGTACGACTCCCCAATCGAATTCATATTCTCGTCTGCGTTCGCCTCCAGCACTTCAGTAAAAAGCAGCTCACCATCCGTACCTCCGCGGCCAAATAAGCCATATCTCTCGTATAAGGCAGCGTCATATGCGGACAAGACGGAACGTATACCGGAACGAACGACATCTTCGGTCAGCTTATGAAAAGCCGCAATCCGCGCGTAATCAATTAACAGCGAGAAAAACAGCAGCAGCGAAGATAACACGATAACCGAAAATATGGCAACGGCTCCGTCACCGGCCAATAGAAGCCGCCTGCAGCGGTATAAGAGCGTTGCCCTATCCACTCTTCTCAAGCTCATCTTCCCCCCCAATCCCTTGATATGTAGCAAGAACCTTACCCGCCTGAGCCTTAGCCGGTCCCGCTCCGCCTCCCCTGTCCGCGAACTTCGACGAATAATAACGCATGAGATCGACGCTTCTAATAAACTCAACGGGATCAACGACAGAAGCCGCGGACACCGTCTTCGGCTCTCGCTTCAACCAGCTTTGCTCCAATGCATCAACCGCTAGAGGCTGCTTCAGCTTTACTTCGATCTTTCTCTTTAGAATGCGGTTGGAATAGCTGATTTCACCTTTGTAACCGAGGCCGGCTCGCTCAAGCCACTGGACCGAACGCAGCATTTTGCTCTGTGACAAATCAATCTCACCCCCGTCAGATGACAACTCCTGCGGAAGCGTGATTACGGTATCCGTGCTCCCTGCTCCCAGACCAAATAAGCTGCCAAGCATCTCGTCTTCCCCTATTCGCCAGTACAGGCCATCATACTTCGTTTCCGTAAGCATGCCGCTTCGCGGATCCCGATGGCTGTTATCCCAGCCGAAGGCTGCACGCTCGGCGGTTGACGATGCAGCATAATACAGCTGAACCTTCTGATACATATACATCCCGAAAACAAGGAACAGCAGAATGAGAGTCAATAGCAAAGGAAATACGAGCGTCGATTCTAGAGTAAAGCTGCCCTGCTCCTTCCTATGCCACTGCAGCAGCCTCCCCCTGACACTCGGCCAATTCAATGCCATCACCCGCTAACCAAATATTTTATCCGCCTCATCATCCGCTTTACCCATTAAACGTTCAATCAATCCAATAATCCAATCCTTGAACAGCAGCGCAATAATAATGACAACCGCAATAATTAAAATAATCTCAAGCGTTCCCAAACCGTCTTCCTCTTCCCAAAATGATCGAATAGCTTGACCTAGCTTTTTCATTTTCCCAACGTCCTCTCTCGTTTTAATTAAGACATAAGCAGAACAGCCGGAGCGGCCACCAGAACCATAAGCACGAGCAATATGCCGACGAGCGGAAATACGAGCTTGGAAGAAGCCTGCTCTCCACGCATCCTTGCCATTGCCTTTCTCTTCTCCCAAAGCGTGTAAGACAGCTCTCTCAATGCCAGCACAAAATGCTCGCCCCCTCGCCGGTAATTAAGAAGCAGCACCGTCGTGAATATAGATACCTCTTGAACTGCGCAGCGCCGGTTAAATCTCTCCATTGCCATACTCAGTGATTGTCCGTTTCGCATAGATGACACCGCATCATGCCATTCCTTATAGAGCGGGTGCTGATCCTTATCCTTTCCATCCAGGCAGCGGGCCAGCGCCAGCTGTACCGTCTCCCCGGCCCCGACAAGCAGCATGAGCTGGCTGAGCATATCCGGCAGCATCAAGATTATTTGCTGCTTGCGCTCCTCCACTCTGCGACCTGCTTCCAGGAACGGGCGCGTGACAAGCAGCAGCGCGAACAAAACTCCCATCATGAGCAGCAGCGGCTCCTGTGCCAGCAAGCTAAGCCAAGCACAGCCGGTTAACGCGGCGTAACCGATGCCGATGGAGGCCGCCGCCTCCGATTTCGTCCGCTCGATGGACCAATCGCCATCTTTCAGTATCAACAGCTTCATATGGTAGCTGCTTAGAGGGAGCTGAAAGTAATCAAAAGCGTGCAGACGCTCAAGCATGTTCGCAAAGGGGACAATCATCAAGAGCTGCTTGAGCCGCTGCCCGGATCTCCTCGCATCGCGCTTTCCGCTCATGAGCTGAAGCCCTATCGATTGCAATGTCTTCCCTCCAGTCATGTAAACCCAGACGGATGCAAGCGTTACAGCAGCTATCGCCGCAATCATTCGCCGTACTTCCTCCCTTCCTTACTACATCCGGATGCTCATCATTTTTCCCATGATCCAGAAGCATAGGAGCAGAAGCAGCAGCGCCGCCGTTAACAAAAAATAGCCGGTTCCTCCGTACAAGGGCGCCATATAGTCAGGGGCAGCAAAACCCAGGAAGGCTAGAAATACGAACGGAACCGCCATCATAATTCGCCCCTCGAACTTTTTCTGAGCCATCATGACGGCAATTTCCTGTTCGGTTTCCAGCTTCTCGCCTATAATAATCGAGGTCCGTTTCATTACCTCAAGCAGATCTCCGCCCGAACGCTTGCAAGCAGCGAGCGCGTCAACGAAATGCGTGATTTCGTCGATATGCGCACGATCGGCAAGATTTCGCAGTGCATATTCGAGCGGCTCAGCATTGTCCAATCGAAATCGAACAATTTGAAATTCCAGCAAAAGCTCGGTTCGCGGATCGGGATACAGCAGCCTCAAATCATCAAGCGCGGATAAAAAGGCATTTTCGAGCGAGCGCCCTGCTGCCAGCGATGAGGTTAACGAAAACAGCGCTTCTTTGAACTGCAGCTTCAGCCTCTCCTTGCGCCTATCCCGCAAAGCTCTGCGTCTAAATCGCGGTGCAATTATACAGAGGACTGACGCCGCGTAAGAGACGGCAACCGAATGATAAAACAGGTAGACAGCTGCGAAAATAATGAGCGCTGCAGCTGCGGCCGTAATAACAAACTGCCTCCGGCTTAAATGGTATTGATCATAATTCGTTAACAAGCGTCCTGCTCGAATGTCAGCCATCATCGCTTCGTTTTCCCAGCCGCACCATTCAAGCATTTCCTGCATCCGGCCATTCTTTAATCTCCTCGGCCGATGCACCCCTCCCAGACTGCTCATCCCCTTATTCCTCCCTCCATGCCTTTTCCGGCCATCACCAATTTTTCGGTGTGCACCAACGAATTTGCCGTTCGCTTAAGGCTGCCCGGCACCTGACCGTCCGCTCCTCTCTCCTCTTCGAACAGGAAGAGCGGATTAAGCCGTATTTCGCCCGCTTCTACGCCAACAACCTCGCATATTTCCATTACCTTCCGGGAGCGGTCACGAAACCTTGATAAATGGATGACGATATCGATGGCCGAAGCGATTTGCTGGCGTATGACCTGCACAGGCAGCTCTGCAGCGCTTAATACCATCGTTTCTAGGCGAGCAATCATATCCTTAGCCCCGTTGCTGTGGCCCGTACTCATACTGCCTGAATGTCCGGTATTGAGTGCTTGCAGCATATCGAGCGCCTCTCCGCCGCGCACCTCGCCAACAATAATTCGATTGGGTCGCATGCGAAGGGAGGCTCGTATGAGATCGCGCATCTTAATTTCCCCTTTGCCTTCGGTATTCGCATTTCGCGTCTCCATCGAAACCAAATTAGGCAGCGATCGGATTTGCAGCTCGGCCGAGTCTTCGATCGTAACGATTCGCTCGTCGGAAGGGATAAACTGCGACAACGCATTTAAGAACGTGGTTTTGCCCGTTCCCGTGCCGCCGCTTATAAAGATGTTGTATTGCGCGCCGATCATTTCCTTCAAGAAGACTGCGGCAGCGGCCGTTAGTGATCCTATTGACACCAGCTGTTCCATCGTAAGCGGCTTCTCGGGAAACTTTCGAATCGTCATGCATGGTCCTTTGAGCGCAACAGGCGGCAGCACCACATGCACTCGGGAGCCATCCTTCAGTCTGGCATCCACAATCGGCGACGACTCATTTACGACGCGGTTGACACTGGCCACAACGGTCTGAATTAAATCCTCCAGCCGCTCCCTGCTTTCAAATGAAACGGGAAGCAGCGTCATTCTTCCTTCGCGTTCAACAAAAATCTCGGCATGATGGTTAATCATAATCTCGCTGACGGACGCATCCTCCATCAAGGGCTGCAAAATGTCTAACCCTCTAAATGAATGGAATAGTCTGCGTACCAGTTTCACCTTCTCCGTTGCCGTAAGCGGATGGCGCTCACACCACTCGAACACGATTTCCTCAACGAGTTTCATTAAGCTGCCGTCTGACAGCGCGCCGCTGAAATCAATTTTCGAGCGCACCATGTTTCGCAGCTCCATGACGATCTCATCTGTCAGCAGTTCTACTCCCCTCCTTCCTGAAGAATAAATTTAAACAGCTTATCCGCAGCCGCGCGGAACAAAGGCGAGGACAGCAGAGTCACGGCAGCCGCCCCGCGCCATTCAGGCACCTCCGGCAGTTGGACCGGTGCGCATACGATATCATTCCTCTCGCTTAGCGAAGGCTTTGCTGCCGTAGTCGCCCGATTATTGACGAAAACAAATTTGCGAGAACAACTGCGGAATCTCTCGCCCCACCTCTGCTCGCCATAACGGAGCTTCATCGATTGCTTATCCCGTACGGAGCCGTCATCGTTCATCACCCAGAGCACTTGATTCGATTGCTCGAATAGAGCGGCATGAAGCTCTTCCAGCCCATCATCCAAATCGATTACGATAAGATCGTATTGCCGGCTGCGGGCAATGACGTCTACCAAGCCAAGCGCATCCTCCGCGCCAAGCGTCAATCGATCCTCCATGTTTGTGCAGGGTGCCAAATAGTCGCCTTTCAGAAGCGAATGGCGGTTACGATGCTCCAGCAGCCATTTCACAGATTGGTCCGGCTGCGCCTTCAAGCCGTACAGGAACTCGGAGAGCCCTTCTCTTACGCCTGGAGCATTAGGAGCATCGCCGTTCTGCGGCAGACCGAGCCATGCCTCTGACGTATTCCACCTCTCTAAATTCAAATAGAACGTACGGTAGCGATGAGTGCTTGCTGCATGCGCCAAATGAAGCGCCAAAGCGGTCTTTCCCGTACCGCCCGTTGCCGAGTATACCGAAATGATCTTGATGCCTGCTGCAAGCTCGGAGGCCGCGTCTATTTGGCCTGGGTGACCAATGGACATCGCATGCAGATCCGATAAACGCTGCAGCAATAACGGAAGCGGCTGGTACTGGTGCAGCTCGAGTACTTCTTTGCTTTCACCAAGCTTCATTACGAGCGCTGCTGTCGGAATAGCGGCAAATGCTTCATCGCGCCCCTTCAGCTCGTTTAGAAGCTCCGGCTGTGCCGCCAATAAATCGATTCTGTAGCCTTGCTTCACGTATTGCATGCATGCGCCCGCATTGGTGAAAGCAATCACCTGCCATTGTTCGAACAGCGGGCTGTCACGCACGTAATCGGCTAGCCGCTTCATGTATTCCGGCTCCCTCACCGCTACTGCCAGCTGATATTTTCTCAATCGCAAGCCCTCCCCTCAATTCTTCAAAAAACACAAAAAAAGCACCATAGAAGGCGCAGATATCTGCAGCCTTGTACGGTGCTTCCGTTTTTTAGAATTAACTTTTTTTAAAATTTACCATAACCTTATTCCATCCGTCAACAGCAGAGTTATTTCTGCTTGCTCCAGTCGCTCAAAAACTTCTCGATACCGATGTCGGTAAGGGGGTGCTTCCATAGCGACGGCAGCAGCGAACCTGGTATGGTCGCTATATGAGCCCCTGCAATCGCCGCTTGCTCTAAGTGGCCGATATGACGGATGCTCGCAACAATAATTTCGGTAGAATAACCATAGTTCCTAATAATGGCGTTTAGATCGCGAACCAGCTTTAAGCCTTCAACGCCAATGTCGTCCAGCCTTCCGACAAACGGGCTGATGAAGGTCGATCCCGCTTTGACAGCCATGAGCCCCTGCGCCGCTGAGAATACGAGCGTTACATTCGTTTTAATGCCCTTCTCAGCAAGTGCGTGCGTCGCATATAGACCGTCCTCCGTCAGAGGCAGCTTAATAACGACATTAGGAGCCCATTCCGCTATTTCAAGAGCTTCCTTCAGCATATCGTCAGCTTTCGTGCCGATAACCTAGGCGCTGACAGGACCGGATACGATGTTGCAAATTTCCTTATCCAAGAAAAACTTCATATCCGGTCAACTCCCTTTTTATCGAAAAAACAGTTTGATCTCCCGCTCCGCGCTCTCGTCGGAGTCCGAGCCATGGATGATATTGCTCGCCACGTCAACCGCATAATCACCGCGGATCGTTCCTGCCGGCGCATCTGACGGATTTGTGGCGCCAATAAGCGCCCTGGCATTTTTGATTGCATCCTTGCCTTCCCAGATCATGGCGAAAACCGGTCCCGATACGATAAAATCGACTAATTCATCAAAAAACACCTTAGAGCGTAAATGCTCATAGTGATGCTCGGCAAGCTCTCTGCTTAATTGCATCACCTTCGCATCGACCAACTTAAATCCTTTCTCTTCGAAGCGCGCCACAATGCGGCCTACTAATCCGCGTGCGTAGCCATCTGGCTTAACCATTACAAACGTTCTATCCATGTAGATTCCCCCTTGTCTCTAACGGTATAGCCATTTAATTGTTAAGCCATTCAATAATAATGCCGGCGGTCTCTTCAATTGCCCGGTTAGTCACGTCAATGATTGGACAATCGAGCGATTTCATGATCGTCTCTGCGTATTCAAGCTCCTCTAGAATCCTCTCTGTAGAAGCATACTGGGCCGATGCCGGCAGTCCGAGCGTCTTCAGCCTTTCCGAACGAATCTCGAGCAAATGCTCCGGATGCATCGTTAATCCCACGATTAATCGGCCTGGGGCTGATTTCAGCTCCTCGGGCGGATTCACCTCAGGCATAAGCGGCAAATTCGCTGTCTTAATGCCCTTGTGGGACAAAAATATGCTGAGAGGCGTCTTAGAGGTACGGCTTACACCGATTAATACAACCTGCGCCTGCACAAAGCCGCGCGCATCCTTGCCGTCATCGTATTTTACTGCAAATTCAATCGCATCCATCCGGCGATGGTAGGCATCATCAATAGAGTGCAGAAGCCCCGGCTCCCGCTTCGGAAAGCTGCCGAACGTATCAATATAGGCTTGCATCATCGGCCCCATAACGTCAACCGCCCGGACGCCCGCATGAAGCGCCTCTTCCTTCATCAGCTCCCGAAGCTCCGGCTGCACGAGCGTGTAGCTGATGAAGCCTCCCGTGCTGCGCGCCTCCGCAACGATGCGGACAATCTCATCCTCGGATTTTAAATGTCCGTACCGCTTAATCTTCACGCGCTCGGATGAAAATTGCCGCAAGGTTGCCTTTGCTACCGCTTCCGCCGTTTCTCCGACGGCATCGGAGCATACGTATATCGTTTGCTCTGTCTTCATTCTGGCTCCTCCAATTCCCCTGCCGCAGCAAAGTCCGCCATCATACGTATAATGTTCGATTTCGATACCCAGCCGGTTACTTCCGGATCTGCCGCTTGCTCCTCGCGGGACATAATAACAGGAAGGCAATCAACCTGGTGGAGCGACATTTTGCGAATCGCGTCCATAACGGAATCGTCGGGCATTAACGTTACGATATTCGGGTAGCGGGTCATTACCATACTGACGGGAATGGCTGCGGAGCCAGTATTGCCCAGCGTTATTTTGAGCAAGTCCTTAGGCGTTACAATGCCTACGAAACGTTTCTGGTCGTTAACGACCAGAAGGGTATCGGCATTTTCGGTAAACAGCGTAATGACAGCATCGTGCACCGACAGGGAATCGGGTACGTTGACCGGAACCCCCTGCACCTCTTTCACCTTTAAAGCGTGGAATTGCTGCAGGGGCTCGCCGCTTGAACGATACGTATTTCCCAGAAAATAACCGACCTTCGGCTTCGCATCAAGCAAACCAAGCATGACGAGAAGCGATAGATCCGAGCGCAGCGTCGGCCTGCTGACTCCTAAATATTCTGCCAATTGTTCACCGGTAATCGGCGCATGCCTCTTCACGAGCTCAAGAAGCTCCAATTGCCGCGAGGATAGCTGAATCGTACTCCCCTCCAATCCGTATATGAGTCATAAATAAACTATTTAACGCTACTATTCGATGAATAATATATCATATTAAAATTTTCCATTCAACAAACACCATGGCTGCCGCGACCATAGAATGCTCTATGATCGCGGCAGCCTCCGTTATTACTCGTTTGTCATCTCCAAAAATTGCTCGACATCGACCGCCGTTAAGGCTGCCGCATCCCGCCAAAAGCCGATCTCCTCCACATTAACGCCAAGATGCTTCTTCGCCAGCTGCTCTACGCTCATTCTCCCCGTATCGCGCAGCAAGGATACGTATCGTTCCTTAAAGTCAGCCCCCTCCTTCAGCGCACGCGCGTAAATACCCGCACTGAACAAATAACCGAAAGTATAAGGGAAATTGTAGAACGGAACATCAGTTAAGTAGAAATGCAGCTTGGACGCCCAGAAGTGCGGGTGTACCTCCCCGAGCGAATCGCAATAGGCCTCCCGCTGTGCCGCCTCCATTAACGCATTCAGTTCCTCAATCGAGACCAGGCCCTCTCTGCGCCGATCGTAAAACCGATTTTCGAACAAAAAGCGCGCATGGATGTTCATGAAAAAAGCAACCGAGCGCTGGATTTTGTCCTCAAGCAGCCCCAGCTTCTCATCGGGATCAACCGCTGCCTTCATCGCGCAGTCCGACACGATCAGCTCCGCGAAAGTCGAGGCCGTCTCGGCTACGTTCATCGCGTACTCCTGCGACAATGCAGGCAGGTCGTTCATGACATGCTGATGATACGCGTGACCAAGCTCATGCGCCAGCGTGGATATGTTCGAGGCCGTGCCCGAATAGGTCATGAAAATACGCGTTTGCCCGCTTTTCGGGAAAGCGGTGCAGAAGCCTCCCGGACGCTTGCCGGCGCGATCCTCCGCTTCGATCCAAGCATCCTTGAACGCCATTTCCGAAAAGTCGGCAAGCTCAGGACTAAACGTCCGGAACTGTTCGACGATGAAAGCAGCCGCATCATCATACGGAATGGTCCGAGTCGCCGAGCCGATTGGCGCCTCCACGTCATGCCAATCCAGCTTCTCTACGCCGAGCAGTTTCGCCTTGCGCTCCAAATAACGGACAAGCACATGCTTGCTTTCTCCGATTGCCGACCACATCGCGTGCAGCGTCGCTTCGCTCATCCTATTCATTTGCAGCGTCTCCTGCAGCACCGATTCCCAGCCTCGTTTCTCATACAGCTTCAAGCGGAAGCCGGAAATACGATTCAGCGTCTCCGCGCAAAGCTCAGCTTGCTCCGACCATTCGCGCTCCCACTCCGCGAAAGCCGCCTGCCTCACGGATCGATCGCCGTCCGATAAGCGGTTTTGCATTTGTCCGGCTGAAAGGATCTTCTTCTCCCCATTCTTGCCGATGTCAGTGAACTTCGCTCTCGCTACGATTACATTGTAATAATCGCTCCAGCCATGATAGCCGTCCACTGCCAAATCGCCTGCCAGCGCTTCCAGCTCTGGAGCCATCTTCCGCTTCGCAAGCTCGCGCCGCTCCGCTAGATTAAAAGCTACCCCGGAGAGCTTCTCCTGCCCGAGCAGCTTCGTCCACGCCTCTTCGCCGATTTCCCGCAGCGTATTGTCAAAACGGGTAAGCACGCCAAGAAACCTCGCCGCTAACGTCTTCACACGGTCGTTAAGCGCGCTAGCCGCGGAATCCTTCACATTTTGAGCCAATAAACAGGATACGAATGATTCCGATTGTCGCAAGCGAAGCAATACGCTTTGCAGAAGCTCCGTACATCGCTCCAGTTCGAAGCTGTCCTTGCCTGCCTCGGGGGAAAGCGCCGCATCCAGCTGCGCGATATCCACTTCGATTCCTTTCAATTCTTGCGCGAAGGCAGACGAGCCAGAGCCTCCCTCGTAAATAACGTCCAAATTCCAGCTTTGCGGATATCCCTTCATGTCAGCCTCCATCTCCTCTCCGAAATAAAAAAAGCCAAGAAGCGGCCGCGTTTTTTATTTGCGCAAACCTTCCAGGCGGTGTATAACTTAATTATATCCAGATTGGAGGAATTTCACCATGTCTAAACCGTTGCAAATATCGGCCGATACGGCTGTTAAGCTGGCAGAGCAGCTTGGCGTGCCGTTAGAGCATTTGATGCATATGCCGCGCCACATTTTATTGCAGAAGCTTGCAGAACTGGCTAAGAACGATACACCGGCATCAACAGAGAGCGAAGAAAAATCATGATTCCGTTCGAGAGAGCATGGCCTTATGACATTGTCATGGGCGATCTCTACGTAGCAAGCTGCCCCTTCTGCAAGGCGGAAAATGTTTTGCTGCCCGTGCGTCCTTCCGAGCTTAAGGACATCCAGGAAGGCATGAAACGCTTGCTCGTCTTCCCTTGCTGTTACAGCAAGGTGACAGTTTTGGACGCGGATCGCGATTACTTGCTGACGGATCATGTCCTTCGTAAATAGTTTTATTAAGCAGACGTAGAGACCGACTTATCTTCCTCTGCGCTATTTTCTGAAAACGGAATGTCGCCGGACGACCTGAGCCGTCTGGCTTCCGTTTCCTCGCGAATGAGCTGCCATTGCTCCCTGCTTGCGCGTATCATTGCCGCATCGACGATTTTCTTATCATTCACGACGCGGGAGAACCAACGCACGGCATCATTATCTTCGCCGATCCGTCGATTTAGTTCCCCGATAAGATACATGAGCTTAGCATTATTTAGCGCCACGCCCTCGGCCTCGTAAACCCGTATGTATGCCTGAAGCGCGAACCGCAGAAACCTTTTTTCCTCATTCTGATTCGATTCGTATCGATAAAGCCAGCCGATGTGATGCAAAATGCCGGCAAGCACGCGGTCCTTCTCCCCAACGGCCTGAGCCGAGAGAAGCGCAAGCTTGTAGCAGGTCATAGCCTGCTTGGCGCTCCTCTGCCCGCAATAATCCTGCTTCTGCCACTGTGAACCAATCTTCTCGTGGTACTGCTTCTTTTGCTGATCGTTCAGACGCTCCAGTCCGTTCTCCGTCGAAGCAAAGCCGCAATTCGGACAAACCCGGACAACGTAGAAATCAGGATTTACTTCTGTTTTGTAATACCCGCAAAAGTCAGAATCCGTCTTCGTCGCTTTTTTGAAGCTGGGTCTAACACGAGAGGTCATATAAGTCTTTTCGCAGCAGATGCATTCGATTTTGGATTGGTAGAGCGGTTCCATAAAGATCACGTCTCCTCTTCTGATTGGTTCACGAAATGGTGTGCAGGTCCGGATAATCTATCTATGACGATCGCTTGCAGCCGTTCTTCTATTCCAACCTCTTCCAGCGCTCTGCGCATGCAGCCCAGCCATGCCTCCGCCCGCTCGGGAGTAATGGGAAATGGCAAATGCCGCGCACGCATCATCGGATGCCCGTATTGATCGGAGTAAAGCGTCGGCCCGCCAAAAAACTGAGTCAAAAACAAATATTGCTTCTCTATTACAGGATCGATATCCTGCGGAAATAGCGGTCCAAGCAAAGGATGAGCTTGTACCTTTGGATAAAAAGCTTCAACAATTAGTCTTAAAGTCTCATGTCCGCCAATCGCATCATAAAGGCTTATATTCCTATTCATCATCAGGATCAACTCCATTATGTAGGTATTTAGAATTATATCACAAAAAAAATTTGTAGGGCACAAAAAAAAGCCCGCATTTTCACGCACGGGCCTCGTCATATAGTACGTATTACTCACTAACCTTCATAATCCTCTTCACCAGGTGCCGAAAGGGACTCTCGAATGACATAGACAAAAGCACATACCAGGATGCCAGCAATTATACTCAAGCTCATCACTCCAACCGTTTTAAGGTAAATCTATTGTACCATAAAAAATACAGGAATCCAGCTTTTTTGTAAACGTTTTCTTTTCAGCTTGTTTTTTTTTCCTCCCGCTCAAGTGATGGACGACCCATTTCAAACATATACGTGTAGGAGGGGTTGTACTTCATCATAAGGAGGCGGTCAATCTGCTGCGCGCATTCATTCATCCTCTATCTGTCACCGCATTAGGGGCATTATTCATCGTGCTGTTAATGGCCGTCTTTCCAACAGAAACGCTGAACTCGTCGCTGCGGGGACTTTCGATCTGGTGGCAGGTGCTCTTCCCTGCTTTATTCCCGTTCTTCGTCATCTCGGAACTGCTGCTTGGCTTCGGCATCGTTCATTTCTTCGGCAAGCTGCTGGATCCGTTGATGCGACCGTTATTCAGGCTTCCCGGCATCGGCGGTTTTGTTGTAACGATGGGTTATATCTCGGGTTATCCGGTAGGAGCAAGGCTGACGGCGCAACTCTGGGAACAGAGACTCGTAAATCGTGCGGAGGGGGAGCGGCTAGTCGCATTTACGACGACATCTGATCCTATTTTCCTAATCGGAGCGGTTTCGGTAGGCTTCTTCCAAAATGTTGCGCTTGCGCCTGTTCTTGCCGCAGCGCATTACGGAGGCGGACTTCTAATCGGATTCCTCATGCGTTTCCATGACCGGCACGCTCCCGCAACTTCGACGAATAAACGCAGCGAAGTCTCCGGCACGCTAAGGATACGTCGTCCCTCCCGTGTTGCCGAAGCACTTAAAGCGATGCATGAGGCGAGACTGCTCGATGGAAGAGAGCTCGGCGCGCTGCTTCAGGATTCCGTTCAATCGGCACTTCGCTTAATGATTGTCGTCGGCGGACTTGTCGTCTTCTTCTCCGTTGTCATGGAGATGCTGACCCATGCCGGTGTTGTTGAAGTTCTCTCCGAAGCATTGCGGTTCTTATTCGGCGTTATCGGAATGCCGGTTACGCTGGCGGATGCCGGCATATTCGGATTGTTTGAGGTTACGCTCGGCGCCCGCGCTGCGGGCACGGCGGGCACAGGTCTGATGCATCAAGCCGCGATAGCCGCTTGGGTGCTTTCATGGGGCGGCCTGTCGGTACACGCGCAGGTTGCGAGTCTGCTCAGCCGTACCGATTTACGCTACCGGCCGTTTATACTCTCAAGATTGCTGCACAGCTTCATTGCTTTTGCTCTCGTTTACGTTCTCTGGGGCTGGCTTGGGCCGTAAATTTGCACCGAAATGTCCCAGGACGCTTACGCTCATTGAATTCGAAGTGAATTTCCTTTAAAATCTTAGATACTAAGAGTTCGGAAGGAGATTTACCTTTGAAGTATGCGGTTATCGATCGAGGTGATTCGTTATCCAAAGCGTTGACAGAGAGATTTCACCAATTGGCTGCAGAGCGCGGCTTCATTCGAAATGATGAAACGCCGGAAATCGTCATTTCAATTGGGGGAGACGGGACGCTTTTGCAGGCATTCCATAAATATGTCGATCAAATATCCGATGTTGCATTTGTCGGCATCCATACAGGCCATCTTGGCTTTTACGCGGATTGGCAAGCGGATGAGCTTGAGGAGCTTGTCGGAATGATGGCGGGTGAAACGCCTAGAATGGTGAGATATCCACTAGCCGAAATCGAGCTGGAAACACCAACGGAATGCCGCAATTACTTGTCCTTGAACGAGTTTACGCTCAAAGGCGTGGACGGCACGCTGGTCGCCCAAATCAACATCAATGACGAGATGTTCGAAATGTTTCGCGGAGACGGAATTGTCATTTCCACCCCTTCCGGAAGCACGGCCTATAACAAAAGCTTGGGTGGAGCTATCGTCCATCCATCCATCGAAACGCTGCAAATTGCAGAGATCGCATCTATTAACAATCGCGTTTACCGCACGCTCGGTTCGTCGGTGCTGCTGCCGCAGCATCATCACTGCGACATCATCTCCAAGAAGGAACAGCGAATTCAGCTTACGGTCGACCACGTCAGCATTATGCGCAGCGACATCCGCTCGATCCGCTGCAGCGTATCCAGCCGTAAGGTCAGCTTTGCCCGCTATCGCCCGTTCCCCTTCTGGAACCGCGTACGAGAAGCGTTCCTGGGCTATGACGTTCGTTAATGGACATTGACCCAACGCCATTTTTTGAAAAAAGAGACACCGACCGCTCCGTTTAGGAACGTTCGGTGTCTCTTTTTTTTGGTCCATTCGGTTCGGCGGATGCCGCAGCAGTCTCGCTGGCTGCAAGCCGGTACGGCTTCTTGCTTCGTTGGTCGTTGCCGCGATAGCTCTTTCGGTGCTGAGCCTCGCGCTTGCCGCCATTGCCGCGTTTGTCCGGTCCGCTGCGGTTTTCTTCGGTACCGGTATTGTCGTTGCTTTTCCGATTTTCTTGATTGTGGCGGTTGGAGCTGCCATGCCGATGATCGCCGCGGTAACTGCGAGTATGCCTTTCCTGCATAGGAGCTGCTTCTCTCGCGCTTGCAACCTCCTCCAAAGCCGAGTCTCCCGCTTCGGATACTTCGGAATAGCCAGCCCCTGCCGCGGCTCTAAGATCGGCCGCTTCCAATCTTGGCAACCCGTCATCCGCATCCAGGTCGTAGTCCTCAGGCTCCTTCTTCGTGCTGATCGTTTTCTCAAGAACGAAATAAGCGCAGCCGAAATTGCAATATTCATTAATGTAATCCGGCATGCCGGAGAGATTGCTGTCCTTCGTAGCCTTCTGATGATTATCACGGAAGAAGCCCTTTAGACGAAGCTGATTATAGCCCCAGTCGCCCACAATGAAATCGTAACGCTCCAGCACCTCGCTGTATCGGTCGCGGAACGCTTCCGCATTCCAGCCGTTTCGATTTTCGTGTACAATCTCATATGTTTTGCCGCCGATATGAATCAAACCCATATTCTCCACCTCATCTTGAGCGTCGATTAGATGCTGCCGGAGCAAGAACCGGAGGAAACCTCACGGTCGAAGCCCGCTTCTTGGATATTTGCAGCAATTGCCGCGTGTGCCGAATCGGTTTGCTCGTGCGCATGATAAGAGCTGCGAACCAGCGGTGCCGATTCAACGTGACGGAAACCGCGCTTCAGCCCTTCTTCTTTCAGTTTTACGAATTCATCCGGATGAACATAACGTACGATAGGCAAATGGTTCGGCGTCGGCTGCAAGTATTGGCCCAGTGTTAATATATTGACATCTACCGCGCGCAAATCATCCATCGTTTGTAAAATTTCATCCCATTCCTCGCCAACGCCCAGCATAATGCTCGACTTGGTTGGAATTTTCGGCTTCATCTCTTTTGCGCGTTTTAAAAGCTCCATCGTGCGGCTGTATTTAGCTTTAGCGCGCACGCGGTCGGATAGTCTTTCCACAGTCTCTACATTATGATTCAAAATATCCGGGTTCGCATCCATAACGATTTGCAGAGCATCCTTGTTGCCTAAGAAATCGGGAATAAGCACCTCGACTCGGCAAAACGGCATCCGCTTGCGAATCGCGTGAACGGTTGCCGCGAATATCGATGCGCCGCCATCCTTCAAATCATCGCGGGCGACCGATGTCACGACGCAATGCTGCAAGCCCATTTGTTCGGCGGCTTCCGCTACGCGCTCCGGCTCATCCAAATCGAGCTCGGTAGGCATTCCGGTCTTAACCGCACAGAAACGGCATGCGCGCGTGCAAATATCTCCCAAAATCATGAAAGTAGCCGTGCGATTCGCCCAGCATTCGTAAATATTCGGACAACGCGCTTCCTCGCATACGGTATGCAGCGTTTTCGAACGCATCATATCTTTAATTTCGGCAAAATTACCGTCAGTTGCTAATTTTATGCGAAGCCAGTCCGGCTTTTTTAGCGTTTCCTGTTGTTTCATACGGCATTACCTGCTTTCACGTTCATTTATAAGTCCAAAACTCATGGATTAATTATAACAGATTTCGAATAAAAACCAATGATTTGCGAAACATAACCTTATAACCGTCATGCTTCTGAAAGGATGAGACGATTGAAACTGACTATCCCGCTTACAGCGGCGTTAACCGCAGCCTCTCTATTCCTAGTCCAGCCAGTCAGCCATGCGATCGCATCCCCGGCTCAAATTCAGCGACCTGAACCGGCCAGGGAGCAAGCGGCGGCGGCAGAGACGGATGCGCTCGCAGCCCGCAAAGGTTTATATGACAAGCTCAGCATTGTGACTGAAATCCCCTGGTATTGGATAGCGGCAGTCGATCAGTATGAACGATCCATGTCAAAGGTCAAGCCTAAAGCCAGGCCGATGCTAGGCGATACCGTCGGCGTTTTTATCGATGAAGAGCATTGGGCCGGTCCCTTAAATCCGAATTTGGAAGACAGAACGCCCGCTTCAATCCGCTTCTTCAACGGCATCGGCCGCGATGGCGACGGCAACGGGCAAGCGGAGCGAACGAGCGACTTTGACCTGCTCTATTCACTTGTCAGCCGAATTGCGGCTTATGGAATGACGGATGACGATTTCTCGATCGGCCTTTGGGAGTATTATCAGAACAGCCGCTCCGTACAGCGCATTCAGCAATTTTCGCGAATATATGCCGCATTCGGTCAGCTCGATTTGTTCGAGCATGCCTTCCCTGTCCCCCTCGGCTCCAACTATTCTTATCGCGATACGTGGGGAGCAGGCCGAGGATGGGGCGGCAGGAGAACCCATGAGGGAACGGATATCTTTGCTCCCCACGGCCTTCCCGTCCGCAGCACCTGCTACGGCATCGTTGAGGTGAAAGGGTGGAATCCTTTTGGCGGATGGCGGATCGGCATACGGGATTTAAACAACTTTTACCACTATTACGCGCATCTATCCGGCTTTGACAAAACCGTTAATATCGGCGATGTCGTAAAGCCCGGTCAAGTGGTCGGTTGGGTCGGCAGCTCCGGCTACGGCAAACCGGGCACGCAAGGAAAATTCCCGCCGCATTTGCATTATGGCGTTTATAGCGACCGCGGACTCATCGAGTGGTCGTTCGACCCGTATCCGATGCTGCGAAAATGGGAGCAGGACGAACGGAAGCGCAAGCGATCCAAAAAATAAACCGCCCGACGCATGCGATCATTTCCATGATGCCGTATCACTCTACAGCAAAAACGACTTTATCATCCGTCATAACGGAGAACGATAAAGTCGTTTTTACTTTTTATTCTCCCGATGAATCTTCGGCGTTATTCGCGGTTCCCGTATGTGCGTTAGAGTTAGCCGTACCCTCTTCTGAACCTTCGGATGATGTGTCTGAACCGTCTGAACCCTCATCCGCGGCTCCTGAATTTTCATTATTTTCGGCATTCGATGTAACGCCGCCGTTTGTTCCTTGCCCGAGCGGTACCGAAATATTCGGCGCTTGCGCAGCCGTATCGCCGACAGGCTTGCCTGAACCGTCGTAATAATACATCGGCACGTCGCCCACAACGAGCGCGTAGGAGATCGGAATCTCCGTTTCAACAAGCTGCGGCTCCGTATCAAACGGAATAATAATCGAAACCTCTGCGACTATCCGAATATAGACCTCCACTAAAATCATATTGATTGCCGCTTCCTTATGACGGGTGCTGAGCTCTACCTTCGCCGCCCCGACAGGCTCGAACTTGACCGGCACTCTCGGTCCGAACGAGGAAATAATCGCACTGTTCAAAGCATGGCCGATCGGAATGTTTTCCGGGATATTTTCCATTTCCTTGAGCGTCGATTGAACCGTATGAATCGTCTGGGAGGTTATGCTCATATGCTCGGAATAATTCAGCATGAAGCCAGATATTTTACCATTGCTGTTCATCTTCCAATCGATAAGCTTATCCGATTCGGACCGCTTGGCGACTTGCTCGGTAATTGCCTTATTAATCGCCTCCGTCGCAATTTGCTTCACTCTGATTTTCGCGATATTCATAAGAGGAGGACGCAAATTCCTTTCCACGTAGACGAAAGATTGAATCGAAAAGACCATAGCGACAATAAGTACGATAATAACGAAGGTACGGCGCCGAATTCGCGGTTTGGCCGGGCGGGCCCCCCATGAGCTTCCCGTGCCTCCGGTTGCCCCGCTGCGATTACGGCTGCCAAGCGAAAACGAAGGTCGGCGGGAGCCCCATTTTCCGCTGCCGGAGCCGGAGCGCGAGCCCCATTTCAACACTGCGGGGCCCGTGCCTGAGCCCCATTTTTTTGGAGCGGCTCCTGATGTCTGCGAGCCTCCGCGGCTGCCCCAATGCACTGTCTTCACCTTTGAAAAAGGACGACCTGACCAAAGATGCATCCGGCTTCCGCCAAACGGTCGAAACCGCCAGCCCTTCCTGCCCCATTTTGCCAAAACCATCCCCTCCTGCTTGATACAGTCCGCTTCCTATTCCCATTCTTATGCGGAACTCGGCCAAAAAAGAAGACGGCCCCTGATCGTAACGATCAGGATACAAGTATAAGACAGCAGTAATCGGGCGCGTATCGACTTTTTTCCTTCCGGCCTCCCGAACAAAGAAGACTTTGCAATCGGAGGCTCATGCGTTAGACTAACTGAAAAGAATGATTCGTTAAAGGAGATTACGCATGGCCATTAACCGTCGCCTGAGCAGTGACCAAGACTTTGAGGAAATGATTAAAAAGCAGCTGCGCATTCGCGTGTTTCAAGATAATCAGATCGTAGACGCGAGCTCAAACGTCGTCCGGTTTAACGACAGCGTCGTCGTGACTCAATCGGGGGTAAGCGATATCGCCTATCACGACCGGAAAGCATGCGAATTTTTCGAGCTTAGAAGGCGTTAAGACGCGGCAACAAAATGGTGTCCCCCTTTCCGCAGCAGCGTGAGAGGAGGGCACCGTTTGGTCCTACCATCAATTTCTACAAATTCACAATCGGGTGCTTTTATTCGTGATATAATAAAAAGCAATGTCCAATTTTCCTGCGGAAAGAAGCGATTATGTGAAAATTAATTTATATTATTTTGTGCTTTTCTATGTATTTATCTATGCAGGCAATGCGGTCTACGGCACATTTCTGCCTGTTTATTTTCAAGATATCGGCTTTACTTCCTTGCAAATCGGAACGCTGCTTAGTTTGGGGCCGCTCGTAGCCATCTTGGCGCAGCCGATTTGGGGCGCTTTCGGGGATAAGGCCAAAATAAAAAACCACATTCTTTATGTCTTGCTTGCAGGCAGCGGCCTATCCATGCTGTTATATCCTTTGTCGGAGCAATTCGCCTTTCTGCTGTTCATGATGTGTGTCTTCACATTCTTCCAAACGTCGATCTTTGCAATTAGCGATACGATAACGCTGGAGGTACTGGATCGCAACAAATCGCAAAATTACGGCTTGATCCGTATGGGCGGAACGTTCGGCTTCGCGATGATGTCCATCGCCTTCGGCATCATCGCTCAGGACCATATCAAATCCATGTTCGCGGTATATGCGGTCATTATGGTCGTATGCTTCCTGCTGGTGTTACGGTTTCCTAAAATTGAAGGACATCAATCCAAAGGACGGAAAATGTCAGTTACGGTCTTGTTCCGAAACCGCAAATTAATGCTCTATTTGGGAATCAACTTCGTGCTGCAAATTACACTTGGTTATTATTACGCATTTTTTCCGATCTACTTCAAAGAATTGGGCGGAGATAACTTATTGCTTGGCTGGTCGATGGTCATTTCGTCGATGAGCGAAATTCCTTTTTTACTATTTGCAAACAAAATCTTTCAACGAGTGAAAATTCCCTACATCTTATTAGTAGCCGCCGCCGCCACGGCTGTACGGTGGTACCTCTTCTCCGTCATCGACAGCCCCTATTGGGCGCTTCCGGTTCAAGCATTACACGGGCTGATCTTTATCGTCCTCACGGTAACGATGGCTACCTTCATCAATCAGGAGGTGCCGAAGGAGCTGAAAGCGAGCGGCCAAACGTTCAACGGTCTGCTGAATCTCGGCGCGGCGCGGATTATCGGGAGCTTCGTAGGCGGGATTGCCACCTACAGCTTCGGCATGCGTAATGTTTTTATGTATAATTCCGTGGTGGCCCTTCTCTGCATGGCAGTATTCGCCGTCATCTTTTGGAAGGTGAGAGAACCCGCTGTAAGTAGGTGATATGCAGAGTGTTGTTTACAAAAACACGAAAAAGCCTAGGAGATCAGGACTCGTTTCCTGGATCTCGCTAGGCTAACTTCCATAACTAAATCTATCTCACGCACATAGCAAATAAAAAGACAAGCTATAGCTGCTTTCCGATTTCTCGGAAAATGACGGATCCGTTCGCACGTTCGATCGTAAAGTTTTCTGCTTCCGGATTTAATTTAGAATAATCGATTTCAATGGTAATGAGCTCGTCTAATATTTTTCGCCCCACCATCATACCGTCCACAAAACCCGCTTCAAGTTCCAATTTCGCAGTATGATCATCTTTTTTCACGAACAACCCGATTAATACCACTTGAGCCTCTTCCTTTTCATGATGAATATAAACATGGTCCGAGCGAAAATAATAGGTGACAAGAGCTTTATTATTAAACGCATCCTCAACCGCATCTTTATCGCCTCAACAAGCTCCGGCGCCGCCTCCGTCGTTTCCTCGACGGGAATATTTTTCGAAGATCCGTCCACGACCTTCCATTTCCCGTTGTTATGGGTAAGCTTTAAATCAATTACGCCTAGATGATCGCCTGCAAATCCCGCCATGACAGAAGGTACCCCATGAATCAGGCCTGCTTTATTATCCAACCCTTCAACCCCGTCATAATCTTTATCGCCAGGGAAAACGCTCTGTTCGTGGCCGAATGATGACCGCATTTTTGCCGTCCTCAAGCCGCTTCCCGCCATGAAGATTGATGATGATCAGGTCAGTGCCTTCTTCTTTCATTTGCGGCAAAAATTTCTCGACCGTGTCCATTACCGGCTCAGCCGTTACCTGTCCGGTTAATTTGTCGGCATGCCATGCCATAATGCCCGGGGGAGTCAGCCCCAGTATCCCAATTTAAATCGGTATTCCATCCACTTCGCGATCAAGGATGACATAGGGCACTCCTTCAGCGAGAGGCTGGATTTTTGCCGCATGCTCGCCAATTATTGCACCTTGCATAAAGTCGCCTGTGTTGAACAGCAGTGTGTTAGGATTTTGCTCTCTCACCTTTTTCACGAGCGAATAAGTTTTCGCAAGACCCAAACCTTCATCCGGAGCATCGCGAAAATAGTCATATGGCATGAGATGCGCGTGAATCTCGGTTGTGACCATAACCTTCAGCTTATGCATGCTCTCCTTTGCTTGTGTATGCTCAGCTCCAATAAGAGCACCGAGAAGCAAAGCGGCTGATAGAGCGGCACCTGCAGTCCTTCTAATTGACATTTTATGACTCCCCCTAAACATTGGTTTGAAAGAGCTTTCTATCTCTTGTCTTCCATAAGAAAGTGAAATAATAAATGAACGTCGTCCGGATCATAGGCCACGATTTCGATATCGTTTATTTTCGCTTCCTTCAGCAACTTGCTTAAGGCCACGTATTGGCAAAGCTTCGATTTAAGATTAAGCCGATCCCCGTCGGGCGTGATCAACTCTACGACTCCTTTGCACTGATCTAGTACGCTGAAGAACCCATCCACATTGTCCAAGTTGTAGATTTTCATTTCGAAGCCCTCGTTGCGCCGCCATTGGGGATTCGAATCTGCTGACCCACCCGGATACGGTGAGGATTTGCAAGCTTATTGTACTCGGCCAGCTTTCTCCAGCTAATGCCGAACCGCTGCCCGATATGGGATAGCGTATCCCCGGCCTTTACGGTATAAATAATATCGGAGTGACGTTTCATCTTTGGACCTGAAGCCGGCTTCGACAGGTCGATTCTGTATTTGGCAAATCCGGTCTTCAGTGTCTCCAGATAGGTTATGCCAGTCAGATTCTTCAAATGATTCCGGGCGATTGGCGACGTTTCGAACGTAATCTTAGCCTTGTCTGCAATCGGGGCAAATGACCAGTTGCCATCGGCGGAAGGGTTGATGGTTCCCTGTTCGCGTATGTAATCGATCACGATCTGACGGTTTTCATCCGGAGAAGCGATGACAAGTATTTAACATTGATGACCTTTCCTTCTTTGTCATATCTGGCGGGTAGAGCATAGCGCCCGCAGCAAGAACAAGACTACTTTTATGAAATCGATTAGAAATTTTCAAAGTGTATCCTCCCCTATAGGAGCGCCTCTTTTATAGATGAAATAAAAAGAGGCGCTTTGGTTTGTTATTTCACAGATGTAATACGGCCTTCCGATTTAGGACTGATGGATTTTTGTTGCAGCAAGCGTTCTTCGATCACGTCATACAGCGTAAATCCGCTGTTGAAGACATTCGCCTTTAGCAAAGTTTTATACCCGTCTCCGCCTGCCGCCAAAAAGTCATTCGTTGCCACTTTGTATGCGCCCATCAGATCGATCGGTTTCCCTCCTACTTTAACTTCCAAGACGCGGGAACCCGCAGGCTTGCTTGAGTCGTAAGTGAAGGTCATGCCGCTGATTTGCGGGAAGCTGCCGGGAAGATCGTCCGTCTTCTCGACCCCTTTAATTCCATTCTCCAGCGCCTTCACGATGTCTTCTCCCGTAACTTCAACGACAACTAACGTATTCGGGAACGGAAGCATCGTATAAAGATCTTTTTTCGTTATGTCGCCTTTCGACTTGCCTGCACGGATTCCCCCGCCGTTCATTATCGCGACATCCGCCTCATACCCTTTGAAGCTTTTCGTTTTTGCCAGCATTGTATCCGTAATATAATTGCCAAGATTCGTTTCACCGGAACGCAAATATTTTCTGTCACCGATAAGATCAACTTCTGATTTGGAGATTACGATATTCATAGATTCGTCCACTTTTTTCAATACTTCTTGAACAAGCTTGTCGACTTTAGGGTCTGCCTGAACATTCTCATCGTATTCCAGCAATCCTCCGCTGAAATGAACAACCTCTTTGTTGTAATAGTAGAGATCGACGCGTCCAAGCGACTTTCCATACTCCCAATCCTGAACGATGTAGGTATCGTTCACTTTCTCGGGCGTTCTCACCGGCGTATGGGAATGTGCTCCAATGATCAAGTCGATTCCTTGGACATTTCTCGCAATCTCTCTATCTACCTCAATCCCAACGTGGGATATGACAATGACATGGTCCGCGTCCTTTTTTAACTTCGGAACCCAGTCTTTAGCGATATCTACCGGGTCCTTGAAGGTAAGGCCAACAACGTTCTTAGGATGAGTCGCGATCGGCGTTTCCTCCGTGACCAAGCCGATAAAGGCGAACTTCTTCTCGCCAATATTCATGGTAAATGTCGGAATGAGCAGGTTTGTGCCGTCCGCTTTGAATACGTTCGCGTTGATCATCGGATATTCCAATTGGTCGCGAAGCTTCAATAGCTGTTCGTAACCGAAATCAAACTCGTGATTTCCCGCCACCATTACGTCATAATTCAGCGCATTCAAGATCGGCAGCAGGGCTTCCCCTTGAAATTGATTGGCAAATATCGTTCCCTGGAAAGTATCCCCCGCATCCAATAAGAAGAAATTCGAATTTTCTTTGCGCCACGCTTCCACTAGCGTTGCCATCTTGGCATAACCAAACTCTTTATTGAACTTATCCTCCTGGATATGTCCGTGCACATCGTTCGTATGGGCGATCGTGACATGCGTGGTAACGGCTTCGCCCAATTTCTGCAGAAAATCTCCCCGCGTAACTTGACCGGACGCGGAGAAGGACAGTTTGAATCCGAGTTTCTCCGTCATTCGCTGCAGCGCTTCCGTGCTCGGAATTTTGTTGCCGGCCTTCAATTCCGCTTGCGTAATGGCGCCTTGCCCGTAAGCCCAATGCAAATAACCGCTTGACCAATTTCCCGGCTTGTTCGTAATCGCCGCCCCTTTTGCTCTTGCAATGAAAGCAATAGCTTCCGCTAGCGAAATGCCGCGATCTAAAGCCAAATCCCCATCCTTGTAGCCTTGCACAACATCCTTCTCCGCCATCCACTGGGTGTGCTCCACGGTACGGGACGTTTCGGCAAATGCAGAACCCGCCAGCATAAGCGATGCAACGATTGTCATGCATGAAACCATGATTCTTCCTCTCATTTTCAATTGAAACCCTCCTCATATATTTTGTTTCTTTGAAACCGTTGTCAGTAGAATGCGCGTCATGTCTATCTTTTTCCAGGATAGTACGCTTCCCCTAGCGCCGAAGGCGGATTTGCCCTTCCTACCACTCCGATCAATACTAGAATGATTAACACATTCGGAAACATAAAGATAAATTCCGTAGGGATCTGGTCCGCGAACGGAAATAGTTGGATCTGGTTCTTCAGCGTCTGGGCAATGCCGAAGAACATGGCTGCCACCAGGAAGAGCGCGATATACGTTGTCGGATACGCGACGAACAGCGCTTTTCCCAATACCGGAATATCCGAAAGAATAGGAACGTGTATCTTTGTGAAAACCTCCTTGAGCGTTCTCGTTTCGCCCGCCCCATAGATAAGCTTCACCAAGAAGACCGTTGTGCCGAGCGCAAGGAATAACAGTAATCCTGTGAGAAGCCCGAGCCACGGCGACATGCCGCCAAGATTCGCATCCTCGGCAAATAAGACTGCCACGGCGGAGGAAAAAGCTCCGGCGATCATTAAGCCTTCTAATCCGATATTGATTACGCCTGATTTCTCGGAGATTAATCCCCCTAATGCTGCGAATATAAGTACAGTGGAGAAAACAAGCATCGTAATGAACATTTCGCTGACGGTAACGATCAAATCCATCTTAGATTACCTCCTTCTGCTTGCGGTCACTGGTTAAAAAACGAAGCACCCAACGAATGATACCCGGCGATGCAACGAAAAAGATAACCAATCCAATGATGATTCGAATAATCTCGGGCGGCACATCTGCACCGAAGCTCATTCCCGATGAACCATACGTGAGGGAACCGAACAATCCTGCGGCAAGAACAACGCCAAGCGGGCGTCGCCAAACATGTGGGACAGCAAGTCCAAGTTAACCTTCGCGGAATCATGGATCATGTAGGATCGCTGCTGATTCGGTTCCAGCGCAAACATTCGAACTAAAAAGTTGGAAAGATATAAAGCGATCCAGTTCAACATAATCGTCGTATAAGCTTAATATAGTATTTCCACTTGATTTTCTCATAGATCGATTCCTCCTAAAGTTGCTTTATATTCATCAATTCGATTGGCTTCACGTTTGTTCACACGTGCATAGCGGTCTTTTACGGTTTTGATTACAAATCCTTCTGGGGGTAAGATCAACTCGTTCAAGACAGTTCGATCAAATGGTTTCAGCGCGAAATCATGACGATTTGCCGTCCTCTCCCATATTCCCGGCATTCCTATCAAAGGCCTGGCTATTAAGGTAGCAGCTTCAGGCGCTTCTCCAAATCCTACGAAATCAATGACAATCAGAAAAACACGTGAAAAAGCAAGCGGTTTCATTTTGATTTGCTAATCAACCGCAAATTTATTGTAATATTTTTATGCATAAATGATGTTCCTATCCTGTATTTGTCTAGTGGTGTCTATCGAAACTTATTATGGTTTAACCTTCGTCAATTCAGACTTTACTTCTATCATTCCGCATGCGATTGCACCCTCAATTTCTTTCATTTCCTCGCGAATTTCACTGGGTACGTATTTCTCATACAAGGCGTCTCGCGCAATGCCGACAGCCCCGTCCGTCACTCCAATAATTTCCAGTGTGCCAAAGGGCAGATAGCCGCTGCGAACAAAACAGAGTGCTCGAAATACGGATTCGTCCACGTTCTTGAGCATCGATGTCAATACGCTGCCAGGGTATAACGAATTTTGATTGCTATCGATACCAATCGTATATTTCCCCGCCTCGGCGCCTGCTTTCAAAATCCCCAGCCCAGCCCCGCACCGCCCGCAACATTGTAAATGATGTCCACTTTATGCTCACGGAATTGGTTAAATGCCAACTCGCCAGCCTTACTAACATTCGTGAAGTCACCTACATAGTGGGCAACGACCTTCACTTCCGGGTCGATAAATGCGGCTCCTTGCTCATAACCCGACTTGAAATCGTTAATAACTTCGTCGTTCATACCACCGATGAATCCTATGACTTTGTCAGGATTCGATCCTTCAAGTTTGGCATTTGTCGTCACCATTGCCGCAAAAGCTCCTGCCTAAAACGAGCCTTCACTTTGAGAGTAGGCCATTGAATACACATTGGGGTCATCTTTAACCGAATCATCATAAAAAATGAACCTCTGATCCGGGTATTGTTGAGCCAATTTTCTCACCGTGTCTGTCATTGGAAACGTTCCGACGATGATATTATCGTACTTTTCAGAGGCAGCCAGTTCCTCCAAATCCGAAGCCCATACCGCGGAATCATTCCCGCCTTCAATGGTCGACGCTTCATGCCCGTATACCATCTCACTTTTTTTCAATCCACGCTCTGCCGAATCAAAGAAACTTTTATCTCCGAGTTTACCGCTTACATAATGAACCACTTTAATAGGAACTTCTTCCACATATGAAGTATCTCGTTCACTTTCCTTCGTGATGCCGCATCCTATTAACATCGAGACGCACATGGCGAGCATGATTTCCAGAAACCAAACCCTCCGCTTCATACAAGCTCCCCCAGAAATTGTCTTTAGCCCATTACATTAACAATAATTGCTTTTACAATATCTCACGAAACTATTTGTTTGAGTAGTGAGACAAATCGTGGATTAAGGTGTAAAAATGATGGACAAACGTATGGCGCATTCCAAGTCATAAAAAACTAAAGCCAGCTAAACGCTTTCTCGAAAGAGCTTGAATATGTAAGTCATTATTTGAGACTTTTTAAAAGTACCGCTAATGCTATCGGGTATGTTTATGCTATCAGGCTCTGAACGGACATTGAATGAGAAGCTCCAAAGGGAAACCAACAATATCCTAGATCAAAAGCTGAAAACGTTATCTTTTTATATTGCCGATATGCAGCGCATGGGAGATAGTATCGCCCTGGATCCAAATTCACAAGCTGCGTATGAAGGAAGACTTCTATTATGACATCCAGCTTGATCCTCAGCTGCTTCAGCTGTATACGATCAAGTGGATTTTGCAGCCTGTTATCGAAAACGCAATCATTCACGGGATCGACCCGAAACAGCACGCCGGCGACATTGAGGTGAAGGGTTGGCTCAGCGGAGAGGACGTCTACATCAGTATCAGTGACCAAGTGTTGGGATGGAGGCTGAAGCGCTGAATAAGCTAAATAACGATTTGGAGATCCGCTCAATCAAAATGGCAAAGCATCATGGAAAAGTAGGCTTATTCAATGTACAATCGCGCATAAAGCTTTATTTTGGCTCAAACGAACTATGAAGAGAACGAAGTTATTAACTTGACTCTTGCAAAAAACATAATCTGACCTTGAAAAAGGCAGACTGGTGGTGTTAGTGGTCAAAGGAGCGTTATGAGATCATCTTTAGATCTCGTAATATGTCGAACAACGGTTTCTTCTGCATCGCTTGTTCAAAGACATAGAGCAGCATTTGCCCCTTATGCTCATGACGGAACCTTCGAACCACATCACCAAGCGTTAACTTGGCTGAGGATTTAGACCATGTCATTCTTTGAAGCTCTAAGAGATTTTGGGTCAGAAATTGAATAGCCCAATAACGATTAATGCCCTTAAACGAAAGCAATTGGTATTGATCAAAGCCAAGCAATTCTTTGAAGTAACGGTATCCCGTTTCAATGTGCCAACGTATACGGTAATAGCTTAAGATCGTAACGAGATCCAAGCTTAGATCGGTACACACGATACAAAATGGGCACGCGTTAGCGTCAAATTTGCCTTCCCAAGATAATAACACCCGAACATTTTCTGTATCCGCAAGCGGTCCTTCGTAGGCATAGACGCGGTAACGTTTGTTCTCCACGGTTACGGAGCGGAGATCCGCGTTATCGATGTATGTTGCTGCGAAGTCGGACATGGAAGTCCGAATACCTGTAGGGCAGATTGTTCGATTCGATTTGACAGCTGCAATGACATGAAAGCCGCGAGCGTTGCAGGCATCAAGTAGATCGCGACTTGTATACCAGCTGTCAGCAAGTACATAGATGCAATCGGCTTCATCCGCTGGGAAGGCTTCAATCATCTCCATGGCTAATTCGTTTTTACTTTTGAATGTCAGACGATGATCTTCACAATACTTCTCACGGAAATACGGGCGATAATCCCAAGCAAAGGATTGCCCTTCGGAGACGACATGCATCGTGACGATACAATGTGACCACACGCTTTTTCCATTCTCATGAGAGTAGTGGAAGTCCAGCCCTTCCATTCGGCGAGTGGTGGATTCTTTCTTGCATGACGTGTCGTCTAATAGAAGATAAACAATCAGCTTACCACGATTCCTTGGCTGCTTCCGAATCGATTGCATGATTAGTCCCATCCGTTGTTTTTGCAAGTGATTCACAGACCACGGCGACTCATTCAAGAATCGAGTAGTCGAGCTGAGATGCCGCTCTTTACCA
>NZ_JAKGAP010000059.1 GCF_021532375.1 Paenibacillus alkaliterrae
ACACCCTTGCTCTTGGCTAGTGGTTGGCAACTACAAGCCCCCACAGTGGACTTTCACCACCTAGTTAATCGCCATGCGTGGCGCACACAAAAAAACACCCCGGTACAGGGGTGTTTTGTGAGTCCGAATGTATAGTTACTTTAGAAGCTGCTGTACAAACTGATTTACTAGTTTACCATCAGCGCGTCCCTTTGTTTTAGGCAAAAGGGCACTCATAACTTTTCCCATATCGGCTTTGGAAGAAGCACCGAGTTCATGGATGGTCTGCGTCACTATCTCTTGAATCTCTTCTTCAGTCAGCTGTTCGGGAAGGTAACGACTAATAATTTCAATTTCCACAACAAGATCCGCAACTAAATCATCACGGCCGGCTTTTTTAAATTCTTGGAGGGAATCTTTACGTTGTTTGATTTCGCGACTCAAGATATCAAGCACTTCATTATCGTCCAAGGGACGCTTGAGATCGATTTCCAAGTTTTTCACTGACGCGCGCATCATACGAATAACGCTTAGTTTAAACTTGTCCTGAATCTTCATGGCTTGCTTCATATCGTCGGTCAATCTTTCGCTCAGGTTCATTATGGAAGGATCCTCCTAAAACTTTCTCTTACGCGCAGCCTCAGACTTTTTCTTGCGCTTTACACTTGGCTTTTCATAATGCTTGCGTTTTTTCACCTCAGCTAGAACTCCATCTTTAGCGATGGAACGTTTAAAGCGGCGAAGCGCAGCATCGATAGTTTCGTTTTTGCGAACTTTAGTTTCAGACACCAGTTTTCCCTCCCTCCGAAACAGACCGTCCAGAGCTAATACACGGTTTATCAAATTTCATTATATGTCAAACTAAAAGGCAGTGTCAACTTTGGATATCTCCCAATAATGGAGAAAGTTTTGCGCCTCCCAGCAAATGAAGATGAAGGTGATAAACAACTTGTCCTCCGTCTTTGTTTACATTATTCACTAGGCGATATCCAGATTCCGCAATTCCATGTTCCTTCGCAATTTGACGCGCCACTGCGAACATTTCCGCGATAAGCGGACCGTCCTCTTCCGTTACGTCATTCATTGTAGGGATATGTTTTTTGGGAATGATTAATATATGTACGGGAGCAGCAGGCTGAATGTCGTTGAAAGCAAGTATTCTCTCATTCTCGAATACTTTTTTCGAAGGAATGGCACCTTCAATTATTTTGCAAAAAATGCAGTCCATAAGGTTCACCCCCTTTTCCGTTCTCCTCCTCTTATCATAACGAAAAAAAAGATCGCCGTCCAACAAGCATATACGCCGGCGGGCAGACAGCTCCTGTCAGCCAACCGGCGTACGAGAAATTCTAGAAATAAGGCAGCAAAGATAAGGCTAATAATGCGGAAAGCGGGAACACCCGACGCACAAAGCGTCTGCGTGGAAAGTATGGATAAGGGTAAATCGGATAACCGTACGGCGGGTAACCGAATGACGGGTAACCGAATTGCGGAAGAAACGCCCTGTTATCCCCTTCGTTCATCCCGCATGGTACAGCTAAGCATACGACCTCGTCGTCCACGTGCTCAAGGAATCCGTCGCAGCACCAGCCGTCATGCGTTTGCGCCAACACATAGCGGTGCTTATGATTTTCGCACAATTGTTTCATTTGCTGTTGATCTAAAACCGGATTTTCCATTTTATCTCCTCCTGTCAATTTATCATATTCACAGGTAGGCATTTGGCTACTGCTTTCTGCGATGAAAATGCGCTACTTGGCAGCATGCGCTTCGAGCTGCTCCTTCACATGCTGTTGCAGTTGATCAACAAGCTCAATCCAACCCGGTCCGCTGGACAGACGGATAACGGCAATGCGATTGTCACCGATGTTTGAATTAAAACCGCTCATTACGCCGGCCATTTTCTCCAAGGATGCTTTCAGTGAAAGCAAATATGCCTGATCTTCGTCGTTCAAAAGCCCCGAATAGCTGCCGATCGTTTGCAGAGCTGAATCGACATTTTTGACATAGGTTAATGTATGTTCAACATTCACTCCATCCTTACTTTCAGCCAGCCGTTCCGCTTCCGCGACTAATTCCACGAATTTAGACCCTTTCATTGAAGCTTTGCCTGCAAGGAACTTTGCTTCCTGCCGATCTTCGAGCCGCTCGCTTTGCACGAGCGCATCGACCTGTCGAAGCAGCTCCTCGAAATAAAGTCTGGTTTCTATTGCCGCTGCATAAATGGTTTGTCCGGCTTTAAATTTATTGTCCTGCCGATGCTGAAGAAATTGCGAGTAAAGAAATACGTTGCCGATTAAACTAAACACTAGTATAACAAGCGTAATCGGCAGTGCGATGGAGCGTTTGCCTGTTTGTTGTGGCTCCAACCCCCTAGCCTCCTTCTTTGCTGGAATTCGATTTGTTAAGCTGTACCGACTGTCCGCCGTCGAAGAAAAAGACATGGCTCTCATCTATTTTCCTTTTAAGAACGGACTCGACCGCTTCCGCGTACAGCTCAAGCTGAAAGCGGTGACGCTCAGCCGCCGCTTCCCATTGGTTCATCATAATACGGTCTGTTTTGTAATCGAGCAGCACGATTCCCTTTTTATCTTCAAATAGACAATCGATCACGCCTTGAATCAAAATGGGCTCTGCAGCAAGCGTTACATCCGATTGCGGATATACGCGGTTAGCGGGAAACATGCAACTGAAAGGCACTTCTCGCCGTACCCAGTCAGCACTCAGCATGCGCTGCCCCAGCTCGCTTCTGAAGAACGCAGCGACCGCACCTAAATCAATAACTTGTGACTGCTTTACTGTCAATATGCGTCTTTCAATCATGCGGTCAATCGTCTGCTTTAGTTTCTCTTCATCCGGAGCTTCCGCTAAGGATACATGCTGCATGAGCAAGTGATTAACGGAACCCTTCTCCGCAGGGGTGAGGGAAACCTCCTCCATAAATGCGGGACGGCGCAAACGGAACGTATAGCCGCAAGGTGAAGGTTCTGTCTGTCCCGTCTTGTAGAGCCCAGGCTCTTTTTGTCCTCGAAGCTCCTCCAATGGAATGGCATCCTCGGGCGGTTCCGCATGCAATCTTTTCATTTCGGTAACAGACGTTTTCGCCGCAAGCGAAGCTGCCGTATGATAACGGTATTGCCATTCCAGGCGGGTGCGGAGTTCTTCATCCTGTTCAGTATTCTCCAGCAGAGACAGCGATGTTACGGCTTGTAATCGCTCTTGCATATCTGAATCCGGTTGATCCGCTTTCTCTAGCGCGGCTGCTGCATCTATTCCGAATAGGGAGGCGGGAACGATGCCCGCCTCCCATTGCGGACCGTTGCTTGTCACATCTGTCAGCCTCTCTCGTTCCGCCATCTGCCTTGCGGCAAGCGGGCCAAGCCAATCGATGAAGGACCGCGCGGATGCTACGCGAAAATCAGGCAGTCTTCCATGCGCATCGATAGACGAAAGCCAGCGCTTCAGCTTTTTAACCGCATCTGAAACGGTTCCGACTAGAAACATTTTCTCTTTAGGCCGTGTAAGGGCAACATACAATATACGCATTTCCTCGGCCAGCATTTCCATACGCATCGCTCTTCTTATCGAAAGATAAGGAAGCGTAGGATAGCTGATGCGTAACGACGGATCTACAAATAGGGGACCGAAGCCTAGCTGCTTATGCTTCAAGAAAGCACTGCGGATATCCTGCTGATTAAACAGCTTTCCTAATCCGGCAACAAATACAACCGGAAATTCAAGTCCTTTGCTTTTGTGTATCGACATGATGCGAACGACGTCCTCCTGCTCCCCGAGCGCTCTTGCCGTTCCCAAATCGCCGCCGCTTTCGCGCATCCGTTCGATGAACCGAAGGAAGCGGAACAATCCGCGGAACGAAGTGGACTCGTATTGTCTGGCACGATCGTGGAGTGCGCGCAAATTCGCTTGGCGCTGCGTACCGCCGGGCAGCCCCCCGACGAAATCATAGTAGCCGGTCTCACGGTAAATTTCCCAAATCAAATTCGCTAATGATCCTTGCCGCGCCTCATTCCGCCAACGATCTAGGCTTTCGAGGAATAGAGATAGCTTTCCGCGCGATTCTTCCGCCATAAACAAATCTCCTGCCGCATGAAGCACGGCATCGTAATAGGAAGCTTTCGCAGACAGAATCCGAATACGAGCCAAGTCCTCCGCATCAAGCGCAAATAAAGGAGATCGAAGTGCGGCAGCCAACGGTATATCCTGATACGGATTATCGATAATACGCAGCAGCGAAAGCATCGTCTCCACTTCTACCGCATCGAAATATCCGCTGCTAAGCTCCGCATAAGCCGGAATGCCATTCGATTGCAGCTCTTCTATGATGATTGGCGCCCACTGCTGCGTTGCCCGCAGCAAAATAACGACGTCTCTCCACTGTAACGGCCTGCTTTCCCGGCGTTTGGCGTCGTAAACCTGGTAACCCCTATCAATAAGCGAACGAAGCTGCTGTGCAACCCAACGCGCCTCCAACTGCGCCGTCTTCAGCTCCGCTGCGGATTCCGCAGCGGAACTATTTTCTGTTAGCTGGCCATCCTCGTTTTGCTCCGTTAAATCCGCGTCTTCGCTTCCTTCTTCATCGCCCTCGTCCGCATCCGCTTTGTTCAACACGGCGAACTCGACTTGGCAGCTCTCTGCCGGTACGGGAATCGGGTAGGATGCCCCGCAAACGAGCTCGGCGCGTTTGTCATAATTCATTTCCGCCACATTCTCACGCATAATCGAACGGAAAACGGCATTAACGCCATCCACAACCTCCGAACGACTGCGGAAGTTACGAGCCAAATCGATTCGCAAGCCGTTAGCGAAAATATCCTCCGCTTGTCCGGCAGTGTCTTGCCTGGATAAATATGATTTGTATTTTTGCAGGAAAAGCTTCGGCTCGGCGAGGCGGAACCGGTAAATACTTTGCTTGACGTCACCTACCATGAAGCGATTCCCTGCTCCGGGACGCTCGATCAATGAAACGATCGCTTCCTGAACCATATTCGTGTCCTGATATTCATCAAGCAATATTTCATCGAATTGCTGCTGAAACTCAAGCGCGGCCACCGAAGGGATCAAGCCGCCCGGCGTCGAGGACGGGTCACGCAGTATACGTAAGCAATAATGCTCCAGATCTCCAAAATCAAGCAAACCTTTGGCGCGCTTTGCCGCTTCGTAGCCTTGCCCGAATTCAACGACCAGCTCCGCCAGCGCTTTCATAAGCGGCGCCAACTCTTGGAGTTCCTCCAAAAACTGCTCGGCCGTCCGGCCAAACAGCTCGTCGGCTAGAGTAGTAATCCATTTTTTGGCGCTGTCCCGCAGCTCCTTGGCCTGCTCCTGCAGAGACTTATCGTATTCATCGCCGCGCATCGCCTTCAGCTTGCCGAATTGAATCGACTGAAATGGTCCTATCCATGTCTCCCACGGCGACGTATGGACCATTTCAGAAAGGCCGTTTACGAGTTGCAGATCCTCGTCAAAGCTAGCTTCATACGGTGCCGGTCCTGAAGGCTGCCGCGTCAGCTCGAGCGCTTGGCGCAGCAGCGAGGCCGCTCCCTCCAGCGCAAGCTGGATATCCATTTGCAGGCTTTTAACCCAATCACTGCTTTGCAGTTGCTCCACGTTATCGATACCGAAAGCATTCGCCGTCTCCCGAAGCCAATGCTCCGGCCAAGGATGGCTTTGCGAGAAATCATATAGCTGCTGCACGAGACGGTAAAGCGGCTCGTCCCCCCGCTCGCCCCCATAGCGGTCTGCAAGGCGCAGAAACGCCCCTTCATCCCCGGCACCCTCGTACTTCTGTTCAAACAACTGATCCAGCACATCCAGCCGCATAAGCTCGCTCTCCGTCTCATTCGCGATCCGAAAGCCGGGATCAAGTCCGATCAACGGATAGTAGCGCCTTATGACATCGAGGCAGAAGGAGTGCAGCGTCGTAATCGAAGCCCGGTTCATCAGTGCGAGCTGACGGCGCAAATGCTCCGAATCCGGCTGCCGTTCGAGTTCCTTCTCGAGAGCAAGCCTGATCCGATCCTTCATCTCGGCAGCCGCTGCCTTCGTAAAAGTAGCAACGAGCAAGCGATCGACATCGGCATGAGCCGATATTTTGCGAATGATCCGTTCGACGAGAACGGCCGTTTTGCCTGATCCGGCAGCAGCTGCGACGAGTATATTGGATCCGCTAGTAACGATGGCATCCCATTGATCGTCTGTCCATGTCGAATTATCCGGCTTTGGCGAATCCATTGCAGTGTGCATTCCCCCTTACCCCTCCTCTAGCTGCTGCCAAATTTGTTCCTTGGAATGCTTGTTCAGCTTCCTGTATTCATTCCCTTCGAATTGTACGTCGAACTGGCAAACCGCTTTGTAATCGCAAAATTGACAAGGCGATTTGGCGCCAATGCGGTAAGGCTCTATCGACACTTCGCCTGCCTGTATGGAGCTGCCGATACGGGCAATCGTATTTCTGACGGAATGGCGCAGCACGTCCCATTGTTCATTCGTCACGACCGAGGAGCTGCTGTAAAAGCTTCCGTCGCGCTTTAACGCTACGGGCAGAAGCTCCGAATATCCGGTGTCAAGCTCATCGTCCATTAAATGCACCGTATCGGCATCGGCAGTTACGAGTCCTCGCATTTTGAAGCGTTTCAGCAATTTATTATTAACCTCTGAAGGATGGATACTGTTCGTTAGCACCATAAGCGGATTATGAACATGAAAATATAAAACGCCTGCCGGGGATGCCTGCTGCCCAAGCCATTCCGATGCATGCGTTACGAGCACATCGAGATAGGTGAGCATTTGCAAGGAAAGCCCATATGCAACCTCCTCGAGCCGCAGCTGCGTCGAGCTCGATTTATAGTCCATAACGCGCAGCAGCAAGCCTTGCTCCGACTCCGCCGCATCGACTCGGTCAATTCTGCCGATGATCTCCATTTCTCCGCCGCCCGGGAGTGGAATCCGAAGTGACGGAAGCGTTCCTCCGGGACCAAAATCGACTTCCGTCCCAACTGGATGAAACTTCGCCCTTCTTGCATGCTCCCCAAGCATAAGAGCGGCCTGCCCGACAATCTCCTTCAGCTTGCGGGCAATATATTGAAATCTGCTGCTGCTCAGCAAAATTTGAGATTGAAGCTTCGGCGCAAGCTCATCGACTGTCATGGAGGCGGCAGCCTTCAGTTCGGAGGCGGGCATCTGCCCCCATCGCTGACCCAAACTAACAGCCAGTCTGCTCAAAGCGGCATGGAAGAGCTGACCTACGTCCGGCGCCTCCAACCGGTACAGCTTCCGTTCGCGCAGCTTCAAACCATGAATGGCAAAATGCTGAAACGGGCAGGATACGAAACGTTCTATGCGCGACACGCTAACTTGAAGCCTGGCGCCAAATAATTGCCTTGCGGTGCTCTTCGTTAAAAACGGCTCCTGATTCACGTAGGTTAGCGAGCCGGTCAGCAACTGAAGCTTATGCTGCCATTCCGGACGCACGGCAAACCAATTATAAATATCCCACCAAAAGGGAGCGATTGAAGCCCCCTGTCTCCATTTTCGGATGGCGGCAATCAAGTACGACAAGGTACTGCCCGGCTGGGAAACGAACATTCTTTGTTCCGCAACAGGCAGGCCAGGTGTCGGCTCAGCCGGAGCGCTTTGGACCGGAATACCGGGAAACAGCTGACGCAAATTTCGTACGATTTCGGATGGCAGCAGGCTTTTTCCTTCCTCGTCGGCCTGCGCCCAGCTAAGCCACAAATGACGGCTTGGCGTCGTTAACGCGTTATAAATCATGAAGCGCTCGTCCAGCAAACGGCGACGGACGCCCGGAGCCATGACAAGTCCAACCTCTGCAAGCTGTTCCCGCTCCGCTTCCGTTAAAATGCCGTCTTCCTTCACCCGCATCGGCATGATGCCATCATTCGCGCCAAGTACGTAGCAAACCTGTACGTAACCTGATCTCGTTCGATCCATGCTGCCTATTAATACTTGATCAAGCGCCGGCGGTACCGCAGCCAGCTTAAAGCTGTCAAGCCCCGCTTCTACCATGCCGGCGAACAATTCCGGCGATACCGCTTGATCCCCCGCTAATTCGACTAATTGGTCGAGCAGTTGCATGACGCTGTCCCACAGCTGTCGATGACTTCTTGCGCGCTGCGTTTCGCCTGCCTCCATATCCTGCAAACTCCACCGTTCCAGCCGGTCGGCCGCGTCTGATTGTTCAAGCAGACGATACAGCGCCGCGCACATGGACTGAACATCGTTTGCATTCTTCAACGCATCGCCGAAGCGACGCAGGGGCGATACGACCGCCTCTCTAGCCGCAAGCACGATTTCGAATTCACGCTGCGCCTTTTCGTTAACGGCGGTTTCAATTTCAGTATCGTCATCGAGCGACGCGGGTACTAACGGGTGCCAGCGCCGCTTATCCAGCCACTTCCAGCCGTCGATACCAGCTGCCAGCGCGAAGTTCTCGAGCAGATCGAACCATTCCCGCGGAAAACTGTCGTCTGCCTTATACAGCATCTCTGTTTTGACGCATCGAAACACTGCATCATAACGCCAGCCAAACAATACGGTCTCCATTGCGGAGCGAATAAACTCAACTAAAGGATGATGAACGGCCTTCTCTTTCTGATCGACAAAAAACGGAATGCCGTAATCGGCGAAAATAAGAGCGATATAATCGGTATAATCCTCCGCGTTGCGGACCATCACGGCAACATCCCGCCAGCGAAGCCCATCCTTTTGCGCTCTGCGGACGATATCGCGCGCTGCTGCTTCGACCTCAGCACGCCGATTAGCCGCCGCATGCAGCGAAACGCCGCAACCGGGATGCTGCAGCTCCAGCAGCTTCTGATCCGGGATCAGCATCGGAATTCGATCATTGTAATGCTTTTCCAAATGCGCCAGCATAGGACTTTCCTTAAATCTAGCAACCCATTCGCTGTCAAGCACAATGGGAGACAATACCTCAGCCTCTTGGTTTGCAGCCAGCCCCATCAATTTGATATACGTTTCAGCGGTGGGGTGGAATAGCTCCAGCTCATGCGGCTGCTCTCCCGGCTCATAAATACGGTTAAGTGTAAGAGTGACGGTTACCTTCGCATCCGAGGTGGCCAATGCGCCAAGCGCTTCAAACTCGGCAGGCGTAAAGCCGTAGAAACCGTCGACCCAAATCTGCGCTCCTTGCATAGCGGCAGCGTTTGTGAAACCATTTTGCAAATAATGCAAATAATCCTCGGCATCGATATATGAACCTGCGAGCTCCTGCTCCATATGACTGTATATAAGCTGCAAATCATGCAGCTTTCGCTTTAATAAAGTAGAGTGGTCTGTCCCGGAACCGACGACGCTTTGTTTTTCCTGAAGCAGTTCCGCGTCGATGCCGTACCGCTTCCACTCCGTTATGAGCTCGGCCAATCTATCGATAAAACCCGGCTGCTCTGCTCCGCTTTGAAACAGCTCAAGCTGCTGGCCTAACCGATGGACGATCTTATACAGCAGCATTTGCTTGCCGGTATCTCCAATGGGGACAAGGGCCGTGCCGCCCGTCTCCTGCATGACCCGAAAGGCCAGCCTGCGGAAGCTTAGCGCCTGCGCCCTGATCGTACCGTGCAAGCCGCTATTTTGGAGAAGCGCATATTCCGTTTGAAAGGTAGCCTGCTCCGGAACTAACATAATGAGCGGCGGACCGTCCGGCTGCTCGTGCAGCTGTCGTCTTATTTCATCCATGCAATAAGACGTTTTACCGGTTCCCGACCGGCCGATGACAAAGCGGAGCGACATGTGCAACTCTCCCGTCTGTGCAAGATAACCAGCTTATTTGCTTCTGACTTCAAATATGGCGAACTTCAAATAATGACCTTCATTTACGCCTAACAGCTGAGGATGATCCTTTCCCGCCGCTCGCCACTCTACCAACCGCAGCAGCTTTCCTGCATCGGTTGCCGCTTCTTGAATCGTCTCGAGAAATAATGCAGGCTGCATATGGTACGAGCAGCTTGCCGTGACCAAGTACCCGCCTTCATTAACGAGCTTTAGCCCTTGCAGATTAATATCTTTATAGCCTCTGCACGCTCCTGCTACCGCACTCTTCGTTTTGGCAAACGCCGGTGGATCAAGAATAACGACATCCCAAGTTCGTCCAGCCGAGCCTTCCAGCTTCTTTGAGGTATCGACGCCTCCTAAACCGCGCTGCTTGCGCTCGTCCAATCCCTTCACCTGCGCCCGCAAATATTCGAACGCGTCGGCAACGACAAATTCAACCCGGTCCAAGAACCCGTTTCGCTCCACATTACGCTTTGCCGTTTCTATCGCATGCTCGGAAACATCGAGGCAGGTCACCTTTTTGGCCCCGTATTTGCAGGCATGCAGCGTGAAGCTGCCCGTATGCGCGAAACATTCCAGAACGGAAGCGCCGTCCCAATACGGGAAGGCAACGATTTTGCCGTTTGAATTGACCGGTACAAGATCGGCGGCGGATGCGCTAACGGAAACTGAGGCAAAACCTGCCTCTGCCTCCGCACGGTTAACCATCCGAATTCCGCTGCGTCCTCCCCAACCGGTCATTAGAGGAGCTATAGAGGCGCGATTCTCCCGTTGATCAAAGAAATAGCCTGTCTTTTGTCCTTCGACGATATCGACCTCAAGCTTCAAGCCGTTTTCTTCGATCTCGAGGATTTGCGGACACTCTCCGTACAGTACGCCAGTCCGCTCCTCAAGTCCCTCTAGCAAACGGACGCTCACATCGCTGCGTTCGTATATGCCGCGCGGAGCAAATACCTCTATCAATGCATCTATTAACGCGTCGCGTCTCATGTCGATGCCCAGCGTTAGAAGCTGCAGCACCAGCACATCATTGAAACGATCCACCACAAGCCCCGGCAAAAAATCGGCCTCTCCATAAACAAGGCGGCAATCGGCGTCAGGCACGAACCGGCGGCGATGCTCCTGGCATTGGCGTAAACGAGTCCGGAAAAATGCGGCATCCATCGCTTCAATCGGCTCGTAAGCTGTAATCCGTACCGTAATTTGCGACTTCGGGTTCCAATAGCCGGTCGCCAAATAACGACCTTGGTGATTAACGACATCGACCAGGTCTCCTGGCTGAGCCTCCCCCTCCAGTCGTTCTATTTCAGTTGCATACACCCACGGATGTCCTTGTTCCAGTCTTTTTTTCCTTGCTTTTAATAACCAAATTTTCGGTTTGCTCACGTTTACTCTCGTCCCCTCTATGTACGGCATGTCATGCTTGTCTCAATTTCCGCATATGTATACATACAAACGAACCTTTTGCAAATAAAAAAGGAGACCGTCCTATGTTTCAAACGATTCTCATTCCTATGCTGCTTGGATTCGCTGTGTTTCTTTGCGGCATGAAGCTAATGGAGCTATCACTGCACCGTCTTGCAGGGCCTTATTTAACGGGTATTTTAGAGCGTATGACGGCTACTCCCGTTCACGGACTCGCTGTCGGAACCGTTACGACCGCTTTTCTCCAAAGCAGCACGGCCGTTACCGTCATTGCAATCGGAATGGTTAATGCGAAACTGCTCACTTTCCCGAGAACGCTGGGCATTATTTTGGGCACGAATATCGGAACCTGTATAACAACCGAGCTGATCGGACTCCATTTAAACAAGCTGGCTGTCCCTTTACTAATCGTATCGGTAGGTTTATGGCTTTTGACGGCTCTGCTTGGCGAAATGCGTTTTATTCCTGTATTAGGCAAAATAAAATGGCTTTCTTCAATTCGGTTCGCAGCAATCGCTCTTTGCGGCTTCGCTTTGCTTCTGACTGGAATGACAATGATGCAGGCAGTCGGTCCAGCTGTCCAGCAAAGCGAGATGTTCGGCTGGTTTTTAGCGAAAGCTGACGAAAACCTGTGGTGGGGACTGGCTGCAGGCGCAATCCTAACGGCCGCCGTCCACAGCAGCGCAGCTGTTATCGGTATTATAATGGGTTTTGTCTCTATTGGTGCTATGCCTATTGAGCTTGGAATTGCAGTCGTGCTTGGCGCTAATGTCGGCACTTGCGCAACAGCATTTCTCGCATCCATCGGTGGTTCGAAGGCAGGGCTATATGTAGCATACTCCCACATCGCCCTAAACTTAGGCGGTGCGTTATTATTCATGCCTTTCATCGGAGAGCTGTCCGTTTTGTCCGCTTCGATCTCCTCATCGCCTGCTGGTCAAATCGCTCACTCTCAAACGATATTCAACATTTTGAGCTCATTACTTGCTTTGCCGTTATGCTATTTGAGAGCCTTGCGAAGGCTGGATCCGGTTTCTTAATGCTATTATACTTGAATGCCAAGCAGTTGAAGCGCTCCCGCTACGATTCGATGGTTATTGTCGTAGCCGGATTGCTTCTGGCGCTTCCAAGCCTCCAGCGGATCAAACCAATCTACGCCCCGAATTTCCTCTATCTGCGCTTGCAGCGAGCCTCCTACGGCTTCAACTAAATAATAATGCACCTCTTTATCCACCTTGCCGAGTGCATCATGCTCATATTGATATTTAATTTGATCAATCGGCGCGATGATCATCCCTACAAGCCCTGTTTCCTCGGCTATTTCCCGCAGTGCGGTCTGTTCGATCGTTTCGCCGGCCTCCATCTTCCCCTTCGGCAACGATACCTTGCCGTATCGATCCTGGATAAGCTGAATTTGCAGCTTTCCTTCCTCGGTATGGCGGTATACGACGCCGCCTGCTGAAATTTCTTTCATAAGAAGCACCTCCTTGCAACAATTAATGAATAGTATATGCAACAAAGGATTCCTCCATCTATTCCAAAAGTGGAATCGATAAGCAAAGGAATCCTCCGCATTCGTCTAAGCTTTAATTAGGCTCTGATGGCTTTCGGGCGTTCCAGCACAAAACTGTGCAATTCAAAACCCTCTTCCCGGACAGTCTGTCCGTCAAGTACGCGAACCAGCTTGCCGCGGCATTCATTAACGCCAGCCTCTGTAATCTTAACCCGGCACAACTGGCCGACAAGCGCTTCCGAGCCATCAAACACAACTTGGATATAGTTGTCGGTATAACCCATAACCATACCCGTGCCCGGCGCACCCTTATAATCGCGCTCCGGAATGACGTCGAGCACCTGTCCTACATATTTCTTCGCGTATTGCAGCTGCATCTTCTCGGACAAGTCGATCAGCTTATGGACGCGTTCGTTCTTCAATTCTTCTTCCACCTGCTCATCCATACGTGCAGCCGGCGTTCCTGTCCGTTTGGAATAAGGGAAAACATGCATTTCTGCAAACTGAAGCTCCTCCATGAAACGGTAGCCGCTTTCGAACATTTCCTCCGTCTCGCCGGGGAAGCCGACAATGACGTCCGTCGTTATTGCAACGCCGGGCATAGCCTCGTGTAGTCTCTTTATTTTTGCAGCAAATTGTTCGGTCGTATATTTACGACGCATCCGTTTCAATACGGAATTTTCTCCCGCCTGAAGCGGAATATGAAGATGGCGGCACATTTTGCTGGAGCGGTTAAGCACATCGATCATCGCATCATCAATCTGGCTCGCTTCTATGGAGCTGATTCTTATCCGTTCCAGCCCTTCTACCTTGTCCAAATCCCACAGTAAGCTGGTCAAATTATAATTTTCCATATCATCGCCGTAACCGCCGGTATGAATACCCGTCAAAACAATTTCCTTATAGCCGGAAGCGACAAGCTGCTTCGCCTGCTCGAGCACGCTTTGCGGGGCGCGGCTGCGGGATAATCCGCGCGACCATGGAATGATGCAGAACGTACAGAAGTTGTTGCAGCCCTCCTGAATTTTCAAGAAAGCGCGTGTCCGCTCGGAGAAGTCAGGCACGTCAAGCTCTTCGAAGTCACGCGTCTTCATAATGTTTCGAACGGCATTGACCGGTTTACGGTCGCCTTGAATCTGATTAACGAACGTCATGATTTTCTCGCGGTCCTGCGTTCCGATGACGAGATCGACACCTTCAATCGCCATAATTTCCGCAGGCGAAGTCTGGGCATAGCAGCCCGTAACCGCAATGACCGCATCCGGATTTCTACGAACGGCGCGCCTTATGATTTGTCTGCTTTTCTTATCCCCCGTATTCGTTACCGTACATGTATTAATTAAATAAACGTCAGCAGTCGATTCGAAATCGACCTGCTCGTAGCCTTCGTTTTTGAAAAGCTGCCAAATCGCTTCCGTGTCGTAGAAGTTTACTTTGCAGCCTAACGTATAAAATGCAACCGTCGGCATGAAGATCACGCTCCTCCCATTTCACCTGATTCGTATAGTAAGCAGGTTAATCCTACAATACCCGCCGTTTCTGTTCTCAAAATCCGCTTGCCCAGGCCGATAGGCACGGCACCTGCAGCTTCCGCCTCTGTCGCTTCGCGCTCCGTAAAGCCGCCTTCCGATCCAACGATCAGCAAAACACTGGGCGGCTCGACAGCTTCTGATTGCCCATTCCGCCTGGTCCACTCCCGCACCGCGGTGCGTATACCGTTCCCATGTGCGGCATCGCCTTCACGCTCATAGCAAAACAAAGCCAAATCGTAACAATCGACCAGCTTCAGCAGCTCGCGCCAGCTATGCACGTTTTCTATCTCGGGAATCCAATTCCGATGAGACTGCTCTGCCGCTTCCTTCGCTATTTTGCTCCAGCGCTCGATCCGTTTTGCTTCCTTCTTGCCGTCATATTGGACAATCGTGCGCTCGGACTCAAAGGGAATGAAGGAATAGGCTCCGATTTCGGTACCCTTCTGAATAACGAGCTCCATCTTGTCCCCTTTAGGCAAGCTTTGAGCAATCGAAATAGACCATCTCGGCTCGCTGTCATTCGGCAGCATATGAACAATATCAGCTTTAATTACCAGGGGTGTAGCCTCACGTACCGCGACAAGAGCAGTTCTTGACGCTCCATCGCTGACGATAAACTTGTCGCCCGGCTTCGTACGCATCACCCGGACGGCATGATGGGCGTCCTCGCCAATTATGCGGATATGGGAATCATGAAACTGCTCTGCCGCTACAAAATATCGTTGCATCGTTGTTTTCTAACCACCCTTAAACAAATTCCAATCATCATAATATCATGTATTACTCCAAAAAATCTATGAAAAACCGTTGCCATTCGAAATTGGGCAACCATCAATTATGATTAAACCGGCCTTATAGAAAAATACTGTAAGCAAGCGATAATGTATTTGTCGCCATCGCATTTCCCAAGCTTAATATTGGATCTAAAGTTACTCTTCTGAGTGGCGGAATAAATACGATAAGCAGGAAGATAAACATTCCCCACTGTACGTTTTGATCCATCTTATACCTTATTTTAAGCGGCATAAGATCGGATATAATGCGATAACCATCAAGCGGAGGTAAAGGGATCAGGTTAAATACAAATAACAAAAAGTTAAATGATATAAAGTAGCTGAAGAACCGCTCAACCGCCATGCTTACGCCAATAGAAGCCCCTTCCAGAACGCCTGTAGCATGAAGGGCCACAAAAACAAAAACGCCGATCGTACCGATTAGCAAATTACTTAGCGGGCCCACCGCAGTTACAATAATACTCATTAATCTCGGGCTTCTGAATTTACTCGGATTTACCGGTACAGGCTTCGCCCACCCGAATCCGGCGATGAGAATGAGTAATGTGCCTAGAACATCTAAATGGACGCGCGGATTCAATGTCACACGTCCAGCTAAATAAGCAGTATCGTCCCCAAACTTATACGCACTATAGGCATGAGCGAACTCATGCACAGTGAATGCGATAATTAGAGCTAACGCTATAAATGGCAAATCCTCCAGAGGAAATCTCAAAAAACTTTGAAAATCCATTAAACCACCTGCGGCTTTCTCGCAACGAATGCGATCCATTCCTCATCGCGGCGCTTCTCCACAATTTCAAAGCCGGAGCGAACTAAGCCTTCTTCCACATCGGTTTCTTTGTTTTTGTACACGCCAGAAGCGATATATATACCATTAGGCTTAAGCGCTGCATACACATCGCCAACAAACAACAAAATAATTTCTGCCAATATATTTGCAACAACGAGATCAACCGGCAAGGTTACAGCAAGCGCTTTGTCGATTTCACCAGTTGTATCCTCTTTGAGCACACCCAGCAAGTCGCTTAGTCTAACTTCGACCTCACCCGAAAGCTCGTTAAGCTTCACGTTTTCGGTGGCACTTGATACCGCAATCGGGTCAAGGTCCAGCGCAAGCACGCTCTTCGCTCCTAAACGACAAGCCCCAATCGCCAAAATGCCTGAGCCCGTTCCAACGTCAATCACTTCTTCTCCGCCGCGAATGACAGATTCCAGCGTCTGCAAGCAAAGGGCGGTCGTCGGATGAGTCCCCGTTCCGAAGGCCATCCCCGGATCCAGCTCAATTATGCGTTCATTCGGAGCTGCCTCATATTTCTCCCAAGTAGGCTTGATGGTCAGCGTATCAGACACACGGATCGGTTTAAAGTATTGCTTCCAAGCCGTCGCCCAGTCCTCGTCATCTACAACAGCGGCTGAGTATGTCACGGCTCCCGGATCAATATCAAATTCACGAAGTTCCTCCACGCGCGGCTTCAATGCATCAATCAACACATCAGTGTTTGTTTCCTCCGTGAAATAGCCCTTAATTATGGCTTGCCCTTCAGGTATATCATTAAGCGGCAGCTCATACCATTGTCCGAGCGACGTATCGCGCGGCTTGTTCAGCGTACCTGATTCTTCAATGGATACGCCGCCGGCTCCCATCTCATGCAAAAAGTTCGATATCATCTCCTGCGCCTCTTCGGTCGTAGAGATCGTTAGTTCATACCATTTCATACGTAATATCCTCCAATGCTGAAAACCTAACATCTATTGTACACCAGAGTAGTCCCTTTGCACAAAAAATAGTGCTCCTGGACCAAAAAAAAAAAGCGAGCCTGCTAGCATAACGCTCGCAGGCTCCCCGAATCAATCCATCCTTAAATCCGTACTGCCGCCAATCTGATGAATGAGATGCAAGGCACGGTCGGCTACTGCCTCGTCGACAGTAGCTGTCAACAAACCGCTCTCAATCAGCCCATTTACTTCGAAAGCCCGGAGCGCCTGCAACTTATGCCAAGCTTCCTGAGTCGCGTTTTCGCCTTCGAAGGTTGCTTTAATTTCAATCTGACCCATAGTGGTCCTCCTCCAAGGTATGCGCAGCATACCAGCTCATTATAAGCTTAAGCTAAGGTTTGCGGAGCAAGTCTGCTTCAGCTTTATTGCTGCTCATTACGTCGGTCCGCGGCTGCGGCACGCTCAGCTGCCTTGCGGTCTGCTTCGTCCGCAAGCTCCTCGGAAAACTCAACATCCTCGTTTTTTCCAATCGGCAGCTCGGCAAAGTTTTGATTCTCCAAATCGTTTTTATCAGCCATCGTAATAATCCCTCCAAAGGTTGAATGATACATCGTTTTACTACCCGCATAGAATATGTTTGTCCGGTGAGATCTATACAGTCTCATTAAGAAAAAAAAGGCGTTCCGCGTTAGTCACCGCGGAACGCCTTTTTCATACGTTCAAATATGGATTCATGATGCTCGTTATCTTGCCCGTTCGAAGAATCGCTGCTTAACCCGCCAAATTGACGCAGAAGCTCTTTCTGGTTATCCGTAAGGCTGGTAGGCGTTACAATCGTTACCTTTACATGCTGATCGCCTTGCCCATAGCCGCGCAGCTTCGGCACGCCTTTCCCTTTTAGACGGAAATACGTTCCCGTCTGCGTCCCCGAAGGAATCTTCAGCTTCACTTTCTCCGTTAACGTAGGAATCTCAATCTCGTCACCAAGCGCTGCTTGAACGAAATTCAGCGGAACCTCGCAGTAAATATCGTCGCCTTCGCGCTCGAAAAATTCATGCGATTTCACGCGGATGACGATATATAAATCGCCGGCCGGACCGCCGCGCAGACCGCCTTCGCCCTCGCCGGACATACGGATTTGTGCGCCGTCATCCACGCCTGCCGGAATGCGAACCTTAATTTTACGTTGGCGCTTTACTTTGCCAGCGCCGTGGCAAGTACCGCATTTGTCTTTAATAATCCGTCCCGTCCCGCTGCAATTCGTACACGCTCGGCGGTTGACCATACGACCGAATGGCGTATTTTGCACAACCTCCTGCTGCCCGCTGCCCTTACATACCGAACAGGCTTCCGGTTTCGTACCCGGCTTTGCTCCATTGCCATGACAGGTATCGCATGTCTCCGTACGGGGAATCGTAATTTCGGTTTCCTTCCCGAATACCGCTTCCTTGAACTCAACCGTCATCGTATATTGCAAATCGTTGCCGCGCTGCGGCGCATTAGGATCACGCCGGCCGCCTCCGCCGCCGAAGAACATATCAAAAATATCGCCGAAGCCGCCGCCGAAGTCTGCACCGCCGCCGCCGCCCATGCCTTGATTCGGATCAACATGCCCGAACCGGTCATAAGTCGAGCGTTTGCCGTCGTCGCTCAGCACGTCATAGGCTTCTTTCACTTCCTTGAACTTGGATTCAGCGTCAGCTTCCTTGTTCACGTCAGGATGATATTGCCTTGCCAATTTACGGTATGATTTCTTTATATCATCTGCCGAGGCATCCTTGCCTACGCCAAGCACCTCATAATAATCACGTTTATCTGCCACCTGTTCTCACCTCCGCTATATTATATGTTCGTAAGCGCATAAGCGCACGAAAGGAGGTCAAAGCCAGGTAGCGCCTGTCTTTGACCTCTCGCCCGCTACACTTTATTTCTTATCGTCAACGACCTCGTAATCCGCATCGACTACGTTGTCCTTCCCTCTCGCTTGGCCCGCTTCAGGCTCAGCGCCTTCAGCCGCTTGCGCTTCTTGAGCAGCCTGCTCATAAAGCTTCACGGAAAGCTGCTGTACGATTTGCGTCAGCTCTTCAGAAGCTGCATTGATTTGCTCCAGATCGTCAGTCGCAAGAGCTGCAACTACTTTCTCCTTTGCAGCATTCGCCTTCTCGATCTCGGAAGGATCTACTTTATCGCCTAGATCTTTGATCGTTTTGTCAACGGAGTAGACCAATTGGTCAGCGCTGTTCTTGGCTTCAACAAGATCGCGGCGTTTGCGGTCCTCTTCGGCGTTCAGCTCAGCGTCCTTCATCATTTGCTCGATTTCTTGCTCGCTCAAGCCGCTCGAGGAAGTAATCGTAATTTTTTGGCTCTTGCCAGTCCCTTTATCCAGAGCAGAAACGTTAACGATACCGTTCGCATCTATATCGAATGTAACTTCGATTTGCGGCACGCCGCGCGGAGCAAGAGGAATATCGCTAAGTGTAAAACGGCCCAGCGTTTTGTTGCCGTTCGCCATCGAGCGCTCGCCCTGCAATACGTGAATTTCAACGCCAGGTTGATTATCCGCGTAAGTCGAGAAGACTTGCGATTTGCTTGTTGGAATCGTTGTATTGCGATCGATCATTTTCGTGAATACGCCGCCTGCCGTCTCGATACCAAGCGACAATGGAGTAACGTCAAGCAATACGACATCCTTAACGTCGCCCGTCAATACGCCGGCTTGAACGGCGGCGCCCAAAGCAACTACTTCGTCCGGATTTACGCCTTTATGCGGATCTTTACCGATCAACTTTTTGACAGCCTCTTGAACAGCAGGAATACGAGTCGAACCTCCGACAAGAACAACTTTATCGATGTCGCCAGGAGACATTCCGGCATCGCTCAGCGCTTGACGGGTTGGTCCAAGCGTGCGCTCAACCAAAGAGACGGCAAGCTCTTCGAATTTCGCACGGGTAAGGCTCATTTCCAAATGCTGGGGAACGCCGTCTACCATCGTGATAAACGGTAGGGAGATCGCCGAAGTCAATACGCCGGAAAGTTCTTTTTTCGCTTTTTCAGCAGCATCCTTCAAACGTTGAACAGCCGCTTTATCTTTGGAAAGGTCAATGCCTTGATCCTTTTTGAACTCGTTAACGAGGTGGTCGATGATCACTTGGTCGAAATCGTCGCCGCCTAATTTGTTGTCTCCGCTAGTCGCTTTAACTTCAAAGAAGCCGTCGCCAAGCTCGAGGATCGATACGTCAAACGTACCGCCGCCAAGGTCATAAACGAGGATTGTTTGATCTTCTGTTTTCTCAAGCCCGTATGCTAGTGCTGCAGCAGTCGGCTCATTGACGATACGAAGCACTTCAAGACCGGCGATTTTACCGGCATCCTTCGTCGCCTGGCGTTGGCTGTCGTTGAAATAGGCAGGAACGGTAATAACCGCTTGCGTTACCGTTTGACCCAAATAGGCTTCTGCATCAGCTTTCAGCTTTTGCAGGATAATAGCGGAAATCTCTTGCGGCGTATACTCTTTGTCATCGATTTTTTCTTTGTGATTCGTACCGATATGGCGTTTGATCGAGCTGATCGTACGATCCGGGTTCGTGATCGCTTGGCGCTTTGCCGTTTCACCGACAACGCGTTCTCCATCCTTCTTAAAGCCGACAACCGATGGTGTTGTGCGGTTTCCCTCCGGGTTTGGAATGACGACGGCTTCGCCGCCCTCCATTACTGCTACGCAAGAGTTCGTTGTACCAAGGTCAATACCGATTACTTTACTCATCGCTTAGTTCCTCCTCAATTTTTCAAAAAGATGTTTTCATTTATCGGTTGATCTATCTATTATGAAGTCATTGCATTCAGCCGCTTACTTTGACCATAGCAGGACGCAGAACCTTATCCTTCAGGATATAGCCCTTCTGCACTTCCTCCACAACAATGCCTTCCTCATGCTCATCAGATTCGACCTGCATAATAGCTTGATGGAATTCAGGATTAAAAGGCTCGCCTACAACCTTCATGGCTTTAAGCCCTTCTTGCTCCAAGGTTTGCTCCAGCTGACGGAAAATCATATCGACGCCTTTGGCCAGCGATTCGAAATCACCGTTTAACGTTGCAGCGGCAACAGCACGCTCAAAATTATCAACAACCGGCAACAGCTGGCCGATCAGCTTCATCGAAGCATATTGCCTCAGCTCTTCCTTTTCCTTTTGTGTACGACGGCGGAAATTGTCAAAATCAGCTTGTGCCCGTAAGTATCGTTGCCCGTACTCTTCAGCCTGCTTCACAAGCTCCGCGTAACGGTCATCCTCGCCGTTTTCTTCCAATACGGCCTCTTCGGCGGCTTGCGCGTCTTGCCCGTCAGCCATTACCTCTTCTTCCGTTTCGACTGCTTCATTTTGTTGTTCTTTTGTACTCATGCAATCACCTCCTTTAAAGTTTTGCATAGCAAAACGAGCTTCGTAAGCATCTGCCAATAATCATTTATACCAACGGCTCAAATGACTCGCCATATCCTTCGATATGAGATCCAAGAGGCTAATGACTTTACCGTATTCCATACGCGTTGGTCCCAAAATGCCGATCGTCCCAAGCGACTGACCGTCAATGGCATAGGTTGCCGTAATGATGCTGCAATCGCTGATCGCCTTGTGGTCATTCTCTGTTCCAATCCGCACTTGTATACCTGAAGGAAGACCGGAAAACATTTTCATTATGGTCGGAGTCTCGTCAAGCAAATCCAAAATTGTTTTCACTTTGTCGACGTCCTTGAATTCCGGCTGCGTCAGCATGTTGGTCGTTCCGCTTAAGAAGAGCCGGTGCTCATCTTCATTCTGAAGCGCGTGATCCAGCACCTGCAGCAGCTGCTCGTAGTGATCGACATGCCGTTCAAGCTCTTGCCCGATTTCTGTATAAAGCTTCGACCGCAGCCGAACTAACGGCACGCCGACCAGCTTCGTGTTCAAAATATTTACGACCTTCTCCATGTCTTCCATTTTGAGGCCAGACGGTATAGAAATCGTCCGATTCTCTACATGTCCCGTATTCGTCACAATAATTGCGACCGCAGAGCTTTGATCGAGCGGCACGAGTCCAAAATGCTTCAGAGATGTACTGAACGTTTCCGGCCCCAGCAAAATAGAGGTATAATTCGTCAAATTCGACAAAATCAACGCTGTATGCTGAATAACCTGCTCCATCTGATTCATCTTTTCCGTAACGAAAGAACGTACCATGCCGATATCATTTTCATCGACTTCGTTAAGTTTTACTAAATGGTCTACATAATACCTGTAACCCTTCGTAGAAGGAACGCGACCGGCTGACGTGTGCGGCTGCTCAAGAAAACCGAGCTCCTCCAAATCCGACATTTCATTGCGAATCGTGGCCGGACTAAAGCCTACATCTCCGCGTTTCGAAATGCTTCGTGATCCGACCGGTTCAGCCGAGCGAATATAATCATCCACGATTGCATGCAAAATCATCCGTTGTCGTTCCGTAAGCATTCGAAAACCCCCTTAGAAATTTGGATTGCCGTCCTTCGATTACCTCTCGTTAGCACTCAATCGATTCGAGTGCTAATCATTAATACAAAAATACCAAACCAGCTCGACGATTGTCAAGTCGGTTCGGTATTTTTAGTCCAGCATTTTTAGTACGGCTATCTCATCGCAGGCGAGCTGCTTCGGACAGTTGACGCAATCCTTCCATACTTTCTCGGGGAAGATTTCCTTATCTACGACCTTGAAGCCATTTTTCTCGAAGAAGGATACCGCGTACGTTAATGCCATAATTTTCGGAATACGCTGCTCTCTTGCTTCTTCTATTAAGGCTTCGACCAGCTTGCTTCCGATTCCGAGTCCCTTGTAGCCCTCGGACATTCCAAGGGAACGTATTTCAACCAATTCCTGTCCCAATCTCGTCAAGGAGCCGCAGCCGACAACCTCGTCTCCAATTTCCGCTACGACGAAGGAATCTATCGTGTATGCCAGCGCTTCCCGAGTGCGAGGCAGCATAATGCCTTTTTCTGCATAACCTTTAATTAATTGAAATAAAGTCCCGATATCATCCGATGTCGCTTTTCTGCATACGACCTGCAATGCCTGCATTAGTGCCTTCGCCTCCACCCGGTGCAAGTTCAAAATCAATATGAATAAATATACAACAATACGAATTTATTCTCAAGAGAATTTTAGCCGGTGTGATCGATAAACGCTCCGAACACTTCATTACCGAGAAGTACCCCTTTATCCGTCAATCGATAGATCGTATCCTTCTCCGTTTTTTCCATCTCCAACAATCCTTCACACAACAGTTTATGGATGACCTTACCGAACTTATTCTCCAGCAACTGACCTTCGAACTGATCAGAGAAACGCGAAGCAGGCACTCCCTCGAGAAGGCGTAAACCGACCATCATCAGATCCTCCATCGCTTCATCCACAGACACCTCGAATGTTTCCAGACGGGGCAGCTTATGAGCGGCAGCTTCTATATAAGGCGTAATGCCCTTCAGATTGACGTGGCGCATACGATTGGCGTAACCGTGTGCGCCTGCGCCCAAACCGTAATACGGCTCATTGCGCCAGTAAGTCGAGTTGTGGCGGCTCTCATAGCCGGGCTTCGCAAAGTTGCTTATTTCGTAATGCGCATATCCGTTCGACTTCAGCATTTCCATTAGAAGGATAAACATATTGAACTCCTCCTCCTCAGGAGGAAGCGGAAGCTCGTTGCGCTCGTACAGCTTATGGAACAATGTATTTTCTTCTACCTTCAAGCTATATATCGAATAATGCGGGAGCTCGAGCGCCATCGCCCGGTTAACGCTGTCGGCCAGATGCTGTACCGTTTGACCGGGCAAGCCGAACATGAGATCGATCGACAAATTCGAAAATCCGACCGAACGGGCATTTTCCAAGCTGCGATAAACATCGTCTGCGCTGTGGATGCGGCCGATCGTTTCCAGCAAGCCGTTATCGAAAGACTGAACGCCGAAGCTGATTCGATTCGCGCCGCCCGCCTTCATGGCAGCCAGCTTATCGATATCCGTTGTCCCCGGATTGGCCTCCATCGTAAATTCTACATCGTCCGCAAGCGGAAAATAAGTACGGACAGCCTTCAAAAATCGCTCCATTTGCGTCGGCGTCAGCACGGTTGGCGTACCTCCGCCGACGAATACCGTATCGATAAGCTTTGGCGGCAGCTCGCTGACCGTTCGCTGCATTTCTTGCTCTAACGCATCCAAGTATTGATCAACCGGCTGTCCCTTAAGAACATAAGAGGTAAAATCGCAATAATGGCATTTATTTGTGCAAAACGGAATGTGTATATATAAAGCACGCGGTAATTGCAGCACACTCATCGCTGTCCCCTCCTAATTCTAAACTGATTTCAGAATAGCAAAGAGGGAGAGCTGCGCCCTCCCTCATCCTCTTAAGGTTTTTTAATCCTCGTCGATTTTGAGCACCGCCATGAACGCTTCCTGCGGCACCTCAACGCTACCTACCTGCTTCATCCGTTTCTTGCCTTCCTTCTGCTTCTCAAGCAGCTTCCGCTTCCGGCTAATGTCGCCGCCGTAGCATTTGGCAAGAACGTTCTTTCGCATCGCCTTAACCGTCTCGCGGGCAATAACCTTCGTACCGATCGAAGCCTGCACAGGCACCTCGAACATTTGACGCGGAATGAGCTCCTTCATCTTCTGGCAGATGACCCGTCCGCGCTGGTAAGCACGGTCGCGATGTACAATGACGGACAAAGCGTCGACTTGCTCGTTATTAAGCATAATATCCATTTTGACCAGATTCGATCTCCGATAGCCGGAAATCTCATAATCAAACGAAGCATAACCCTTCGTGCTCGACTTAAGCTGATCAAAGAAATCATAGACGATCTCAGACAAAGGAACCTGATACGTAATCGTAACGCGGTTGGTATCCAAATACTCCATATTCACGAATTCGCCGCGTTTGTTCTGGCAAAGCTCCATGATCGCTCCAACGTAATCGTTAGGCACGATAATGGCAGCTTTTACAAACGGCTCCTCGACGTAGTCAAGCTTGCCGGCCTCCGGATAATTCGACGGATTGTCGATCTCCAGCGCCTCGCCGTTAGTCAGCGTCACTTTGTAAATAACGCTTGGCGCGGTCGTAATGAGCGGAATGTTGAATTCGCGTTCGATACGCTCTTGAATAATTTCCATATGCAAAAGTCCAAGAAATCCACAGCGGAAGCCAAAGCCAAGCGCAGTTGACGATTCCGGTTCATAGCGGAGCGACGCATCGTTCAGCTCAAGCTTCTCCAGCGCTTCTCGCAAATCGTTGTAGTCTTGAGTCTCGATCGGATACAATCCGCAAAATACCATCGGGTTGATCTGACGATAGCCCGGCAGCCGTTCCGATGCAGGACGCTTAGCTTCCGTTACCGTGTCGCCGACTCGCGTATCCTTCACGTTCTTAATGCCTGCCACGATAAAGCCTACATCGCCAACCGCAAGCTCATTCACGATGGACATACGCGGCATGAAAGCACCGACTTCTATAACTTCAAATTCGGCCCCGGTTGCCATGAACCGAATTTTTTTGCCCGCTTTAATACTTCCGTCCATTACTCGAACGTAGACGATAACTCCTTTGTACGGATCATAATGAGAGTCGAAAATAAGCGCTTTAAGCGGCTCGTCCGGATCTCCCGCCGGAGCCGGCATTTTCGCAACGACCTGCTCCAAAATTTCTTTGATGCCGATGCCCGCTTTGGCGGATGCATGCACCGCATCGCTTGCATCAAGTCCGATAACGTCTTCGATTTCCTGCTTCACCCGCTCGGGCTCTGCGCTGGGCAAATCGATCTTATTAAGGACCGGCACGATTTCCAAATTGTTATCCAAAGCCAAATATACGTTAGCGAGAGTCTGAGCTTCAATACCTTGAGCAGCATCAACGACGAGCAACGCGCCTTCGCAGGCCGCGAGACTGCGTGAAACTTCGTATGTAAAGTCGACGTGTCCAGGTGTATCAATAAGATTCAGTATATACTCAACACCATCATCTGCACGATACGCTAAACGAACCGCTTGCAGTTTAATGGTAATCCCGCGTTCCCTCTCCAAATCCATTTGATCAAGAACCTGTTCTTGCATCTCACGGGATGACAAAGCACCTGTAAACTCCAAGATCCGGTCAGCAAGCGTGGATTTTCCGTGATCGATATGCGCGATAATGGAAAAATTTCTAATTCTCTTTTGTCGGTCACGTACGTCAGTCATGCCTAACCCCCACAATTCCCAATAATGCTAATCATTCCTCCTATTATATCAGTTTAGGGGACGACCAGCAATGTTCATTATCACTTGGTCAAGCCGTCGAATATCGATACGACGAAACGGATGCCCTCGCTTGACATGTTTTGCAGCAATCCGGATGTTGAATCGGCTATACGATTCACGGCAGGCTGCTCGGTCTCAAGCGGTACGCCGGGCAACCGTACATTTTCGCTTGGCAAATCCGCGACAGGCTCAGGTTTAAGGTTGTAAGCGTCATCGCTCATCGCTGCAAGCCGCTTGATCTCGGCAAGCTCCTTCTCAAGCTGGGCAATCTTTTGCTGCTGCTGATTAAGGGCATGGTCGGGTTCAGGATGAGCGGAAGGCTCCGGCTGCACGTTTTCGATATATTCGTTGCCCGCTTCGATCGGACCATAGATCTCTTCAATGCCCGAAGATGACATTTCGATCCCGTACATGACGATAATCGCCAACGCTCCCCCCAGCACCGTCCATTTTAACGCATTCCGTTTCATCGGCTCATCCATCCTTTCCAATCACGAGGGCACTTTATTTATCGTTAGCTTTCGCTCCATTAATTCGTTGACACCTTTTCGTCCGCCCAATAGATATCGGCAATGACCTCAGCAAGCGCATCCGCGGTCCGGTAAGATTCCTCAAGCGTATTTTCGACTCCGCCTATCTCGACCAGCACGCTTTCAGGCGCGAGCGATTGATTATATTCCGCATTTCCGGTAGCGGCTGTTTTGCCCCATATGCCGCGGGAAATGCCGGGATATTTTTTATCCAAAGCTTCATGAATTTTTGTGGCGAACGCTTCATTTTGTTCCCAGTTCGAATTTTTATGCCCGATGACAAAATAAACCTGCGCATAACTTTTGCCGTTAATATCAACGGTCGTATATTTGCGGTTCTGCGAATCGCGGTGAAGATCGAAGAAAAACTTCAAATCCTTGCTGCTGGCAATCGCTTCCTTCACGGTTTTCATCGAATATTTATATGATAATTCCCAGCGGTAGCCCGGGATGGCAGTCGGATAATCGATATTGGAATGCTGCGTGCCAATTCCTTTCTCCTCCAGCATCTTCGCCAGCCGCTTGCCAACCAGCGTTATGTTTTTCGTCTTGGAGTTCGGATCCTTCTCTTTATCATTCAGCTCGGGATACCAGGATTCACGATTGTGTGAGTGATAAATGAACACGACCTTCGAGTCGCCTGTCGTCGGCTTCACTTCCGCTCCATTATCGTCCTTTCCGGTACTGCCTTCCACAGGCGCGCTTTCACCGCCTTCTTCCCGACCGGGCTCCGTTGTTTGTTCATTTCCGTTGATCGCAGTGCCTGCATCTTCATCTAAACCATTCAAAGGGTCATAAGTAAACGGCGCATTATCCTCCGGTCCGACTTCCGTATCCGTTCCGATGCCGCTGCGGATCAAAAAGGCGTCATTTGCGCTCATTCCAGGCAGCTCGCCTGCGAGCAGACTTTTTGGATCCATTGGATTAATATCCGTTAAGGCTCTCATCAGCATTGCGCTGATTTGCTTCGTATTGAAGGATTCGGTCTCAATGCTGCTTTGGAAGGCGGGCATCTCCATCTCTAGCATATCCCCGAAAAACCCGCTGGATACAGCCGCGGCGAAACCTTTCATGGAATTGACAGGTGAGTTTGCCGACTGCTGATGCGCCATTCCCGCTATGCCGAGCATGACAAAAAACAACATAGAGCTAAAAGAGAGCAGAGCAAAGGTTTGCCCTGTCACGAGTAATTGTCTCATACGCTTGCTTCCATTTCCGAAATCGAGCAGCATCATCTTTTGTCTCATCGGTAAATTACCTCCCGCTTCTCTGTGCCAATGGCTGAGTTACTACTAATTTATGAGAGTAAGAGAGTTCATAGAACCGACTACAAATGAAAGATTCGTAATTAATAGATTGGCTGCACGGAAAAAGCCGCCTCCGCTTCCGGAGACGGCTGAACTTTATCAAGCATTTGAATTGCTAATGCGTATAAGCGGCCACATTATTCGTATCGACCGCTTCATGCAGCGACGCATTAAGTCCGCTGGCAATAATATTTGCGATATCTTCGATGAATTCATCGATTTCCTTCGGCGTTACGAGCAAATCGTGACCAAGCGGGCTAAGAACTTCCTTTACGAGCTGCAGCCGCTCATTCTCTTCCATTTGATTGATGAGGCCTAGTATTTGATCGGTGTTTCCGCTTTGCTTATTGAAATGGCTGCTCATCATTTCCAACGTATTATTCACGATTGTCGAAGCATACACGACAGTCGGCACGCCAATTGCAATAACGGGTACGCCTAGTATCTCTTTAGTCAGCCCTTTCCGTTTATTCCCGATCCCCGAGCCGGGATGAATGCCGGTATCGGCGATTTGGATCGTCGTATTCACGCGTTCTACCGCTTTAGACGCAAGCGCGTCTATAGCAATGACTACATCCGGCTTCGTTTTCTCCACGATACCGTGAACAATTTCACTTGATTCAATACCCGTTATACCAAGCACGCCTGGCGCAACCGCGCTCACCGGCCGGTACCCTGGAGCAACCTGATCCGGCATTAGCTCGAAATAATGGCGCGTAACCATAACATTCTCGACGACGATAGGTCCGAGCGCATCCGGAGTAACATTCCAATTGCCCAACCCGACAATGAGCACGCGTGCCGTTTTATTAATGGACAACCGCTCCAGAAATGCTTCAAAATGTCGGGCGAATTGAGTGGCCACCCGGTCCTGCAAGCCCGTATCGCCATTTCGCAAACCCGGTACTTCGATGGTCACATAGTGGCCCTGCATCTTCCCGATCGCTTGCGAACCCTGCTCATTCTGAACATGAAGCTGCGTAATCGTAATGCCATTATCTTGAGTCGTCTCCGATTGAATTCCTGGAATCGGTCCGCCTCGCGGAGCTTCGGCCATCTCTTTCGCTTCAAGCGCCAAATCGGTTCTGACATTGTATTTTTGCAAATCAAGCTCTTTCTCCATTTTTCAGTCTCCCTTCGCACGGATGTACTTTCATTATTGTTTGCAGACAGGTTAATTTCATACTCTTAATCAAAGGAACAGGCTTAAGGAGGGAGCTGCCCGTGCTGCGCTGGATGCTATTGCTTTTTGGCTATCGGCATGATAATATATTTTAAGTTGTGTTGTCTAGGTAAATGATACATATGTATCGTTGTGAACAGTTTAGGAGGTGAATTCCATGCCAAACATTAAATCCGCGATTAAACGCGTTAAAACAAGTGAAAAGCGTCGTGCTTTGAATGCTTCCCAAAAATCCGCACTTCGTTCGGCCGTTAAATCTGCTGACCAAGCTATCGCTGGCACTGATGTAGAGGCTGCTAAAGCAGCTCTGATCGCTGCAACGAAAAAATTGGACAAAGCAGCAACGAAAGGCCTGATTCATAAAAATGCGGCTTCCCGCAAAAAATCCCGTCTTGCTAAAAAGCTGAACGCCCTTTCGGCACAAGCTTAGTAAGCAACAAAAAAAGCTTCACCGCTCTAATTAGAGCGGTGAAGCTTTTTTTGTTGCTTACGAGTTTACGAATTATGTTTGGAATACTGGAGCTACGCGCCTTTGTTCATGCCAAGCGACAGCAAATAAAGCTCTAAGCCCAGCGTTTTGTCGATCATGCCCGTCTTCATTCGATAGTCAAGCTCAGCCAGCGAGGCAAGCAGCTTTCCAAGCCTGGCCACTTGAAACTTCCTGCTCTTTTCCGCAGCCAGCTTTACCGCATAAGGATGCAGACCCAGCTGGCCCGCCATTTGCTGCGGAGAATATTGATGCTGCTCCAGCTCCTTAATTTGCAGCATAATTCGCAGCTGCCTCGCAATTAGCGCGGCGATCTTGATCGGCTCCTCCCGCCTTACGAGCAGCTCCCTGTAAAGACGAACAGCACGGTCGATGCGCAGCTCTGCAATGGCATCGACAAGCGCGAATACGTCCTCTTCGACCGTCGCCGCTGTAAGGAGACCCGCCTGTTCGACATCGATAGATCCGCCCTCTCCGGCATGAAGACAAAGCTTGTCCACCTCTTGCGCCAGCTGCTGCATGTTAGCGCCTGCCCTTATCAGAAGCAGTTCGGCAGCCTCTACGGTAAGCGTCCTCTTCTGATCAGCCGCTCGCTTGATCATCCACTGCTTAAGCTGCGCGGCATCCAGCTCCGGAAACGGTATTAATGAATTACGATCCTTTAATGTCTTGACCAGCTTGCGTCTTTCATCCAGCTTCTCTGCATGTACGGCAAATACAATGACTGACGATTCCGACGGATTTTCTATATATTGAAGAAGCCTGTCCGGCCGGTGCTCGACCTTCCCGCCCTCTTTGCCCCCTGCGGCTAAGACGGTAGCGTCTCTTATTAGAATGAGCTTTCGCTCCACGAAAAACGGCAGCGTCTCCGCTTCAAGCACGGCTTCGTCAATCGAGGTTTCAGCCGTATCGAATTTCACGATGCCAAGCTCGCGTTCCTCTGCTTTAAACATCGATTCCGTCAGCACATCTACAAATTGCTGCAGTCGATAACGATCCTTCCCGTACAAAACATAGATCGGACGAAAGCGGCCGCCCTTTATTTCCTTTATTGCTTCCTTCGCGTCCATCCCTTCACCTCACGACAACAAAATACGACTTCACGGCAACAAAGGGATGAGCCGCTTATTGGCTTCATCCCTTTGCCGAACATCTATATAAACATTCGCAGGCAGGTCCATGGTACCGCCCTGCGGATGGTCATACGACGCTTCAGGCTTCGTCGCAGACACTCTCGTTACTTACACTATACGCAATAGCGGACGAAAGTGTGCGGATACCTTTAAATTATTGTTCGGCTTTCTTATCTTCGCCGGTTGTCATATCGATTGCATATTTCTCTATTGCACCCTGCTCTACATGTACTTCGTAGGTCAGCTCCGCGCTATCCTCGGACCATTTAAGATTGGCCAGCTTGCCATTCTTGCGTGTTGACTCATGTACAACCGATTGGTCAGAAGCTGCGTAAATTTTAATCACATAGCCTTCGGCCTGCGCGATGTATTTCCCGTCAGGGGAAGCTGCGTCCGGCAAGGCGGCCGCCAAGCTCTTCTGGTCGGTATTGATCTCTTTTGCGTCATTCGGACCGGCTTCTCCTTCAAAGGAGTTGGAGCCTCCCCCATCCTCTGAATCCATGGCGGCCGCTTCTAATGGCTCAGGAGACGGCTCGCCGCTGTTATCGCTGTCGTCCGAAGTTATACTGCCTTTATCCTCATCGCCGCCAGATCTGGTATCCGCATTGCCGTAGCCAGAATTTGATTCCGATTTGTTCTTTACATCGGTTTCAATATCCATCGCCGAGGCGCCATCGGACTTTCCGGCCGCATCCATTGTTTCCGTCCGAACCTCGGGAGCGGCTGCGCTTTCTTCGTTGGCGTATTTCCTTAACATTAAGCTGTTCGCTGCTTGCTCAGTCTCTTCTTGCGCCGCGTTGTTCGAACCGTCTGCGGCGAATTTCCCGCCTGCTAAGTCAGGCACTATGCCCGGCTTATACGTCACGAGGAATAGCCCTGCGACGATCCCAGCCGCGATAACGCCGCCGATCAACCGCATCGACGGCCAGCGGCGCTCGCGCTTTGCGCGGCGGGCTGCTGGCTCAAACGATTCTACGTTAGAACCGGAAGCCGGTTCCGCTGCTGCTCCCTGCTGCCCAAACAGCTCAATTTGTTCCAGTTGAGGTATGATTGCGTCCACCAGGCTGTAGCTTGGCGTCACCTTAGGCAAACTTGTAAGCTCGGCGGATAAAAGCATTAACCGCTCGAACATTGATGCGCAGTCCGGACAATGTCTAGTATGATTCATCAGGACTTCCATCTCGCCTTCATCGAGATCGTCGTCAAGCTGTCTTTGCATCAGTTCCATCACCTCTTGACAATTCATCCCCGGACACCACCTTTCTGATAATCATGGAGTAATGTTTGCAGTTGTTGCCTAGCTCTGAATAAATAAGATTTTACCGTGTTAAGCGGCAAATCAAGCGAATCAGCAATTTCGTTGTAAGAGAAGTCTTGCAAATACCGGAGGACGACAACCGCGCGGTGATGCTCAGGAAGCTTGTCAATCGCGGCTCGAATGTCTTGAACAGCATAAGCGGACATCACCTCGTCCTCCACGTTTTGCTTCTCATAGAAAACCATGTCGTGCTCATCTATCGAGACGGTCGGCTTATTTCTCCGAAATTTATCAATGCAAATGTTGGTTACAATTCGTTGGATCCAAGTTTTAAACTGCGCCTTCTCCTCGTACGAGCCTATTTTGGTATAGATGCGTATGAGCGCTTCCTGCGCTGCGTCAAGCGCATCCTGTTCGTTATTTAATATATAATAGGCTGTCCGATAAACATGTGTTTCAATCTCTCGCAATAGAGTAATTAATGCGTCGCGATCTCCCGACTGGGCGGCTCTGATAAGGCCCGGCTCCACCACGAAGGATCCCCCTCTCTTGCAACCATTCTGACGAACTGGTTACGATAAAAGTTGCAGATAAATGATAAAAGCAGTAAAATAAATTCCACCTTCAAGGATACCAAATTTACGATAAGTCGTATATAGAGATCGTTCATTATTATAATCGATTTGATGGTCTGGCGGCTTAATCGTTCCGGCGGAACAATAAACCTTCCTCCGTCGCTATAAAATGAACCTCGCCGTCCTTGTCCGTCCGCCACACGCCGGTTCCTGCTTCTTTAAGCCTCGACAGGACGTCGGGATGAGGATGGCCGTAGCTGTTCATCGCTCCTACTGATGCTGCAGCAGCGAGCGGCCGCCAATAAGCCAACCATTCCCCGCCGGTTGAAAACCGGCTGCCGTGATGCGCTATTTTCAAGACGGACACGGCAGCAGGGGACTCCTCCTCATTAGCTCTGCGCTGCTCGTTTTGAATGATCGCTTGTTCCGTCGCTGTATCGATGTCACCGGCAAATAGAAAAGTTTCGCCATAGATTTTCATATGCAGTACTACGCTGCTTTCGTTCTGTTCATTAAGGAGAGAAACCGATGCCGAGGAGGAATCCAACGGCCACAGCACCGTCAAATCAGTCGCTGGATCAAGCTTATACTTCTGGCCGGCATGTACGGCGTACATCGGTATTTTCAATTCTACCGCAAGAGCTAGAAGCTTCCGGGCATCTTCCGCTTTCTTCACGGTACCGTTCCACCATATGCGGCGAACCGGAATCGACTCCATGACAGCCTGCAGTCCCCGTATATGATCGCTATCCAAATGGGATATAACGAGAAGATCAATTTCGCGCACGCCTCTCTTCATCAGAAGAGGAACGATCAGCTTCCGTCCAATCTCGAAGGGGTCGCTTCGTTCCTTCCACTCCTCGCCCGGCTTGCGAAACGAGAGCGTTCCTCCGCCGTCTATTAGAATGTGCTTCCCTCCCGGCGTTCGTACGTGGATGGAATCTCCTTGGCCTACGTCAATCACACTAACGGTTCCGTTTCTATTAAACAGGTCAGGCTTATATGCATACGCAAGCAGCAATGCGAATATAACGATGGCGAATAGGAGAGTTCGCCCCGTTCTGGACGAAGGGTGCCGCGCAGTTCCCGCGTGTCCGAATGGATTCGCCGCCATCGGAGCTGTGCCAAGCGGGGCGGTTTCTTCCAAGGCATCGGAAGCCGCGCGAAGCTGAGCGTTCCGTTCGGACGTCCATAAGCCAAAGACATAAAAGCTTATCCCAAGCCATATCAGCCATGCAGCCACCCACCACAACGGAGGAGTGGCCCATATCGTTCTGAGCGCATCCACCTGCGACAGCTGATCGACTAGCGCGAAAGTCCAATCATTTGCATGGTGAGAGGCATAAGCAAGCAGCTTGCCTCCGGATTCCCATGGAATCGCGATAATTAGCGCAGCACCTCCAAGCGGCATGACGACAAAGCTAATAAAAGGGACAAGCACGAAATTCGCCAGTAACGACAAGGCATGGAATTGATTGAAATAGTAGATCGTCACCGGGAAGGAAACGATCTGAGCGACGATCGTAACGGCTGCCAAATCAAGCAGCGCTTTCCCTCTGCGCCACTGGGGCATCGCTGCGCGCACAGGCGGTACTCCGATAATCAAACCGAGCGTCACGATGAAAGAGAGCTGAAAGCTGACATTTTCGAGAAAAAACGGGTTGATCGCCAGCATGGCTACGGCAGCCGCGGCTAGCAGGTGCAGGCCGTCCTTCAGCTTTCCCATGCGCGCGGCAAGCAGCCCCAGTACGGCCATAAGCCCGGCGCGAATAACCGAAGGAGAAGCGCCGGAGAGCAGGACGTACAGCGGAACGGACAGCATGAGGACGAGAAGGATTCGTTCGCGGGTCATGCGAACGAGTCGGAGCAGGCCGGCAAGCGCGTATAGGAATACCGCGACATGCAAGCCCGAAATGGCCAATATATGCGTTAAGCCAAGCCGCGAAAATTGCTGGAACTGCCCGGGGTCGAGGTCCTCGCGGATGCCGAGGACGAGACCCTTCATGTACCCGGACTGATCGGACGGGTACAGCCTGTCCATCCGCGCGCCGAGCCACGCGCGCGCGGCGTCTACGCGGCCGAGCAGCGCGGCCGCGGTCCACCGGGGGCCCGCCGCCTGGGAGACGGCGGCGGTGCCCTGCACTTTGAGCAGCCAGTGGATACTCTGGCTGCTCAGGTAGCGGCGGTAGTCGAAGCCGCCGCTGTTGGTTGCCGTTGCCGGCCGCGTCAGCTCGCCGGCTACGCTCACTGCGTCGCCGCGCTGCCACGCCGCGGCGACGGTCTGTTCAGGCTGCTCCGCAAGCCTGACATGAACCATAAAGCGCTCGCGCACCCCCCGCGGCGCTGCCTCCCCCGCCACATGGACGCGCTCCGCCGCCATGTGAAACATAACGCGGTCGCCGTCGACCTCGACCGCGGATACAATAGTGCCCGCCGCTTCCGCCGCATAAGCGGCTCGCGGGCCATCCGCCTCTGCGGCGGCGAGCAGGGCCGGCAGCGCGGTCACGTTGCGGGCATCCGCCCACATCCGCTCTCCCGCGGCAAGGCCCACTGCCAGAGCACAGGCGGCAGCCAGCTGCCATGACGCCTGCCTGCACAGCACCGCGGCCAGCGCCAGCAGCGCGGCGGCCCCCGCGGCAAGCATAACGCCGCGGCTGCTCAGACCCGCAGCCGCGGCGCTGCCGCACACATAGCAAAGCGCGAACCATATTAAAGGCCGTCGATTCAACATCATTGTTTTCCCTCCTCGATCAAGCTCCGCTTTTTGTTAACCCGCCAGCAAAAAAAAGAACCTCCGGCCGCATCCAACGATGCAATCAGAGGTTCTTCCCCAGTAATGGCTCCATATTCACCTAATTTTACGAAGAGACTTCCATGTGCGCCCCGGCAGGAGGAGCAAAATGATCCAAGCAGCGGAAGGTTATCCCCTTCTGCGCCATAAGAGCAACGACCTTCTCGCTATCCTTCGGATAACTGCGATGGTACACAATTTCAATGATGCCGCTGTTAGCAAGCATGTTCGCACAAGTCCAGCAGGGCTGATCGGTCACGTAGACGGTGGAGCCTTCGCGGTCGGCACGGTCCGTGAACAGGAGCAGGTTTTGCTCCGCATGAATCGTCCGGATGCAGCGCTGCTTCTTAAACAGCTGCTCCTTGCCGTCCATAAGCTTCATCTCGATTTCCTCCGAGATCATGCAGCCTGCCTCCAAACAATCCTGCACGCCCATCGGAGCGCCGTTATAGGCGGTTCCCAGCAGCTTCTTCCCTTGTACGAGCACGGACCCGACATGTCTGCGCGGACAGCGCGAGCGCGTCGAGACCATATAAGCGATATCCATGAAATAAGTGTCCCAGTCCTTGCGGACCGCATCCTGCGTGTTGGTGCTCATTTCTTCTACTTCCTCTCCCGTGATGAGTTCCGCTTCCTTCCATTCTCTCACAATCATGGTCGAACGACAATGCTCTCCCGTATGCCGGACAGTAATTTTTCCCCAATGCCCTTGACGCGAAGCAGATCCTCGGGAGATGCAAATTTTCCATTTAATTCCCGGTCAGCGATGATTGCCTCCGCTTTCGCCGGACCAATTCCCTTCAATGTATCAAATTCGGCTGCCGTAGCCCGGTTAATATCGAGCCGGCTATCCTGTTCTTCCATCGCCGCCGCGGATACCGGCTCGCTTCCTTCTGCTGCCGCCTCGGTTTTTATTTCGGACGCTGCTTCCTGTACCTTCTCGCCTGTTTCCCCGGCTTGCGCCGAACCGCCGGAAGCTTCCGTCTCCGGCTCAGATTCATCCGGCTCTGCAAGAGCTTCGAGCGCAGTCTCAACTGCTCTATTAAGAGGCACCCATTCTTCAGCGGAAGGCCGCTTAGGCTCCAAGAGCGCAGCGGCCAGCAAAAGAAAGGCCGCTGCGATGCTAATAGCGGCTGTAAGGAGCATTTTATTGGATAATCCGTAAGACGGCTGTTTCATTTTGGGACGGACTCCTCTCCAAACGGCAATTTTTTGGCAATTAGTGACATATGAAACAAGTCATCATGAATAAGGTAAGAGAGCAGCGGAAACATATGCCTTTCGTTTTAAGAATCAACTGCAAAACCTTAGGAGGGTTCAGCATGAATGTCGGATTTATCGGTACGGGCACGATGGGAAGCCTGCTCATTGAAGCTTTTATTGCATCGGGTGCACTATCGCCTTCACAAATCGCAGTCAGCAACCGCACCTTTCCAAAAGCGAAAGCTTTAGCCGACCGTTATTTGGGAATGAGAGCCGAATATACGAATGCCGGCGCCGCCTATGGCTGCGATATCCTTTTTTTGTGCGTCAAGCCTCTGGAATTCAAAAAGGTTGTCGATGATTTAAAGCCCGTCCTTAAACCGAATCAAATGATCGTTTCCATAACGAGTCCCGTGCTAATCTCGCATCTGGAAGGAGAATTAAAATGCAAGGTCGCTAAGGTTATACCGAGCATTACAAACTATGTTTGGAGCGGTGCTTCGCTTTGCATATACGGCAAGTCGATGCAAGAGGAAGACAAAGCCCGGCTGGAAGCGTTGCTTACTCATATAAGCGAGCCGCTATGCATAGACGAAGATTATACACGCATCGTATCCGACTTATCGAGCTGCGGACCTGCTTTCATTTCCTTTTTGCTTGAGCAGTTCGTTGAGGCTGCGGTAGAAGAGACGGGTATTGGACGCCAGGAAGCGCAGCGGGTAGCTAGCGCCATGCTGCTCGGCACCGGGCTTCTGCTTACGGAAGGCGGACTGACGCCTGCCGAGATACAAGAAAGAGTAGCCGTTCCAGGCGGCATTACAGCCAAAGCCTTAAATTTGCTGAGAAGAGAAACGAATGGCGTATTCAACCAGCTCATCCGCACGACGCATGCGAAATTCCGTGAAGATTTGGCAAAGGTATCCGTCGCATTTATAGGCGAAGAGGTGAACGGACAATAGCTGTTCTTCAGCTAGTGCCCGCTCACCTCTTCGGTTTGCGTTAATTGGCTACGATATTGACGAGCTTGCCCTTTACCGCGATGACTTTACGAATCGTTTTACCTTCAATAAGCTCCTGTACCTTCTCGAGCTCCTTCGCAAGGCTCTCCATTTCGGCAACGTCCATATCGGCCGCAATCGATACGCGGTCCACGATTTTTCCATTCACCTGAACGACGATCTCCACTTCTTGATCGACTGTCCACGCTTCATCGAACGCCGGAAACGATGAATACGTAAGCGAATCCTTACGCCCAAGCTTTTCCCACAGCTCTTCGGCGATATGCGGTGCAATCGGCGACAGCAATTGTACGAATTGCTCCATCGCGGCGCTTGGCAGCACATCCGTTTTGTAAGCCTCGTTAACGAAGATCATCAGTTGGCTGATAACGGTATTAAAGCGCAGCGCCTCGTAATCCTCTGTAACCTTCTTGATCGATCGATGCCAAGTGCGCTTGAAAGCGTCGCTCGTATCGCCGTTTCCGATTTTTGCGCTGAGACTGCCGTCCTCATTGATGAACAAACGCCAAACTCGGCTTAAGAACCGGTACGTTCCTTCGACGCCGTTCGTGTTCCATGGCTTCGTCGCCTCAAGCGGCCCCATGAACATTTCGTACATGCGCAGCGTATCCGCGCCGAATTCGTTGACGATATCATCCGGGTTAATCACATTGCCGCGCGACTTCGACATTTTTTCGTTATTGTTGCCTAAAATCATACCTTGGTTTACCAGCTTATGGAACGGCTCCTTCGTGTCTACAACGCCGATATCATAAAGCACCTTGTGCCAGAAGCGTGCATACAACAGATGAAGCACCGCATGCTCGGCGCCGCCGATATATAGATCAACCGGCAACCACTGCTTTTGCTTCTCCGGCGAGCAAAGCTGCTTGTCGTTCTTAGGATCGATAAAACGAAGGTAGTACCAACAGCTGCCCGCCCATTGCGGCATCGTATTCGTCTCGCGACGTGCTTTCATGCCTGTTTCCGGATCGATGGTATTTACCCATTCCGTCACGTTCGCAAGCGGAGATTCGCCTGTCCCCGACGGTGTAATCACATCGACGTCAGGCAGCAGCAAAGGAAGCTGATCCTCCGGAACGGTCTTCATCGTGCCGTCCTCCAGGTGAAGGATCGGAATCGGCTCTCCCCAATAACGCTGGCGGCTGAACAACCAATCGCGCAGACGGTACGTAATTTTGCCTTTTCCTTTGCCTGATGCATCCAAATGCTCGATCATTTTGGCGATTGCATCCTCGTTTGTTAAGCTATTCAAAAAATCGGAGTTTACATGAGGTCCATCGCCTGAATAGGCTTCCTTCGTTACATCTCCGCCCTGCACGACCTCGACGATAGACAGGTCGAACTGCTTAGCAAATTCCCAGTCACGCGCGTCATGGCCAGGCACAGCCATAATGGCGCCCGTTCCATAACCGGCCAATACGTAATCAGCGATCCAGATTGGCGTTTTCACGCCGTTCACCGGGTTAATCGCATAAGCGCCGGTGAAGACGCCCGATTTATCCTTTGCCAGATCCGTGCGTTCCAGGTCGCTCTTGCGGGCTGCTGCCTCTTGGTACGCTTCAACGGCCGCTCTTTGCTCTGCTGTCACGATTTGCGCAACCAGCTCATGCTCCGGTGCCAGTACGCAGTAGGTTGCTCCGAACAAAGTGTCCGGACGAGTCGTGAATACGACCAGTGAATAATCGTGGCCGTCAATCTCGAACATGACTTCCGCGCCCTTTGACTTCCCGATCCAGTTGCGCTGCATATCCTTAATGCTCTCCGACCAGTCCAGCTCCTCCAGATCATCCAAGAGACGGTCCGCGTATTCGGTAATTTTCAGAATCCATTGGCGCATCGGCTTCCGGACGACCGGATGGCCGCCTCTCTCGCTCTTGCCGTCGATGACTTCCTCATTCGCCAGCACAGTTCCAAGAGCCGGACACCAATTCACCGAAACCTCGGCAACGTAAGCGAGCCCTCTCTTGTACAATTGGATAAAAATCCATTGTGTCCATTTATAATATTCCGGATCCGTTGTGCTTAACTCGCGATCCCAATCATACGAGAAGCCAAGCGACTTAATTTGTCTGCGGAAGTTATCGATATTTTTGAACGTTATGTCGCGCGGATGCTGACCTGTATCGAGCGCATGCTGCTCCGCCGGCAAACCGAAAGCATCCCAGCCCATTGGATGCAGCACGTTATAACCCTTCATTCGTTTATAGCGGGACACGATATCGGTAGCTGTGTAGCCTTCCGGATGTCCGACATGGAGACCCGCTCCGGACGGATACGGGAACATGTCTAACGCGTAAAATTTCGGTTTGTCCGCGTCTTCCGTCGTTTGAAACGTTTTGTTCTTATCCCAGTATTGCTGCCATTTCGGCTCGACAACAAGCGGATTATAGCCGTGCAATTGCTGCTCTTGACTCATTTGTGAATGTCCTCCTAAAAAATATATGCTGTCCTTCAACAAAAATAAAACCTCCCGCCCCTAGCGATTAACGCTAGGGACGAGAGGCTGTTCTCCCGTGGTACCACCCTAGTTAGCGGCAGGCATGCTTTGCCTAACGCTCACTTGTCGCCTTTAACGCAGGCCGGACGGCACGCTTCCATATCGATGACTGGCATCGTTATATTAATCGCACAGCTCCAAGGCGAGCTTCATTTCGCAGCAGGTCCGGCTTGCACCATGAATCGCCGGCTCTCTGAGCCTTGCTTACGAAGTTACTGTTCCTCTTCAACACTAAATATGCATAAAATGGTTAGTTTCGATTATAAAGATCAAGCGGTTCGGTGTCAAGAGACATCAGCTTCACAATAAATATAAGCAGTCCGCAGTTTACTTGCTCTCTTAGCTGCTTTGCCAAGAAATTTATAGTCTAGTCCAATACCGTAAATATACGTAAGCGATAACTACTCAGTGTTTCAAAGATTGATTCTTGCTGAAGCTCGTTCGATAAGTGGGTCGAGATGGGCGCGCCCAAAGATTTGAATGCGGAAGAAGCCGCCTATTGAAAGAGTATGAGTGTGCCGAAACGGCATGTCAAAGAAATGAGAATCGAAGAAGACCTTAGGTCTCAACACCAGAACAAAAATGGGTATCGAATAAAGGGAAGTTCTATCATACAGCACCGATTGATTTAAGATAGTCGATGCTCATTTTCACGCTTTTCAGAGGATGTGGGCTAACATCCAGCTCTACGAAATAATACTTCACACCTACATCCTTGAGAATAGAAAAAATCGGCGGCCAATCAATAATGCCTCTGCCCACTTCCGTAAAGCCACCGCTTTTATCCATATCTTTAATATCGATAAGCGGACTTAGGCCTTTATACTTAAACAGAGCTGCCCTCGGATCCAATCCCCCCTTTTTTGCCCAGTACAGATCAACCTTCAGCTTCATCAAATCGGTGCCGACACCTTCGAGCAAACGATCAATAATGAGCCTGCCGCCTACTCGTTTATACTCATGGGCATGGGGATGATAGAGGAGCTGCAGACCGCGGCTCTTAATTTCCTTGCCAATGTTCTTTAAAGAGCTAATCACGCCTTGAATCGAGGATTCGTCTCTGAAGCTTTCCTCCGAAAAGCCTGTTACGATATACCGGACCCCAAGCTTTAGAGCATACTCGATTTGATTCTGCAGGTCATTTTCCAGATCTTCCTGACCTACGTAAGTCGAAACAACCCCTAGACCGAGACGGTTCAAAGTTTTCTTCATTTCATCAGCGGGAATACCCCCATAGCCCCAGCTGAAGAACTCCACTAGTTTATAGCCCATTTCCGCCACTTTCTTTAACGTTCCAAATAAATCGTTCTGCATATCGTTTCGTAACGTGTAGAGTTGCAATCCCGGAGGGTATTTGGACATATCCCACATTTCCTTGCCTAATCTAAGAAATTTCAATTTGACAGCCCCCTTTTATTTCAACTGCTTCGGGTTGACATGGCGTGGGGAGGAAGTTTGACTTTCCGGTCCGTGATGTTCAGATCGGAACTCGCAATATGGGGATTAAGTGATAGGAGTTCCTCCAGTACGACATCATTTTTTCGGGAGATTTCTCTAAGAGTGTCTCCATCGTTAGCGATATAAAATCTCAATAGCTTTCACATCCTCTCCTTTACGCTGTATTATGTATATGTAAGAACAAGAGTACGGATGACGAAAGAAAGCAGAAGCTTGTTCAGGCCATTTTACGTTAAAGGATTACCGTTTTTTGATTTCGCCCACTGGATATCGATGTCTCTCCCTTTGACAACTTCTGGTCGTTTTTCATGCTGAGGAAACGAAAGCAGACTACATTGTCAAACGAAATATTCGCAAAGAATCCCGGGAAGACTGGCTCACTCTCGCACAAGAAAAAGGCACTTTTAAAATAATCGCCTTACAGCATCCCGAACCGTTCAAGCTGCTCCATCTGGTTTGCCTTTAGCAGCACCTCGCGCTGCTTGGAGCCCATAAATCATAAGCCGGGAAATCGCGGATCCACCCAATAATGCGTCAGATAGGCAATCTCCCCCCGCGCGACCGATGCCTTCCACTGCTTCATTTCTTCCCTTTTAATGCCAAAAGCCACGGCTTCTCTCCTTTATGGCTGAGCAATGATCGTTTTAACCCGACCGACCTGGCCGTCCGCCAGCCTTACTTTAATGCCATGAGGATGCTTCGGCGAATTCGTCAAAATATCCTTCACGATGCCGCGCGTAAGCTTGCCCGACCGTTGATCCTGTTTTAGTACAATATCGACCTCAAGCCCCGCTTTAATCGCGGAGCGTTCTGTTCCATTCATCGTTTACCATCCCTCTGCTTCTCAAATGTTGGCTTCTAGCATAGCATATGTATTGTAAAGATGCACATTATAGAGACAACTGTTATACTTAGCATCAAACGATGTAAACGAAATGAGGAAATTTACTAATGTCTACCGCATTTAGCGCTTTGGGTATAACGCCCAAGTTAAGCCAATTGCTTCATCAAGATGGAATAATCGAGCCGACTCCGGTTCAAAAGCAAGCGATACCGCTGCTTTTGGGCGGACAGGATGTCATTGCGCAGGCACAGACCGGCACAGGCAAAACGATTGCTTTCGCTCTTCCTATTTTGCAGCGGATAAATATAGAGAAAGAGCAAATCCAAGCTCTCATCTTAACGCCGACCAGAGAGCTTGCCATACAAATCACCAGCGAACTAAAGAAGCTTGTACCGGCTGTAGGTGCTAGCGTTTTGGCCGCTTACGGCGGACAAGACGTGGAAGCCCAAATACGCAAGCTTCAACGCGCGCCTCATATTGTGGTCGCCACGCCCGGCCGTTTGATCGATCATATGAAACGCGAAACGGTTAACCTCGGCAAGCTGCAAATGCTCGTGCTCGATGAGGCCGACCAAATGCTTCACATGGGCTTCCTCACGGATGTAGAGAGCATCATTACGCAAACGCCGAGAGCCCGTCAAACGATGCTGTTCTCCGCAACGATGCCGGACGCCATTCGCCGCTTAGCCTCGGACTACATGAAAACACCTGCAGATATTCGCGTTCGCAGCACAAATGTCACGCTCGATAGCATTCAGCAAGTCGTCTATGAGACAACCGATCGCGGCAAGCAGCAGGCGCTTGTTCATTTGCTGGAGCGTCACCAGCCATATCTGGCTGTCATTTTTTGCCGGACAAAGGTTCGCGCGAAAAAATTAAATGAGGCGCTGCAGGATTTAGGGGTCGAATCCGATGAGCTGCATGGCGACCTCACGCAAGCGAAGCGCGAGCAAGTCATGAAGCGCTTCAGGGACGCTCGCCTTCAAGTGCTCGTGGCGACCGATGTTGCCGCTCGCGGGCTGGATGTAGAAGGGGTATCGCATGTATATAACTACGACGTGCCGCAGGACGGCGAGCTATATATTCACCGGATCGGAAGAACGGGCCGCGCAGGCCAAAACGGCATTGCCATTACGCTTGCTACGCCTTATGACAAAAATACACTTCTATCCATAGAACAAAGCATCAACGCCAAGCTGGAACGTCGCGCCATTAACAATGAAGGCGAGGAATCGGCCGTACGGATTCAACCGGGCGAACGGAAAGAAACGGGCCGAAGCTTGAGCAGCAAAGACGGTGCACGCACAAGCGGCCAGCAAAAATCCGACGGCCGCCGCGGCGGAAGAGACCGTTCAGGACATTCGGATCGGGACGCGAAGTCAGGCGGCCGCAGAGGCGCTCGCGAATTCACGCGTCCCGCAGCCGGCAAACGTAATGAACGCAATACGGAAGGCTTCGTACAACAATCCCTCGAGAAGGCTGGTCAGAGCTCAGGCTGGTCCGGACGTCGAGGCGAACGCCTCGATGCCGGGAACAACTCGAGCCGTGACGGTCAACGGACGGGCAACCGCGGCGGCGCGGGTCGGAACAGCTCGGGGCGTGATGGTGAACGCACAGGCAGCCGCGGCGGCGCGGGTCAAGGCAGCGAGCGTGGAAATGCCGGTCGTAAAGGCAGCTCCGGCGCTCCTCGCGGTGACGAGCATGCTGCAGGTCGCGCAAGTGTGTCGGTAGACAGTCCTTGGACTGCGGCCCGAAGTGAATCCAAGACCGGTAAACGCGGTGGATCGCGCGGAGCTGTTCGGGGTAATTCCGGGACAGGCGGCCGTGGCGGACAACGCGGCAATTCCTCTGCGGGAGCTCGAGGAAGCTCGCCAGCCGGAGGCCGCAGCAGCTCCGCAAGCAAGCCGCGCGGACGTAACCGCTAGCTGGAAGATATTGAAACAAGGCTTTCTCCAAGAGGCAGCTGATAATAGGCATGAATGTCAGATCTGATTAGAAATAGTTTTAAGAAAAAGTGGCCGAACTACACTGGTACCCATAGACTGGACACTTTAAAAAAAGGTGTTCAGGCTATGGGTACCTTTTTGTATACTGAAGAAACAACGGAGGGGATTAGATTG
>NZ_JAKGAP010000006.1 GCF_021532375.1 Paenibacillus alkaliterrae
CGTCTTTGATTCGGCGATGACGCTTCAGATGCAAACGCTCCAATCGTCTGGACGTATGTGCACCTTCGCGCGGTTCCTTACCTTGACGAAGAATGCCGATATAATGAGCCTTCATCTTGTTGTAATACTGATTGATCGCTTTAACTATCTTGCCCTTTACGATCATCGGTTTCGAACCGATAGTCGTGACGATGGTTGCAAGATTGTCAACGCCAAGATCAATCGCGAGCGCGTTTTCTTTCGAGCTTGAGAAATTTCCGTCCTTTGATCACGCAATCCGGATTGGAGAACACAACTTCTTTCACCTTGCTCCGTGCATATCTCGGAATATTAGGCTTTCCGGTGTACTTCTCAGGATGCTTGCGGTAGTCCTTCATACTGGCGAAGAAGGCTGTCCAGTTTTGGAACACAACCTTCATAATTCCTTGACTGCTCTGCGCAGGAAGTGCGCGATAATCGGTTTGCTCCATCACTTTGAATAAAGCGTCCAAGAAATTGTAATACACAAATGGCTTCTCCTGCGAAGGCAGCATGAACGGACGGGAACGATTCTTCTCGCTTAGCCGTTCATTCATCGCATCAATATGCGCTTCCAATGTTTGTATCACTTGTTGTTTTGATCCACACTTGATGGGTCCTGTACGTGGACTTTGAATCTGACATGACCGCTATAAATATGGAAGGAAAGACCTTTTTGTGGGTGTATTCAGGAGGTCGCCAATTCACCTCGCCACTTGCAGAAGTGGGAGTCCTCTCAGCGAAAATTGATAGAATCGACTTTTAATAATAAAAAGACTGCTCACCCCGGTCAACGACCCGGCGAAGCAGTCTTTCTTCGGTTTAATCCGCCTTTTCCAGCAGCCTCTTCAGCTCCTCGCGTACTTTACCGCTCGAGAGCACCTGCTCCTTAAATGACTCCCGTGCGCCCCAATCCGTCTTCATATTGACGTTTTGGAAGACGTCTACCGTCATATCCTGAAAGGCTTGGTGCATATTGTTATCGAACCAATCCGTCTCTGTATCCGCATCATTGCGAACGATGGCCTGCAAATCGAAATCATTATCCTTGGATAAGGAGAAGAAGGCGAGAACAACGGGCGCGCCGGCTTCATCAGTCGTCACCTCTACCTCACCGCAAGGAATTCCGCCCCACCGGACAGCACGTCTTACATGAGCCTCTACTACCTGCAACGTCAACAACCTCCTTTTCATTTCTTTATAACAGCTGCATCGATTCGATATGACGTTTCGTCGTATCGCTGCCGTGCTCATACAGCTTCTTGTAGATCTGCACAATCAGCTCGTCGTAGCCGGCATTCATTTCGCTATCGCCTGCTGAGCCGTAAGGACTATGGGCAAAATGAAAGGTTTGTGCCTCATCCATGCTGGCAAGCTCGTCGAACAGCTCCCGAAGCTTGATATGCTCCTCTTCATTTAATGCAACTTCAAGCTCGTACGCTGCCGCCTGTTGATCCTCTAAAATTTGCCCGGACTGAACGGAAACGTAATAGGTCTTCCGCCCTCTGCCGTCAGCCTCATTCTCAATCATGGATCGATTGCCCCTTTCCTGCTAACCTGACTTTTATGACCAGTTCTAGCATCCCCCTTCGGACAGACATTTTATCCCTTTTTTCAGCATATAACTGATATTATCGCTATTTTGAGACCAGCAAAAGAGAGGAATGAGATCGATGTGTGGAATTACCGGCTGGATCGACTGGAACCTTGATCTGACTAAGCAAAGCGAAAGCTTAGAGAAGATGACCGACACTCTTGCACCGCGGGGTCCCGACGCTTCCGGCACGTGGATATCGGCGCATTGCGCTTTAGGACATCGGCGTTTGTCTGTTATCGACCCCGAGAACGGGGCACAGCCGATGATTCGTCATATGGGCGATGATAAATATGTCATTGTCTACAACGGAGAATTATATAACGCGCTCGAGCTTCGCAAGGAATTGGAAAGCAGGGGAAGATCGTTCACTACGAATTGCGATACGGAAGTGCTGCTAGTCGCTTTTATGGAGTGGGGAAAAGCTTGCGTCGAGCGCTTTAACGGCATATTCGCATTCGCCATTTGGGACTTCGCCGAGCAGGAGCTGTTTCTTGCCCGCGACAGGCTGGGCGTCAAACCTCTGTTCTATAGCATGCAGGACGGCCTTTTTATTTTTGGATCGGAGCAGAAGTGCATATTGGCGCATCCTGCAGTGAAACCCGAGGTCGGGGCAGAGGGATTAGCGGAAATATTCATCCTGGGGCCTGCACGGACGCCCGGTCATGGCGTGTATAAACAAATAAGCGAGCTGCGGCCAGGCAGATGCATGACGGTCAACCGGGCAGGCGTTAAGACCGTCACGTACTGGCAGTTGGAAAGCAGCCCGCATGAGCAAGATACGGAAGCAACGGCGGAGCATGTCAAAGCACTTTTGAAGGACACTGTGGAACGACAGCTCGTTTCGGACGTTCCCGTATGTACGCTGCTGTCGGGCGGCCTGGATTCCAGTGCCCTTACGACGCTTGCCGTAAACTATTACAACCAGAACGGCCAAGGCAAGGTGCATACGTATTCGGTCGATTATACGGATAACGATAAGCACTTCCAGGCACATGCCTTTCAACCTAACAGCGATGCGCCATGGATTCAGCGAATGACCTCCCATCTGAAGACCATCCACCATTCGATTCAATTCGATACGCCGGAGCTTGCAGGCGCGCTGAACGCAGCTACCTTCGCCCGCGACCTTCCGGGTATGGCCGATGTCGATGCCTCGCTGCTGCTCTTCTGTCATGAAATCAAAAAAGATGCTACCGTCGCTATATCCGGGGAAGCGGCCGATGAAATTTTCGGCGGATACCCGTGGTTCCACCGCGAAGAAGCGCTTAATGCCGATACCTTCCCATGGTCGCTGGCCTCGGCCATGCGCTCCGACCTGCTCGCTCCCGACGTAGCCGCTTGGATCAAGCCGCTGGATTATATCGGCGACCGTTACGCGCAGGCCATCGCAGAGGTTCCTCACCTGGCAGGCGAGAGCGGGCAGCTTAGAAAGATGCGTCAGATGTCGTACTTGAACATTACGCGCTTCATGCCAACGCTGCTTGACCGCAAGGATCGGATGAGCATGGCAGCCGGCCTGGAAGTTCGCGTGCCATTTTGCGATCATCGGCTGGTGGAATACGTATGGAACATCCCTTGGGAGATCAAGACCTCAGGCGATCGGGAGAAAGGCATCTTGCGCAAAGCTCTGCGCGGAGTATTGCCGGACGACGTCTTGACCCGCAAAAAAAGCCCTTATCCCAAAACGCATAACCCTAACTATTTAGCGGCCGTCAAAGCTCTGCTGCTCGATGTGCTGAACGATCCCGGCTCCCCGCTCCTCCCGCTCATCAATGTGAATAAGGTCAGAGAGCTCGCCGAGTCCGATTCCGCAAAATCGAATATTCCTTGGTTCGGCCAGCTCATGTCGGGCCCTCAGCTATTCGCCTATTTGTACCAGGTCAACCTTTGGCTGAAACAATATAAAGTTGTGATCGGATAACAAAAAACACCCCCGTATGCATCAAGTCCTGTTCTGCAGGACAGATACCGCACGGGGGTGTTTTTACGCTTGCTCCAGAAGCGGAAGCAGTTGTCTAAGCGCATCGCCGCGATGGCTGATTCGCTGCTTCTCCTCCTTCGTGAGCTCGGCCATGCCGCGATTCAAGCTTGGAAGCCAAAAAAGAGGATCATAACCAAAGCCGCCGGAACCATGAGGCTTATCCGTAATCATGCCCTCCACGGTACCCTCGGCTTCAACGAAATCGCCAGTTGCCGGGTCGTACAGGGCCAACGCGCATACGAACTGCGCTTTGCTTAGCAGGCGCGAGCCGTCAGGAAGCAGCTTAATCTCCGCTTTCTCATTATTCGCGAGCTGCAGATCAAGCTGCCGGAGCAGCTTTGCGTTATTATCGCTGTCCGCTGCTCCTTCGCCCGCATAGCGGGCGGAGTATACGCCCGGCTCGCCGTTCAGCGCTTCGACCCGCAGGCCGGAATCATCCGCCAGCACCGGCACGCCAAGCGCTTCGCCCGCCGTCTTCGCTTTTAAACGCGCATTTGCCGCGAAAGTATCTCCGTCTTCTATAATGTCCGGAATTTGCGGATAATCGAGCAGGCTAGCCGTCTTTTTGCCCAGCTTCCGGAGAGCGTGCTCGAATTCCTTTACCTTGCCGGCATTTTTAGTTGCAACGACGATAACCTCACTCGATAAAATACCATGCTCCGTCATGAAGGCTACACTCCGATCCGATTCGCTATCGGCCCGAGCACATCGCGCTGCTTGCCGATCAGCTCCGTAATCCCCTCTTCTCCAAGCGCCAGCAATTGATTCAGCTCTTCGCGCGAGAATGGAGCATCCTCGCCCGTTCCTTGCACCTCAACGAATTTGCCGTTGCCTGTCATGACGACGTTCATATCGACCTTCGCCTTCGAATCCTCGTCGTAATTCAGATCGAGCATCGCCTTTTCAACAATGACGCCAACGCTTACCGAGGCTAGAAAATCTGTAATCGGAAATTTAGCAAACTGCGTTTTTTCAGAAATTTTTTGGATAGCTAGAGTTAAGGCAATAAACGCCCCCGTTATGGAAGTCGTGCGCGTGCCGCCATCCGCTTGAATGACGTCGCAGTCCAGCGTAATCGTCCGCTCGCCGAGCGCTTGCAGGTTCACGACGGAGCGCAGCGCGCGTCCGATGAGCCGCTGAATCTCCATCGTCCTTCCCGTCAGCTTGCCCTTTGCCGCTTCGCGGATATTCCGCGAATGCGTTGCGCGCGGAAGCATCGCATACTCGGCTGTAATCCAGCCCTTGCCTTGTCCCTTCATGAACGGGGGTACCCGCTCCTCTACGCTCGCGGTACAAAGCACCTTCGTATCGCCAACCTCAATGAGGACCGAACCCTCCGCGTATTTATTCACGCCTGTCGTTATGGTTACCGGCCGAAGCTGGTTCGTTTGCCGACCGTCATTTCTCATGCCTAAATTCCTCCTGAGCTTCTCGATATTATGTACGGTATGTCCATAATCTTCCCTATTTTATCAAAATAGCATACGAATTGCACTCGATGCTGAGGAAAACGAAAAAAAGGAGACGAGTGTCTCCCTTCATAACGGCAATTTACTTACATGATTACGATTTGATCGCGTTAACGTGATGAGGTCTGCCTACAGGCTCCGTGTAAGATTTATCGTCATCGTCAACGACGTTTGTCTGACCGTTAAGCTTGATTTGAACCGTCGTTGCGTCTGAATTTTCCGTGACGGACAAGACGAGCGCTTGAAGCATTTCTGCCGGCAGCTTCTGTCCTTCCTCGTAAAACTCATCCTCGAGATCAACCGTGACGACGTCGCCCTCATGAACGATATTTTTCACCACGACATCCGGTAAAATGACGCTGGTCAGCTCTTTTCGGTTAAGCGGACCCGAAATTAATTGCTGCAGCGCAGCCTCGGCAGGGTTATCAGAGCGGGCTACAAGGCGTGTGACAGGGACGTAATACTGCTCGTCATTTAACGTTTGTGCCGAGAAATACAGCGTAACAGGCGTAGACTGCGAATAGCTGATGCCGTCTGCCGCTTCGATATTAATGCCTATCGTCCTTGTGAGCGGCTCGTCTAGCGGGAAGCTGTCCATCGGCATTTCCTGCAGCTTGGCGCCCTCATGCCAAATTTCAACCTGTTCGATGCCTGTCATTGCCGTCAAGGTCCAGGTGATCGCTTCTACGATCGTACGCTCATCCTGAGGATTATAGTTAGTGAAGGGCTCAGAGAAATCGACCTTAGCAAGCTTCTGCTCCTTGTCGTATGTGTAAGAATTAATTTGCGTGCCCTGTGGAAGGACGGCGCGGAAATCCTCCGGCAGCTGATTCGCATACGTACCGTTCTCGACCATCATTTCAAGCGCCTTCTGTGCCGCAGCCTCATTCGTGCCAAGCGTTGTCGGAATAGAAATAGGCGCCAAATAACCGTTGCGGTCCTCGAGGTATACCGTCAGCGTTTCTTGTCCTTGGACGCCGGCCTGTCCGGTTTCAGCGCCCTCTGCTCCGTCCTTAATCTCCACCTGCGGCGGATCAATCGACCTGCTTGTCTCCTGCGAGAACAGCCCACAGCCTGCCGTTAGAATGGGCAGCGCCAAAACACCGGTAAGCACTGCACCCCTAATCCATCTCTTTTGAACCATATTGTTCTTTCCTCCCTAATCAAGTTTTGCCTGGCGGCTTTGTACAACTCACTATTTGTAGTACTATGTATACGAGCTCTTCACTGTTTTAGACCAGTTTTGTCCATAAAATCATTAGGGGGTACAAAAACATGTCCAATCCTGAAATTTACAGCCTTAACAGCCGAAAAGTAGCTGAAGCGACGGACGAATGGCTCATCAAGCGCGGCGTAACGAAGCTGGCGATCGCCGAGCTCGTTCATTTTTTGCAGAAGGACTATTTCCCAGACCTGACTCCCGAGGATTGTATTGTGCATGTTGATGCCGTTTTATCGAAGCGCGAGGTTCAAAATGCGGTACTGACAGGCATTCAGCTCGACATTCTTGCCGAGGAGGGCAAGCTGATGCCTCCCCTGCAGGATATGATTAAGCATGACGAGAGCCTTTACGGGTGCGACGAAATTTTGGCGCTTTCGATCGTTAACGTTTACGGAAGCATCGGCTTTACGAATTTCGGTTATGTCGATAAGCTGAAGCCGGGCATACTGGTCAGGCTGAATAGTAAGACGGATGGAGAAATCCATACGTTTCTCGATGATATCGTCGGCGCAATCGCTGCATCGGCCGCAAGCCGGATTGCCCACCGCAGGCAAGCAGAGCGTGAGGGCGTGACGCAGCCGCCGCTCGATTAAGCGAACAGGAGGATTAACCGTGAATTACGAAATTTTATATAAAGGCGCTTTCGCCATGCTGAAAGTCAAGCTGAATCCCGGCGAGAACGTAAAGGCCGAGATGGGCGCCATGGTCTCCATGTCGCCCAGCATCGATCTCAAAGGAACGGTCGATGGCGGCATTATGCGCGGGCTTGGGAGAATGCTCAGCGGGGAAACCTTCTTTTTTCAAGAGATGACCGCTGTACGGGGGCAAGGAGAGGTACTCCTTGCTCCCCCCTCCCTGGGTGATATCGAGGCAATCGAGCTCGACGGCTCATATAAGCTATTTGTTCAAAAAGACGGATTTTTAGCGGGAACGAGCGGCATAGAGGTTAATACCAAAATGCAAAACCTGAGCAGAGGGCTCCTTTCCGGCGAAGGCTTCTTTATCGTTGAGATCAGCGGAAGAGGCACGGTGTTTCTCTCCTCCTACGGGGCGATCCATGCCATTAATCTAAGTGCCGGCGAAGAGGTTACCATCGACAACGGGCACTTGGTCGCATGGCCGGGGTATATGAATTACAGCATCGATAAGGCTTCCAAGGGCTGGCTCTCGAGCTTTACCAGCGGCGAAGGCTTAGTCTGTAAGTTCCGCGGCGAAGGCGTCGTGCTTATTCAAACAAGAAACCCTGCCAGCTTTGGAAGCTGGTTGAAGAAATTCATACCGGGCAGTAAATAAATAGGAGAAGCATCGTAAATAACAAAAGGAGCTGCGCTTCTTGGTCATTGACCATGAAAGCAGCCCCTCTTTTTTATCATCCTGAACTAAAACTCAACCCGAAATGTTGTTCCGGTCTCATCCGATTCGAAATGAATCGTTGCACCATGATGATCAGCGATACTTCTGCAAACAGCCAGACCAAGCCCAGTTCCGGATTCCTTCGTCGAGTAGAAGGGCGTAAAGATCGAATCATGCGCCTCATTAGGGATGCCATGTCCTTGATCGATCACCTCAAGGTTAACGAAGCCGTTGATCTTGCGGGTCCGAATCGTAAGTATACCGCCTTTGTTCATCGCTTGTATCGCATTGCGGGTTAAGTTCAATAGCAGCTGACGAATCTCCTTCTGGTCAACGAATATAGACTTATCCGCCTGTAAATCGATTACTACATCGATGCCGTTAATGGCTGCGTCAGCTTCGAGCAGAGGAAGCAGCTGTTCAATGATTTGATTGAGCTGCAAATACTCCTTGCTTACAAATCTGGTATTCGCCAGCGATAAATATTCGGAGATGATTCCATTCGCACGATCCAGCTCGCTTACCATTAAAGTTATTATCTCTTCGCGAGCCTGGAAAGCGGAGTTTTTGCCCATCAACTGCAGAAAGCCCTTAATCGTCGTCATCGGGTTGCGAACCTCATGGGCAATGCTTGCCGCCATCGAGCTCAGCAAATTAAATTTATCAAATAAAACAAGATTCTTCTCCGCCTTGCGCAGGTCGGTCACGTCGGTTGCAAAGACAATGAAATACTCCTTCTCGTTCATCCGGAACGGCTCCCCGGAAAACATGCCGCTGCCAATCTCCCCTGTTGCCTTATTAAAGCTCATTTCGTGATTCTTAAGGACTTTCTTCATACAAGTTGCTTTCAGGATGTCAAGCCCTAGCCTAGCCTGCTGCTCCTCGCTAACCGTCTTCAGAAACTTCTCGTTCGCTTCCGTTATGTTTCCGTCTTGCATATCGACGATAAAATTCATCGTCGCATTCGTATAAAAGGCGCTTGCGAACTTCATATTGGATTCCAGCAAATGCTCCTGGGCTCTCATTTGCTCCGTCACGTTATGCCAGCAGTTCGCGAAACCGTCGCCCATTTTGTAGTATAAAATATCATATATGCCTTCCATCGATACATCACTATAAGCGAATGAGCGTTTATGGACGGTCTCTCCCGTCTCGGTCACATGACGAAAAATCTGAAATAACTCTTCCACGGATGCAGGAAACAATTCCGAGAGCGTCCGCCCGATCACCTGCTCCTTCGTGTAGTTGTTCGTTCTGCATGAGGCTTCGTTTACGTATTCAACACGGAAATCGATGATATGACCCTCATCATCGCGAATGGCCGAATAATAACCAAAGCAATCGATCAAATTGTCAAGGCAGCTTCGGTACCAAGTCTCTTGCTTCACCAAATTTGCTTCATATTCCTGCTGAGCGGTAATATCTCGCCCTATGAAATAAAAGAATTCCGCATCCTTGCTCATAGATGCGTTCCACTGAATCCATATGTAAGATCCGTTCGCGTGGAGAAGCCGAAATTTAACGTCAGTAGCTTGCGCTCCGTCCAAAACATATTCAGACATTGCTGCGGCAAACTCCAAATCTTCGGGATGAACGTTAGCGGAGAAGTCTTCCAGCCTAAAATAAGGATTAGATAAGCCGAGCATTTCCTTCATTCTGCTGTTGCAATCAATCACATTACCGTCACGGTCGAGGATAATCATCATATCAAACGAAAGCTCAAATAAATTTTTATAATGATCCATGCCGTTTCCTTCCAATCTATCTCATGATGTATGTTGTTACAAACATCGTATCAAATAATACAAAGGTTGGGCAACAACGTTTTACAATCATTTAATTTGGAAAGAAGGACGTTTATATATTACTATTCAATAACGGCTTATTCGGCAAATAGTGCAGGGAACGAACGAACCGAATCGTTCTCGTCTTCGCTCTCATGACTATGGAATGTGTTTCCGCACGTTGATCAGAGAAATATTGTACGCCGCCGAGAAATTCGCCTGGCGTAATGCCGGTTGCCGCAAAATAGACGTCTCCGGTTCCAATCATATCTTCCATCGTCAGCACCCGGTACGGATCTTCGATTCCCATCTGTACACAACGATTATACTCATTGCCGTCCGCCGGCATTAATCGCGCCTGTAATTCTCCGCCTAAGCATTTTAAAGCCGCTGCTGCCAAAACGCCCTCCGGCGCACCTCCCGAACCAACATATAAATCGATGCCCGCCTCCGGAAATGCAGGCGCCATCGCGCCGGCTACATCACCGTCCGACAAAAACTTGATCCTAACGCCGACTTTACGGAGCACCTTTACAATCGACTCATGGCGAGTGCGATCGAGAATCATGACCGTTAAATCCGACACCTTCTTATTTAATGCCTCCGCCGCTTTGCGGAGCGTTACATCCATGGGATCGGTAATACTTAATTTCCCTACGAGAGCGGGGCCGAACGCGAGCTTCTCCATATACATATCCGGTGCATGCAGCAGCTGCCCTTTACCGGCAACGGCTATGACCGACATGGCATTATTCAAGCCTTTCGCCACGATCTCGGTTCCCTCGAGAGGGTCTACCGCAACATCAACCTCGGGACCGTTCAGACTCCCTACTTCCTCACCGATATAAAGCATCGGCGCTTCATCCATTTCTCCCTCACCGATTACGACAACGCCGCGAATCGATACCGAATCGAACATCGCCCGCATAGCCGAAGTTGCCGCACCATCTGCGCTATTCTTATCGCCTCTCCCCATCCAAGGTGCGGATGCCAGTGCCGCCAATTCCGTAACCCTTACGAGCTCCAATGCCAATTCTCTCTCCATTGTCTTGTCTCCCTCTGATCTCTAATGACGGAATCGATGAATAGTATACATGTTGAAGCTATTTCCGTTATTAAATATGTATCATATATTTATATATGTCGCAATATATATTTTACAATCTTCATTCAATCATCATTTTTAAGTGATTTTCTTCTTCAAGTAAAATGATTGTTTCAATTAGAACAACAAAAGGCTATCCATACAGGCGTTAGCCTGTACAAGATAGCCCTGCTTGACTTGAAGCTGCTGCGACTTGGCTTCAGCACCGTTTCTCACTAGCACAACTCGCACATGTTCCGCGACCGTTAAAGCGTGACCGCGGCAAACCGACGTACTCCTTCGCTAATCTCTGATGTAATTCGTCCCCTGCGCTCCAAATAAACCAAATGCGCGAGCGTCTCCGACATCGCGAATCGTAATTGATGGGCGTTTCCGTTCAGCCGGCTGCCGAATAGAACCTCGCACATGCCATAGGCGGTGCGGGGCTCTTCAGCGAGCATCGCCGCCATCCGGTCCAGCCTGCGCATATGATGCTGCTGCAGCTCCGTAATCCTGCCTTCAAAATCGGTGAAGGGATCACGATGCCCGGGAAAGGCGAGCTTTACCTCGAATAGCCCCAACTCTTGCAAGCTATCCAGAAAAGCCTTCAGAGGATCGCCATCTTCGCCGGGTACGACGCTAACATTCGGCGTAATATGCGGCAGCACCTGATCGCCGCATACCATCCATTTCCGTTCCTTCTGATAGAAGCAGAGCTGTCCCTTGGCGTGACCTGGCGCATCGATTAAGAGCCAGCTTAGCCCGCCTATTTCGATATGGCTGCCAGCATCGAAATAGGTTACCTCTGGCTGCGGCGATACCATATCCACAAACGTTTCAAGATTTTCCCCAATAGCCTCTCTCAGCTCGCCCGGCATGCCATGCTCCTCATAAAGTGATTGCAGCACCGTCGAGAAGTCACTCCCCTCTCCCCATAGCCTGACAGCATAGGCATGCGCCCCGCGAGTCATAAATACGGGCGCGCCGCTCCTTTCCTGCACGTATCCGGCAAGTCCGTAATGGTCGGGATGCTGATGGGTCAAAAGAATGCGGGTCATGTCTGTCCACTGCAGGTTATGCTTAATAAGCGCTTCATTCCATACTTCTATTGCCTCATCCGTCCGTAAACCCGGATCGATAAGCGTATATCCGGCCTCTTCCGGAATAAGATAGCTATTCACCCATTTGAGCGAGAACGGTACGGGCACCTTAACCTGTATCCAGCCCTCCGGCCATATGACCGTTGGCGCCGTTATTTTCCCTTCTGGAGCATGCAAGCTCTTTCCTTCCTGCTTATCCAGCATGGTCATTTCGCCTTTCCTGCCATAATCATGCGAGGCGATACGGCTTCATCATAATCGGAGCCGTCGTAATTACCGTAAAGCTGTTCCAGGACAAGGCCGCAATCCGCCAAGTTCCGTTCGAACCAGTCAAGCCGAAGCAGCCGTACTCTTTCCAGATATTGTCTTGGCTTCGCTAGCGTTCCCGGATCCGATATCGTAATTTCCTTCTGAACCCAGCCATCCGTTACGGAACGAACCTCTTCAATTAAATAACCGGTGTCCACGTCCGTTCGCTCGGAACGAGGAATAAGATGCTCCTCGACATAGACCGGATTCAGAAAATCGATAAGGAAGGAGCCGCCTGGGCGCAGCGTTTTCCGAATATTCCGCAGTACGTTGACATTATCCTCTTCCAATGAAAAGTAACCAAAGGAGGTGAATAAGTTTACCGTCGCGTCGAAGCTCCCGGTCTCAAAAGGCAGCTCGCGCATATCCCCTTCTATCCATTTCACCGTACCGTTCTTATCATGGCATCGCGCTTCCTCCAGCAAAATAGCGGATAAATCGATACCCGTTACATCATATCCGAAGCTCGCTAATGCAAGCGCGTGCCTTCCCATACCGCAGCCAATGTCCAGCACCTTCGCATTGTTCGGCAGCTGCAGCCAATCGACCATCCGCTGTACTTCCTTGTTCGCCTCTCCCCAATTTCGATGTTTATAAACAAGCATATAATCCGTGCCAAAGCTCTGCTCGTACCAAGGTTTCATTCTTTTATTCTCCTTCTTTTTACAGGCAATCTCTATGTAAATCGTTATGATTACTCTATTTTACTTGAATTTCGCCATGCTCGCAAAACAGAAAAGCATTGGCGTATTTATGGATTTAGGTATATAAAAAAAAGGCTGGAATGGCTGATATCGGTGCGGACATTCCAGCCGTTTACCGCGGCGCTAACGCTTATATACGATTCAGTCTTTTCGTTTGGCGCAGCTGTGTGATCGTTCCTGCTCCGATGCCGAACATAGCCGTGCGCAATTCGAATTCGATCCGCTCGAATTGCTGGAGCAATAGCTCCTGTGAAGTTAGGCTGTTCCCATTTGCCGCTTGGGGGAGAAGCACCCGGCCATAGCCTGCCAAGTCCGCTCCGAGCGCAATCGCTTTAGCCGCGTCTACGCCGCTGCGCAGACCGCCGCTGGCAATTATCTTCGCATTGGGGAGCCGTTCGCGTATTTCAATGACGCTCTCTGCCGTCGGTATGCCCCAATCGGCAAACGCTTCGGCTGCATGCCGCCGCAGCGGATCACTCGAACGGAATTTCTCTACCTGACTCCAAGAGGTTCCCCCCGCGCCTGCCGCATCGATGAAGGCCACGCCCGCCTCATGCAGGGCTGCCGCCGTATCGGCATCAATTCCCCAGCCTACTTCCTTCACGCCAACCGGTAAATCAAGCGACCTGCAAATCTGCTTAATAGCGGATAGCAGCCCGCGAAAATCCGTATCGCCCTCAGGCTGGAATATTTCCTGCATGCTGTTCAAATGCAGGACAAGCGCATCCGCCTCCGCGATCTCAACCGCTCTGCGGCATGAATCCGCGCCAAAGCCATAATTAAGCTGCACGGCTCCTATATTGGCAATAACCGGTACGGTTGGCGCATCCTTGCGCACGGAGAACGAAGCGGCCAGCTTCTCTTGCTCGATCGCAGCGCGCATCGAGCCTAGGCCAATTGCCCAGCCTCTCGCCTCGGCCGCAACCGCTAAGCGACGATTAATCGCCCCCGCTTCATCCGTCCCTCCGGTCATCGAGCTGACGAGCAGAGGAGCTCCCAACCTCTTGCCGAACCATTCCGTCTCCAGGCTAACTTCGTGGAAGGAAAGCTCGGGCAACGCATTATGCTTAAATCGATACCGTTCCAATCCGGTTTCAATACCAACGCTATTCACTTGCTCCTGCAAGCAAATCCGAATATGCTCGCCTTTTCGCTTCGCTGTAGCTGCTTGTTGATCTGCTGTCATGTCAATTTAATTCCTCCCGTGCGTAAACGGCTGACGCCGCTTACGGCAACGCAGCTCAAATTTCGCTTTCCAACTACGTACAAGCATAGCATAATTTTTCGTTTCACGCTCCAGGCTTAACGCCTAGACCTCCAAGAAGTTGTTCTCTTTAGTTTTGATTTTTTCAATCATTTATATGAAATTTACAATCATTTAATCTTGTTTATCCGTCGAACTTAAATTAAAATAAAAGCAAGGAATCGTATGAGGAGGCACATCATGGAGATCATCATTTTTGATACACAGAAGGAACTGGATGCTTATGCGGCGGATCTGCTTGTAAATACCGCGGGCGAGAAGCCTGATGCGGTCTTGGGACTGGCGACGGGATCGACACCTATAGGTATTTATGACAAAATAGTAGAGCGGTATAATGAAAAGAAAATAAGCTTTGCGGGGGTAACAACCTTTAATCTTGACGAATACGTCGGATTGCGGCAAGAAAATGAGCAAAGCTATGCTTATTATATGCAAAAGCATCTTTTCTCCCATATCGACATACTTGCCGAGAATACTCATTTGCCGAACGGCATGGCCGAGGATATCGAAGCCGAATGCGCCAGGTATGACGAAATGCTGGAGGCACGTCCCGTTGACATTCAACTGCTTGGCCTGGGCCATAACGGACATATCGGATTCAATGAACCCGACGTCAATTTATCCGGCGGTACGCATGCTGTACAGCTCAAGGCAGAAACACGCGAGGCGAACGCCCGCTTTTTCGCTTCCATGAACGAGGTTCCAAGCTATGCGATCACGATGGGGGTAGGCTCCATTTTAAAAGCGAATACCATCCTAATGGCCGTTCGCGGAGCGGACAAAGCGGGTATCGTAAAAGAAGCGTTGACGGGTCCAATTACGACAAACGTTCCAGCTTCATTATTACAAACCCATGCGCGAGTTATCGTTCTGCTCGATCGCGAGGCGGGAAGGATGATCGAATAATGAACGTACGCACGACTAGCTGGCTCTTTCATAACGTAAATATCGTACTGGAGGATCATACTGCTATCGGCAGCGTCTTTGTAGAAAATGGACGGATTACGAGGATAATAACCGGTGAGCACACAGAACAATTAGAAGCAACGGAAGCCAGCGTAACGATTGATGGACATGGCGGATGGCTGATGCCCGGTTTTATCGACGTTCATGTGCATGGCGGCTTTGGGGCCGACTTTATGGATGCCTGCAGCGACAGCTACGATACGATTACCCGGTTTCACGCATCGCATGGCACAACCGGAATGCTGGCGACAACTATGACAGCTGATAAGGAAGCCATTGAAGCTGCATTGCATGCGACAGCAGCGTATCGCGCAAGAGAAGAAATGCCTTATGCCGCTCTTTACGGCGTTCATTTGGAAGGACCGTTCATTAGCGAGAAATGGCCCGGCGCCCAAAACCCGGCGCATATAACGGACCCACAGACGGAGTGGTTGAAGCAGTGGATTAAGCAATGGCCCGGTCTGATTCGCCAGCTCACCCTTGCGCCTGAGAAATCGGGCGCCATCGAGACCATCGCTTGGCTTGCCGAGCTGGGGATCGTTACGGCATGCGGCCATACCGATGCCGTATACGACGAAATCATAGCCGCTGCCGATGCGGGACTTACACAAGCGGTCCATACGTACAATGCGATGCGCGGCCTTCATCACCGCGAGCCGGGAACGCTCGGCGCCGTCCTGACCGATGACCGCATCTATGCGGAGCTCATTGCCGACGGCTTGCATGTTCATCCTGCGGCGATTCGTCTGCTGGTTGCAGCGAAGCCGCTTGATAAAATGATCCTCATAACCGATGCGATGGCCGCTGCCGGCATGCCGGACGGAGACTTCTCGCTGGGCGGCCAAGCCGTTGTCGTGAAGGCCGGGGAAGCACGCCTTCGCGATGGAAACGCGCTGGCCGGCAGCTGCTTGACGATGATTAGCGCCATCCGGTTCCTTCTGGAGCATACGAATCTGACGATTTCTGACGTCAGCCGCCTTGCTAGCGGCAATGCCGCCAGACAGCTTGGCATCAGTGACCGTACCGGCTCTATCGCCATCGGCAAGCAAGCCGATCTCGTGCTGGTCGATGCATTGCTTGAAGTTCAGCAGACATGGGTCCAGGGCCGCTCCGTTTACGAGAATAGGATCAATTAAACAGGAAAAAGGCTGCCGTCATTCGTCGGCAGCCTTTTTCCTGTTTCGGTTTTAATTTCGATTAATCCGTCACGTATACGGAAATGCCATGCTTCTCCACCTGAGCGGCAAGCTCCGCGGATAGCGGCAGATCCGTAATGACGCCGCAAAGCTCGGATAAAGATGCGGTTGTGAATAGCGATGTCCGTTCTGTCTTCGTATGATCGAATACGGCGTACGCCGCTTGCGAGCGTTTAATGAGTGCTTTGGCAATTTGCGCTTCCTGCTCCGAATACGTCGTAATGCCGCCTTCTGCCGAAATGCCGTCGACGCCGATAAACATTTTACCGATATGCAAATGACTCACCAGGCCTTCGCCGAGCGGTCCGCAAAGCTCGAAGCTGTTGTGACGCATAATGCCGCCGGTTACGACCACTTGAATTTGGCTTCCCGCCAGCTCCATTGCAATGTTGACCGCATTCGTCACCACCGTAATGCCTTTGCGCGCCTTTAACTGCTTCGCGATTAGGAAATTCGTCGTACCGCCGGACAAGCCGATAACATCCCCCTCCGTTATAAGGGAGGCAGCAAGCTCGGCAATCCGCTCCTTCTCCAGGATCGACAGCCCTTCCTTCTCGGCAAAAGGCAAATCGCGCACGGTATGCATGCCGTCATACATCGCTCCGCCGATCGTCCGAATGACGGGATACTCCGCCTCCATCTGCTCAAGATCGCGGCGAGCCGTCGCTTCGGAGCAACCGAACCGTTCAACCATTTCGGTAATCGTAATTCTCCCCTGCTGCTTTAACAGCTGCAGCATGGCCTCGCGGCGGCGCTGCCCCTTGGAACCGTTCGCATCTGCCATTATTAACGCTCCACCCATGCTTTGGAGGATAAGCGCTGCTCCACGACATTCCACTCCGGCAACGCTTCCCAATCACCGCGCATTTGGACGACCAGAGATCCGTTGACACTAGCCAAACGTACGGCTTCAATTGGTGTCATTCCCTTCATGATACCAGCCAGGAAGCCCGCGCAGAAGCCGTCTCCCGCTCCAACCGTATCGACCACCTGCTCGGCCGGATAGAATGGCAGGCTTTCTTCCTCGCCTTGGTTCAATACGACGGTCGTGTCGTTTCTGCCTTTAATAATGCTCACGGCCTTGAGTTCCGTCAGCTTTCCTTTGATATAATCATAGTCGTCAGTGTCATACAGCAGCTTCAGCTCGTCCCAACCCGGGAGAAAATAATCCGCGTCCGCAGCGAGCGGCAGCAGCGTCTCACGCGCTTCCTCGATCGACCACAGCTTAAGCCGCAAATTCGGATCGAAGCTGACAAGCACGCCCGCTTCCTTCGCAATGTCGACGGCACGGCGCAACGTTTTGCGGCAATCCTCGCTTAGGGCCGCTGTGATACCGGTTACATGCAGCAGCTTAGCTCCGCGAATATAATCTTCATCCAGTTCATCGGGCTTCATGCGGCTTGCCGCGGAATGCTTCCTGAAATAATGTACGGCCAGCTTGCCTGCTACATGCTCGCGAAACATCATCCCCGTTGGCGCATCGGACCGAAGTTTAACGCGGGAAATGTCTACCCCCTCGCCCCGGAGCGTCTTTAGAATGATTTTGCCAAACGGATCGTCGCCAAGCCCGCCAAACCAGCCTACAGAGGAACCCAGCCGCGCGAGACCGATTGCGACATTGCTTTCCGCTCCTCCAAAGCTTTGCTCGAGCGTTGCGGCACGTTCGATGGTTTTATGCTCTTCCGGCATAAACAAAGCCATTGATTCGCCAAACGTTATAATTTGCGGTGATGATTCATGCATGTTGCAATCCCCCTACAGCGTTATAAATGATTCCAATTAATCTACGAATATAGGAAATTTCATGGTGTAGATGGTTACAATGTAAAGCGCCAGAATGATGTAGCTCATCACGCGGGCCTTATTAATATGGGCTGTTGCGCTTTTTCCCTCTTCAATAGAAGAGACAACGCGTTTTAGCGGCTTCGTGATGATACCGCCCAGCGCACCGATGGCAAGAAACAGCAAAACGACAATAACCATCCACGCTACCGTATAATCCGCCTGCGAAATCATGTATCCTCCGGTAAGAAGCTGCACAATGAGAAAATACTGCACAATACGGTTCGCGGAAATCAATCCGTCCGCTAAACCCCCTTGACCCAAGCCGGCAAGATTAGAAGCTCTTCCCACCATGAAAGGAAGCACGACATAAAACCCCATTCCCACGGCACCTAGTACATGCAAAAACAACATCACATTAAACATTTCAATTCCTCCTGTTTTCATAGAGCGTATAAAAATCCAATGTTTTCTATAAACGCGCAATACAAATAGTTTATCAGAAACAGGATTTTTTTCAAATGACTACGCTCCGTATAAGGGGCTCATTATTTTTTAATGCCATATTTACTGATGACACCGTGAATGGCGAAATAGGAAACTTCGTCCGGAAGCTCCTCTTTAATAGGTCTCAGCTTATCGATTCCTACCTTCTCGATCGCCGCAATGATGGATTCCTCATAGTCAGCCGGTATAATCCGGTTGAAGTCCAGGTCATAGCCTTCATCGGCGCAGCGGATCAAGTGGCCTTCGACCGTTACCTTACTCAGTCCGCGATCCTTCGCAATATCCTCTGGCTCCTGCCCCGCTTGGAAAAGCTCAAGCGTTGTCAAATGGCTCGGCTGCTCCTCGTCTGATGCGGGGCTGCGTCTTGAGGACGTTACTTTCGCGTTTGCTGAGTGGATAACAGGCTGGGCGGTTCTCTCCTCCCCGCCAAACGAATGAATAATGGCAAGCAGCTCCTCGCCGTATTTATCTGCTTTCGCGGTCCCTATCCCTTTGACTTCCAGCAGCTGCTGAACGGTTTGCGGCTGTGCATTCGCGATCTCGCGGATCGTCGCGTCGAAAAACAGCATGAAGGGCGGCACGCCTTCTGCTGCAGCCTTTTCTTTACGCCACTGCTTAAGCGAATCGAACAACGGCGAGGCGCTTGCGCTATCGGCTGCCAATGACTGCCGAACAGTGGCGCGAACCCTCTGCATGATCATCTCCCGCCCTTCCAGCACAGGTAATGCATTTGCAGTAAGCGACACAACAGGATATTGTCCCTCACTTAATCTTAAATAGCCTTCAGCAACTAACCAGTACAGCCAGTCCGCGATTTCCTTCTCGGGCAAATGGCGCATAAGCCCGTAGGTGGTCAACCGGTCCAATCCGAATTCCAGCAGCCGCTTGTCGCGGGAGCCCTTCAACACTTTAGCGGCCATCGTAACGCCGAAGCGGCCTTTCATTCTGCCTACGCAGGAAAGCGCCATCTTCGCCTCGTCCGTCCGGTTAACCGGCTCGCTCTTGTCGAGGCAGCTGCTGCATTTGCCGCAAGATTCAACGCCGGTTTCACCGAAATAGTCAACGATAAATTGCTGCAAGCAGCGCTGCGTACGGCTGTAATTCATCATGGTATGGAGCTTGGACAGCTGAATCGACTTTCGATCCGAGTCGCCCGTTCCCTGCTCGATTAAGAAACGCTGAACCTGCATATCCGCAGGCTCGAACAGCAGGATGCATTCGCTTTCCTCGCCATCCCGGCCGGCGCGACCAGCCTCTTGATAATACGATTCGATGTCTCCGGTCATTTGCCAGTGGAGCACATATCGAACATTCGGCTTATCAATCCCCATACCGAAAGCGTTCGTTGCAACCATGACGCGAATATCGTCAAATCGAAACCGCTCCTGTGTCTCGGCCCGCTCAGTGTCGGACAAGCCTCCATGATATTTGCCCGCCTGAATGCCGCTGCGCATCAGCTGCTCATATACGTTCTCGACCTCTTTACGCGTAGCCGCATAGATAATACCCGATTGCTCTTTGCGCTGCGCAACAAACGTATCCAGAAACCTTTTTTTGTCAACCCCCGTCACGACAGAGAGTGAAAGGTTAGGTCTGGCGAAGCCGGTTACGAACAAGTTCGGATCTCGCAGCTTCAGCATTTCGGAAATATCATGCGCAACTTCAGTCGTTGCGGTAGCCGTAAATGCAGCAACAAGCGGACGGTTCGCCATTTTGCCGATCCAGCCGGCGAGCTGACGGTAGCTTGGGCGGAAATCATGTCCCCATTGTGAAACGCAGTGCGCTTCGTCTATGGCAATGAGCGGTATCGAGAGCTGCTCGGACAAAGACTGAAACATAGGCGCATCGAGCCGCTCCGGAGCAACGTACAGCAGCTTATACTCTCCTTGCAGCGCACTGCGCATGACGTCCCGGTACTCCGCCGCACCAAGAGAGCTATTTAAAAATGCAGCCGATACGCCTACCCGCCGCAGCGCATCAACCTGATCCTTCATCAGCGATATAAGGGGCGATATGACAAGCGAGGTGCCGGGCAGCAGCATGGACGGAATTTGATAGCAGATCGATTTACCGCCGCCTGTCGGCAAAATAGCGAGCGTATCGCGTCCATGCAATATGCCGGATATAATATCCTCTTGTCCTTTGCGAAACGTATCAAAGCCGTAAACCCGTTTTAGAGCTTCTCTAGCCTGATCGATCATTCGGTATCCCTCCTATGAAAAATAAACAGAGAGGACCCCGGCAGTTTTCTGTCAGGGTCCTCCCATACGCATTTCTTACAAAATGCAAATAGCTCTTATCTTTATTAGCCTGCAGTAACGATTTGGATTACGTTGCGAACGGATTGAGCGGATTTATCAAGCGCCGCTTTCTCGTCAGCTGTAAGATCAAGCTCAAGTACCTTCTCGATGCCGTCGCCGCCAATGATCGCAGGAACACCCATGAACAGGTTATCGTAGCCGTATTCGCCTTTAAGCAAAGCGATTACCGGAATAATGCGTTTTTTGTCCTTCAGGATCGCTTCTGTCATTTGTACGAGCGATGCTGCCGGAGCGTAATATGCGCTGCCGTTACCAAGCAGGTTTACGATTTCGCCGCCGCCAACGCGAGCGCGCTGCACGATAGCTTCGATACGGTCAGCAGGGATCAGCTTTTCGATCGGAATGCCGCCTGCGTTCGAGTAACGAACGAGCGGAACCATATCGTCGCCATGTCCGCCAAGTACGAAGCCGCGAACATCTTCAACGGATACGTTAAGCTCTTGCGCAATAAATGTGCAGTAACGAGCTGTGTCCAGTACGCCGGATTGACCGATAACGCGGTTTTTAGGGAAACCAAGCGTTTCGAATGCCGCATAAGTCATCGCGTCAACCGGGTTGCTTAGAATGATGACATAAGCGTTCGGGCTAGTCGCCTTTACGTTTTCGCAAACGGATTTCACGATTCCCGCGTTCGTGTTAACTAGATCATCGCGGCTCATTCCCGGCTTGCGGGCAATACCTGCAGTGATGATAACCACATCGGAATCCTTTGTATCGTCATAGTTCGAAGTACCGATGATGTTAGCGTCAACGCCAAGCACCGGAGTAGCCTCAAGCATATCCAGCGCTTTACCTTTAGTAGGGTTTTCAAGCGGTGCAATATCGACAAGCACAACATCGCCAAGCTCTTTCTGTGCAAGCATAAGCGCTGTAGTAGCTCCCGTGAAGCCAGCTCCCACTACCGTGATTTTTTTACGTTTTATGGCCATCTTGTATAAAACCTCCCGTTCATTGCTTATTTTCATGGGGAGACCCCTTTGACCCCCATCTTTACACCCAAACCCTGAAGGGCTTTCGAACCCTCCTAAATCCTCCCTTCCAAGGGAGGACCTTGGGGGCGCTGCGCCCTCTGGACACCTGCCAATTGGACGAACGAAGGAGTTACACAGGCGTGACTGTGCAGTTTTCGAACAAGGCACGCTTCCATCCCTTCGGGACACGCTTTAAGCTGGTGGTAAGAGCAGTGGAATTGTCCCTGCGGGACGCCATTCCTCCTAGTGCAGTATGTACACTGGGGTTAGAGGTTACCAATGATTATTAATTGATAATGCTTCAACTACATGTTTTTAATGATCTCGTCAGCGAAAGCAGAACATTTCACTTCTGTTGCGCCTTCCATCAAGCGGGCGAAGTCATAGGTTACGGTTTTGTTGTTGATGGATGTTTCCATGCCTTTATAGATAAGGTCAGCCGCTTCCTGCCAGCCAAGGTGCTCAAGCATCATAACGCCGGACAAGATAACGGAACCCGGGTTAACGACGTCTTTGTCCGCATACTTCGGTGCAGTACCGTGAGTCGCTTCGAAGATAGCGTGGCCAGTCAAGTAGTTGATGTTCGCGCCCGGCGCGATACCGATACCGCCAACTTGAGCTGCAAGCGCGTCGGACAGGTAGTCACCGTTCAGGTTTAAAGTAGCGATTACGTCAAAGTCAGTCGGACGAGTAAGAACTTGTTGAAGTGCGATGTCGGCGATCGCATCCTTCACGACGATTTTGCCGGCAGCTTCAGCTTCAGCCTGCGCTTTGTTCGCAGCGTCTGTTCCTTCTGCTTCTTTGATGCGGTCATATTGGCTCCAAGTGAACGTTTGCTCAGCAAACTCTTGCTCTGCCACTTCATAACCCCAGTTTTTGAACGCGCCCTCTGTAAACTTCATGATGTTGCCTTTGTGTACGAGCGTAACAGATTTTTTGTTGTGCAGGATCGCGTATTCGATCGCCGCGCGGGCAAGGCGCTGTGAGCCTTCTTTCGATACAGGCTTAATACCGATACCGGAAGTTTCAGGGAAGCGGATTTTGTTAGCACCCATTTCTTTTTGTAAGAACTCGATCACTTTTTTCACTTCTGGAGTACCTTCTTGATACTCGATACCTGCATAAATGTCTTCTGTATTTTCACGGAAAATAACCATGTTAACCAGCTCAGGACGTTTGACCGGGGAAGGTACGCCAGTGAAGTAACGAACCGGACGAAGGCAAGTGTACAGATCAAGCTCTTGACGAAGAGCAACGTTCAGGGAACGGATACCGCCGCCGATTGGCGTTGTCAAAGGTCCTTTAATCGCAACGATGTATTCACGGATGGCTGTAAGTGTATCAGTTGGCAACCACTCGCCGTATTCGTTAAATGCTTTTTCGCCTGCAAATACTTCGTACCAAGCGATTTTTTTGCTGCCGCTGTATGCTTTCTCTACAGCTGCATCCAGTACGCGTTTCGATGCTTTCCAGATATCACGGCCTGTGCCGTCGCCTTCGATGAAAGGAATGATTGGGTTGTTAGGCACCTGAAGTACGCCGTTATCGATTGTAATTTGCTCGCCTTCTGTTGGAAGCGCGAATTTTTCGAACTGAGCCATGAATGAAATCCTCCTTAGATATGTACTTGCCGGGCAAGTAGTGTTTGGTTTATTTTCGCGAAAATGGAGAACGAACAGCTTGTTCGCCCTCTCCTTTCATTGTAACGTAATTTAATGTTTAGCGTTGCTCGATCGGGATATATTTTGCATTAACCGGTCCAACGTAATCAGCGCGCGGACGGATCAAACGGTTATCTTGATATTGCTCGAGAATATGCGCGCTCCATCCGGAAACGCGGCTAATGGCAAAGATCGGTGTAAATAGGTCGCGCGGGATTTCCAGCGTCGTATAAACGGAAGCGGAGTAGAAGTCTACGTTCGGCTTCAAGCCCTTTTGCCCTGTAACCAGCTCTTCGATTTTGACAGACATTTCATACAGCTCCATATTGCCAGTCAGCTTGCCAAGCTCGCGGGACATTTTTTGCAAATGCTTCGCGCGCGGATCTCCGTTTTTGTAGACGCGGTGGCCGAAGCCCATAATTTTGTGTTTGTTCGCAAGCGCATTGTTAATAAAACTTTCGACGTTTGCGGCCGAACCGATTTCTTCAAGCATAACCATAACCGCTTCGTTCGCGCCGCCGTGCAAAGGACCCTTCAAAGCGCCGATTGCGGACGTTACGCCCGAATAGATGTCCGACAAAGTCGCAACCGTAACGCGAGCTGCAAATGTCGAAGCGTTCAGCTCATGGTCGGCATGAAGAACAAGCGCCTGATCAAGTGCTTTAACGGCTACTTCGGCAGGCTCGTTGCCTGTAAGCATATACAAGAAATTGTAGGCAATGGATACGCCTTGCTTCGGAGCTACAGGCTCTTTGCCTTCACGGATACGTGCGTACGCTGCAATTACCGTTGGCAGTTGCGCTTGTAATTTAATCGCTTTAAGCTGATTCGCTTCAAGGGACATATCGTTAGCGGAAGCATCATACAATGCCAAGCTGGAGACAGCCGTACGAAGAGCAGCCATCGAATTCGTGTCTTTCGGGTATAGCTTAATTTGATCAAGTACGCCTTGCGGAACAGCTGCAAATTGATCTAACTGCTTCTGCAGACCGTCTAATTCGGAACGATTAGGTAATTTACCGTACCAAAGCAGATAGGCGACCTCTTCAAAAGTAGCATTTGCTGCCAGGTCATCAATATCGATGCCACGGTACGTCAGAACTCCGTCAATGATTGAGCTGATGGAAGACGCCGCGGCGACGATTCCTTCCAGACCTTTAGTTGCTGTCATCGTTCTCTCTCCTTTAACATGGGTATAGTTAACATTAAATAGGGATTCATTATTTGTACCATCGCTTTTAATCATAAATGATTTTGGCAATGAAGTGAACAAATACAGACATAAAAATGCTTTATCGGCTTCATTAATATTTTTTTCGTTGCGAATTTTATCTTTTCGTGTCAAATGCTCCTGCTGCATTTTTCCCTATTCCCGCCATTTTTAGCCACGCCGTAAAACTATTTTTACTGAAACGAATATAATGGTAAAATGTCCAAAAGAGATTACCCCGAAAGTTACGTTCCTTGAATTCGAGTAAAATCTGTCGCATCGGAGGCGCTACATGACAGGACAACGCATCGGAATTATAGACATCGGCTCCAACTCTGTCCGGCTGGTCGTATACGAACAAACCGTGAACGGCGCTCATCGCGTAGCGGACAGCAGCAAGCAGCCTGCGCGGCTGAGCGAGCGGATTGACGAGGACGGCCGCCTTTCAGATGCAGCCATTGACGAATTGATCGACACGCTGCTCCATTTCACAATGATATGCACGCACAATCATACCGGCCAAGTTCGCGCGGTTGCTACTGCCGCCATTAGGAATGCAGCCAATCGGCCAGCCATTTTGGAACGGATAAAAACAGCGACCGGCTTAAAGATTGAATTATTATCAGGCGAAGAGGAGGCCTCTTACGGCTTCATTGGAATGATTAATTCGCTTCTTATTCGAGACGGCTTCTTAATCGATATCGGAGGCGGCAGCACAGAGCTTTCGTTATTCCGTAATCGCGCGTTAGTACGCAGCGTTTCGTTCCCGTTCGGCTGCGTTAGTCTTAATAAGCGTTTCGGAGCGAAGGGCATGCTGCAGGACGAAGGTTTAAGAGCGCTTGAGGCGCTCGTAACCGATGCGATCCGCCAGGAGAGCTGGATCGGCAACGCTCCCGGGCTGCCTTTGGTCGGTGTGGGAGGTACGGTAAGGGCGCTGGGCAAAATGCATCAGGCAGCTTATAAGTACCCCTTCCCGCAAACCCATAATTATCCGATTACAGGCGAACATGCAGACGAGCTATTTGATCAAATGCGCAAGCTGCCGCTGGATAAGAGACGCAAGCTGCCGGGCTTGTCCAAGGACCGCGCCGACGTAGTCGTTCCCGGCGTAGCTATTTTGCGCGCATTATTCCGTGCTGCCAAAGCGACTCACTATCGCATTTGCGGTGCCGGGCTGCGGGACGGCTTATTCCATGCGACCAGGTTCCGGAACCAGCCGAAGCTTGACGATGTGCTGGCTTACAGCATGAGCAACCTGATCGCATTGCATCCAGAGGCGCCTAAGCAGCACGTGATGCAGGTCAACCGGCTGGCACTTGAGCTTTACGACGTTCTCAATTTCGCCAATCCATTGCCGCCGCAAACGAGAGTGCTGCTGAATGCGGCTTCACAGCTATTCAGAATCGGTGCATCGATCGATTATTACGAGTACGCCAGACATTCCTTTTATCTCATCATTAACTCGCATTTAAACGGTCTCTCGCATCGCGAAATCATCATAACGGCCGCTATTGCCTCATACAAAAGCAAAAGCCGCGCCCGTCAGCATATTTCCGATTATAAGGAGCTGCTGAATGAAACCGATCTGGATGTCATTTATAAGCTTGGTACGCTCCTTCAGCTATCCGCGGCGTTAGACCGGACGGAAACGCAAGCCATCGGCCAATTGAACATCCAATTGAACGGAACGCAGCTGCTGCTGCGTCCCGTTCACCCTCGCGGCTCACTGGCGGTAGAATGCCGCGAGGTAGTTGAGCTTGGGGCTGAATTTAGAAAGCTGTGGGGAGTAACGCCCTTTTTAGACTATGCCGTTAAGCCCTGTCCTTCCACGACGAAATAACCTTTGCCTCGAATTGACTGCGGAACGGCTCGTTATTCTCACTCGAAATATGCTCATAAGTTCCATTTGGCTGCAGCTCACGCGCCTTAACGTTATCGTTAATGTTGAGCTGCAGCATTTTTATTAAGATTTGCCGCAGCGAGGTATCGAATACCGGACACATGAGCTCAATGCGGCGGGTCAGATTGCGCGTCATCCAATCTGCGCTGGACAAATATACTTCCTCTTCTCCGCCGTTATAGAAGTACATGATTCTCGAATGCTCGAGGAAACGGTCCACGATGCTGATGACCTGAATGTTCTCGCTCCTGCCGGGCACGCCCGGCCTGAGGCAGCATACCCCGCGGACGATAAGTACGATCTTCACGCCGGCCTGCGAGGCATCATACAGCTTATCGATCATTTCCTGATTCGACAAGGAGTTCATCTTGGCAATAATTCGAGCTGGCTTGCCAGCCATCGAATTCAAGCGCTCACGATCGATAAGTCGAAAAAGCTTTTCCTTCAAGTCGGTAGGAGCAACGCCGAAAGCCTTCCATTCATAAGGAGAGGAATAACCTGTCACCTCATTGAAAAGCGCCGAAGCGTCTCCTCCAATGATGGGATGAGAGGTAAATAAACCGATATCCGTATACAAGGTAGCCGTACTATCGTTGTAATTGCCTGTTCCGACATGTACATAACGGCGAAGCGTTCCCTGCTCGCGCCGAACGACAAGCAATATTTTGGCATGCGTCTTTAAACCAACTAACCCATACACGACGTGGCAGCCGGCCTTCTCGAGCTGACGGGCCCACGCAATATTCCGTTCCTCGTCAAACCTTGCCTTCAGCTCCACAACGACGGTCACCTGCTTACCCGATTCGGCTGCCTTCCCAAGCGCTTGTACTAGCGCAGACTGGCCGCTGACGCGATACAGCGTCATCTTTATCGCCAGTACGTCCGGATCGTATGCGGCCTGCATCACAAAATCGTTTACGGCATCGAATGATTCATAAGGGTGGTACATGAGTACGTCTCGCTGACGAATAACCTCGAACATATCATCGGTATCGTCAAACTCCCTTGGATATACCGGCTCCAGCTTCTCGTAGCGCAAATGCTCATAGCCCTGCAGCGCGCTGACGAACTTCATAAGGAAGCTCAAATCAAGGGGGCCGTCGATTTCGAATAAATTATCTTCGATCTCGAGCTCTTCCGTGAGCATTTCGAGTGCATAGGGATGCATGCCTTTCGCAACCTCGAGACGAACCGGAATTCCCCAGCGGCGGCGTCGCAGCTCCTTCTCGATTTCCTCCAGCAGATCCTCCGCATCCTCTTCATTCAAAGTGATGTCTGCGTCGCGGGTCAGCCGGAACGGACTAACCGAGAAAGGTATGTATCCATTAAACAACGTATCTATAAACTTCTCGATCAAATCCTCAAGAAGCACGAATTCCGTTTTTTTGCTGTTTGTTCTTCCAGGCACCGGTACAAACCTTGGCAAAATGGAAGGAACCTGCACGATGGCAAAGTAAGGCTCCTCCTCTGGAGGATCTCCCTCCTGCCGAAGCAGAACGGATAAATATAATTCCTTCGTATGAACAAGCGGAAACGGTCTGCTTTGATCGACTGCCATGGGCGTAAGAACAGGAAATACGATTTCGTGAAAATAGTCCGAAACCGCTTTCGTCTGCGTCACATTCAGCTCATCGATGGACCGAATGAAAATACCTTCCCGGCTCAAGCAGCGAAATACTTCCCGGTAGGTGCGGTATTGATCTAGCACCATCTGCGTCGCACGTTTTATCAATCTTTTCCATAGTCCCGGTGCCGTATAGCCAGTGAAATCGGTCTTCGTTAAACCCGCTCTCATCTGCATCTGTATACCTGCCACTCGCACGCTCATGAACTCATCAAGATTGCTTGTGACAATGGCCAAAAACTTCGTTCGTTCAAGCAAAGGATTGCTTGTATCTTGCGCTTCCTGCAGAACTCTTCGATTAAATTCGATCCAACTCAAATCGCGGTTTACATAGTTGGACATCTGCTTAGTCATTTCTCACGCCTCCTGAAAAGTTTGCAAGGCAAACTAACTTCGTAAGCCAAGAGCTCACTCTCACGATATGAATGGTTAAAAGATGCATTACTATTCTATTATGAGGTATGACTATTATTTCCATGTTAACCTTTTGTAAAAAGGACGTAAATATTAGAAGCGTCCGATTTTAAAATGACCGCCTCGCATTCTTTTTTCGATCCATTGAAGCATCAATTGACGGTAAAATGTACGCGTAGCGGGCAAAAGCAAAGTAATGCCTAGTATGTCTGAGAAAAAACCTGGCAGCAGCAATAAAAGTCCGCCCGCAACGACACAGATACCGTCCAACAGTGAACGGCCCGGAATTTGTCCGAGCTGTAATTGGTGCTGCGCCTCGCTCCATACCTTTCTTCCCTCTGCAAGCGACAAGAAAGCACCGGCTAATCCCATTATCATAAGAATTAAAAAAGCCGTCCAGCCTCCAAGCCAATTGCCTACCTGCAGTATGCCCCACAACTCCAAAAAGGGTAAAACAATAATTACAGCTAACAGCCATCTGTTCATGATTGATCCTCCTCAAAAGTTTTGCGAAGCAAAACTTACTTCGTAAGCATGAGCTTAGGTTTTGCGCAATCGCTCATATAAATCCGGTATCACCTTGTTTAATCGAGCTGGCTGCCATTGCTCGTTCACCCACACATGTTTCGTTCCTCCTTCGACTAACAGCTCGCCCGGCAGCTGTTCATCCGATGAGAGCAGCTTCTCATGAAAATCTGTTTGTGTTACTCTTCTTACCTGTGATTCAAAGGTAACGCGCAGAGGCGAACATTCCGAAATACGCGTACATACAAGAACGGTATCATCATAACGAGCAGGAAGGATATAACGGCATTGCAAATCAACGACCGGGAGCAGCAGTCCTTTCTTCTCGATCGTCTTATAGTCATAGCCGGCATTTCTTATCCATTCCGTACGTCCAACTTCAAACCAAGTTACATAATTGCCGTGAAAAACGACGCCCATTTGATCCGTTTCTTGATACCGGACGCGAAGCGGATGCAAGAACCAACTGCTGGTTACGCTCATGATGCTCCTCCTTCGAAAGTGCGGGGTTAACAAAAAGCGACGGTGAGATCACCATCGCTTTCGCATTTGCTCGTTATGATTTGTTTCCCGATGAGAATTGTTATTTACAGAACCTTCGATTGGCCGTGATAGATCACGCCGGTTTCGCCGTAAATGGTCACTTCCATATCATCCTGAAGCAGCTCTGTCGCGTTCGATACTCCAAGAATAACAGGGATGCCAAGGTTAAGACCAACAACCGCGGCATGGCTTGTAATGCCGCCTTGCTCTGTGATAACCGCTGCCGCTTTCTCGAATGCAGGCATATATTCTTTGTCTGTCGAAACCGCTACAAGAATGGAGCCTTGCGTCGTTTTCGCGATTGCTTCTTGAGGCGTGCGGGCAACAACAATTTTACCGGTTGCGGTTTGACTTCCGATACCTTGTCCTTGCGCCAAAAGCTCACCGATGTGGTGAATTTTGATCAGGTTCGTTGTTCCGGAGCGGCCAACAGGTACGCCTGCTGTAATCACGACTGTGTCGCCCAAGCTTAGGAAGCCCGTGCTCATACCGCCTTTTACAGCATTTTCGAACATCTCGTCCGTTGTAGCGGCATCTGGACCCAATACAGCGAATACGCCCCAAATGAGTGAAAGACGACGCAGCACCTTTTCATCCGTCGTTACAGCAATAATCGGAGACTTAGGCTTGTACTTCGACACCATGCGAGCCGTAAAACCGCTTTGCGTAGAAGTAATAATCGCTTTCGCGCGCAGATCAAGCGCAGAGTTCGCAACGGCTTGGCTAATGGCTTCCGTAACGGTCGTTTGTTGAGCATTGGCTTGCTTCGTGAAAATCTCACGGTATTCCAAAGCATTCTCAGCACGCTCCGCGATACGAGCCATCGTCTGCACCGATTCGACCGGATAACGGCCTGCTGCCGTTTCGCCGGAGAGCATGATTGCGTCCGTGCCGTCGAAGATCGCATTCGCTACGTCACTTGCTTCGGCACGGGTCGGACGAGGATTGCGCTGCATGGAATCCAGCATTTGAGTAGCCGTGATAACCGGTTTTCCTACGCGATTGCCTTTTTTAATCATGTTCTTTTGAACGAGCGGAACTTCCTCGGCTGGAATTTCTACGCCAAGGTCGCCGCGCGCAACCATCAGACCGTCGGACACTTCAAGAATTTCATCCAGATTGTCAACGCCTTCTTGGTTTTCGATCTTTGAAATGATTTGGATATGTCCTGCGTCATGGCGCTCAAGAAGCTCACGAATCTCCAGCACGTCGCTAGCTTTGCGCACGAAGGAAGCCGCGATAAAATCAACGCCTTGCTCGATACCGAATACGATATCATTGGCATCTTTCTCCGTAATACCAGGCAAAGAAATTTTCACGCCAGGTACGTTTACGCCTTTTTTGCTTTTGATCGGCCCGCTGTTTACAATACGGCAAATGATCTCTGTGCCTTGCACTTCTTCTACCGTCAAGCCGATCAAACCATCGTCGATCAAAATAGTCGAGCCAACGGATACATCGTTTGGAAGATTGTTGTATGTAATCGGAACGCGATTACGATCGCCCAAAATCTCTTCTGTAGTAAGTGTAATGGTCTCGCCTTGATTAAGTTCAATCGGCTCTTCCTTCAGCTTGCCAAGACGAATTTCAGGTCCTTTCGTATCAAGCAACACGGCAACTGAAGTACCCAGCTCTGCATTTGCAAGGCGAATGTTCTTGATACGGTTACCGTGCTCCTCGAAATCTCCGTGGGAGAAGTTAAGACGGGCAACGTTCATTCCTGCTTTGATGAGTTTCTTTGTGTTTTCCAACGATTCGCTGGATGGTCCGATAGTACAAACGATTTTTGTTTTACGCATGTTAAATTTCCTCCGTCAAATGCCTGATATTCTATTATATACTGACACGATCCTCCACTGCATATGCAGTGGAAAATTGTACACGTTGTTACTGTGCGGTCGGAGCCGCTTCTGGAGTCTGCTCAGCCGATTGTGCAATTTCGCTGATTCTGTCAACCGTACTTGCTTCCTGCGCAGATGCGCTGGAAGTCTCCGTTGACTGCTGCTGGGCTATCCGGAACTGGCCTACTTTCCGGAATTTATTGTAGCGATCCTCGATAAGCTGCTCTGCATTCATCGGTAATAGCTCCTGAAGATGCTGCCATAGCTTATCCTTAATTTGTTCAGCCTGAAATTCTAAATCTTTGTGAGCGCCGCCCTGCGGTTCTGCAATGATATCCTCAATAACGCCGAATTCCAGCAAATCCTTCGCTGTAATTTTCATCGCTTCGGCAGCTTGATCCGCCCTGGACGCATCCTTCCACAGAATGGATGCCGCGCCGTTTGGAGAAATAGCGCTATAAATCGCATTTTCCAGCATTAATACCCGGTTGCCCACACCTAAAGCTAACGCGCCGCCGCTGCCGCCTTCACCTATAACGATGCAAATGATAGGCACGCCGAAGCCGGCCATCTCCCGGAGGTTGCGAGCAATCGCTTCTGATTGTCCGCGCTCCTCGGCGGTTTTGCCCGGATATGCGCCCTTCGTATCAATAAAGGTAATAATTGGCCGCTTAAACTTGTTGGCTTGCTCCATAAACCGAAGCGCCTTGCGAAAGCCCTCTGGATGAGGGCTGCCGAAGAAACGAGCAATATTCTCACGCGTATCCTTGCCTCGCTGATGGCCAATTACAGTAACTGGAACACCATTAAGCTTAGCAAGACCGCCTACGATAGCAAGATCATCGGCAAACAGACGATCGCCGTGCAGTTCCATAAAATCGGTAAACACCGTTTGGATGAAATCAAGCGACGTTGGCCGCTGATGATGACGGGCCATATGCATTTTTTGTGCTGGCGTAAGCTCGTTATAAAGCTCATCCTCAAGCTGCTTGCATTTCTGCTCCAAGCGTATTATTTCTTCCGAGAAGTCAATCCCCTTCTCCACGCTTAAGTTCTTCAGCTCTGTAATCTTTTGCCGGAAATCGTTCAGCGGTTTCTCAAAAGGCAGCTCACCCGCCATAGGATGTTTCCTCCCTTACGCAATGCATATCAAGCAGCTTTGCTAACGTAGGCTTCATGTCTTTGCGGTGTACGACTTTATCCAACTGGCCATGTTGCAAATTAAACTCTGCCGTTTGGAAATCATCAGGCAGCTTCTGGCGAATCGTTTGTTCGATGACAATACGTCCGGCAAAACCGATTAATGCGCCAGGCTCGGCCAAATTATAATCGCCCAAGCTCGCAAAGCTTGCTGAAACCCCGCCCGTAGTAGGATCTGTGAAAATGGAAATAAACAAACCGCCGGCGCCTTGAAATTTAGAGAGCGCAGCGCTCGTTTTCGCCATTTGCATAAGGCTTAAAATACTCTCTTGCATCCGGGCGCCGCCAGACGTAGAGAAAATAAGAAGCGGCAGCTGCTTGGCATGAGCCGCTTCGATTGCTCTAGTAATCTTCTCTCCGACGACTGAACCCATACTCCCGGTGAAAAAATCAAAGCTCATAACCGCTACGACAACTGGAAAACCGCCGATCGTGCCTTCTCCCGTTATAACAGCTTCTCGCAGGTTCGACTTGCTTTTCTGCTGCTCAAGCTTACTTGCATAACCAGGAAATGCAAGAGGATCGATGGATTCCATATTCGCATCATACTCGAGCAGATGCCCATCATCGAGCGTTATGCCGATCCTTTCCCATGCGCTTAGCCGGAAATGATGGCCGCAGGAGGAGCAAACCTTTAAATTCTTTTCCAATTCTTTGCTGTACTGAATCGTGCCGCACTTCGAGCACTTATTCATCAAACCTTCCGGAATATCCCGCTTGCGCGGCTCCGAAGGTATCGTCGCATATTTCTTCTTCGTAAATAAGTCCTTTATTTGCACGTGTGACACCTCTCAAGGCGCAATAGTATAGAGCAGTCTACCATCATGGCCGCATTATGGAGTTAAACACTTCCTGTACTTCCTCCAGTTCGCCTGACGGAACTAGTATCTCGTATTGCTGTTTTGACAGATTAACGGAGCGGATCTTCACCAAAAAACCTTCCTCCGTAAGCCGCTTCTTGATGTTATCTGCGATTTTTGCTGTTGGTGCGATATAAATGACCGTCCACATCATGGTACCTCCTGAAAACTTTGCTAACGCAAAGTTCACTTACTAAGCATAGCTATTTCCCGGTAACTGGCCATATGATGTCATAATGATACCATAGTCATGGGGAATCCGGCAAATCATATCGGATCGCTTTCGGGTCCTGATGTGCAATGCGGGCAGATGCGGCGGCCGCTAATCCTGCAACCAAGTCGTCCAAAAATACATGAATTCGTTCGCCCTTCAAATTCAACTGACGAATAATACCGGGTTTTACTTTATCCAAATATCCGAAGCTCGTCAATCCGATCATGCCGTAAACATTCGTAATGCCAAGCGCCAGCGTTTCATCAACACCGTATAGCGACTCATCGTTTTCCATAATCGACTGCAAGGGCTCAGGCAGCAGTCTTCGTTCAGCTAATTCATCTAGAGCTATGCCGGTATACATGACATATTGCACCTCGCGCTTCGCAAGCACCGCTCTGACGCTCTCCTCGCATTCCTCCAACGTCAAATCCCCGTTATAAGGGCGCTGCAGCGTATACACGATCTTCGTCACATCATCAACCGAAACTCCCCGTTTCAAGAGCCATTTCTCGATACCCGTCATAAGCCCCATCCCTCCCGCAACTGCTTGTACGTTCATTTCGGAAACATAAGCATAAGCGGTTGAGGCCGACCCATGGCCGCCAATCGAACTCCTTGGCTATTAAAGCCATCTCCGCTTGTATCTCTAAACATATGCGGGTACAAGCATTGACGTGCCTATGAAATGCAATTGTTCGCGAGTTTTTTTGATTCATCCGTTATCTTACGACTATCGTACCTTTGCCGAGCAGCTCCTCAATAGCTGAGATCAGCTGCGGCGAAGGCTTTACGCGGTAGCTGTCGCTTAGCTCGATCGACTTCTGACCCTGCTCGTAAAATAGAACCGTGCCAAGCTGGCCGGCATGGCCTGCCAGCAGCTCTTTGAGCTTGGCTAATATTACAGGCTGTTCATTCGCCGCAACGATTTTAATATAAACCCGCTGGGGCTTTCGCTCTCCGTCCATTCGTCGAGCCTTATCGTTTTCTTGCTTGATCCCGGCAACTGCGGGGGAAGCGCTGCGCGCTGCGCGGGCATGCGCTTGCTTCTGCAGACGCCGCACATGCTCTCCCAGGTTCATTGCGACGCTGTCAAGCGGTACGACATCCTCGATAATAAGCTTAAAGTCATCGTCCTGTTGTTGAACGGTCGCCTGAACGATCGCAAGGCCGCCTTTCTCCAGTTTGCTTTCCACCCGCTTCCAGACCGACGGAAACACGACCGCCTCCACACGCATGATGCGATCCTCTACCTCAAGGAAGCCCATGGCATGTCCTTTCTTGTTCGTAAACGGCTTCACAGAAACGAGCATGACGCCGACGATCGCGATCATACCGTCCTTCGCATCGCTCAGCTCGACCAGCCGATCGAGACCGAGGCTCGCGAGCTGCTGCTCCGCTGCATCGAGCGGGTGTCCCGATAAATACAGACCAAGCAGCTCCCGCTCAAAATCCAACTGCTGCACCTTCGTATAAGGGCGGATATCAGGAAGCTCGACATCCCAATTTTGCACCTCGTCAAAGCCGAACATTTCGATTTGCAACTCTTCGCGCTCCTTACGCCATTTGACCGCGGCCTCCACTGTTTCCTCAAGGGCCGCTAGCAGCTGTGCCCGATGGCCGGGAAGCGAGTCACAGGCTCCTGCTTGAATAAGCGATTCCAGCACACGCTTATTCACCACACGCAAATCGACGCGCTGGCACAAATCAAGCAAGCTTTCGAAAGGCCGTTCCCCTCGTTCCTTCCGGAGCGCTTCGATGGCCTGCGTACCGACGTTCTTGATCGCGGCAAGCCCGAAACGAACGGCTTTATCGACAGGGGCAAAGGAAACGCCGCTTTCATTAACATCCGGCGGCAACACCTCGATGCCCATTCGCCTGCATTCATCGACATACTCGGCCGTCTTGCGCTGGTTGCCGGTCACCGATGCCAGCATCGAAGCCATAAATGGAACGGGATAATGAGCTTTCAGCCATGCCGTCTGAAAGGCAAGCACGCCGTAAGCTGCGGCATGCGCTCGTGGAAAGCCGTAATCGGCGAAACGCACGATCATATCGTATACATGATTCGCATCCGCTTCCGAATATCCCTGCCCCAGGCTTCCCTTTACGAAGTGCGCCCTTTCCTCGTCAAGCACCTCGCGTTTTTTCTTCGATACGGCGCGGCGCAGCAGATCGGCCTCTCCAAGCGAAAAACCCGCCATTAATGAAGCAATCTGCATAATTTGCTCCTGGTACACGATAATGCCGTACGTGTCGGAAAGGACGGGCTCAAGCGTGGGATGCGGATACTCTACCGTAACCAATCCATGCTTACCTTGAATGTATTTCGGTATAAACTCCATCGGACCCGGACGGTACAAAGCAAGCACCGAAACGATGTCCTCGAACCCGGTCGGCTTCATATCCTTGAGGACGCGCCTGACTCCGGCAGACTCCAGCTGGAATATGCCGGTAGTGTCCCCGCGTCCCAGCATGGCATACGTTTCCGGGTCGGCATCATTTATCATACGGAAGTCGATTTCCTTATAATATTGCTCCTTCACCCAATCAAGCGCCCGCTCTAATATCGATAAGGTCCGCAAGCCGAGAAAATCCATTTTGAGCAAGCCTACCGCTTCTAAATGCTCCATCGAATATTGCGTAAGAGGAATGCGCTCGCTTCCCGCCTGAAGCGGCGAATAATGCGTTAACGGCTCCTGCGAAATGACGACGCCGGCTGCATGCGTCGAAGCATGCCGCGGCATCCCTTCCACCTTTACGGCCATCTCAAGCATGGCAGCGGTCTTCGGCTGACGCCCGCTTGCCTCGCGCAGTTCCGTGCTGGTGCGAAGCGCATCCGCCAGCGTAATGCCCAATTGATTCGGGATGAGCTTCGCCGCGCGATCGACCTCCTGAAACGGAACGTTCATCGCTCTTCCGACATCCCGCACGGCTGCTTTGGCAGCCATCGTGCCGAACGTAATGATTTGCGCTACATGCTCATCGCCGTATTTGGCGGCGACGTATGCAATAACCTCATCGCGGCGCTCATCGTTGAAGTCGATGTCGATATCCGGCATCGAGATCCGTTCCGGATTGAGGAAGCGTTCGAACAACAGCTTATACTTCAGCGGATCGACATCCGTGATGCGAAGCGCATAAGCAACCAAGCTTCCAGCGGATGAGCCCCTTCCCGGTCCCGTTCGGATGCCTTGTTCATGGGCAAAGCGCACGAAATCCCATACGATTAGAAAGTAATCGCTGAAGCCCATATTGTCGATAACGGAAAGCTCGTAGGCCAGCCGCTTCTCCGCCTTCTCGCGATAGTCCGTATCGGTTGCCCATTCGGGAAAACCCGCATATCGCGCAATCAATCCGTCGCGGCAAAGCGCCGCTAAATAATCGGATGAACTCATGCCCTCCGGCACCGGCCTGAATACCGGAAGGGCCGCGCGTCCAAGCGTCAGCTCGAGCTCGCATTTACCGGCAATTTCAACCGTATTCGCAAGCGCTTCCGGCACATGCCGGTACAATAGCGCCATTTCGTCCGCGCTTTTCAAATATAGCTGATCGGTCAGCATGCGCATGCGATCCGTATCGTCGACCGTTTTCCCCGTACCGATGCATAGAAGCACATCCTGAACAGCCGCGTCCTCGGCTCTTAAGTAATGAACGTCATTGGTTGCAGCCAGCTTAATGCCGGTCTCGCGAGATAGTTCGATCATCGCCGCAGCGACCTTCTTCTGATCCAGCATGCCGTGATCCTGCAGCTCCAAATAAAAGTCGTCACCGAATATTTCCTTGTAACGCATTGCGGCTTGCTTCGCTTCTTCCCGGCGATCATACAGCAAATGCTGCGATATTTCCCCCTTCAAGCAAGAGCTCAAACATATAAGCCCCTCAGAGTGCTCTCGCAGCGCCTCCAAATCGACTCTAGGCTTGTAATGGAAGCCTTCCAAATGTCCGATCGTGTTCAGCTTCATCAGATTGCGGTAGCCGGTTTCGTTTTTGGCAAGAACGATAAGATGATAAATCGGGTTATCCTTGCGGTTCCCCTTCTCAAAACGGGAGCCGGCCGTCAAATAGAGCTCGCAGCCGATGATCGGCTTTATGCCTTGGGCCCGGCAAGCACGGTAGAAGGGCACCGTCCCGTACATGACCCCGTGATCGGTCAACGCGAGCGCCTTCATGCCAAGCTCGGCGGCTCTCGCCGCCAGGTCGCGGATTCTTGCGGCGCCGTCTAACAGGCTATATTCGCTGTGTACGTGCAAATGCACGAATGACTGTTGGTTCGTACCGCTCATCGCAACCGTTCCTTTCCGCGTCGTCCGAATTAGTTCCTTCTATTTTATCATAATAAAGGCGGACACGCCCATAGAATGGTAGCAGGCTGTACTTTGAGGAGGTTTAACCATGAGCTATTTTTTGTCCAAGGCCGGACTTGATTTCTTTATAGCGTTCGGTGTCGTCATTGGGGGCTCGATGCTGGCAGGCATTGGCTCGGTATTCATGCTGCTGCCGCCTGCGACTACGATGGTCGATACGGCTGCCAGACTGAAAATTTGGGCCATCGTAGCAGCGATCGGCGGATCGATCGATCCCGTTCGCGTCATTGAGAGCAATATCACGGCAGGCCATTTGTCGCCGGCAGCGCAGCAGATTTGCTTTATTCTTATCGCATTTCTCGGCGCGCATCTCGGTACAGAGCTGGTTCGCCTTATATGCAAGGGAGCCGTCTAAAAATGCGTGTGCCGCCATTTGACCGTTACATAAGGGGATTGCAGCTGGTTGGGGTGCTGATTCTCGGAATGATCATCGGGGCAATCATTTATAACTCGCTTTATGTGGTGGAATTCCAAGCGTTAATTACCTTAAAGAGCGAGCTGGAGGAGAAGCTGGAGCAATATGAGAATGACATCAAAGGTTTAAAGCAATTCAAAAATCAGCATACAGTCATTAAAAGTGTTTTGCCGCGAATTGAAAAGGAAGCCGGACAAGACACAGGCAGACCAAAGCTTGACCAAGTAACTGAGGCCGAGCTTATCACACGAATAAAGAAAGACCTCAGCAGTTTTCTAGGACAGAGTATTTACAAAATCGATTCTGACGCGCAATTTGCCCGCAAGGTGCTGGACAAGAAGGTTTATACCGATGTATACGGCAAGGATTACGAGATTGAAGTAAAAACCATACTCGTTGTAGACAACGTCCTGCAAGTATGGGTGATCGTCCGTAATTATGCGAGACCTCCTTCCTAAGCACATTGCAGCTTTTTCTGGTACAATAGAGCCTGTCTGCTTTCGCAATTAAAGCTGCTACTACATAATTCAAAGGAGCTATTTTGTCATGGATCAGCTTATGCAATGGCTATTCGCGCCGGGCATCTTTATTTCACTCGTGCTTTCGGCCGTCTTCAGTTTCAAATCCCGTCGTTCCACGGATGCCAGAACAAGGGGATTATTCACCGCCAGAATGAATATCAGCATGGGGATCATGCTGTTGTTTATTGCGCTCGTTCAGCTGTTCCTGTCCGGCGAATCTACGCTTCGTATCGTCATTGGCGCCGTGTTCATGGTGCTCGGCGTGTTCAATCTATTTGCCGGACTCCGCAATCTCAGTCTCTACCGCACAACAAGAGGCTAACCGCGCATAATCAATAGGGATCAATCATTTGGGCCGTCAGCATCGCCTTGGCGGCCAGCCCTTGCGTATCGATAACCTCGATCTCCAGCTTCGTAAATTTCCGGCTCATCTCCAGCGCCTTCGGTATTATCGTAATTTCGCTGTCAATTTGGACCGGCCTTACAAAGTAGGTCGTCATGCTCTCCAGCAAATAGTCGCGCCTTGCCGTCTCGCGAATCATTCTTCTTGCAGCCTGCGTCATTAAAGTAGCGAGCAAACCCTCCGATACCATGCCGAGTGATCCTGACATTTGCGGCGTGATCGTCCCTTTGTAGGCGATTCCTAATTCGTCCTGGCCGGCCGAGCCGCGGAAAGCCATAAAGCCCGTCCACATTAAATCCTCAAAGGTCTCGCCCGATTCAGGCTGCTTGCCGGCAAAACGCATCGCATCAAGTACTTCTTGCCTGGTTACGAGGCCAAGAAGCTTGCGGTGCCGATCTACAATCGGCAATAAATCAATGCCCTCCCCAGCCATCATGTGCGCTGCCGACGTAACGGTAATATTCGGCGCAGCCGTTATGGGCTGCTTCGTCATCAGCTTATCGACCGCGCTATCCTCGGGCGAGCCGACCGCATCCTTGGCCGTCATCATCCCAACCACCCTGCTCCGTTCATCCACTACCGGAAATCTGGAGTAGCCCGTTTCCCGCGACAGCTTATGGAAGTCGGCGATCGTTTGGCCCGTCCGCAGCACGTCGGCGGGACGGCTGAACGTTACGATATCCTCGATCAGCATAATTTTCCGTTTGATAAGCCTGTCGTACATCGCGCGATTAATCATAGAGGCGACGGTAAACGTATCGTGCCGGGAGGATAGAATCGGAAGCGAACGCTCGTCTGCCAGCTTGATGACTTCCGCGCTGGGCTCGAAGCCGCCGGTAATCAGAACGCCCGCGCCTTCCTCGAGCGCACAGCGATGAGCACCGACGCGGTTGCCTACGATCAGAAGGCTGCTTTCGTCGATATAACGCAGCATCGCATCGAGCTCCATCGCTCCGATAACGAATTTATGAAGCGTTTTATCCAGGCCGGACGCTCCGCCAAACAATTTCCCCTCTACGATGTCGGCTACTTCGCCGAAGGTAAGCTGGTCAAGCGCTTCACGCCTTTTGCGGTCGATTCTTACCGTGCCGATACGCTCCTTGGTGCTTACAAGTCCTATGTTCTCCGCTTCCTTGAACGCTTTATATGCCGTCCCTTCGCTAACACTCAATGCTTTGGCAATCGCCCTTACGGAAATTTTCGTGCCGATCTTCAAGCCTTGGATATAGTGTAAAATTTGTTCGTGCTTCGTGCTCGTTTCATTTCCCGGTCCGATCAGAGCCATAGCCATTCCTCCGTCCTGCAAGCAATCTCCTTCTATTATAGGAGAAAGCGAGGCACAAGTCATGCTTGTTCCCTACCGCTCTTCTATATTATAGCTGCCATTTCAGCAGAACCTTCTCAACTTTAAGCTTTCCGTCTACCGCTTGTCCGTCAGCACCCTTCAGCTTCCGCTTTCGGAACAGCTGTTGAATGGATTGTACGTTAATGGCTGCTTCTGCTCCTGACATAATGAAGGATTGCCAGTCATACTCGATCGGAATCGGATAACGCAGCGACTGAATTAGATGATTTTCGAATTCAATGCTTTGCACAGGAATTTCTTCATATATGCTGGAAAACAAAAACGAGCTCTGCTCGCTGAACGGCCTTGAAATCGGATCAGATTTAAGCTCAAGCACATATTCCACGATCTGCGTATGCGGATTGACCCGGCAGCTAAAGGAGCCGTGAGCGGCTACCGCTTTGTCAACCCGATGAGACAACCGGTACGTGAATTGAACAAGGAAGGGAACATTGCAATAATATGCGCGGACTTTTCTAAAAAACTCGAATTCGTCAACCACCATGTCAGCCTCCTCACATCCACGTTAGCGCCATTCTATATCCTATCATGTCTAGCGGAATTGGTAAATTGAACCTAAACAGGTAATCATGATAATAGAATGATACTTTTTACACAATTATAGTAAAGAGTCCATTCATTCGTCAATGACTATAGTCATTATTATGAATATACTCTATAGAATGTTGTTGATCGAGAAGGAAAGCTCTATCGTTAGCTTGAGGTGACAAAATGAGTGAGATTGCAGGGCTTATAGGAGAAAATATACGCCAGCTGCGCAAAAAAAGAGGTTTAAGCCAGGAGCAGCTGGCTCTACGCGCCGATATTAACGCTTCCTATATGGGACAGGTTGAACGGGGAGAAAAAAATCCGACAATCGACGTGCTCAGCAAAATTGCGCTTGCCCTTCAATTGCCGATCGGTCAAATCGTCAATGTGCCCGCTCGTCCGTATGATTCAAATGACGCTGATGAAGATGGCTTCGCCGATAAAATCGCCCATCAATTGAACGGTCTCAGTCTGAAGGAGCAGGAAGCCGTTTACAAATTCGTCAAGCAGCTCGTTCAGTTTAAGGAATTGAATTAGCAGCCTCTTCTCAACAATGTATCAAATAATGGAATACCATAGATATGCAAAGAAACTGTTCCTTTGGAAATGGCGGACTGCTTCCATCACCAAGAACAGTTTCTTTTTATTTTGCAATCTTAATCGCAGCGTCGCGAAAACCTCCTACCGGCTATCCCCGAGCTCTTTTGGCCATCGCTTTCTCCACCAGCTTACGCTCCCATAGAAGCGCTTTGGCCCGTTTGATGCGAGCCAGCTCCTTGCGTTTCTCTTCCTTCATCAGCAGCGCGTTAACGTGAGCGGCAACGATAATGAACGCGAACAAGGTCCAGACAAGTCCAAAGAGGCTCGTCCCATCCCAGAGCGCATTAAGCTCAATACGCGGAAGCCCGTATACGAGCATCGCAAGCGCTATGAGCAAATACAATACATGGCGGCCTTTCCCAGATAACATTAATCCTCAACTCCTTCACAAGATCGTAAGCGGCTGAATCCCGTCCGCACTATCATCCTATGAAAGTAGCTGGAGAGATATGACCGTTGCTATAGCAAGCCGAACCAAGTGAACGATGGAAAAGCTAATGAAAACAACACAAGCCTCTCCTCCGGTTCTGATTCACAAAGGGATAGATGTCCTCATATGATGAAGTAATTCGTGTAAAACACCTACAGGCCGCTTACCACTTATCGTCATCCTCCTGCTAGGAAGGAGATTTATGATGCTCAAATCGAGAGTAGCCGTACAGGTGATCAGCTCCGGCATGCTTCCGGAAGATACGCTCATGCTTGGCGAAGCACATGTTAAGCAGTGGAAAATCCCTCAAGGACAACACATCCTATTGAAATTCGGTTCCTTTCGCCAGCATGTGAAGGTCATTCCCGTCGCAAAGTACGACGGTATGAGAATGAGCCAAAGCTTAGCCAGGCAGCTGGGATTAACGAACGGCTCGGCGGTGCGGATACAATACAAGGCCGGAACATCCGCGCTTGTATTGGGACCATTAATTGGCGTGCTCGTCAGCCGTGATTACCCGCATATGCCGGATAAGCCGTTCGGCTCCATCACCATGTTCTGCAGGGAGCTTGTCGAAGCCTGTACGACGCAAGGCGCGTACGTTTATTTTTTCACGCCGAACCAAATCGGCAGCAACATTAGCACCGTTGACGGCTGGATCTACGCAGACGGCTGGCGGCGAGTCACCATGCCCGTGCCCGATGTCGTCAATAACCGTTTAACCTCCAGAAAACTGGAGAACAGACCCAGCGTACAACATTTTATGAAGGAAGTAAAACAGCAGCATCAGACAACCGTTTTCAACGAAAAGTTTCTGGATAAAACCGAGGTATTCGAGGCGCTGAAGAAGGACGAATCACTAGTGCGCTACTTGCCCGAATCGCATTCGCTGCGCAACTACACGATGCTGAAATCGATGTGCTTGCGTTATAACAACGTTTTTCTCAAACCCGTTCGAGGCAGCCTCGGCAAAGGAATCATTCGAATCACCCGTTTGGACGAGAGCAATTACCAGGCGATGTATGCGACATCAGCCGGTACTCGCAGACAGCAATATACGAGTTTAGTCAAGCTGTTCTCGACCATCTCGGCGAAGATGAAAACCGTTCGTTACCAAATCCAGCAGGGTCTGCAACTGATCGATATCCAGAAACGTCCGGTCGACTTTCGCGCGCTTGTCCAGAAGAACATCAGCGGCAAATGGACCATTACATCCATAGTGGCCCGAACGGCCGGAAATCATCATTTCGTATCAAACCTGGCTCGCGGCGGCACGCTCAGCTCGGTCGGCGAAGCCATAGCGAGATCCAATCTGCAGTCCGGCATTAGCAGGCAGGATGCATCGCAGAGGCTGAAGCAGGCCGCGCTTCATATCGCACACGGCGTAGATACGCAAATTCCCGCGCACTTCGGAGAGCTCGGCATCGATTTGGCGATGGATACGAGCGGCAGAGTGTGGCTGCTCGAGGTTAATTCCAAGCCTTCCAAAAATGATAATACGCCGCTGAATGACAATAAAATACGTCCTTCCGTTCGCATGATGATTCAATACTCCCGTTTTTTATCGGGATTTTGATGGAGGCGTCCATGCAGGATCAAATCATCAATCTTGGCATTTTAGTCGCATCCATTCCTTACCGCATCCATGAGGACGGAGCGAGTGCCTCGCTGCCCGAGCCCGCTTTTTATCGCGCGCTAAGCTTGAACGGCAAGCAGCACGGCATCGACGTATACGTGTTTGAAGCGGACGGCTATCATTCGCGCACGGGCCGGCTCCAAGCCTGCCGCTTTGAACAAAACCGCTGGGTACGGCAGCTCGTCCCTTTGCCCGACGTTATCTATGACCGCTGCTTCTTTACGACCTCAGACCAACGGTTAAGCTGCCGAAGAATGCTCTATGCCATTGCGCAAAGGAAGCCTCATGTTATGCTGAACGGCAACCTGCCGGCAAAGCTGGACGTCTATGATTCACTCAAAGGCGACGCTTTGCTGATGCCGTATTTGCCTGTTACAATCGGCTGCCGATCGGCGGAACAGCTCAAAAAAATGATCGATCAATATGCTGCCGGCATCGTCCTTAAGCCATCGTCAGGCATGCAGGGAAGAGGGCTCGTGCACATCTCGCGCTGCCCGCTGTATCTCACGTTAACAGCGAGAGGCCGGTCTAAGCAAAACCGTCCATTTCTCCGCCAATTCGAGGACGACAGCGCGTTCATGCATTGGATCGATCGTTTTATAGGCCGCACCAGTTATTTGCTTCAGCCTTATCTTGAGCTTAGCGGCGATGATGGCAAACCCTTTGATGTGAGATCGCTCATGCAGAAGGATGAGAAGGGGCGTTGGTCCTTATCCGGGATCGCCGTCCGAACTGGGCAACCGGGATCCTTAACGTCAAATCTGCATGGCGGAGGCGACGCAAAGACTGCCGATATGCTGCTCACCGCCAAATTTGGCATCCGTAAAGCCGAACGTTTGATTGAACAGATCCATACAATAAGCAAGCAAACTGCAGATAGACTTGAAAACCATTTCGGCAGATTTGCCGAGCTGGGCTTAGATTTTGGTATCGAGCGAAGCGGCCGGATCTGGCTGATCGAAGCAAATTCGAAGCCGGGACGTTCTTCCTTTCGAAAGATAGGCGACCATGCAGCCGAGCTGTCCTCGATCGAGAGACCGCTCTTATACGCACGTTTTTTGTCCAGGCGCTTATATTCGTCTATGGCAGCCAATGAAACCGTAAACGGCCGTCACCGTCATTTGATTGCAGGCAACCCATTACGGCCTTTCAACGTTCAGGAGGTTCATCGATGAGTTTGACAACTTGTAACGTACATTTCTCGCAGCAATCCAATAAGATCATATATTTGTCCAGCCCGTTGCTGAAGCAGCTGAAGCTTTCCGGTAAAAAATCGGTACACCTTAAGCTTGGGAACGAGACCATTACAGCCGATATCAGGCAGTTGAAGCGGCCGGGCAATCATTTGTATTTGTCAGCAGGCATACGCCAAGCTATACGGGTGCCGAAATCCGGCAACGTATACGTCCTTAACTCCGGCGACAATGAGGTTCAGCTCGGGCCGCTTGTCGGTATTTTAAGCGATAACGCCGTCCGTTCGGAAAGCAATCCCTTTGGCCCGCGTACCGGCTTCATCAAGCAAATCATCCGCACCGGCGAGCACAAGGCTTATCTGTTCGGCTTTACGCCGAGCGATATTAACTGGCAGCAAGAAACGATCAACGGTTATTTCCTTAATCACCAGGGGGGCTGGTATCGTAAAATCGTACCTTTGCCGGATGTCGTTTATAACCGGCTGCCGAGCCGCAAGGCGGAAACCTCCGCATCGATTAATGCGCTGCGCGAACGTTTCGTAAGGCGGAAAATTCCTTTTTTTAACTGGAGCTTCTTCAATAAGGCCGATGTCTATAAGCTCCTGGACAAAGATCCCGAAGCGCTCCAGCATTTGCCCGAATCGGTCTCCGGACCTTCCGCAGACAAAATAAAGGAGATGCTCGAGAAACATCAGTTTCTATATTTCAAGCCTACGGCCGGAAGCCTTGGAATCGGTATCTACCGCTTAACCTACCATCCAAAGCGCGGCTACTTTGCCCGTTACCGCAAGGGGAGCCAGAACGTGCTGCTGCGCTTCACCAGCTTTCATAGCTTAATGCGCATGCTGCAGGCGAGACACGGCAGCAGCTTGAATCATTATGTGGTGCAGCAGGGCATTCGATTAGCCGAAATCGATAACTGTCCGCTAGATTTCCGCTTTCATATGCACAAGAACGGCAAAAACGAATGGATACCCGCAGGGATTGGCGCGAAGAAGGCCGGACGCGGCAGCGTAACGACCCATGTGAAAAATGGCGGCTCTCTAATGACGCCCGAGCAAGCGCTCAGCAAAACATTCGGCACGGAAGCAGGGACGGTTTTGGAGAAAGCAAAGAAGGCTGCCGTTAAGCTTTCCGAAGCGATTGAACGGAACTATCCGCATCGGCTTGGCGAGCTGGGACTTGATATCGGCATCGATAAAGACGGTGAAATTTGGATGTTTGAAGCCAATGCGAAGCCCGGGCGCTCGATCTTCAAGCATCCTGCGCTTCGCTCGGAGGGCCGCGCATCGTTAGCCTACATTCTCGAGCACTGCATGTACCTCAGCCGTTTTCAAAGCCAAGGAGGTAATGGATAATGGACAGCTTTCTTCCGGAAGAATCGGACTTCAGAGAGCTGCGCGCGGGCAGAACCGTTCTGGCGATTTTGACCATTGAGGATGAAATTCAGCTCTTCCGGGGCAATCGAAGCAACTTCGTGGATTTGCTTCGAACCGGTCAATCCATGGGCTTCATCGTCTATGTCGTAACGGTAAAAAATTTGCTCCTGACGAGGAGCAGCTTGAAAGGGTTCATATACAACGAAGAACTGGAAAGCTGGCAGCAGCGTCTGCTTCCGTTTCCCGACATTATCTATAATCGGATTCCTCTGCGCGAGGATGAGATGCTGCCCTCCGTAAAGCAAAAAATCGCCGCTTGCCACAAGCATCCGCACTTGAAGCTGTTTAATCCGTCCTTCTTCAACAAATGGGATCTTTTCGAATGGCTGCGGCTTTCCAAATCGACCAAACCGTATATACCGGTCACCCGTAAGCTTGTAACGGTAACCGGCCTTGGCCGCATGATGCGCAACCATTCGTATCTTTATTTAAAACCGGAGAGCGGAAAGGCCGGCAAAGGCATTATGACGATCAAGGTGCACGCCGAGAAGCAGCTTCCCTACCGGCTGAAAATACAGGAGAACAAAAAGAGCGCCACCTATAATTGCGCAAATATCAACAAGCTTTGGAGCCGCATTCAGAAGCAAAGCGGAGGGGAAGCTTACATTGCCCAGCAGGGCATTAAGCTCGCCTCCTTCAATGACCGGAGGTTCGACCTTCGGGCGCTCGTGCAAAAAAACCAGCGCGGCCAATGGGATATCACCGGTATTGGCGCACGTATTGCCGGCGCGGCAAGCATTACGACGCATGTCCCTAGAGGAGGCATGATCGAGGATCCCGAAAAGCTGCTCGCACATTCATTTAACGAAGATCTGGCGCGTAAGCTACTCATAAAAGCAAAAAATACGGCTGTTCTGATTGCGAAGCAAATCGAGCGGGCTTCGGGGCAGCTGCTCGGCGAAATGTCGATGGATCTGGGCATAGACGGAGAAGGAAACATGTGGTTTTTCGAAGCGAATTCTAAGCCGATGAAATTCGATGAGCCTCATATCAGACAAAAATCATTGGAGCGTATTTTTCATTATGGAGCCTATTTGGCCAAATCAAAATCAGATAAAAAGGCAGGGGGCGCATAACGTGAAGCTGGAGCTGCTTACGCCGGAAGCTTGGTTATCGGAACAAAAAAGACTAGTCGGTTTTGCTATCCGTTTCGGGAACCAGCGGCTTGCTGTCTCAACGATTCATGCGCTTCGCAAGCTGGACGCCTCGCTGCTGAACGCCGGCCCTGACCTGACATGCGAAGCCGTTGCCGTGGTTGCCAAGCAAGGCAGCCGCATCGCCGGTTTCGGCTTTGCCTCCGGGGGCGGCGAGGATTGCTGTATGGTCGTCGTTCATCCCGATGCCAGAAGCCACGGTATTGGCGGAGCTATCTTACAAGCGATGATCGACCGGCTTGGCAAGCTTACCTGTAACGTAGCTGCAGACAATACGGCAAGCATGGCGCTGTGCTTCAGGCTCGGCATGACCGCTGTTTCCATGCACAGAGGCCCGACAGGCAAGCCAACGCTCCGTTTCGAAAGGAGAATTACCCATGACGCAGCCCGTCCTAGGCATTCTGACTTTGTACCTCAATGAAGCCGGCATGCTGGAGGAACGATCCATCTATCAGAAAATGACCTCCGCCGGACGAAAGCTGGGACTTCAAGTTTTCGTCTTTACGCCTAAGGACGTCAACTATAAGCAAAATAAAATTCATGCTCTTTTTTTTAATCCCGAATCGAAGACGTGGTCGCGAAGGTGGACTTCATTCCCTGATCTCATCTATGATCGATGCCGCATTCAACGCAGCTACCGCTTCGAGCAGCTTAAGCAATTCCGTTCCCGCTACGGTCATCTTACCTTCCTGAACCGCACGCTCCGCAACAAATGGACCATTCATCGCGTACTGTCGAAGGACTCGCGCTTCAAGAGCTATCTGCCGGCAACTCGCTACGTCGAAAGCAACCAGGATGTCGCCTCTATGCTGCGTAAGTATCCGCTCCTTTATCTCAAGCCTATTAACGGAACCGGCGGAAGGGGAATATTGCGCATCGAAAGGAATAAAGAGGGCCAGCTTCATATTCAAGGACGCGATCAATCCAGACGCATCATTAAGCCGCGTCAGATTAACGCCTCAGCGCTTGGCAGCTATTTGGCGCCTTGGCATTTGAAGGGAAACCGTTATATCGCTCAGCAAGGCATTCAAATCAAGCTAAACAGCGGCCGCGTTCACGATTACCGCATGCTCGTGCAAAAGAACGGCGAGGGTGCTTGGGAAGTTACCGGCTGCGCGGGAAGAATCGGCGCCGCAGGCAGCATTACATCCAACTTGCATGGCGGCGGTCATGCGGCAACGATGGATGCTTTACTTAAAGAATGGATACAAGATGAGACGAAGACCGCTCAGGTTAAGGCTGAGGCTGAAAAACTCGGGGTGGGAATAGCCGCTTATTTAGAGCAAAACTACGGTAGACTATGCGAGCTTGCTCTTGATATCGCTATCGACCGCAAAGGCGGAATTTGGCTGCTGGAGGTCAATCCGAAGCCTGCAAGAGAGGTGTTCGCGCAAGCGGGAGAAAAAGAGGTTTATCGCAAAGCGATCGTCAAACCGCTTGAATATGCGCTCTGGCTCTATAACCAGAAGCGGCGGCGGACGGGGAAAGAGAAGCAGGCCGCCATTGCGGATACTCGTACGGATTTGTCCTAATTTTCATATGGCACCGGCAGGCAGCGTCCATGCAATGACGCCGCGCCTTGCGGGTGCTGTTTTTTGCTGTTTTTACGTTCTCATATGCTGAAACGGCGAGCACTTTTTCTCCTGCGCATTCGTCAAATAATCTCTTCCGTCTGTTCCAGCAAAGCCATTAGCTCGCGGAAATCGGAAATATGTACATCGGCACCGTCAAGCTCAGCCGCGCGTCCGTAGCTTGCATAGGCACAGCCCACGGTTTGCAGCCCGTTTCCTTTGCCTGCTTCTACGTCCGACGAACGGTCGCCTACCATCCAAGCCTTTTGAATGCCATGATCCTTGAGTAATCGGGCAACTAAATCTACCTTGCTCGCCGTAGCGAACTCCCCTGCGCTGTATAATCCGTCAAACAGCTCAGCAATGCCTTTATATCGGGCGACGCCCTTCACGTACTCCTCGAGTCCGTTGCTCGCTACAAACAGCTTAACGCCTTGATCCTTCAACTGACGCAAAGTCTGTTGGACATAGGGATACAGCTCCCCTTCCCCCGCAGCCAGTCCTTCCAGCTCGTATTGGAGCAGTAAATCATCGGCGCGCTTGCGTGCAGCTTCCGAGCTGTCTGGCATCACCTGGCGCCAAATGTCTTCAAGAAGCATGCCGAGGCAGCCCAGCAGCCTTTCAACAGGCGGCGTTTCCTGCTCGTAAAGCCGTTCCTCGCGAAGCGTCTCGAACACGCGGCGATGAACGGGCACCAGCAGCGTATCGGTTTCAAATAACGTGCCATCCATATCGAATATAACAGCCTCAGGTTTAGAAAGCTTAATCACGTTCATGTTAAAAAATCCCCCTTTTAAATCTGTTCTTATCATACTGGAATCGTATAAATCACCGCAAGTCTCTACCAGTAAGATTTGCGGATAAACGTTTGGAGACGAGATTTTGCCTATAGGCATCTAGATATTGATAATTCGGGCCGAATATGTCACACTGTTTGGTGGATGATGGGGCTTAATGTCCCCTGCATGAAAGGACGTGACGGTTCACGTATGACCAAATGGCTGCTTCGTTCCATGACAGAATTAAGCTCACGCAAATGGATTTCCAGAATAACAGGTAAATTCGCGCAATCTTCCGCCAGCCAACGATTTATTTCCCGCTTCGCAGCGACATACGGCATTAAAATAGAAGAAGCGGAAAAGCCGCTATCCGAATATAGGACGCTAAATGAATTTTTCACACGCCGGCTGAAGCCGGGACTCCGTTCGACGGATGAAGCTGAAGATTCGCTAGTGAGCCCGGTAGATGCGGTCATAACTGGCGCGGGTTTTATTAACAGCGGCACCATTTTGAATGTGAAAGGGCAGAACTATACGATCGATGAGCTCCTTAATCGCTCTCCCCGAACCGCAAATTATATGAACGGCTTTTATTTGGTCCTCTATTTAAGTCCGACCGACTATCATCGGATTCACGCGCCTGTCAGCGGCCGTATAGTTGAGCGTGAGCATATCGCGGGCAAGGTTTACCCGGTAAACGACTTTGGCCTCCGTCATATGAGGAGAGTTCTGAGCCGTAACGAGCGATTGATTACATACATGCGGAACGAGAGCGGAGAGACCGCTGTCGTCAAGGTTGGAGCGATGAATGTGAGCAGCATTCAATACGTTCAGCCGATGAAGGATGAAATGAAGAAAGGCGAGGAGCTTGCTTACTTTGAATTTGGATCCACCGTCGTACTTCTCATGGAGGACGAAACGTTCACACCTCGAGGAGACATCATGCCTGGCGTAAAGGTGCGCATGGGCGAGCGTCTTGGCTCGCATCGTGGTCAACGTTAGATTTTAGCATATATACAGCAGGTGCAGCGGCCTGCTCCCTTAATTTTGGATGACGGGAGCGGACCGTTTGGGCTTGTCTATCTTATTTCCGATGGGCTTCGCCCCGTATACTGCTTGAATTGACGGCTGAAAAAGAAAATATCGCGGTACCCAAGCGCGTCAGCCACCTCGGTCACGTTCATGCCTGCATGCATAAGCAAATGCTGCGCCCGTTCAATTCGGGTGCGAATCATATAGGTTTGGACCGACATGCCGATCATCTCTTTGAATTTCATCGAAAAATATCGCGGAGACAGCTGCGCTCTTATCGCCAAATCCTCCACGCGATGCATGATGCTCGGGTTTTGCCGCACGAAGTTAGCTACCTCATGAATGGCCTCCATCAGCTGATTGCTCGCCTTCTTCTCGACCGGGAGCTGATTATCCTCGCGAAGCAGATGAATCATTAGCTGCTTCAGCACGAGCTGCGCTTCCTCTTCCGCGGCATAGGTTTGTACGAGGAACAGTCTTACGTAACGCGAAAGCATATATTCGAAATCAACCGTGTCATTCAACTGCCTGTACCGATTAGGCACGTCATGAACATTTTCGTTTACGGCAAAGTGTATGTAAGACAGGACGAGCGGCCTTTGGGGATGATGGGTAGCGCTCGTATAATCGCCTGGCCGAAATAGAAAACAGCTTCCCGGCCCAACCTCGTAATGGGTACCGTTTACCTCGACCTCCCCTTCGCCGCTCCATACATAAAATAAATCATAATTGGCCATCGGTTTCTCGCGTCTCGCCCATCTCCAGCCCGGCTCGCATACGATTTTGGCAAAGGCCGGCAACAGGACGAGCGATTTAGGCGAAATGTGCAGCATAGCGCAACCTCCAGCTTATAAAGTCTTATATTTCAAGAAAATCTATGCCGTCATCATACAACAGCGATAAACTTTTGCGCAAGCGTTCTAAAATTTCGAAAAAATTTGCTCACGGAATGGTTTGCTGCACAAAAAAAATGTTATAATAGCACCCGATAAGCTGAAACGGCTATAATAATTACAAATGAATGATTTCGGAAGGATGGAATAAAGTCCATGAACCCACTTGCTCAGCAGTTAAACGAGACGCTGCAATCGGAAAATCCCAACGTCTATGCGATGTTGTCAACCTTAGGCAAAGCGATTTATTTCCCGAAGGAGGGCATTCTCAGTCAGTCCGCCGAAGCGAAAACAAAAGCTACTAAATTCAACGCTACAATCGGAATTGCAACAGAAGGCGGGCAGCCGATGCATCTCAAGGTCATTCAAGAGACGCTTTCCGCCTACAATCCGAAAGATATATATGAATATGCGCCTCCTGGAGGCAAACCCGAGCTTCGTGCCGCTTGGCGTACCAAAATGATTAAAGAAAACCCTTCTCTTGAATCGAAAGGCTTCGGCAGCCCTGTCGTAACGAACGCGCTCACACACGGTCTCAGCATTGTAGCTGACCTGTTCGCCGATGCTGGCGACGCTGTCGTCATTCCGAACAAAAACTGGGAAAACTACGAGTTAACGTTCGGCGTCCGCCGCGGCGCGGAAATCGTAGAATATCCTTTATATAATGATCAAACCCTCTTTAACAGCGCCGGTCTGCGCGAAGCGCTGCTTGCCCAGAAGGATAAAGGGAAAGCCATCGTCGTGCTGAACTTCCCGAACAATCCGACGGGCTACACGCCAGGACCAGCGGAGGGCGAAGAAATTATTGCAGCGATCCGGGATGCGGCAGAAGCCGGAATCCAGGTAGTTGCCGTAACCGATGATGCTTACTTCGGACTATTCTTCGAGGATTCCTTGCATGAGTCGTTGTTTTCAAAACTTGCCGACCTTCACCCGCGCGTTCTTGCCATTAAGATAGACGGTGCAACGAAGGAAGAATATGTATGGGGCTTCCGAGTAGGGTTTATCACTTACGCCTCATCTTCCGCCGCGACTTTGACAGCGCTGGAGCAAAAAACGCTTGGCATCATTCGCGCAACGATATCGAGCGGTCCGCATCCATCGCAAACGTTCGTCCTGCGCGCCTTGACATCGCCTGATTTTGAATCGCAAAAAGCGGAGAAATACGATATTATGAAGCGTCGCGCCAACCGCGTGAAAGCTCTGCTCGACAGCGGCCGTTACGGCGATGTATGGGGCTATTACCCGTTCAACTCCGGTTACTTTATGTGCCTCAAGCTGAGCCATGTTTCCGCTGAAGCCGTTCGCGTTCATTTGCTGAACCAATATGGCATCGGCACGATTGCGCTAGGCGAGACCGACCTGCGCGTCGCGTTCTCCTGCATCGAGGAAGAACATCTCGAGGAGCTGTACGATACGATCTTCAAGGCGGTTAATGAATTGATTGCTGCGAAAGCTTAAATGTCAAGCGTAAACGGCTGTCTCCGTCCTCCGGCGGGAAAGCTCGTTTCGCGGTGAAATATAAAGCACCCCTGACTGCATGCCTCTCACTAACAGGCAAGTGCAGCGCTCGGGGGTGTTTTTTTCATTCCATTATCGGGGCGGGCATTACTCTTCATCCATTTCTTTCTGCATTCTCTTCCGCAGCCGTGAAGGACGTATGGCGATATATGCAAGCGCGCCTGCCGCTGCAGCCGCTGCAGGTAAGTAGTATGACGACATGACTAGCGGAAGAGCGGCAAACAGCCATAGCAGCATAGAGCAGACAAGCATTGTGAGTCGGTCTACCTTCAAATATTGCTCCGCCCGCTGCTTTTCCGGAAGCGGATATACGTGCTTCCATACCGAATAACGGTGAACATGACGCAAGCCTCCTAATTGGACAGAAAGTACGCTCATGAATAGACCATATACGAGGACGGAGCCCCAGCCGGACAAGGATACAGCATCGGCAAACCAGTAAATGACAAGACAGCCGAGCAGAAGCAAACGGATTACAATCCCGCCAATTTCCGTTCGGATGAGCGAAGCCGTATACAGGTAAACGAACGTATTTCGATTCGAATACCGCACAACGCGGAGCAGCCAAGCTATATATGATCGCCTCGCCGTACTCGACGGTAAAGTAGGGACGTCAATAAATAGTCCAAAAAAAACGTAATAACGCTTGCGCGTCCTCGCTTCCTCGTAAATCAGCCTCTCCCATGGCAAACGGTGGCGGCTAGGAAGACGGTGCGCCAGGAGGAATGATAAGCAAACGAGTATGGAAAATAAAGCTGCTTGCCAAACCAGACACGTAAGCCATGCAGCTACGATAAGGGCGGTCAATGCCCAGCGGGTAAGTCTCATCAGCCTTCTCATGCCCGGCCACGTCATTTGCCGCTCTCTCCACGCCCCCCATACATTGCCTGCTTTCAACCCGGCGGCAATCATTGCAAGGAGCCAGCCCCCGCTTATGGCAGGGCCCTGATTATAAATAGGCAAATATAAAAGCAGTACGATCGCGGCAAGGATCGAGCAGCCCACCGTCGTATAGCGAAACGATAGACGCAGGTACCCATCCATATCCGCTTCACGCGGCATCATGAATACCGTATCGCCGGCTGCAAGCCAGGTACGCAGCGGACTCCAGCACAGGACGAGGGTTAGCGAAATAACCCCTGTCGCCGCGACCGGAAAATTCGCAGGCAGCTGCCGGACCAATGTGATATAGCCAATAGCTGACGATATAAGGATAAGCGACATAAAGGCAGGAAAGCCGCTCTGCCCCATATATCTGAAGTAGGGCAGCGATTGTTCGCGGAAGTCCTTGGCACGACGGCTCCATATGGCTTCTAGCTCATGCCCCGCTCCCATTAGCGATGGCCTCCGGTTACGAGCTTGTAGAAGGCATCCTCGAGAGAACCGCCGCGCATCTCCGTGCCTGCCGCCTGCCTAACGTCATCCAGAGTTCCTTGGGCTGCGATTTGACCATGGTGCATGACAATGAAGCGATCGCAGTAGGCTTCGACTGTAGAAAGAATGTGTGAGCTCATGAGAATGGCTGCGCCCTTCCGTTTCACTTCTACGAGCCGATCAAGCAACGAGCGAATGCCAAGCGGGTCCAGCCCGAGAAACGGCTCGTCGATAATATACAGCGGCGGATCCGCAAGCAGAGCGTTCATAATCATGACCTTCTGCTTCATTCCTTTGGATAAATGCGAGGCGAACGCTTTACGCTTCGGCAGCATTTGAAATTGCTCCAAAAGCTCTTCCGCGCGCGCTCCATATTGATCATCGTTCACGCTGTAAGCCATTCCCGTCAATCGCAAATGCTCCTCCACCGTAAGCTCGTCGAACAGCACAGGCGATTCCGGCACATAAGCAAATGACGCCCGGTACTGCTCAGTCTCCTCCTCCAGCGTTGCTCCGTCTACCTTTATCTCTCCGATCTGCGGCTTCATGAGTCCAAGAATATGTTTAATCGTTGTGCTCTTGCCCGCTCCATTCAGGCCGATCAGTCCAACCATCTCGCCTGCCTTCACCTGAAAAGAAATATTATGCAGCACGGGCCTTCTTGGACTATAGCCGCCCGTTAACTGGTTTACCTGTAAAATTGCATCCATGACATCACCTTCAATATTACGATTTAGTACGAACTATTAACCAGCATACCGAAAAGTACGGGTATTATCAAAAAAAATAGTAGTCATGTTATAATGGGAGCGAGAAATACCAATGAGAAGTCGCCCTTATACACATATGTCTTCCAACGGCCAGTCCATCACTTCCCGATGAAAGGAAAAACGGAGCCATGAGAAAACGACCGACCATTTTTCTTCAGCTAATCGTAGGATTCTCCTGTATTTTCCTTTTTTCCTTCTCGATCACGGGGTACTTTACCTACCGTCATTCCTCCCAAATCGTGCTCGACAAAACGACGCAGCTCCTGCTCGAATCGGTTATCCAAATGCGAGGAAAAACAGATGTGATGCTCGGCGAATTCGATCGTACTTCGCAAATGATCGCCTTCTCGCCAATGGTACAAAATTATTACTCCAATATCGTCCGTCAACGGGGAAATGACCAATCCAAAGCGGAAATCGAACGATTTATGAAAAGCTTAAGCCGCTACAGCGGAACCGACTTCGGCATCACGATCCTCGATACGGAAGGCCGGTTTTATCAAAGCAATGAATCGCTCTTCTTATACTGGCGAACGCTTGAGGATCTGAAACGGAACAAATGGTATCCATTAATGGAAAGCGGGCAAGGACAGTTATTTTGGCTGTCTGGGCCTGCTTGGCGCAACGGACCGATTCCGGCCGTCATCGGCGTGCGGCTCCTTAACGATTTGTCAACAATGGATAAAATCGGTAACCTATTTATTATATTTCCGGTAGAAGCGCTGGAACGGACTATTGAAGGAACTAGCATCGATCCTTCTCATAAAATCCAATTAATCGACCGACTGGGCACCATTCTTTACTCGACTGACCGGAACGAAATCGGGACGGAGCTGGACAGGAAGCTTCAAGAAACGATAGGGCAACAGAAATCCGATATTATAGCCTGGAAGGAACATGATATTCAAACTTATATTTCCTACAGCTCTTCCGACTACAGCGGATGGACGATCGCCTCATATATCAAAGCCTCTGAAGCTGTCAAAGATGTGCTGAAAATTCAACGAACTGTGTTTATCGCCGGACTGTCAGGATTATTTGCGGCATTGCTGTTTACCGTCTTCTTCTCCTGGACGGTATCCCGGCCTATCCGTTATTTAGGCAGGCGATTGACCCGACTGGAGAAGGGTCGCCTTCCGCTCGTTAAAAGTCCGTTTGTCAATCGCGAGGTCGAGCTCCTTTACAATAGCTTTAATGATATGATGGAACGTCTCGAGCAGACCGTTCAAGATTTATCGGAGAAGCAAATTAGCGAAAACCAAGCACAAATTATCGCGTTAAAAGCACAGTTTCGCCCGCATTTTTTATACAATTCATTAAACACAATCTATTGGCTGCTCATTGATGAAGGGCAAGAAAAAATTGCGCGAATAGTATTGACGCTAAGTGACCTGCTTCGTTATAGCATTCAGCCGGGAGCCGAAACGGTCACGGTCAAGGAGGATTTGGAGCAGTTGGAACGCTATATGCTGCTGGTGCAAGCACGGTATGGCGACAAGCTTCAACTCGAAATCGACATCAAAGACGATTTGTTAAACTACCGCATCATGAAGCTGCTGCTACAACCTCTGGTGGAAAATGCTATGACGCACGGTCTCGAATCAATTAAAGGAAGGCCTTGGCGGATTCGCATCGAGATTTCGAAACAGGGCCACACTCTCCGCTTTATCGTAGAAGACAACGGGAAGGGTATGACGGACGAAGAAATGGCCTCTGCCCTCCAATTCCCACATGATGCGGATCGACTTCACTTGATGAGCACAGGACTCGGGTTAGCCAATCTGCATTATCGCGTCGGATTGATTTACGGGAAAGAGTATGGGTTACGGCTATATAAAAGCGAGATGGGCGGATTACGAGCCGAAGTCATTTTCCCTCTTATAGGAGATGGTTATTGATGTGCAAAATCACACTTTATTTCATGGCTCTACTTTGCCTCTTCTTGCCGGGCTGCAGCGTATATCAAACGCCAGAGCCGCTTCGAGATGCCACGAAGAACGCCTCCTCCGTCACCGAGCTGACCGTGTGGCTTTGGCCGGGAACCGGTCTCGAGCGGTTGATTAGCCAATATGAGGAGCAGCACCCGGAGTTGAAAATCAACATACAGATCTCTGAGTTTCAAGATGTGCACGACAATCTCCAGATAGCCTTTGCCGCTGGAAGCGGTGCACCTGACATTTGCCTGATCGAAACGGTTTATATTGATATGTTCAAATCGTTTCCGGCCCGTTTCCATAACATGCTCACGTATGGAGGTGCTGCCTTCAAAGAAGATTATCTCGACTGGAAATGGCAGCAAGCCCAGCAACCCGACGGTTCTTTCCTTTACGGGCTGCCGACCGATATCGGTCCCATTGCAATGATTTACCGAACCGATCTGTTCAAGCAAGCCGGCCTTCCGACGGACCGCGAGGAGGTCTCCCGCCTCATCGATTCCTGGGATGCCCTGCTCGAATCGGGCAAGACGGTACGGAGAACGACCGGAAAAGCGATGTTTGATAATTTATCAAATGTATACAGAAGCGGGATCAGCCAGCTCGATACCCTCTATTTTGACAAACAGACAGGCCAATTCATTGCCGATCAAAATCCGGGTGTTAAGAGGGTATGGGCCAATACCGCGGAGGCTGCCGCGCGCCAATTGTCCGCCGGTATCCCCTCCTGGACACCGGAATGGGAAAAAGGCGCCAATACCGGAGAATTCGCCGTCATTCTAGCACCGGCCTGGATGATGGGGTTCATTAAAGAAAATGCACCGTATTCCGCCGGCAAATGGGACGTTACGCGGCTTCCGGAAGGAAGCGGCAACTGGGGCGGCTCCTTCCTTACGATGCCGAAAGAAGGCCGCCATCCGAAAGAGTCGTTCCAGCTGATTCAATGGCTCACCGCCCCTGAGCAGCAGTTGGATACGTTTATTCATAACGGAAATTTTCCGTCAACGCCCGCCGTATTCGACGACAATCAGATCAAACAGCTGCGGGATGAGTTTTTCAATGGGGCGCCAGTCGGCGAGATTTATTCCCAGGCTGCTAAATCAGTAAAGCCTGTCTACGAGGGACGTTTCTCGCGGAAAGCATTTGATGCTTTTGATGAAGCAATTCAGAAGCTTGAAATACAATCGGCCACGCCTGAACAGGCGTGGCGGGATGCGATCATACAAATCGAACAATCTATGCAAGAATACTGACAACGGCGGTGAATATATATTATGCGAATTTTAATCGTTGATGATGAACATGTGGTCCGAAATTCCATGTCTCGCATGATTAGGACTTATAGCGACAAGTATGATGTCGAGGTTGCGGAAGACGGAGAAGAAGCGATTGCAATTTTACAACAGCAGCCGGCTGACTTGGTCATTTCCGACATCCGTATGCCGGTTATTGACGGTATCCAGCTGTCCTCCTATATTCGGCAGCATTACCCTGATACTCACACCATACTTTTGACGGGATACGCCGATTTTGATTACGCCCTGCACGCCCTTCGGACTGACGTGTTTGACTATTTGTTGAAGCCGGCTTCCAAGGAGCGTATCATCGAATGTATCCAAAAGGTGGAGCAGATGCTCGAGCATCGGGAGAACAATGAGAAGCTTGCTTTAAAGCGAAACCGGGATATGTTGGATAAGTTGATCATGGATTTACTGTACGGCTTGCCGATTTCAAACTGCGATGAGGACCTGTTTCCGCCCTACGATGATGTCATTTTATTTAGTTTGACCGCGAGCAGAGATATATTGTGGGAGCGGCCGATTCGTTTTTTCATCAAAAACGTACTGCTCGAATTGCTTGAACCGGTCAGCACCCCTGTCATTGCGATCGAAGAAGGGCTAATTACCATTGTGCTTTTTGTTCGAGGCAAGGATCCGAAAACGTTGAGGCAGGAATGCGTACGCAGTAAGGAAACCATTGAACAGCTGCTCAAGATCGAACTTCGCATGGGATACGGCGGCGAGTCCAAATCCATATCTGATATCAATATATTGTATATTCACAGCCTTAAAGAACTGGGTTTGCTAAATTGTTCGACTAATATGTCAGAACAGATGAACAGGCTGGTTCGTCTGACACTCGACTATATCGAAGCTGAATACGCCTCTGATCTTACGCTTGCTTCCGTCGCAGACAAGCTGGAGGTCAATCCGAACTACCTTAGCGGTCTGCTAAGATCCAAGACCGGTTTTACGTTCACCCACCATCTCATTCAATACAGATTGGAGAAGGCCAAGGAACTGTTAGCCACGACTAATTTGAAAATATATCAAATTTGCGAACAGGTCGGCTATGTGGATCAGGCTTACTTCAGCAGACTTTTCAAAGCTACCTTCGGCAAAACGCCCAATCAATACCGGGAGCAGGGCTCGGTGAAATAACAACCCCTCCTTTCGGCAACCTTTATGATATCGGAACGTTACTCCGAGCATCGTGAGGTTTTTTTTGATCCCTATCTGATATAAATCCAATATATCTAAGACTAGACCCGTGGGCATCGGCCAGTGAATCTCTTATACTTTTGGTAAGCGCTTACAAGCGGCGCATCATTAAGAGGGGGATATCACATATGGTAAAACGCATAAGTATTTTACTCGTTAGCTTAATAATGGCTCTTTCGGTAGCGGCATGCAGCTCGAATTCGGGCGCAAATAACAGCGATAAGGGCTCAACAAACACTGTTTCGGACGAGAAGGCAAGCAGTGGGGAAAAAGTAAAATTGACGATCTGGCTGTGGCCAGGCATGGGCATTGAAGATCAAATTAAAGAGTATGCGGCGAAAAACAATCTCGAAGTTGACATACAACTCTCACCGTTTGCCGATGTTCATAACAACCTGCAGACTTCCTTGGCGGCAGGCAGCGGTGCTCCCGATATTTCAGCGGTGGAAGTCAAAGTGATCGAAAAATTCAAATCGAGCCCTGAGCAGTTCTACAACCTTCTGGATTTAGGCGCTGGAGATCTCGAGACCGACTATATCGACTGGAAATGGAAACAAGCATTGACTGCTGACGGATCGGCTTTACTCGGCATTCCGACCGACATCGGCCCGATGGCGATGGCATACCGCACCGACGTCTTCGAGAAAGCCGGCTTGCCGACGGACCCGAACGAAGTCGCTCAGTTGATCAATACTTGGGATGCCTTTATCGAAGCTGGCAAAAAAGTTCGGGCTAATGCAGGCGTAGGCATGATCGACAATGCCGCCAGTTTGCTGAACATCATGGTTGGCCAAGGCGACGAGAAATATTTCAAGCCTGACGGCACACTCATTTTGAAAGATAACCCGCAAGTGAAGAAAGCTTGGGACTACGTGTCTAAAGCGCTCGAAGCTAACATCACTGCCAATATCGATGCATGGACAACGGAGTGGGGCACAGGTATGACGAATGGCGATTTCGCCGTTGAGCTTGCACCTGCCTGGATGATGGGCTTTATGAAATCAAACGCACCGGATGCATCGGGCAAATGGAACATCACGATGATGCCTGAAGGCTCCGGTAACTGGGGCGGGTCGTTCCTGACGGTTCCGAAGCAGTCCAAGCATTCGAAAGAAGCATATGAACTGATCAAATGGCTGCTTTCGCCGGAACAACAGTTAGAGACGTTTAAGAAAAACGGAAATTTCCCTTCAACCCCTTCTTTATTCATAAGCGATGAGATCCAATCATTCACAGACCCTTACTTCAGCAACGCGCCTGTAGGCAAGCTTTACGCTCAAGCCGCTGAGCTCGTCAAACCAGTATGGGAAGGACCGGATTCCCAAACGGTGGAGGACACGCTTAACAAAGCGATTACAAGTGTAGAAGATAAGCAAGCCTCTTCGGAAGATGCATGGAAATCAGCCATAGCGGACATCGAAAGACAAATGTCCCGTAAATAGAGGCAGTGCGCGGGAGACTGATGTACATGCATCAGCCTCCCTTTTCCATCATCATATAAGGCTGAATAATGTCGAATGGAGGTAAATGGTATGATTGGAGCTTCAACGAAAAAGAAATTCAATCAGAGAATGCGAGATCAATTGTCCGCCTATCTGTATATAGCGCCGTTTTTTATTCTGTTCGCTGTATTTGGCTTTTTTCCCATGATTTTTACAGCATGGGTGTCTCTCCATAAATGGAGCATACTTGGGACCAAGACGTTTACAGGTTTCCAAAATTACAAGTTTATTTTGGAAGACCCGTATTTTTGGAAATCACTCTATAACACGTTCAGCATCTGGTATATATCAACACTGCCGCAGCTGTTCTGCGCGCTGATCCTGGCTTTCTTGCTTAACCAGTCTCTCATGAAAGGCAAAGAGTTTTTCCGCATCAGTGTTTTTTTACCCAACATCACTTCCGTTGTAGCGGTCGCGATTATTTTCGGCGCGATATTCGGCCAGCATTATGGATTAATCAATTACGCCCTTTCGTTCATCGGCATTGATCCCATCGATTTCAAAAGTTCTGTACTAGGGACGCATCTGGCCATTTCATCAATGGTCATGTGGAGATGGACCGGCTATAACGCCATTATATATCTGGCAGGCCTTCAGAGTATTCCTAACGACCTGTATGAAGCGAGTACAATCGACGGAGCATCGAAGAGCCAGCAGTTCTTCTTTATTACGATTCCGCTGCTCCGGCCGATGATTATATTCACTATTATTTTGTCAACGATTGGCGGTATGCAAATATTTGCTGAGCCGTTAATGTTCTCCGGCACCGGCGGAGGCTCGCAAGGACAAGGCTTAACCCTTACCCTTCTTCTATATGAAGAGGCATTTGCCAGACAAGCGTTCGGGTACGCATCGGCCATCGCTTGGATGCTATTCTTTATCATCGTCGTTTTCTCGCTAATCAATTTGTTTATTACGAGACGACTTCAGTCTGCGGAATAGGGGTGAATTTATGAAACAATCTGCGGGAATGGCCGGATCCAAGTTAGGACGGTTCTCGATCTATACTTTTCTTACCGCCATCACAGCGTTATCCATCTTCCCTTTCTATTGGATGTTCGTCATCGGTTCCAATACGACAGCCTCCATTAACAAATTCCCGCCGGCGTTGTCGCCTGGCTCCAGATTTATCGAAAACTTAGGAAAAGTATTTGACACCGTTGATTTCGGCAGGGCGATAATAAACTCGTTTATCGTATCGACGACGGCGACGTTGTGCGTGCTCTTCTTCTGTTCACTCGCCGGTTTTGCGTTTGCAAAACTTGAGTTTAAAGGGCGGCATTTCTTATTTGCCTTTTTGGTCGGTACGATGATGGTCCCTTCTCAGCTCGGTCTGATCCCTTCCTATATGATTATCAGCTCACTGGGCTGGTTAGACACTCTCAAAGCGGTCATCATACCCGGTATCGCCAACGCTTTCGGAATATTCTGGATGCGCCAATATATTGCTTCAAGCATTCCGAATGAATTGCTGGAAGCCGGGCGTATTGACGGATGCTCCAACTTTCGTCTGTATTGGAATATCACCGTACCGGCCGTTCGTCCAGGATTTGCGACGCTTGGCATTATAACGTTCATGGGTTCCTGGAACGATTTCCTGTGGCCGCTTGTCGTCTTGAAGGATCGCAGCGTGCATACGATCCAAATTGCCTTGAAAAATTTGAGCGGGGCCTACTATCAAGATTATTCCATGATATTGGCGGGCACAGTTCTGGCGACTCTGCCGATTCTGCTTATATTCCTTCTGTTCAGCAAGCAATTTATTTCCGGTTTGACCGAAGGCGCAGTGAAGTAATCAACCGAAACGAGATAAGGCCCGATTTCCGTGTATTAGACGGAATCCGGGCCTTGCGAAGTTATTGCTTGTTCGTTATTCTCGTTTTCAGTTTTCTCGTGTTATTTGATTTCGATCGATTTAGCCGTTCCGTTCTCGCCTTTCACCTGTACAAGCTGACCAGGCTTCAGAAGCGATACGTCGCCCGTAATCGTTACATTAGAATCGATGTTATAAATAAGGACATTGGTTTGCGAATTTTCTACCCGCGAGATGGAGATCGTCGAAAGCTTTGCTTGCGCATTAAAGGTTAGCGTATTGACTACGCCCAACTCATCGAAAGCAATAACGTTAGCAGCCGATTTCGTCACTTCAATGAATACAACCTTGTTCTGATAAGTACGTACCAGCACTTCGTCACCTGCGCGCAGCGCGCTTACGGCAGCTTTCTGGTTATCACGGAAAATGAATACATTAGAATCCAGAGCAAGAGCTGCTTCGGTATTATCCGACTTCACGACTGTTATGGCACCGCTTGCCGAAGCTGCTTTCAGCTTGCCTGTAATGGCCGCAGCATCGTGATCCGGCATTTCCACATCGGTACGATCCAGAAGCGCTGCGAGCTCTGCACGAGAGACGGGCTGATTAGGACGGAATGTTTTGTTGCCATGCTTGTCTTCATATCCAGTAATAATACCCTTCTGAAGGGCAAGAGCTACATAACCGACGGAACCGGCTGGAATCTCTTTCGCATCTTTAAAGTCCAGCTTCGTATTATTGAGTACCTTCGCCTCATCTTCCAGCTTAAGCGCTTTAATCAATAGAATAGTCGACCATAGTCTTGTCGCATTCGCCTCGGGCTTCACTTCCGCTTCCGTTTCGGAGAACAGGTCATTTTCCAGCGCGACCGCTACGTAGCCGACAGCCCACTGATATTTGCGTTCGATTTTCTCCGCATCTCTAAATTGCAGCTCGGTGCTCATTTCTGCCGCCGATTCAGCCTGAGTGCGAAGTCCCATCAATCTAACTGCAGCCGTTAGAGTTTCAATACGGCTAATCTTTTGATTCGGTTTGAACGTGCCATCCTCGTAACCAGTGAACACGCCCTTCGAAGCAAGACGCATGATGTATTCCATTGCCCACTTCAGATCTTCCTCGTCCTCGAACTTCCAGGTTATTTCATATTTATCATCGTCGTCGTCGTCATCGTCATCATCATCATCATCACTATCATATCTGTCATGCTTGTCCTCATGACGACCTTTGTCGTCATCGCGTCCGCCTCCATGCCCCCTGCCCTTACCGCCGTCTGCAAATGCGGACGTCGCTCCGCCTGCTAGCATTAGCAGAGCAAGCGAGGATATCGCTGTCTTTTTCCATAGAGTTTGTTTTGTCAAGAAAGCCACTCTCCTTTTTCGATTGCGGGTTTGCCGCATGTTTCAACCTTCGCCCATAGGTTTCGGGAGAGGCTGCTCGATTTAAGAGGGTGGCTTCCAAAAAATAATTATTGTTTTTTATTCTCTTCGCGTTTTGCCTTCAACCATTTCGGCGCGCCTTTGTTTTTGCCTTCTCGTTTATGCTCCGCCTTCACGGGGGCCTTCGCGGGAGCAAGCTTCGCTTTTAACTTTGGCGGCTGCGGCGCTGCGGCTGCCTGGGCGATTTTTGCAAGCCCGGATGAAGCACGTACTGTCGGCTTCCTCGTTTCAACCGAAGCCCGCTCCCCTTCATTACCTTCGGGGGCCTGCTTCGCTTCTTGACGTCTGGCAAACGGACGCGTTGCTTCCCGCAGCTCCTCCGCTGTAAGCAGCTTGCCTCTGAACATGGTCCGCTCGGTCAGCTCGATTTCGAGCTGCTTACGGAATTTCTCCATAATAAACAGCTCCTGCGGAGTCACGATCGATACGACCGTTCCGGAACGGCCCATTCTTCCTGTTCGTCCCGCCCGATGCACGTAATGATCTGCATCCGAGGCCGGATCGAGCTGAATGACGAGCGTCAGCCCTTCAATATCTAATCCGCGGGCCGCAACATCCGTTGCGAGCAGCAACTGGCAGCGTCCGTCGCGGAAGCGTGCCAGCGTAGCTGCCCGGCGCTGCTTGTCGGCATCGCCGTACAACGCTTCCACTGTGAAGCCCTCGTAGCTAAGCTTAGCTTCCCAGTTCGCAATATTGTCCGTATCATTTAAAAACAACAGCGCGGAAGATGGATTCAACAGCCTGACAAGCCTTCTTGCCGTGTCCGTCTTATCCCGCTTGTCACTGACGATATAATAATTAACAATCGTTTCCGATACGCGATGCTCCGGCGTAATTTGAATGCGGGTCGGATTATTCATCCAGCGCCCCTCGAATCTGGCCATTTGGTCCGGATACGTCGCGGAGAAAAAAGCGATCTGTCTCTCTTGTCCCATAGCGAACAAGATCGCTTCAACCTCTTTGGTCGAACCAAGCTGAAACACCTGATCCGCCTCGTCAATGACTACGTTGGTTACGTCATTCAGCTTAAGCTTGCGCAGCTTCAGCAGCTCATGTATTCGTCCCGGCGTACCAATGACGAGCTGCGGCTTAAGCTTAAGCTTCTCTACCTGACGCTTTAATGCGGCTCCGCCTATAAGCTGCTGCACTCGAAGGTTAAGCGGCTCGCCATAGGCTTCCGCGACGCGTACGATTTGCATGGCAAGCTCCTGGGTCGGAGCCAATATGACGGCCTGTACCGCGCCCGAATGGACATTCAGCTTCTGCAGAAGCGGCAATAAATAAGCAAGCGTCTTGCCGGTGCCCGTCTGCGATCTCGCAGAAACATCGCTGCCCCCAAGCAAAATGGGAATCGTCTCCGCTTGTACGTCAGTCGGCTCCACAATCCCGCTAGCTGCCAGCTTGCCTGCCAGCACTTCGTTAATGCCAATCTCATTCCATGTATATTTACTCATACTTGATTCCTCTCTTAGTCCAACCTTTATTTTCGATTAAACCATTTGCCGAACAATCGATCTGCCGTACGCGGCAGTAACTGATAAAGCTTAATGCCTGCAGAAGCCGCCTTCGGAAGGTCGATTTCTTCCTTCTTCCGTTCCATTACGCGAATAATGGATTTCACGACATACTCCGGCTTCATCATAAACCAGCTCACGTTTTTTACATAGGAGCCGGATGGATCAGCCAGCGAGAAAAATGGCGTGTCAATAGGGCCCGGATTAATCGCCGACACATGTATGCCATGCTCTCGAAGCTCCATTCGGAGTGAATTCGTAAATCCGAGCACGGCATGCTTCGTAGCCGTATAGGCCGTTGACTTTGCAGAACCGATTTTCCCTGCCATAGAAGCTATGTTAACAATATGCCCGCTCCGTTGCTTCATCATGTGAGGGATGACAGCCTTCGTACAGCGTACGATTCCCATATAATTGGTATCCATCATATGCTCAAAGCTTTCCACAGGCATGTCCGTAAACTTCTCAAACTTGCCATAGCCAGCGTTGTTCAGCAAAATATCTATTTTACCGTGTTTCGCAACGGCAGCTTCAACGGTTTGCTGAACCTGGACGTTATCCGTTACGTCCATCTGAAAGACCGAGCAGCTTCCCTTGATCGTGGAGGCGATTTCCCTCAGCCTATCCAAATTACGGCCCGTCAGCACGGGAATGGCCCCCTGCTCGGCAAGACTTGCGGCCGCTAATGCCCCGATACCGCTCGATGCGCCGGAAATGAAAACAACTTTGCCCTTTAACATCCAACATCACCCATTTATAAGTTTAACTGATTGGTATTGCAGACGCAAAAAAAAGCTCCCTAAGGAGCCTCTTCTGTGCTAAGATGCGATTAAAACTTGGATATCGAGCTCTCCGATACCTTCCATAATAAGCGGAATCGTTAATGCTTTCTGCGCCGTGAAGCCTGCGGATTGAGCAGATTGAATAACCTTCGGCGGCGTAATATCGACTCTTATGCCTTGGTTGAACAGCATGGTGCTCGCATTACCGCTAATCATATTACCCAGCTCAGAAATACCGCTTCGAACGATTTCATCGATTTCAGAAATGACGTATCCGCCCATCATCGCTGAAACCATTTTTAGAGCAACCTGTTCACTAAGCCCGAATACAATGTCACCGTTCATTTGCCCATTGAGCCCAATTTGTATCCAAATATAGTTCTCAACAAACTTGATATCTTTAAGACCAAGCTCTCCAGTCGCAGGACGTATTTGAATGACCTGCTCAATAACGATTTTTGCGGATTCAAGAAACGGGTTAATATATTCAGCCTTCATAAAGAGGTTACGCTCCTTTTCGACAAAATTCGCGCTTTGTCTTGTTTGTTTTCTATTATACTTAATTCATTAGGACAAGTATACTATAAATGAAGGATATGGAGCTTTAGAACTATATATTCCTTTAACAAAAACTGTAGAATTTTGCTAAAGCATGGAGGTTGATGTACATGCCAAACGTCTGGGCTCATTTCATATTCGGACAATTCGTGCTCAAAGAGCTCGGGGATGCTGAGCTTCTCCAATCCATTGAACATAAAAATATGTTTAATTTGGGCTGTCAGGGACCTGATTTTTTGTTTTATCACCGTTTTTTCCCTTGGCAGCGCAGCGCTGCGCTTAATCGTATGGGTACGGAGTTGCATAATAGTCATTGCGGCCCTGTGCTAACCCTGCTGCTGGATTCCGTAATTGAACGAAAGGGCTGTTCGAACCAGTCCGATCCGTCCATCCTATATACTCTCGGCTTCGTGCTGCATCATATACTTGATCGAAACCTGCACCCTTATATATTTAGCAAATCAGGCTTTCGCAAATGGGATCATCAGCGATTTGAAATTATGATGGACACTTTAATCGTGCGTGAGCTGTGGGGGATTGAAACTTGGAATACTGCAGTATATAAATATATCAATACGGGCGGCGTGTTTCCCGAACCGATTATCGACGCTTTCATGTCTATAACGGAAACCTATTATCCAGAGCTTGCCCCTCTTATTGCCCGCAAGGACTGGAATCGGGCCAACCGGGATTTTACGACCGCACAACGATTATTCCATGATCCTACAGGCATAAGGAGAAAGCTGACATTCGGACAGATCGAGCCGTTCGTCTATAAGAGCAACAATATAAATTATGATATATTGAACCTTGCCGGGAAGCCTTGGCTTGATCCCGTTGACGGCAAAATTTATCACCGGGAGAATGTATGGACACTTTGGAACCGGGCGATGACAGATGCTCTCGCAGTAATCCCCGCCATCCTCGCATGGCTAAGAGCTTTCGAGCATCCGCAGCCTGCGAAGGAGGATCGGGCACAGGTTCGTAAGCTTAGGGAAGAAGCAGTCAACTTAATCGGGAACCGTTCCTATGAAACGGGCCTCGACTGCGATTCTGGCGCTTGTATTCGATATGCGGATACGATCTGGCATGATCAGACCGGCATTACGGAGAACAAGTGAATACTTAAAGACTGGCAGCAAAAAGCGCCCTTCGGGCGCTTTTTCTTTTAATAGAAAAGGTACTTTACTAGTCAATAACAGTTACGGCGTCCGTCTTTATTCCATATACTATTTCACGTCCAATAAATGGAAAAAAGAGGGGTGGAAAAATGACATTACCTAAAAACGGTTTCATCAACGTGAATGGCAGTGAGATTCAAGTATATGACGATTCACAACTTCAAGTTCTGCTCGGCAATATTTATGATTCTGCTACCGGCAAAATAAAACCATCGGCTTTACCCGATGGGTATGGCGGCATCCCGGGACCGGTAGGGCCCCAGGGTCCACAAGGGCTGCAAGGAGAAACAGGACCTCAAGGTCCAGCTGGACCTGCCGTACCCGGCATCACCTATATGATCGAAATTGAAAGATGGGGCATTACAGCCGGACTGCCTGCAAAGCCTTATGCAAACGAGGATTACATCCGCGCAGATGCCAATGTTCAAGGCTTCAACGCGGCCATTCAGTGGGCGGCCGAGAATGGGTACAGCACAATCATTTTACCAAAGGGCTCCTATCCAATCTGCTACCCTAGAACGATTATGATCACAGAAAGCAACATTACAGTAGACTTTAACGATTCAACACTAAAGGTGATCTATGATTCGGAACGAAAGTCTCCGTTTGATACAAGAACGGGCGTATCCGATTTTTACAACTTTCCGGGTAAATTTTCGAATGGGCAAGATGGCGTCAGCATTAAGCTGCAAGGCGCGACCAACACTCACATTAAGAATCTGGTGCTAGTCGGCTGCAAGGACGATCGGAGTTTCAAAACCGCTGCAGAAGCATCCATTGAATGGACCTATGGTATCCAGGTCATCAGAGGCTCTTCCTTTAGCTCCGTGCGAAATTGCAAAGTCAGCAGCTATATGGGAGACGGAATTTCCTTCGACAGCACATCTTTTTATGAGTATGGCGAATTTGGTATGGGTCTTACAGTAAATGATATCGATAGGAAGACCGGAGCTATAATTCCGGCTGCTGGAAAAACGGTCGTTTCTCAGATGCTAAACCTGGCAACCACGGAGTATGACAGCTTTTTGATCGGCGGTGCCGGGTATACTCGCCAAACGAATATCAACACCAAAGAAGTTGCCGTATTCTATTATACGGCCGATAACACTTTTCTAGGACGCTATGAAAACAAAAAAATATATACCCCGATCTCTATTCCCCCAGGCGCAAAAAAATTCAGGCTCCTATTCAATAATGAAACAATAACTACGAAAAATATGCAAATCACGCTCAAGTTCGGTTTAACCCCGCATCATAATACCGTGGAGTACTGCGAGATTTATAATATTCACCGCGGCGGCGTTACGCTTGGGGGAAACTACAACGTTGTCAATAATTGTATTCTGCATGACGGTACCGGCATGATGGATAGAAAACCGCTTTTTACAGACCCAACCCGATACGGCATCAACCAAGAGGACTCCTACGGCGATAACTGTATCATAAAGAATAATCTGTTTTATAACCTGCATCATGGGATCCTTGCAGGATGCTACACCCTCGAAATTCACAATAACCATTTCTACAACTTGAGCGGCATTGGCATTAATCTATACTCACTTCACGCCGCCAACGTCAAAGAAAACTATCTGTATCGATGCCAGACGGGGATAGGCTTAATGACGGCTCATCTGCAGAACGCTCACGTAAACATTGAGAATAATACCATCGCATTTACCAACAATACAGGTTCAATGGGTGAAGGTTACGATGTTTACTTCCATCGAAACACGATTGTCGATGCCGGTGTCTTCTCTATGCCGAACGATGACAAATTCATCTGCCGGAACAATCATTTCCGCTGGACGGATACGTATGCAGGCATTCCAGCCATTACAGTTAACCGTGTAGAAGACTGTACATTCGAAGGACAGTCCCAGCCAAGAGATATCTATTTCAGGGTTTATGAGATCAAAAATACCATTATGATCAATATGAATTTGCGAATTGAAACAAGAAATCAAAATTCAAATGCCGAAGAAGCTAATTTTATAGACTGCCGATTTAGAAAATGTGTCTTGAATAATCATATTTTCTCTCAAAAACAAAGAACCGCTACCTTTAAACAATGTAAATTCTCCGATTCGGTAGTGAAGATCGGAAATATAAACACGCCGGGAGAATCACCAATCACTAAGATCGAAGACAGCGATTTTCATGTAACGACGAATACCTATCTCTTCCAAACGGAGTTCAATACCGGATATGGTTGGATAGAAGTGGATCACAGCCGTATTGAAATTTCGAATAGCAGCTTCCTGTATCTCCTTACAAACGTGTTCAACGTGGCTGGTACGAATAGTTTATTCCTGAAAGATGCGGAAATCGTTTATACGGGAGCAGGACGGCTTGCATTGGCCTATTATAACAATACCAATAAAAGAGCCGTGAAAACCTTTGCCTCGGTTAGAAACTTATTCACAAACATCGATATGCCCGCCGCAGAAGCAGGCGTCTACATTGACTATGACACCAGCGTAGAAGGTCTAACGCCTCCATCGTCCGGCCGCTGGTTCCGCAACCAAATCTATGGCAACGCCTTCCCTGCGGCTGGCGGATATGCAGGGTGGATTTGTATAACTTCTGGAATTGCGAATACTTTCGCTTGGACAGCATCCACCGCCAAGGTGAAGGGCGACCAAATTAACGCAGCAGGACGAGTATATCAAGTAATGGTCGCGGGGACGACAGGCACAGTCGCACCCGCCTGGCCGACTACCTCCAGGGCCACAGTAACCGATGGAACCGTCACATGGCAGGAAATCGGTAATCTGGCCGTATTCAAAGCCTACGGCCAGATCTCGCAATAAATATTAAGCATCCTTCACGGATGCTTTTTTTCTGTTCATACACTAAACCGCTTTATTCGTTTGGCTTCTGCGGAAGCGCAGCCTGATCAAGCGTAAGCGTTCATATAGCTGATCCACAGAATTATTCGACTCAGTTGTCTCCGGTGAGCCATAAACCTGCTGAAGCACCGGCTTCAAGTATTTGTCTCCAACTAACGATAACGCATCCCATACAAGCTGCTGCTCATCCTCCGGCACAGGGGCAAGCTCTCTCGCAACGAGTGATTCGAAATCATAGCCCTCCTGTTCCATCTGCTCGATGCGGTCCAGCAGCTCGCGACGGGACAGCTCAAGCTCAGCCTCAAGCTGATCTAATGTCCCGCCCTGCTGGACCGCGTTTAAAATATGTTTTTTGGCATGCTGTCGGTCCATCTGATTCTTATACTTCGTTTCCTTCTGCTTGAATAACCATTGCGTATACGCAGCCGGGTCGAGCTGCTCCGTTACCCACTGTAAAGGAAACTCAGTCGTCCTGTTCGCTTCGCTGGTTATAGCCAGCACTTCCGCGGAATAGGCTGCATGCTTGGCAGTGCCCCAGCCTGGAATTTGCAGCAGCTCCTCCTCGGTCCGCGGAACAAAAGCGCTGATCATCCACAACATACGATTCGTTGAGATAAGATAAGCGGAGCGCTTCTCTGCGACCGCTTTAGCACGGCGCCATTCGCGCAAGGACTGGAACAGCCCCTGTTCCGCGTATAGCTCTCCGTAGCACTGCAGCATCGAGAGGAAGCTGCCCGCAGCTGTGCGGCGCTCATCGAGCATGCCGTCAATAATAGGAGCATAGCCTTCTCCCATCACTCTTGCGATTCCATGCCGGAAAGCGGTTATCATTTCTTCCCATGAAGTGCCTTCGAACCAGGTTTGAGGATTTTCTGACGTTTCTTTTCCTTCCATCCATAGTACGGCCCAAACCCCCTGCCGCTCACAAATGGACAGCTGCGCACTCGCAACCTGCTGTTCCTCTCCCGGTTTCTCGAACGTGTTCAAAAATACGATTTGCATAATTAGCTCAATCCTCCAATAGCAGATATAGTTGCGAATTTATTGAACGGAAAGGCAGCGGTTCCGCTTATTGTCCAAGGAGCGGGACAACAAAAAAAGCACCCCTTCCGCCTACGGCAGAAGAGGTGCTTCCTCACACGTTCAATGATTCGATTGCTTTCATGCTAACATAATGATTTCTTTATTACAAGCATTTTGTTATTGTATAAGGAACGTAATTAAAGAAGTGGAGGTTATATATCATGCTGCCTGATTTTGATTTTATGTCGGATACGACCGAACAAACGTCCACAAGGTTCGTTACCTTTATAGGTCCCAGCTTGAAGCGCTTTGACTTGGCGATTACTTCAACAAACCGTTTCTATGGCAAGAAGCTGATCACAGACCTTCAATCCGGGAAAACCGCCATTATCGGTCCCGACGACCTTGAAGAGGAAGGCTACTTGGAATACACGTATAAGCTGACAGAGGAAGAAGCGGCGGAGCTCGTCCAGTTTTTGTATTTTGTTGTAGGAACGGTGCATTTTACCGACTAATCAGGGTACACTGAAACGGTAGTAAATTACCAATTCGGGAGGAGCTTGCTGATGGATCGCTTTACTCATGAAGATCGCCAGCCGTACACCGATGTTTCGACAGTGGAGTCGCAGCGCAATGACCTTATACCGGAGGAGTTTCCGGAGGGGCCCTACGGCTCCGGCATGCGGGTGGAATCTCTCGGCAAAAGCAAGCCGTGGCGAATCGACCAGCGGTCATCCAATCAATTTGATTACGAAAACCGCACGCTCCACGCGGGCATGTCACGCGATTATCCCGGTGAAGACGACTACAACGATGCCATTCCGGAAGTGCACGACGAACCGTAAACATGCAAAGCCCTTGTCCATACGCGCGAAAGCGCGCTTGGCCAAGGGCTTTTTAAATGGATTATCCCGGTAAAGGTTGGAATATACGCCCTGCTCAAAGCTCATGGATCGTAATCTCGCTCCTCACCATAAATCGGGCATTAATGCCTGCTTGACCGATGCCCTTTGAGATGTAATAAGGGCCCTGCTCACCAAAATGCAAGCCTTTGTATATCCCTTTGGCCGCCAACGGACCTTTCGGTTTAAAAACAAAAAAGAATGGCACGTTCATCTGCTTTCCATGCAGGTGACCGGCCATTAAAAAATCAAATGGGCGCTTGATGCGCAGCAGTACATTGGGATCATGCGTGATCACGATAATCGGCTTCTCACCGTTTACTCCTTCAAAGGATGGCTCAATTCTGCTGTGTCTCGTAGAATCATTATCGATACCAACCAGTTGAAAATCATCTAACTGGACAGACTCATTACGCAGGACATGAATATGATAGACCTTAAACAAGTCGAGAAGCCGCTGCAGGCGAGGCAGATCGTAATCATGATTACCTAAGACCGCATATACTGGCAGGCCATAATCAGCTATTGCTTTGAAATAGTGAGCCACTCGCGGAAGATAACGTTCATCGTAAGTATAATCGCCGGTCAAAAAAATATAATCCGGCTGAGCATCCTCTAATGCTAAACGAATCCTTCGCGCGCTGACGCGCAGTTTATCGACATGAAGATCACTAATTTGCATAATACGTTTATTCAGACCTAAAGGATGGTGTACCCGTTCTATTTTCAACCATTGGGTTGGAAATATGAAGAGGACATATAAGAGAAACAACGATACCGAAACCGCGAGAAAAATAACCAACTGCATCCTCCTAAGCATGATGTTGTACAATTTAAGTATAATAAAATTATCATTATAAAGCTACTTGCAGTTGATTGCCTAGCAGAGTATTGAATAACCCCTTCTTATCCTCAGACAGCTGACCGAATTGCCCGGTTTGTACGATTTTCCCCTTGTCCAATACAATAACCTGGTCCGCATTACGAATCGTTGTCAGCCGGTGAGCGATGACAATAACTGTCATCCTTCCCTTCAGCTTCTCAATAGCCTCTTGAATTTTAGTTTCATTCACCGTATCCAACGCACTAGTCGCTTCATCCAATATAAGAATGGACGGCTTCCGCAGGATAGCTCTAGCCAATACAAGCCTTTGACGCTCCCCCCCCGACAACCTGACGCCACGATCTCCGATAACCGTATTCAGACCGCGAGGAAGCTTTTGCACAAATTCGGCAGCGGAAGAAAATTCCATCGCTTCCCACATTTGTTCCTCACTAGCGTTCGGGTTAATCATTATTAAATTATCTCTAATACTGCCGTGGAAGAGAAACGGATCCTGAGGGACATAACTAATCGATTTTCTAAGTGACAATAAGTCTGCATTTGCAAGCTCTTTGCCGTCAACGAGCACTTTTCCCGCCTCCGGCTTCATTAGTCCCATCAACAAATCAATCAAAGTACTCTTACCGGCACCGGATTGCCCAACAATTGCCGTCATGCTGTTGGCTGGAATCCGCACATTAACGGCTTCAAGCGTATAATCCGGCTGATGCTGATCATATCGAAAATAAACCTGCTGACATTCCAGATTCTGTTCAAGCTTGAGCGGCATAATTGCCCCTCCGTCGATACCATTCGCTCCTTGCAGCTCCTGGGCCTTGAAGCATTCCTCTTGAAGTTCCATTAACGCTTTAAGAGCAGATATGGATCCGGCAATATTTTCCATATTAGATTGAATTCCAGTAAAGCGAGGCCATAAACGAGAGAAAATGACCAATATCAGCAGGAGCGACATGCCCTGATGTTGAAACAATGTAACGGAACCATAAATAAATCCCGCAATCATTAGCGTGGAAAACAACTTGTAAGAGAGCTGCGAATTACTCCGCACCTTCGAATTTTCGTATCTTTCATATGCTATTTTATTTGACCAATCTACAAGCCACCGATATCTTGAGGATTCCAACAGATTGCTTTTTATATCCTTCATTCCGTTAAAGTGATCCGTAATGCCCGCAAGATAGCTTTGGGCCAAGTCAGTCATCACAGTGCCTAAATCTCTTGACTTCCTAATAAACCTTTTGGATAAGAGCGCGATTACAAGACCACAACCTAATACAAACAAAGTCATTTTAAAGGATATAAGCATGGCCAATCCAATTTGGATAGCTGTAAATACAATAGATGCTAATAATTGCAAAAAAACAAACGTACTGTTAGTCACTCGACCTAGTTCACCAGTTAAAGAATTAATAAGATCTGACTTCCTCTTTTTCATAATGAAGCCCCAGTTGGCTTGCAACAACGTACGGTAGATTTCCAATCGAATATGATTTATAAAGCCAGTATGAATCCTTATTTCCCTTAAACCTATGTTTCGGCCAATAAAGCTTTGACCCGAGACCATTATAATGTATATACCTAGTATAATTAGTAACGCTCTATCCTTAGGAAGCTCTTGCAAAGCATACAAAACACGAAGACCTGGAAAATCGTTCAACGGGATGTCGACTATGCCGATTATACTTAACAAAGGCGCTAATAATAAAATACCTATACCATCCAGAAGTCCAATTAGAATACTCCCAAAGAGATTAATATATAATATTTTTCCAGCATAGGCATGAAGCTTTTTTGTGAAATATAATAAAGATTTCATCGTCTCATCACTTTCCGTATCTGGGATTAGATCACTTTGCCAAACTTGCCCGTTATCGTAAATCGATGCATTTCTTCCGCACCCGTTATATAAAGAGAACCGCTTCGCAGCCAAGCATGAGCGATCATTTTCCCGCTGTCATCCTTTCCTGTCCCTAAATATAGAGTGCTGCCGATCCGTCGTCTCTCCAGCATCTTCATAGCAGCTATTGCTCGAACCAGGCACTTGCTTTCCCAAAACGTATATTTGCTCATAATTTGAATCGCATTTCGTATATTTAATAGAGCGATTCTATTTTCAACTCGTAATTCTATATCCGTTTCCGCCATATATCTGCCTAGAGAAGGCGCAATCTTAGAAAACGGATGATATAGGAGTTGAATTCTGACCCATCCTAAAAAAATGACAGACTCTGCGAATAGTAAGATGGTGTTCAAATCTAAACGGATCAGCACCATACATTTCCTAATCATTCTCATAAAGTCACCACAACTCTATTCTATTATTTGCAAAAGTCTTTCTTCCAGTAAGTGTGATAAGAACAATAACACTTGCTCTTCACACTGTGCTTTTTCTACATCAAACTCCTGAATCAGGCTGTCAACGACACTGGCAATGGTGACTGGCTCATCAACCAGATCCCAAATCTGCCCGCCCATCACACCGAGATTGTAGTACTTTCCATTCTCAATACTAAGCATTACCTTTTCCCCGCCCATATCGCTTACAATATTATTATCTCCTCGAACCACTAGCTGATCTAAAAGCAGGGTATGCGTTGATATCACTGTACTCTTTGTCATTACTTAATCCTCCTTTTGAATGGTATTTAATATCATCTCTACAAGCTGATGGGCAGTAAAGCCCTTTGTAGATCGCGTAATTTGATAAAAAGGCAATACAGTTGCGAGCGCGGCGGAACTTGCAAAATGCCATTCGGACAAATTCATTTTTGGGATTAAATATTGACGGTACGTATGCATAAACAGTTTATGCAGACGCTCTAATCTCAAGACGGGTTGAATCGTAATACATTCCGCATCGGTTTTTACAAGCTCGAATACTCCTGCAAGCGGCAATGGGCTTGAACAATATTTATGTGCGACGGGTATGCAAAACTTGTTTTCTCTTCCATATATCGAACGAAATGGACTGTTGCTCACACCAAAAGCATCCAAGCTTTGCTGCCATAGCTTTTGCTGTGGATATGAAGGTGTGACCAGCGCTGTTTTGTTCTCCTGCGTTAATGACACTGCGATTACATCATCGCTTAGCAACTGATAACCTTTTTCCATAAATGCTGAAGCAAGCGTTGATTTTCCCGCACCGGAATTACCTACAAAAGCGTATGCTTTCCCATTGACAGCCACTGCGCTTCCATGCAGCGGATAGCAGCCTCTCTGCAGCAACAAAGCTCCGAAACAAGATCCAAGAAGATACAAACGAATGAGATCCTCGTCCGCGCCCGCAAAAGGCGATATGACAATCTCTTTTCCCTTTTGTATTCGGAAGACCCCTACATCAGGAATTTGCACAGTCAGCCTAAAATCATCCGCTACAAATTCAAACGGCTTAGCATGAAAGCCGCTTTTCAGGAAGGTGTCCATTTTGACTACAATATCGACATGCTCAACATCCTCGTTTACACGCGGAAGCTCAGGAAACGGAATGTCACTGATTATCGTTAATCCAAATGCCTTGTATACGACTTTCGTCTCTGTTTTCAATAATATACTCACTCCATTTATTGCTTGAATAAGTTAGAAGCCCTTATACATGGTATGTGTAAGGGCTTCTTGCTTCAAACGAAGAGATTATACCCTAGCTGACATGATGCTCAACAAAATCACCATTTGGATACGTTGCAGTAGTATCACCATTATAGGCTTCGTCATGGTCTGGTCTTGTGTAGGTAGCAGCCTCCGTCATATGTACATGAAGAAACTCAAGCTGCGGCTTACTCCATAATTTTTTCGTTTTCATAGAATATCACCTCCCTTCATGCATTGTTTTTAATAAAGCGGTAGACGATCAGACTGTTCATTAAAACTTTAAGATGAACTTCGTACGCATGCTCGGGACGAACTCCATCCTTAAGCTTGGAATTAGCCTCCCTTAGTACATTACCGTCTACAATCTCCAGAAATGAGTTATCCTTACACATCTTTTCTATCTCATCGGTAAAGAGTTGCCACTTAGGAAGCATTCGATGCACCCAATCCACACCTTGCACTCCTCTAATGCGTTGATTTAATCTGACATTATCAGGAAGAAGATTCTCAGTTGCCCTCCTTATCAGGGCACGGTCAAGGCCATTTTGTACATACTGTTCCTCCGGCAAAGATAGACAATAACGAATGACCCTAATATCGTTGGTCGGGTCTCGCTTCCATAGGGAGTATCGCAAAGATAACTTCGCAGACAGTGTATTACTAGCGTTCCATTGGAATAATTGCTCAAAATGCTGTTTTCTAAGCTCATAAGGATCTTGAGTTGTTGACCTGCCAATCTCATCTATTCCAAACATGCGAAGCTTAGCATAAACATTCGTTTTTCGAGCGAACTTTGGATGAATGATGGTCGGCTCATGGTACGGTTTGCCCAAAGGACGCAACCGGTTAATAAAGGGAAATGCTTCTCTGCCTACATAAGACATCAACTGCTTGCGACCGGAACCGATATTAAGACTGTATTGGCGCAGCTCGGTCAGCATGCGAATCCACTTTAATCTTTTTAAGAGCCGTGCATAATAAGGAATTGCCCCTCCCCAGGATATAGATAAATTCCCTCTGCCTCCGTTTAACAAGATGCCTGCATCTTGGCTATGCGCTTGCTCAAACATTCCTCTCAACCAAAACGAATTCACATAAAACTTATATGGCATTTCTGTAATCCCCAGCATCCCGTCAATTTCAGAATAGGAATCCCTTCCCTGAAAATCCAGGTAGTGATCCTTAATTCCACCCACGTATCGCACCGTGGATTCTATAAAAGGTCTCTCGTTAGCGATCATATATTTTGGAGTATAATCAATAAAATCACTTGCCGGTACATAACTAAAGGTGTGAAGCTGCTTATTATCCTTGCGAAGCTCTCGTGCAGCAAAACTCACAATCGATCCCGAATCCAAGCCTCCGCTCAGTTGCGACCCAACATTGCGAAACGTTCTTAGCCTTGAGGAAACAGCTTCCTGAAACACCTCTTGGAACGCCTCCACGTATTGATCATCCGATTTATAACGAAGGCTTTCACCTATCGTCAGCAAACAGTATCTCTTTAAAGTCAATTTCTCTCCTGTTATGGTAATACTATGAGAGGGCGGCAATTGTTCAACATGGTGATAGGCTGTCAGTGAAGTATCCGCAACATCCACCATACCAGCGATAACCAAAAATTCAGCAAGCCATTGTTCATTCATTTGCTTCTTAATGCCAGGCAAAAAAAATAATGGTTCGATTGTCGTACAAAAAGCGAAACGATTCTGATTCCAATGATAGTAAAGTGTACGGCTGCCGGAAAAGTCCCGGGCGCCAAACAACCGACACTCTCGCTCATCCCAAATCATAAAGGCAAAGTCGCCGATTAGAAATCCAGGTGATTCCTCGCCCCACTTATCATATGCCAGCATGATTAACTCACTGTCCGTCATTTGCTTTCTAAGGTCCTTATGCACCTTCAGTAAATCAAACAACTCAGCGCGGTTATCGATGATGGCATCAGCGGTAATCACCAATCCTTTTTCGGAATCATAATATGGATTTTGTTCGTCAATCGACTCAGGCGTTATCCACTGGTTATGACAGCCAAGGAATATATTATTCACATGCCACGCTTGAGCTGTATCGCAGGGATATCGGGTTAAAGCATCCATCAGGCTGCTTCCTTGCTCAAATATGTGAAATGCGTTATCCGTTTGAAATACACCTGCGATGGCGCTCATATGTTCCTCCTGTGGGTAATTGACTTTGTAATCTAAATGAGTGTGGTTCTTAATAAAGAACATAATTGCATATTACACCTGTTAAACACCGTTGTCAATCATTAAAACAGCTTTTTTTTCGTAAAAATCACATTTTTCATTCACTATAAAGAACGTTATTATACACCCTTATTTACTAATAGATTTACGAATGATATAGTAAGTTTCATTCCATTGATTTATGTAATTAGTATCCAATAACTTACAGTAGCGGAAACATCAAAGCTTTTACAATTGAGAATATTTCGTTATAATAGAAGATAGTCTACGATGATGTGAGGACGGAGGAGTTTGCTATGATCGGAGAACGTATTAAGATGCTGCGCAAGAGAAATGGCCTATCACTGACCGAGCTCTCACAAAGAGCCGGCGTCGCTAAATCTTATTTAAGCTCCATTGAACGAGGGCTCCAGCAAAATCCTTCGATTCAGTTTCTCGAAAAGGTAGGCGCTGTTTTGAATGTTACAGTTGAACAATTTTTGAATAGCGACCAGATTGAGCAAAAGGCAGATCATCTTGACCATGAATGGGCCGATTTGGTTAGAGAAGCTATGGCCTCTGGTGTCAGCAAAGATCAGTTCAAAGAATTTTTGGAATTCAACAAGTGGAAGATCAAGCGCGAATAGCGCTTTTTTTGTTATTAAACAGCCGTTTCTTTCGTATCATCCTTGCCGCTTTCCTGAAGGCACAGAAGAACTTTACGCACATCTTCTTTCGTAAATCCCATTGATCGCGCGTCTTTTATTAAGGCTACCCATTCCTTATCCAAGTCCTGATTATCCTCTGATTTTACAAGCACCATAATTCTATGTCCCCCATTCGATTTGGGACGGTTGCACCACTGACTCCCTGCGTTTAAGGTGCCCAGATACTAAACGCATTTCAACGTCTCCCTTTTTCTTCTTTATTTGGTTTCTATTGTATTATAATTCAGCTCTTTTGCGCATGTTGTCGGTTCATGTCTCACAAAAATGTTAGTTTGTTGCAATTTTTGTCGAAATCGAAATCTTGCTAGTTCGTTGCAAATAGCTCTTCCTGCTCATAGCCATTCGGATTCGAATACTGCCAGCGCCACGCGTCCTTGCACATTTCTTCAATACCGCGAAGAGCAGCCCAGCCTAACTCTTCATTTGCCTTGGACGTATCCGCGAAGCAAACAGCGATGTCGCCAGGTCTCCGATCTACAATCGAATACGGAATGCTGCGGCCTGATACCCTCTCGAATACAGCGATCATCTCAAGCACGCTATAGCCGCGGCCCGTTCCCAGGTTATAGACATCTACGCCGGTCTTGCCCAGTATCCTCTCTAACGCCCGCATGTGCCCCTTTGCCAGATCAACTACATGTATATAATCCCGAACTCCAGTTCCATCTGCTGTGGGATAATCGTCACCAAATACGTTTACTTGCTCCAGCTTCTGGACGGCTACTTGCGAAATAAACGGAAGCAAATTATTCGGAATGCCATTCGGATTTTCACCGATCTTTCCACTCTCATGCGCTCCAATAGGATTAAAATAACGCAAAATCGAAATTCCCCACTGCTCGTTAGACTTCGCCAGATCCAGCAATATTTGCTCAAGCATCAGCTTTGTCTGTCCGTATGGATTCGTTGCTTCAAGGGGGAAGTTTTCGGAGATCGGCACCTGCTCCTGCAGCCCATAGACCGTAGCCGACGAGCTAAATACCAGCTTATGTACGCCGTGCTTCTGCATAACCTCACAGAGGACCAGGGTGCTCATTATGTTCGTATGGTAATACGTCAGCGGCAAGCGAACGGACTCTCCGACTGCCTTAAGACCGGCAAAATGCATAATCGCATCAATGGAATGTCTGGAGAATACGTCGTCGAGTCCGTTTCGGTCCAACAGGTCCATTTTGTAAAAGGTAAAGTTTTTATTCGTAATCTCAGCTATCCGGTTCAATGCCATTGGACTGCTGTTTGATAAATTGTCGACAATAACAATCTCATAGCCCGCCTCAAGAAGCTCTACGCATGTATGACTCCCGATATACCCTGCACCGCCAGTAATTAGAATGGCCATTACACTTACCCCTCTCCATAGTTAAAGAATATTACTTGTTTCCACTAACATCCATATCTCTATCCCGTTTAAAGGCTTTGTTCAAGATCAAATTGACTTTTGGCACCTTATTAAACAAACTATGCATGATTCCAAACAAATATTTGAATTCCTCCGTACGATGAAATACGCCAATGTAGATCGCATTGACGAGAATGAAGCAAGCAACACCCTTCAAAGCTAACCACATGATCGTGGTTGAAGGCACCATTTCAATAACACTGCTGACAATTATACATGCGACTATTCCGATTAACGTATAACGCGCGTAACTAAAGAAATAATAGCGAATTGGCTGATGAAATACTTTTCTGTAGACCAGTAATGGCGTATACCAGAATGGAACCATGATCGCGCTTACCAAGGAGCCTATGAATATACCGGCTATACCCAGATAATGCACAAGAATGAGAGACACGGTAAGATTAACGGAAGCCTGAAATAACGGAGTAAAACGATCCTCGTGAAATATTCCTGCCGTTGTTTTCACCGCACTTAACGAGTTGCGCATTCCTCTTTCGAAAAAAGCAATGACGAGCAGAAGCAAAACGACATTGGGCATTGTAAATTCCGGACCGATCCACATGACGATTAATGGCTCAACCATTACATATAGACCAATGGACAAACAAGAATATAACCAAAAGTTGAGAAGATACGTTACTTTGAATATGCGATAGATCGCACCGGCACTCTCCTTTGCAACCAAATTGCCCAAGCTATGATACATATTTGCAAATATTTGATTAAGAAAGGTTCTGCAAATATCGATTAGCATTTTGTAATTGGAATATAGACCAACGGCCGCGATACTGACGAATGTAGAGATCATAATGCTGTCCACTCCAAATATAAAGTAATTACCTACATTTTGGAGGATAATGGCTTTCATGTTTTTTATAAAATTAGCTTTCGTTTCCGGATCAAGCATTGTCTGTATTTTCTTCCTCAAGATTGGATACATCTTATCGACTATGATGGCTAATATAATTGATGTAACAATGGAGATGCTGCTTTCAATAACAAGGTACAAAATGTAATTTTCTGTATAAAACAAAATGGCAATTTTCATACAGGTGGATAGGATAGCTGACACTGAGAAAACGGCTGTTACGATGTAGTTTTTTTGATTTACATTTAAAAAGGAATGCTTATATACAAATAAATAAGGAGCTGCCGTATTGATAAGGAATAATAAATAAATGAGATTAAGGTTTTCTACGCTTGTATCCTTGATAATTAGATCAAGAAATGGCATTAGTCCCAGCCCAAGCAGCAATACGACTCCCGCTATAACAAGGTATACTCTTTTGTATAGCTGCATCAATGCCAATATTTGGGGCTGATTGTTATCAGCCACCGGTTTATACAGATTATAAATGATGCTGGAGCCTATCCCTGCTTCTGCCAATGTAAGCATAGCGAGAATGCTCGTAAATAATCCGTTTATGCCTAAATATTCGATTCCTAAACTGTTAATAAACACAGTGCGTGAGACTAAGCTAAGAATCGTTATTATGATTTGATTACCCAAGCCGGCCGAAATATTTAATAAAGAGCTTTTCACTCTCATATAAATCCCCTATCTCATTCATGCGACCTTTTTTCTAGCAGCAGCGTTAACCATTCGAATACAAAATCCCTGTGTGAAAGGCAAGATATTAAACAGCATGGAATAAACACCTATATCCTTTGTGTCCCCTTGCGAAAAATCAACTGCTCCATTTCTTCTTGTCACCTTCATCAGATAGCGAACAGCCCGCTCTGCTCCTTCTGTACATTTCTCTGCGATTTCCTCAATTTGAGAAGCCTGCAGTAAAAAATATCCTAATGTCGCAGTGGTAGAAGAATCTGGTCTTGATTCACTTCTCGTGACGGTCCAATTCCAGTTTCCATCCACCCTTTGAAAGGTTAAAATCGCCCCGGCAAACCTCTTAATAAATTCCTCAAGTACGGGTTTGGAGTTATGCTCTGTCGGAAGCTCCATCCAGGAATCGATAAGTCCCAGAGCAAACCATCCTGATCCTCTGCCCCAGCCATATAAACCAAGCGGCAATCTACTCTTAATATGATACGCATGGCTAGGTATATAATGGTTCTCCAACATGCCGAACTGAACATATTGTTGCACTTGTTTTACAGCTAACTGTACACATGCTTCCTTGTTGTACCTTATCCCATATGCAACTAAAAAAGGACATATAAAACCGATCGTGTCTACATAACGGTAATTTTCCATAGACTTTCGGTACAGTACAGTGCCATCCTCGCCAATATGTTCTTTTATCAATTCCCATGTGTAGTCAAAAGCTAATTTATAACGATCGATATTTATGAAGCTTAATTTCATTACCGCGTAACTTAATATAACGGCATCGATATGTTCCGGCTTCTGTTTCCACTGTCCTTCACGATCGAATTTAGTATTTAAATACGCAGCGATTTCATGTTCCAGTTCCGGATTTTTGTTCTTCTCTGCATATTCCGCCAATCCTAGAAGCAATGCTGCTTCTTGCCAATTTTGAATGGCGTTTTTGGTATAGTTTCCTTTTAACATATCGATGACAACCAGCCGAGTGTTATCCGTTACTTTAATTTTCGGGGTATGATTCAACCATCTCATTCCTGCTTTTGTTATCGATGAATTCCATTCGTTCGTATTCGAGAACCTGCCGATATGAATCCTTCCCAACCAATCTTTTATAAGAGGCAGGACATCTATGAACACAATAACCGCTGCGGTCATAAGCAGCAAAATACTAAGTAGTTGAAAAAAAATAATAACCACCCCTTTAGCTAGCCAATCCACTGGTATAATTTTATGATTTCATTCTCAGTACCAAGCTCTTCTTTTTTTAAATTATTCACGAAATGATTTCTCAAATTCTCATTATCAATTAGTCTTTTAATACCCTTGTATATCGAAACAGCATCCTGTTCCACTATTAAACCATTTTTTTCATTGGATAATTGCTCATAGATAGCTTTAAAATTGGTTGAAACAATAGGCTTTCTTAAGATTTTTGCCTCGGTAACGGTTAAACAGTGTCCCTCGAACAAGGAGGTCTGCACATAAAGATCACATGCCTTCATATACGGATATGGATTTTCTTGTTGTCCTGCAAGAATAACGGCATTTTGAAGATTTTTCTCTTTAATTAAAATCTCCAGGTTCCTTCTTTCCTGGCCTTCTCCAACAATAAACCACCGGATATCATACCCATCCTTAACCAGCCTTTCGCACGCTTCTATCGCCATCGAAAATCCTTTAATAGCGTTTAGCCTGCCTACTGATGTAATAGTAACGGTACTTCCGGAAATGGCAACTGGATCAAATGACATGCTGGTAACGACGGCAGGAGATACGATATTATGCATGAGCTTGATTTTATGCTCAAGCATTGGGAATCGTTCCTTCAGTATTTGGACGCACTCTTCGGAAACAGTAACGACATAATTTAGCTTTTGGAAAAAATCAGAATCCATATTTGGATCCATGCCGAGTTTGTCGTAATCGCTATGAATAAATCCGATTTTTGTGCGAGCTCTAACTTTTTCTATAACAAAATACACGGGAGACTTCTCGAGGTAACCAATCGCTGCATCGTACTCCTTGTTAAGCATTTGCAATGAATTCGACACATATTTCCATACCCTCTGTTCACATCGCGCATTGTTTTTTTCTGTTTTAAAGATATAGCCTGCACGAATTCTCGATAATGCCAGTTTGAACTTCCGCTTTTTCATACAATTCATAACAGCCGTTTTTATGGGCATATCAAAATAATGGATAAGGGGAGGCTCATTTAATAGGTTGACTTCCTTGGGCAGCTTATTGAAGAACATACCTTCATGCTTAAATAAATACAAATCAACCTCATGCTTGGCGTAATCTATGGTTTGCAACAGTGAAATAAGAGACTTCTCAGCACCGCCGCAGTTCAGATTATTCATCACGAATAAAAGTTTTTTCTTCATGGCTTATCCACCTATCCAAGAAGCTTATAAAGCTTTTCTATTTCTTCTTCTGTTCCTAATTGTAATCCGGATAAATGAGTTGACATACTACTCCTTAACCGCTTTTCCTTGATCAGCTTTTCAATACCAGAAGCGACAGCTTCCGAATTCATTTCGACTATGAGACCTTCAACTCCATTCTTTATTTGATCATTGGCCGTTGAGAAATTTGTAACAAGAATGGGTTTATTCAAAATTTTGGCCTCATCGATAGCGATGGATTTCCCCTCGAATTTAGATGTTTGCGCATAGATATCTGCTTGTTTGATGTACGGATATGGATTGGGTTTTAATCCAAGCAGCTTAAAATGATTTTCTACCCCATACTCCATAATTAATTTCGTTAAGTTCTCTCTCTCTTCCCCTTCGCCAATAACATTCCACTGAAAGTTACAGCCCTGGTCGACTAGCTTCTTACAAGCTTTAATAGCCAAATCAAAGCCCTTTTCATCATTTAACCTTCCGACAGAAAGGACAACGATTTCGTCGCCTTTTCTATTGAAAACATCCACATGACCTTCATCTGCCAACTGGTTGATAACCGTCGGAGAAACGATATTTTGAATGACATTCACCTTTTCATCCTGATCAGGAAAGCGACGTTTTAAAATATTTGCGCATTCCTCTGAAACGGTAACGATGTGATCCAGTTTTTTGAAATAGTTAATATCAAAACAAGGGTCCATACCTAACTTGTCATAGTCCGTGTGAACCCATCCTATTTTTTTCGAAGCTTCCACCTTCTCGACACAATAGTAGATCGATGTTTTCTCCAAATACCCGATAGCTGCATCGTATTGTTTCATGACGTTTTTCATGGAACTGGAAAGGTATTTCCAGCTTAACTGCTCTCTTAGTGCTACATTTTTTATTGTCCTGTTTTTTAAGCTGAACATGATTCTGTTATAAGCAAGTGATGCTCTTCCCGCCAATAAGAACTGTGTGACCGAATGCTTCAGAGGCAGTGCGAACCGATTGTAGCTGTCCGGCAAGGGCAGTACGCATACCTCCTCAGGCACTAAGTCCATAAATAAACCCTCATGGCTAAACAAAAACAAATCTACGTTATATTGGCTGTAGTCAATTTGGGAGAGTAGATTCACCAAGCTGCGTTCTCCCCCTCCGGCTGACAAACTGGGAATAACGAACAATAGATTTTTTTTCATGCTCACCTCAGCAAAGCTCTCTTAAATATTCCACTGCTTTATACGACATCTTTTTAATTTGGGGAATTGACTTCTTCAGCCGTTTCCTTATTGCTTCTTCTTCTCGAATCATCTCGTTAAAACAGCCGATTAATTTGCTGCTGTTAGAAATATCCTCAATTCCTAACACCAGTTTCTCTTCATCAAAAATATCTTTAGCGATTCCCTTCGACTTCACGCTGTATCCTAATACCATAGTCGGCACGTAATTGGAATATGCCGCTATCGTCGCGTGAGTTCTCGCACCTATGAAAAACCTCATTCTTGCTATGTATCCCTTGTATTGAACAGCTGTTAGATGATCCGGCAACAGAATGATACGTCCTGTATTCTTGAATTCCTCATGGAAATTTTTCAGTGCTTCATAATCGTTATTGCCATGGTCTACAACATGGGGAGTAAGTGCAATGGTCATGTCTGAGTTCGTTAGAATATGTTTAATAAGCTCTGTCACTGCTTCTTTGGAATTTTTATTTCTCTTCCATACAAGCGGGCTGAAATTAATACCGATCGTGTTTCCTTCTTGCCACCCCTCTGGCAAAACTAACTCTTCTTGCTCCATCGTGAATGCCGGATCCGCGCAAAGTCTAACATTATGTAATCCTTTATTTTTGAGCATGTTGTACGTTAAGGTTTCACGCGCAAGTATTAAGTCAAACAATTGTAAATCACGCAGCTTTCTTTCGGACATATCTTCTTCTCCTATTGAACAGCCCCATAAAACCAATTTTTTTCCCTGAGCTTTTATTCTTCTATCAATTTCGTACCAATTAGGCTGTTCCCCGTAGCAATAGTTATCTCCCCCTATGGATAAGCAAACGTCCATATCCTTGATACGGTTAATAATTTTCTGTTCAATGATTCCCAAAGCGTAGGTTTCATTCTTTAGCAGCTTATACTGAAGTGAAGATATGAACCAATTAAAAGAATACTTTCTTAGATCAGATTTTGATCCATCATAAACCTCGTCCAACGATGGAATGACCTTATCCGTATGAGGTTTATCCGAAGCCAAGTATACCTTAGCTCCATTAATCTCTTCTTTTATAAGCTTAGTCGATGATCTTACGATTGCCTCGCAGCCTCTATTTAAGCTCCCGCCATGTGCAAACATCATAATTCTCATGTCTTAACCTCCAATAGATTGTTTATTTCTAGTTCTGCTGTATGCAGTGAGCCAATATAATGCCATTGCAGATTTGGATTTCATCATAAGAAGAATCAGCCATTCATACCTGCCAAGCTCACCGTTAATTTGCTCCTTATACCGTGGTATAGCTTCATGGATAGCTTTATGCTCAAGCATTTTTTTCACATAGCGATATTTCTGCCGAAAACTAAGCCCGGTTGCCGGCATATAATAAAGATGAATATACGATATGACTGACTTAATAAGCCTAAATGACTTAAGCGAAAGTACCTTCTCCTCATCCAGCTGAGACAAGAATGCTGGTGGCAGCTTCATTTGATATACATCCAGAGCTCCAGCGAAATAGTCTTTCTTCGCAATGTTACGAGAAGCGCTGCCCGGAGCCTCTCTATAATGATAGCCCGTAAAGTCGATATATTTTACATGTACGCTGCAGCTTATAGCTTTAATATTAAATAACCCATCTTCCCCCAAAGCTATTTCATCTGGAAACTGCACCTTATGCCCTCGAATAAGCGCAGCTTTATACAATTTGTTCCATACCGAATTCAATTGATCCCCTTTTACATATATAGGAAAAATCTCTTTACTGATATAATATTTATCCAATACTTCGCCTGCTGGGAAGGGGCATTGGTTTACAAACCTCCGCCCATCCTGCTCGCTTTCGAAATTAGAGAACACGATATCACACTGTTCAGCAGCCGCGGCGTCATACAGCGTTTCGAACATGCTTGGCTCGACCCAATCATCGGCATCTACGAAACCGACATATTCGCCGACAGCCGCCGCAATGCCGTTGTTCCGCGCTGCGCTTACTCCTTGGTTAGGCTGATTAATGAGCTTAATTCGGGCATCCTTATTCTGATAACCTTCAATGATTAAACGGCTTCTATCGCTGCAGCCATCATTAACGAATATAAACTCGCAATGTTGAAGCGTCTGAGCAAGTAAGGAATCGATGCATTCCGAAATATACTTTTCCGCATTATACACGGGAATAATTACACTTACCTTCATATTCATGTAACGAGCCCCCTCTCTCTTTCATGAATCAATCTATACAACTTATCCAGCTCTTCGCGATTACTATATTCAAAACTTGCGCAATTACTTGCCATACGTTCTCTGAGCTCATTGTCCAAATATAGCTTTTCAATGCCATCAGCTATACCCTCTATGGACAAATCTGTGATATACCCGTCGACTTCATTATGAACTTGACTTTGCGCAGTCGAATAGTTGGTTATGACAATTGGTTTGCCCAGAACCTTAGCTTCCGTTACGGTTACGGCCTTCCCTTCATATCTGGATGGTTGCACATACATATCGCAAGCCTGAATATAGGGATATGGATTCGTTTGTTTGCCTAGGAGAATAAATCGATCTTCAATCTTATATTCGGCAATCAAGTCCTGAATCATAGCCTCATCCCCGCCATAACCTACGACGTACCAAACGATGTCGTTATACCCTTTATCCATGAGAAGTTTAAACGCCTTTACTGCATTGTCGATTCCTTTGGCGTGAGAAAGCCTTCCAACCGTCAGCAGCTTAAATCTTGTGTCTGAACTCATTGGATTATTTGGTAATGGCTCGGATGCCATACTTTTAATAAATTCGGGTGACATAATATTTTCGATGACGATGACTTTATGGCTTAAAGATTCATACTTCTTAAGAAAAGAGTTTCTGCATGCATCTGAAACGGCTATAATGTAATCGAATTTATCCCACATAACGAGATCCATGCTTCGAATCGTTTCTATGGTTGAATAATCCGTATGAATCCATGCTGCCTTCTTCTCAGCTTTTACCTTTTCGGCAACAAAGTAATGCGGCCACAAATAACTAATTGCCATATCATATTCCTGCGGCAATTTTGGAAGAAACGGTAAGGCATATTTCCACATTAATTGCTGCTGGATATAACCTGATTCGGCAATGCCCAAGAACCTGCAAATAATCGAAGCGTGCAGCTTAGAAAGGAGACGCATGATTCCTAACTGGAGCTGATTGGATCTCATTAGCTCCCCTATTCCCTTACGCAAAGTTGCATACTGAGGAATTTCTCCCATCAGCCTGGCTTTATCATTGAGCAGTTCCATAAAATCCCCTTTATGCCGATACAGCATAAGGCTGACATCAAAATGCGCATAATCAAATTCATCCAGCATGCCGGCAAGACTTCTTTCGACGCCGCCAACCTCCATGTCATAGGAAGCAATCAATATGTTTCTCATCGTTATCTCCTAATAATTGAAATCATTCTATTTATGATAAAGCCTGCTTTCTTGTTTTCCTCCAAGCCCATAAAAAAGGGCGAAGCGGGAAATAAAGAAAATGTAACGGCTTAGGTAATGGCAATGTGTCCGCATCCTCCGGATAAGGATAAAGAAAGCTGGCAATGAAAGTCATTTTTTGCCGGGGTGTAAGGAGGGAGAATAAGTAACGCTTATGATAGCGCCCCACCTCTTCAGGTATCGGATCCGTGTGCAGGTTCACCATACGATGAACGTAGAACATCGCGTCCTCAGCGAGCCAATCCGCCTTTCTTCCAATCAGAAGCGGCTTCATGTCCTCACGCAGAGGGACTGACAGTAAGCGGGCAGCAAGGTGAAGCGACTGTCCTCCGATATGCAAATAACTGTGCTTTTTTAATAACTTCACTAGCCCCGGCCAATCCAGCTTCTGATTAACAAGCTGTTTAATATCAAGCAGCCAACGAAGTCTGGACCAGCCATGGCGCGCACCGTGAGAGACGAGGAACAGAAATAAGTCTTCCCGGCCCAGATAATAGATGGACCTGCTGATTAAGGAGCTCTTCCGCTTCCTGCTCCATAGCTCATTAAAGCTCGGTTCCTTCGAGGGCGCCGGGTTCAGCCTCCAATGCAGCTCCACCTTAGTCCTCTTCACGGGATGGATGAAGGTCGTATGGTGATGTCTCCATTTCCAGTCATTCAGAACAGAGACAATATAATCATCCTTCTCGTAACCGAGATTCAGAAGAAGCGACTCGGCTTGTTCCAGCTCCTTCAGCGGAATAAGAAGATCCAAATCGCAGGAGGTTCGCAGTGATACATCCCCGTAGAGATCTGCCGCTATGACTGGTCCCTTCAAAAATAGGGTCCGAATCCCCTCATCGGAGAACGTTTTGGCCAGCTGCTCCATTTCCCCGCTTAATCCAAGCATTTGCAATGTATTGCGGTAATAATCCCGGTGGAACATGGTAGACACGAAGGTCGGGATATCCGCGGATTTCAACTCCTGAAGCTTCCGATTCAATGACGGAAACACACGATGATGTCTTGCCAGCTCTATAAACCGATCCCAATCGGCAGTCCGTAAGAGCTCCTGTAATTCGAAAGTGAGATCTTCGCCTTCATCGTTAGAAAGCAGTGCAAGCATAAGCTTCAGCTCATTTGACAAGTCTTCCATATGGAAAGCAACGTCATTATTCATGAATTTCTCCTTCATACCAATTAGCCAATAGCGAACAAAAAAATAATTATTTTGTTCTATAAAACGAACATGAATACAGATTATCACCTTACTTATCATCTGTCAATTACCATTCCAAAAAGTTCACTATTCCTTTAGAATAAATCGATCGATTCTGCTAGAATGAAAGAGATCATTGAATTGGAATAGCAAATATGGGGGAGAATGCAATGATTGATCCGATTATCGTATACGGTGCCGGCGGCCATGCAAAGGCTGTCATTGACACAATTGAAAAAGATGGCCGTTACCGTATCGCAGGTTTGCTTGACGGCTATAAGCCGGCAGGCACTTCTTTCTATGGCTATGAAATACTGGGAGACGAAGCTTGGCTGGCCGCGAATGCAGATCGCGTGAGCAGCGGTATCATCGCGATCGGAGATAATTGGAAGAGAGCGAACATTGCAGACGCTATTCGCACCATCAATCCCCAATTTCATTTCGTGACCGCCATTCATCCAACGGCGTCAGTTGCGAGGGGAGCTGCTATCGGTGCCGGTTCTGTGCTCATGGCCGGCGCTATCATTAACAGCGATACGATTATCGGCGAGCACAACGTGCTCTATACCCATGCTTCCGTGGATCATGACTGCAACGTAGGCCGATTCGTTACCTTTGCCCCAAAGGCAGCCACGGGCGGAAACGTTAGCATTGGCGACTATTCGGTCGTCTCGATGGGTGCTAACATCATTCATGGCCAAACGATTGGCGAGCATTCCGTAATCGGCGCAGGCTCGACCGTCTTAACCAGCATCGCTTCTCATGTCGTCGCATATGGAACACCTGCCAAGGTTATTAGAAACAGAGAGGCAGGAGAACGTTATCTATGACTTTCCATTAAGCGGTTTGAGCGCTTCTGCCGGCAAGCTTATCGAATGTGCTGTTCATGCAATCTATAACCCGAACCTGGTCCGCCGCCGTCATGCTTGAGCCTGACGGCAAACAAATGCCGCTCCTAAACAGCCGCTCGCAAAAAGGCTCTCCCTCCTCATGCGAATAAAATCGTGTGCCTTCGAATAAAGGCTGCATATGGAGCGGCTTCCAGAGCGGCCTTGCTTCAATATTTGCGTCTGCCAATGCTTCGAGCAATACCGGTATAGTTACACCTGTCTCCTGTTCATCAATCGTTAAAGCCGTCAGCCATCGATTGGATCTCGTACCGCTAAGCTCCGGCATGAAGCTGATTCCTCTACGACTAGCAAATGCTTGCTCATAATTATCGAATACGGCTCTTCTTGCAGCCACTCTTTCATCTAAAACCTCTAATTGTGCTCTGCCCACGCCGGCTAACACGTTACTCATCCGATAGTTGTAGCCCATGCTGCTATGCTGATAATGAGGTGCCAAATCCCTTGCTTGCGTTGCCAAGAAACGAGCCTTTGTCAATAACTCCGTATCATTGGATACTAGCATGCCCCCTCCCGATGTCGTAATAATTTTGTTTCCATTAAAAGAAAAAATACCGAATTTTCCGAATCCTCCGCTTTGCTTCCCTTTATAGGTGGAGCCTAATGATTCAGCGGCATCCTCGACTACCGGCACTTCATATTGCTGACAAACGGCATTAATTTCATCCATCTTAGCGACCTGTCCGTACAGGTGAACGGCGATGACAGCCTTCGGCAGCTTATCCTCGCGGGCAGCAGCCATTAAGGCTCTTCCCAGCGCCTCCGGCGACATATTCCACGTTTCGGGCTCGGAATCGATAAATACGGGCTCAGCCCCGCAATATCGGATCGGATTCGAGCTTGCTACGAATGTAAAGCTGGAGCAGAATACCGTATCTCCGCGGCCTGCGCCCAGCAATTGCAGCGCTAAGTGAATGGCGGCCGTGCCTGAGCTGACCGCCACCGCGTCGGCTGTGCCTGCATAATTCGCCAGCTCTTTTTCGAAAGCATCGATATGAGGTCCAAGCGGAGCTATCCAATTTGTCTGAAAGGCTTCGTCAATATAAAAGCGCTCCTTGCCGCTCATATGCGGCGGAGACAAATAGATTCGTTTCATTTCATTAGCTGGCATATCATTACACATCCTTATCAGAAAAATATAAAAAGCCAATTCTCTCGCATATCCATGCTTGAGAAATGGCTTTATCCTTCGCGGCTGCTTGTTGTTCCTAGAAATATAGGCATCGTAGCATGCCCGGCATTCGAAACTCCTTCTGAGCGTATCACCTTTTTTACGGTAAGCAGCAATATCTTCATATCCAGCCGGAAGCTTTGATTCTCCACGTACCAGACATCCCGCTCGAACCGTTCCTCCCACGAGGTTGCGTTTCTGCCGTTAATTTGCGCCCAGCCGGTTATTCCAGGCTTTACAAGATGGCGCCGCGCCTGTTCCTCCGTATAAAGCGGCAAATAATCCATAAGCAGCGGGCGGGGCCCGATTAAGCTGAGCTCGCCTTTGATGACGTTAATGAGCTGGAGCAGCTCATCCAGGCTATATTTCCGCATGAACGCTCCGAAGGCGGTCAGCCTAAGCTGATCCGTCAGCAATTGGCCGAGGCTGTCCTTCTCGTCAGTCATCGTACGGAATTTATAAACATAGAACGGAACGCCATGCAAGCCCGGACGCTTCTGCCTGAATACGATCGGTGAGCCAAGCTTAATCCTTACCATCATGGCTGTCAGCAATATAATCGGAGCCAGAATAATAAGCAGCGTGCTTGCCGTAACAAAATCGAATATTCGTTTCAACATAAATAATGGCTCCTTACTCTCGTATTCATTCCGTCTTAATGAGAAGAGGATAACAGCTTTCTCATTTGTGCGATCATTTTGGGACCGACAACGCGGCTTAATACTCTTTTCACATCGCCTCTTATACGGACATGTGCGGGGAGCCACGATTTGGCAAAGTGGTGGATCGTATGACTGTCACCGGTCTTATAATTGCCGCCGTTTATATAATCATAAGGGCTGAAATAATCTCTCGGATAGAAAGTCACTCCATTTTGAATCACCTGATAGCTGCCGTCCAACACTAATCCATGATTTTTACAAATGGCCGTGATGACCGCCGTATTCGTAGTCGTATCGTATGTACCGTCCTTGAGCAGAAAGCTTCTGTTGTCGTAATCCTCCAGCAATTCTTTAATCCAAGGATGATGTTTAGCGGCCCCCATCGTTCCCGACTGGAGAAACGTCTGATCCTCGAAGCCGGAAAAAGCCTCGTGGTTCAAAAATTTATCAAGCGGCTTAATGACCTCGACATCTGTATCCATATAAATGCCGCCATGATGATACAAGGCATGAAGCCGGACGTAGTCGCTGACGAACGCGTATTTTTTGGCCTCGTAAGCCTCTTTCACATAACGATTCACGGAAAGATCGGTATTATCCTCATTCCATTCGATAAATTGATAATCGCTTAAGTGCTTTTGCCAGCTTCGCATGCACTTGACCATCTTCTTCGGTTTTTCCCCGCGTCCAAACCAGCAATAATGGACAATGCGAGGTATTTTAGCTGCAACCTTCACTCAAATCCCCCCTCTATAGCGGCCATATTAAATAATCGCTTTTATATTCCAGTCCGAGAGCGATCACCGATTCGTAAAAATAAAATAAAAAATAGAAAATTAATAGCAATAGATAAATGAGCTTTTGATCCTTTTTACGGAAAACTTTAATTAACCAAGCGATTAAAATAAGATGATATAAATTAAAATAAATGGCCATTCTCGCAAAAATCCAATTCTGCGTCGAAATCAGCATAATCACAGCACCCACCAGTGACATGTTAACGAACACATCGGCATTGGGAAAAATCTGTTTAAGTCTTTCTCTGCCAAAATAAGCAATCAAAAGCGGCAATATCCCAATAATGGCTCGAATATAACTGGCTCCGCCCTCGGCAAAGGCTTCATAATGACCATACTGAGTGTCTTTGATCGCGGTAAATAACAACTCGGAAAATTCATTGAAGCCGAATACCATGAGGACTGCTAAAGATAGCAGTATAAAGGTCGTTTTCGTCCATGCTTCCCTGCGCACGATGAAGTAAATCGGAATCATGATTAACGCGCTCTGGTGAAACAAGGAAGCAAAGACGACGATGGCTATATACGGCTTCCACTTGCCCTCCAGCACGTACTTTGTAGCGGCGAATATAATGGCGGCAGCCATAAACTGTCTTATCCCGTTCATGGATACTGTAAAGGTTCCCATAGTGATATACAAGAAGACGCTTAGCTCGAACAGTCTCGTATACTTGTACAGTACCATGACGATTAATAAATTGGTCAAAACGCCAGTCGTCAAAATTAGAATTTGCGGTTCGTCCGACAGTTGCTTCAGCAGCATTTGCAAAATATTAAAGCCGATGTCATTGCTGTCAGCAATCGACTCCCAGCTAAAATCACCGATTGAATAGCTGTGCATATAGAAGAAGGTATCGCCGATATTAACTCGCAGACCGGAAACCGCCGCAAGCGTGAGCGCAGCTATAAAAGCCAAATACTTGTTTGGAATGATCGTTGAAGGGGCGATCCCTGCCGGTACTGAAAAGTATCTGGCCGCTAATGAAACTGAGAATACGAAAGCCAGCGTAATCCACAGTATCGTCATGTTATTCGCCCCCTTCTCTGAATTCTTATATGCTCGTTTGGTTATTGATTTTGCTTCAACACCGTTGCTCTATTCGTATTTTGAATGTAAACATAAAGCATCAATCCAAACGGAATCGCGAGAAGAGTTAGCCCTTTGCGCGGCGATTCCTTAAGAAAGTTTTTGTTTCGAATAATTGCACTGCTGGATACATAATGGATGGCCTCGCGAACTCTGCTTTTCCAGGACGGGGCATAGGCCATCGCGACTTTGCGGAAAAAGGAAAAGCCGTGAGGATTTTTTTTGTATTGCTTGATGATATTGAGACTTGATCCGTCCTGCCTATACTCAACGACGCATAACACCTCGTTCATAATGAGCAGCGGATAATCCTGATCGATCAGAATGTACTTGTAGGATAATGGACAATATTTTTCGCCGGGAAAAATAGGGTAAGGAGGATATTTGCTCGTTAATTCCGAACGGTAAACAAGCTTCTTATCTCCCTTCACTTGATGCAAAGCGTATAGATCGGTAAGCGTAGCATGCTCCAAATGCTCGGGAAGTCTGGAGCCGATTACCTCTCCGTTCTGGGTTACGTCCAATCCGACGATGCCCGCATACCGTTCACTTCCTGCTTTTTTCCAAAAAGCCGTTATTTTCTCGACAGCGTCATCGGCCATATAGTCATCCGAGTCGATGCAGACATTAAGCTCCGTATCGATCCGTTCATAGGCTGCATTATGCGCGCCATGCATTCCTTGGTTTTCCTGGAAATGATAGCGGATCGGTATGCCATTTTCCTCTATCCAGCCAGCCACAAGCTCCTTCGTATTGTCCGTTGAGCCGTCATCAATAATGAGCCACACAAAATCCTTGCAGCTTTGGCGCTTGAGGCTCTCGTAGCAAAGATGCAGCGTATAGGCGCGATTATAAGTAGGCGTAAACACAGTCAACATCGGCTTCACTATCATTCATCCCCCATTACCTTGAAACAGCCATGGAGACCTGGTCCATATAATAATCGGACAGCCATTTCGCCATTGTAGTCGTATCGTATCCATTGCTTCTTAACGAATCGGAGGTATCGGCGTGCTCTCGGGAGGTGGCAGCGATTTGCTCAGCCCAATACCCGGCTGACTCCTTTAAGCCAATAAACTGAAGCCTGCCCGTTACATCGCTTTCCGATGTGATCGTATCGGAAACGACGCATCTGAGGCCCGCGGCTTGCGCTTCAACCAGAACGACCGGCAAGCCTTCGAATAAAGAAGGAAACAGGAAAATATCCATACCCTGAAGCAGATCGGATATGTCGTTACGAACGCCAAGGAATTTGACGTGCCCGGACAAGCCCAGCCTTTCGATCTTTTTCTCGATCATCGGCCTCAAATGCCCCTCGCCTGCCAGAACCAGCATCGATTGCGGCTCTTTGTCATGAAGCGCCTTAAAAATATCGATTAAAAAGTCATGGTTTTTCTGTTCATTGAATCTTCCAATATGGCCGATAACGAAACGGTCTCCAGCTTGAAGCTCCGCCCTTATCTGATCTCTAATGCCAGGATTGAACGAAAACTGTTTGACATCCACGGCATTATTCAGCACGATTACTTTTCCGGAGTCGGATAATCGTTTGCCGAACAGCCATTTCCCCGCTTTCTTCGAGCAAGCAAAGTAGCTGCTTGGATTATCCTTCATCGCCAGCCTTGCGTACAGACGAAAGGGCAGCTTCACATCGATACCAAGATCGCTTAAATGACTGTGCGTTATTCGGCAAGGAACTCCGGCTTTCTTGGCCGCCTTAAGTACAAAGCTGCTATTCTCGTTAATATGGGCGTGCACAACCTGATAATGAGGATAATCCCTAAAGAACTGATCCAGCATTCTAAAATATGGAAAATAATTTCCGGGCCTGATTTGAGGCATGCGATAAATATTTCCGCCTAAAGCCGCAATCTCCTGATCATAATGACCTTCCTCATGCCGGTGAACGATGAAGTCAAACTGAATTTTGCTTCGATCCATTTGACGGTAGTAGTTCATCAGCATGGTTTCCAATCCGCCGCGATTCATGATCGTGACCACTTGCAAGATTCGAACCGGTTTCAACTTTAATCCTCCCCGTTTTGTTTATTCTCATCCAGTTAATGGCCGTTAGCATGAAGTAAATGGCGAGCGAAAATTTGTATTTCGCGCATAAAAAAAAGACCTTCCAAATCAAAGGGCAGTGACTTACTTCAAACTTCTTAAGAGACTGACTAATACGGCTGCTATGCAGCAGCCGGCTTAAAGCTTTCTGCTTCTTCCGAATAGAAGAAAGCGGTCCCTCACTCATGATATTAAGCCCCAGCCCTAATACATTCATACAAATCCGATTGTTTAACGCTGTTTTATACTCATCGTCCAGTTGCTTTTCCAAGAGGAAGGACTGCACGGAACCGTAGAGCTTATCGAATTTCTCCGCCAGCCTCGGATTGTAGGTGGAAGTGATTGATGCTGCATTTGCACGCCAATAATGATAGAGCGGGCGATTAAGAAACATAAAGGAATTGGCATAATAAAACGCATGCATGTTAAATAGAGTATCTTCATTGCTTCCTATTAGTCTTAGGTCCATAAATTTCAAATGATTGCCCTTCAACAATTCAGCACGATAAAGTTTAGACCAGACGGTTCCCCATGCATCCAAGTATTCAGGATTTGCAACCTCTTCCTTCAAAGGGCCGACAAGCCGCCTAAGCATATTCGTTCGAACCCCATCCGCACGATAGGTTTGTTTATGCGGCAATTGGAAAATTTTCTCCTTCGAATGCCCATCGAATTCACGAATATAGGTGCACATGACGATTTCGATGTCTTCTTGAACAGCCGCCCGGTACAGCTCCTCATACATGTCCGAATCGACCCAATCGTCCGGATCGACAAACCCGATGTAACGTCCTCTCGCCGCCATCACGCCATCATTTCTGGCAGCTGATACTCCTTCATTCGCTTTGTCTATGACGATTATCCGCGAGTCATGACGCGCGTAATCCTGAAGTAGCTGAAGACTTGAATCCGAAGATCCATCATTAACCGCTACAATCTCTATGTCCGTTAAAGTTTGCCCGAGCAGACTCTCAAAACATCTGTCTAAATAAGCTTCCATATTATATATAGGCACGACGATACTGACTTTGGGATTCATTCGGTTCCCCCAGCATAAACGACATATAAATTCCGCCAAGCTCTTGCTTAACCTGCGCCAATCCATATTTCTGCACGAATTGCAGACTTCTCATCCCCATACGCTTCCTGAGCTCAATGGATCCACTAAGCTGCTTCAACCGTTCGGCAAACAATGCCGTATCGCTTGGAGCAATAATAAAACCGTTCTCCCCGTCGGACACAAGCTCCGAATGCCCTCTGTTCTGTACGGCGACGATGGGAAGACCGCAGGCCATCGCCTCCATAATATTAACGGGCAGGCCCTCCCGCAAGCTTGAAGCAACCGCAACGTCGCACATCGGCAGAAGCTCGGCGATATCGGTGCGATAGCCGAGAAATTGAACCATTTCCGCTACGCCAAGCTGAGCGGCCAGCTCGCGGCACGGCTCGAGAAGCGGACCCTGACCGGCCAGCAGCAGTCTGGCATGGGGTACTTGCTCTTTAATCGCTGCGAGCGCATGAATGAGCAGCTGATGATTTTTATTTTTGTTGAATTCTGCTGCATAGAACATTAGGAAATCATCGGTACGAAAGTCCAGCTCCTGACGCAGCCGCCATTTTTCGATTTGGGGCAAAGGCTTGTATTTCAAAGTATTGACGCCTACGCCATGTACATGCTCAATCCTTTGCGCTTTAAAGCGTTTCGAAACGGCTAAGCTATAATCTTCCTCGTTGATTGTAATCAGGCAATCGGTTATTTGGGACAGCCTCTTCTCGATCGGATAATAGAGCGCCCAGTTCAGAAGGGAAGCCCCTCTGCAAAAGTGAAAGCCATGCGCCGTATAGATTACTTTCGTACCATGCCTTCTTGCCCCTTGTGCGGCCAAGCGTGCAATTACGCCTCCCATAGGCGTATGGCAATGAATGATGCTGTAATCCTGCTGCTTGATTAGAGCTTTCAGCTCACGATAAGCCTTCACATTGATTAAACGAAAGGGTGAGCGCTCTATGGGCAAATTAAATTTGTTATCAACGAACGGCAGATCAAGCTCGCCCTTCGCGGCGACATGAACTTCCCATCCCTGCTGCTTGAACCATTCCATGACCGGCAGATGAAACGCCTTGAAATGGTAATCAACGGTTGCAAAAAACAATATTTTGTTAACCATGTCCCCACCCTATCCCGTCGTTATTTGCGAACACCTTCCCGTTCTACCATTTGCGACAGGTAGTCTAACAGCTCGTAGCGCAAATCTTCCCGCTGCATAGCGAACTCAATGGTCGTTTGAATGAAGCCCATCTTCTCGCCCACATCATGACGCTTGCCCTCGAATTCATAGGCGTAGATCGCCTCCGACAGGTTTAGCGTTGCAATCGCATCCGTTAGCTGGATTTCGCCTCCGGCTCCTGGCTTCTGATTGCCCAAAACGTCGAAAATAGCCGAGCTCAAAATATAACGCCCCATGATCGCCATATTCGAAGGCGCATCCTCGCGAGCAGGCTTCTCCACGAGATGCTTCACCCGGTGGAAGGATTGTTCCAATAAGCTTCCATCGACAATCCCGTAACGAGACACTACATCATCCGCTACGCGCTGTACGCCGATGATCGAGGTGCGGTATTGCTCGTATTTTTCGATCATTTGCTTGATACACGGTTTCTCCGCCGAAATGATATCGTCACCCAGCAGCACGGCAAACGGCTCGTTTCCTATAAACTTGCGGGCGCACCAGATCGCATGACCCAAGCCCTTGGGCTCTTTTTGCCGTATATAGTGGATGTCGACCATGTCGGATGATTTGCGAACCTCGCTCAACAATTCGTATTTATGCTTGGCCGTTAATATTTGCTCAAGCTCCACGGAATTGTCGAAATGGTCCTCTATCGCCCGTTTATGCTTGCCGGTAACGATGATAATATCCTCAATCCCTGATTCGATCGCCTCCTCCACGATGTACTGTATGGTAGGCTTATCGACGATCGGAAGCATTTCCTTCGGCATCGCTTTCGTTGCTGGCAGAAATCTTGTGCCTAAGCCGGCAGCCGGGATTATCGCTTTTCTTACTTTCATAGATTCAACCGCCTTTTCTCTGCTTTTTTATCCGGTAACCGACGCGAACTTCGGTAAAACAACAACATTATTCGCAAGATCAAGCAGACGAATCCGCAGTTCGGTCTTATTCATCCCGGCGAATTCTCGAATGATCTCTTCAATTTCCTCAAAATAAACCTCAATAGATTTTCCTATGTAAATTTTCGGATAAACCTGCTTTTCATTTCTTTCATCTTCCTTCAGCATTTCCTCGAACAGCTTCTCGCCGGGCCTTATGCCCGTGTATTGGATGCCAATCTCCTCGACCGTGTAGCCGGACATCCGAATGACATTTTGAGCAAGATCGGTTATTTTCACCGGCTCTCCCATGTCGAGGACGAAAATTTCTCCTCCTCTGGCAAGCGAGCCTGCTTGAATAACTAACCGCGAAGCCTCGGGAATGGTCATAAAATACCGGACCATGTCAGGATGAGTCACCGTGACCGGTCCGCCCTTCTCAATCTGCTTCTTGAATAAGGGAATGACGCTGCCGCGGCTGCCCAGCACATTGCCGAACCGTACCGCCACAAATTTCGTCGAACTGACTCGATCCATATGCTGAATGATCATTTCCGCGATACGCTTGGTTGCCCCCATCACACTCGTCGGATTTACGGCTTTATCGGTCGAAATCATAACAAAGGTATCGACGCGGCTCGCGCTAGCCGCTTTGGCCGCATTCAGGGTGCCGAGCACGTTATTTTTGAATGCTTCCTCCGGATTTCTTTCCATGAGCGGCACATGCTTATGCGCGGCGGCATGATAGACCACCTGCGGGCGATGCGTTTGCATGACCGCCAGCATTTTCGCTTCGTCTTGAAGATCCGCAATCTCCGTCACGAACTGAATGTTCGTATGCCCGTAAAGCTCCCTCAGCTCCATCTCGATCGAATAGATGCTGTTCTCCCCATGTCCAAGCAAAACGAGCTTCTCCGGCAAAAACTTGGAAATTTGCCGGCATACCTCTGAGCCGATCGACCCGCCCGCTCCCGTTACCATAACAGTCTTCTGCGTCACATAACCGGAAATGCTGTCGATATCGAGCTCTACCGGCTCCCGGCCGAGCAAATCCTCAACCTGAACGTCGCGGAAATGGTTAACGGATACTTTTCCGGTAGCCAGATCTTCCAGCATCGGAATGATTTGCGTTTTGGCCGTTGACTTCGCGCATTCGGTGAAAATCGTGTTAAGCTGTTTTTTATTCAGAGACGGAATCGCGATGACGATATTATCAATCTTCTGCTTCTCCGCGAGCCTCGCGATACTCGCAACGCCGCCGAGGACCGGAATGCCCATAATATCGAGATTATGTTTATTGGCATCGTCGTCAACGAATGCGACAGGCAGAAGCTCCGTATATCCGTTACCCAGAAGCTGCCTGGCCACCATCGTACCCGCCGAGCCTGCTCCGACAATCAACGTACGCTTGCGCATTCCGCCATTATTATGGTATCTGCCTCTAAAGATTCTCCAGCAGAGCCTAGAGCCGCCGATCAGCAGTATATGAATCATCCAGGTTACGGCGAGTAAGCGAAAATACACATCCTGCAAAACAATCTGCTGAATGATTGCTGCCGTAATGATCGAGAACGAGACTGCCTTCGAGATGATCAAAAGCTCTCCGACACTCGCATACTCCCATGCCTTCTTGTACAGCTTGTAGTAGAAGGAAAAGAAATGATGACTAAGCAGCAGCGTAATCGAGCTAATGACAATAGGCGGCGTCACAACATCAAGCGAGGCATCCAGCAGAAACCTGCTAATAAAAATGGCTGTCAGTACGATAAGCGAGTCTATTAAAATCAAAAATGATAACCTTTGACGATACTTCAAATCGTTCACCCTTTCCAGATCATCCTTTGGGGCATCGAACCCCGCCTCACGCCACACCCTTGACGACTTGCGTCTAAGGCCGAATATTGCCCACAGCATGGCCGAGTGCCTCCATTGATAACGGTAAGGAGACATCACCGAACAAGACTATGTTATTGAAAATGAAAATTGTGCTTAATAGAGAACGACTGTCCCGCAAAAAAAGCGCTATCCGATTGAGATCATCAAACGCTTTTCTTGTTTAGTATGACGCCTAAAATATTGGCTTTTGCAAACAGCAACGCCTTTTTTGCTTCCTTCGCCTGCTCTTGCTGCGTCTTTCCGCTCTTTAGCAGCAAAATGACGCCATCGCATTTATTGACCAGCGCATTCGTCTCCGCTACGCCCAGCACGGGCGGACAGTCCAGCAAAATCATATCGTAATGGGAAGCGGCATAGTCCATCACATCGACCATGAGAACAGAATCCAGCAATTCCGTCGAGTTAAAAAATCGTTGTCCGCTCGGCAAAATTTGCAAGCCCTCGACCTCGGTACTATAAATGGCTTCGCGAATATCGAGCTGCTGCCCTAATACATTCGACAAACCCGGAGAGGTTTGTACGCTGAAAATTTGGTGAAGAACCGGATTGCGGAAATTGGCGTCGATGACAAGCACCCGGTCTCCGCGCTGCGCCATGCATATGGCCAAATTTACGGCAGCTGTCGACTTCCCTTCCCCTTCGGAAGGCGATGTCACAAGCAATGAACGGACCTTCCTCCCGTTAGCTGCATACTGAATATTGTTTCTAATGGTCCGGTATTGCTCCGAAATAGAGCTATGGGGATTCACGTAGGCTAACAAGCTTCTGCTTACGAATGACTTTGCCGGTTTTTTGCGTTCACGAACCAATGGTTTCACCTCGCGCTACAATGCTTTTTTGTTTCTTGGATGCTCTGGCATGATCTTTTCGCTTCATTTGGGAAACTTGCCCAAGCATCGTCAGCCCAAGCAGCTCCTGGGCCTCCTGCTCAGACTTAATAGAATCATCAAGGGAGTCGAGCAAGAAGGTCAGAGCAATACTCATAATGAGGCCGACTATTAATGCGGCAAATACGATCGTGTTGCTCTTTTCATTGATTGGAAAGGAGCTTTCTTCCGCCTGCGTCAGCACCCGTATGCTGCTCACGCCTAACGTTTCGGCTGCTACTTGCCTATATACCTCAACGGAAGTATTTGCAATTTCAGCTGCCAGTCTTGCATCCGGATCAACGACCGTTACGACCGTAATAAGGGAACCCTCAGCGCTGTCTAATCGTATTTGCCCCCGTAGTCCTGCAGCAGAACGATTCAGTCCAAGCTCCTCAGCTACCTTGTTTAAGACAATCGGCTCTCGAAACAGGACCCTCGCAGTGCCCATCATTTCCGAGCTTGCAGCGACGATTATTCGCGATGATGCAGCATAGAGAGGAGTTTCGGGTCTCGAATTGTAGATGCCCGCGATAACGGCCAAGCTGATAGTCATGAGTGCGATTAGCCAAAGGCGCTTTCTAAGCGTGCCGTAAAGCGCCTTGAGGTTAATTTCCTTGCCCTTTTCCTTTTCAATACGCTCTGTCTGCACGTCTTCCAATTGCTTGCCATCCATTTGTTCACCTGCCAACATTGTTTGTTATAAAGAACGATAAGTCAATTTTAGTTCCTTATATAGAACATGTCAATACATGATTTCATTTTTTTCATTCGCCGTTAGTTATCGATATGAAGAATAATAATATTCGATGTTTTCTTTTTTTCGTTTGATGAAACAGCCGCGTCCTGCAGGCTTTCCTTCCACATATTCGAACGGACCAAGTCTTTTAATGCTTGAAAGTCTCCCTTGCTCATTCCTTCGTCAACGGCTTTTTTTATAATAGAACGCCATTCATCGTCTAATATTTCATCCTCATAAATTTTCGGTAAATGCTCTTCTCCCAATAAATATTCGATGTTAGAATCCAAAGGAGCCGCGATTTTTGCCATCACTTTAAGAGAGGGGTTATTCTGCATATTTCGTTCAATGTAGCTTAAGTAAGACTTGGAGACGCCAGCAAGATCAGCAAGCTTCGTAATCGAGTAGCCCTTTTTTTCCCGTAGACTTTTAATCCGTTCCCCAATCATAATATTCTCCTTCGGCCAGTTTAGATCCATCATGAACCAGGCAATTACAGGTGCAAAGTCAGGCGTTATAACAGACGATATTTTTATTTTAGTTCTTTAAAGAGAACTGGTCAACAACTTTTCATTTTTTTTGCGTAAAATATCCCGTTAACACAAACAAGGCGGAGCATATGCCCCGCCTTTGTTTGTCCGTTAACTACCCTAGATTGGTAGTCGTCTTGATAAGGCTCCCAGCTGATCCCGCAGACGGAAGCTCGCTATAATCAACCGTTTCGTCCGCTTCCTGCTTCCCGTCTGGATGGAACTCATTTTCCATTTTGGCTACGACGACAGTGGCGACGCCGTTACCGATCAGGTTCGTAATCGCACGGGCTTCCGACATGAAGCGGTCGACCCCCAGCAGCAGAGCCATCCCTGCGACTGGAATGCTTGGGAACGCCGCCAGCGTTGCCGCCAGCGTAATAAAGCCGGAGCCTGTTACGCCCGCCGCTCCCTTGGAGGTAAGCATGAGCACGCCAAGCAGCGTCAACTGCTGCCAAATCGTCATCTCTACGCCGGACGCTTGCGCCACGAACAACGCAGCCATAGACAAGTAAATCGACGTGCCGTCCAGATTGAACGAATAGCCGGTAGGAACGACAAGACCTACAACCGACTTGGAACAGCCGTATTTCTCCAGCTTATCCATCATCCGCGGCAGGGCGGATTCCGAAGAAGAAGTGCCAAGCACGAGAAGGATTTCTTCTTTGATGTAACGCATAAACTTAAAGATGCTGAAACCGTAAGCACGTGCGATCAATCCAAGTACCACGATGATAAAGAAAGCCATTGTCATATAAACCGAGCCCATCAGCTTGCCGAGCGACCACAGTGAACCGAGCCCGAATTTGCCGATCGTGTAGGACATCGCGCCGAATGCGGCGATCGGCGACACTTTCATGATCATATTCACGATACCGAAGAAAGCATGTGTCATCTTGTCGAACAAAGCGATTACAGGCTTAGCTTTCTCGCCCATTGCCGTTAAAGAAAGCCCGAATAAAATCGCAAAGACCAGAATCGGCAGCAGCTCTCCCGCCGCCATCGCGCCTACAGCATTATCCGGAATAATGTGTAGCAGGAAGTCTGTCATGCTATGGCTGGATTCCGCCGCAGCTTCCGTGTATTGGGAAACATCGCCAGTCGCAGCGCCGGCATCAATCCCCGCTCCCGGTTTGACCAGATTGACAACGACCAGACCGATCGCGAGCGCAGCCGTAGTTACGATCTCAAAATACAACAGCGCTTTGCCTCCGATCCGGCCAACCTTCTTCAAGTCGCCCATATTGGCAATGCCGTTCACAACGGTGAAAAATACGATCGGAGCAATGACCATTTTGATCAACCTGATGAAAGCGTCACCAAGTATTTTCATTTGTTCCCCGTTTGCCGGGAAGAAGTGTCCGAACAGTATACCAAGAATAATAGCAATCACGACTTGTACAGTAAGATTTCTCAAATTCAGTTTAAATCGCATGAGGGCATCCTCGCTTTCTTTTTTTTGTGAAAACGCTTTTATTTTGCGTGTGCCCTCATTCTAAAAGAGATACCGCTTCCAAACAAGCATGCGGTCATATTGTTCGTTTTGGTTATTTCGGTCTTCCGATTTCGCTCATGAGCTCACTTCCGATTGTCTGCTCATACTGATCGTACAACGGCTCCAGCTTGCGGATCCATTGCTGTCTTTCCTTTTCGGTGAGCATATGAATCGTGAACCCGTCTATCCCCTTCAGCTCGAGAAGCTGCTTCTCATGCATCGAAGCCGTCTCTTGATTGATCCACGCGGTCGTCTCCTCCAGCGCCTGCTGCAGTACCCGCTGCACTTCAGGAGAAAGGTCCGCCCACAGCCTCTTGTTGAACAGTACCACATAACCCAAATAGCCGTGGTTGCTGATCGTCATATATTTCTGTACCTGATACAAACGCTTGCTAACAATATTCGATATCGTATTCTCCTGCCCGTCCGCGGATCCGTCCTTCAATATACCGTAGACCTCGTTGAACGGTATCTTGACGGTTGATGCGCCAAGCGCTTGAAATTGGCTGACAAGCAACCGGCTCGGAAGGATGCGAAACATCTGGTTGCGAAAATCGTCCGGAACCTGAAGCGGCCGTACGCTGCTCGTCATCTGTTTGAACCCGTTCGCCCAAAAGGCTGCTCCTTGTACCTTGTGAGAGTTAAGCGTTCCGAACAACCGCCGCCCAAGCTCACCCTGCAGCGCAGCGTCAACGGCCTGCTGATCAGCGAAAGCGAACGGCAAATCCATCGCCAGCCACGCCGGCTCGACCACGCTCATGTTCGAGAAGGAAGGCGCGATCATTTGAATGTCTCCGCTCTGCAGCGCCGCGAATTCAGTATCTTCGGAATACAGCATCCCGTTCGGAAACACCTGAATTTCCACGCGGTCATCGCTCAGTTCCTTCACAAGTCTCGCAAAATGCTCGGCAGCGAGGCCCTTAGGCGTGTTTTCGGCAACGACATGACTGAATTTGATAATAATACGATCCTTCAGACCCGTCTGCTCATCATCCATCGGCAGCGAATCAGTAAAATGCGGCCGAAACCCGATCAGGAATGCCGCAAACATCCCCAGCACAATAAACAATCCAATGCCGATCCACGTCTTCACCGTATACCTCCCTGTTGCTATTTTACGATCATTATTTCACAATAGAGTCAAATCGTAAACTAAAGCACGTAAGGAGAGAAACCGTCCTTGAACCAATTGCGCATTTATTGGAAAATCGTCATTTTATCGTTCGGACTGGTGCTCTTCTCCCTTCTGATCGGCGGTGTCGTCGTAATAGGCAGCGTAACAAGAATCAAGGAGGACGAGCTGCGGCAGCGCCTGATGATCACCGCCCGGACTGTCGCCAATTTGCCCGATATTAGAGAGAACATAGGCAATCCGGGCGCTTCGCGGCATATTGCCCCAATTGCGGATAACATTCGGATTATCAACAATGTTGCTTATATCGTTGTACTCGATATGAATCGGACGAGGCTTTCCCACCCGCTGACGGAACGGATCGGCGGGACCTTTGCCGCGACCGACGCGGATGCGGCATTTGCGGAGCACACATACGTGTCCAAGGTAATGGGAGAAGCCGGCATCGGTCTGCGCGCCTTCGTGCCGGTCATGAACGAGCAGCATATGCAAATTGGCGTCATCGTGGCGGGCGGACTGCTGCCCGGGCTGAAAGAGCTCATCGCGGAAGAACGGCAAGCGATCGTGCTTACTGCCCTGCTCTCCCTGCTGTTCGGCATTTTCGGTTCCGCGCTGCTTGCCCGCCATATCAAGAAGCAAATGTACAATTTGGAGCCGCAGGAGATTGCCCGTATGTTCGGGGAACGGAGCGCCGCTTTCCAAGCCATGCACGAAGGCGTGATCGCCATTGATCGCAGTGAGACAATAACGATCTTCAACGATCGTGCCAAACAAATTTTCGGCGTCGTGCAGGATGCGGTCGGCCGTTCAATTTGCGACGTGCTTCCCGATACCCGGCTTCCTGAAGTGTTGAAGCTTGAGCAGCCCGTGCTCAATCAAGAGCTGAGGATCGGCAAAACACTTATTTGGAGCAATCGGATCCCCATTCGCGAACAGGGTATGACTGTAGGCGCCATTGCGATATTCCAGGACCGCACGGAAGTAGCGAGAATGGCGGAGGAACTGACCGGGGTGCGCGAATTCGTTGATGCGCTTCGGGTTCAAAATCATGAGCACAGCAACAAGCTGCACACCATTGCGGGACTGCTTCAGCTGGACAAAAAAGATCAGGCGCTTCAATATGTGTACGATATCACTGAACAGCAGGAAGGGATTACACGGTTTATGCAGGAAAATATTACAGATGACAGCCTGGCGGGGCTGCTGCTCGGCAAAATCAGCCGGGGCAAAGAGCTCGGCATTCATGTCCAGATCGATCCGCACAGCGAGCTGAAACGTTTTCCTCCACTGCTGGACCGTCACGATTTCGTTCTGCTGCTGGGCAACTTGATCGAGAACTCTTTTGACGCTTTGACCGAAATCGAACGGGAGCGCAAAGAAGTTTATGTTAGTTTGGAGCAAAATGAAGACCTGCTCTCTATCCTCGTGGAGGATAACGGCTGCGGAATGACAGACCAAATAAAAGCACGGATGCAGGAACGCGGCTTCTCCACCAAAGAGAACAAAAACCGCGGGATCGGGCTTTATTTGCTGCAAGGCATCGTGAAGAAAGGAAACGGCGAGCTAAGGTGCGAGTCCGAGCCCGGCCGGGGCACCACGATGGAGATTTCATTTCCGATGACAGGGGGGCTGCAATATGAAAGCAAATGATAAACCGTTATACAAGGTTGTATTAATCGAAGACGACCCTATGGTTCAAGAGGTTAACAGACTGTTCGTAGAGCAGGTGCAAGGCTTCCAGGTCGTCGGTATCGCAGGTAACGGAAATGACGGTCTGCAGCTGGTCCGGGAGTTATCGCCGAACCTGGTTTTCCTTGATGTATTCATGCCTTCGCTCGGCGGCATCGAAACGCTGCAGCGGCTGCGGACCATGGCACTGCCAGTCGAGGTGGTCGCCGTCACTGCGGCCAAGGATGCGGAAACGATACGCACCATGCTTCGAAACGGCGCATTCGACTATATTATAAAGCCGTTTAAGCTGGAACGGGTTAAGCAAACGTTGGAGCGCTACCGCTTGCTGCATGAAGCTTGTACGGAAGCCCCGTCGGTGACGCAAGACGAATTGGACCGCTTGCTGCATAAAGCCAATTCAGGTGTCGAAGACGTCCCTGCAGAGTCCCGCGTTGCAGCGGCTGCCCCCTCGAACGTTCAGGATGATTTGCCCAAAGGCTTGAACGCCGCCACGCTAAAGCAGGTGCTGCATGTCATGCAGCTGCATGACGGCGGATTATCGGCGGAGGAGGCCGCCGACGGCGTCGGGATTGCGCGCGTGACCGCCCGGCGTTACCTGGATTATCTCGAGAAGACGGGCCGCGTCAAGCTTAAAATCATTTACGGAGGTGTCGGCCGGCCCGTTAACCGATATGTGTTAAAGCCATGACCAAAACGTTCATAAATAACAATATGTCCAAAAGCTTCCCACACTCCTATGAAAACGGTAACATGAAAGGCATCAGTTACAGATACCGTATAACGGGAGTGTGGTCAACATGGCAATGCCGGCAGCTGCAAGCACCAACATCGTGCTTCGCTTGGAAATGGATAAGGACAGCACGACGTTCGGACGAATCGCCACCGCGATCGGCGCAGCAGGCGGAGATATTGTAGCCGTCGACGTGAGCGGAACGGGCAAGACGACAACGATTCGTGACCTGACTGTCAATATTTCTGAAACAAATCGCAAAGAGTTAATTGTAAGCGCATTAAATAAATTGCCTGGCGTGCATGTGCTTCAGGTGTCCGATCAGACGTTTCTCATGCATTTGGGCGGAAAAATAGAAGTGACGCCAAAGATGACAATCAAGACGCGGGACGATCTTTCACGCGTATATACGCCTGGCGTAGCGAACGTTAGCATGGCCATCCATGAAGTGCCCAGCCGTGCGCATACCTTGACGATTAAGCGGAATACAATTGCCGTTGTATCGGACGGAACGGCGGTGCTCGGGCTCGGTAATATCGGCCCGCTCGCGGCAATGCCGGTCATGGAAGGAAAAGCGATGCTGTTCAAGCAATTGGCAGGCGTCGATGCCTTCCCAATATGCCTCGATACGCAGGACACAGAAGAAATTATCGCTACGATCAAACGGATCGCACCAGCCTTCGGCGGAATTAATTTAGAGGACATCTCCTCCCCGCGCTGTTTTGAAATCGAACGGCGGCTGATCGAGGAGCTCGACATTCCGGTTTTCCACGACGATCAGCATGGAACAGCCGTTGTTCTGCTGGCAGGCATCTTAAATGCGGTGAAGCTGGCGGGAAAAAGGCTCCAGGACTGCAAAGTCGTGCTTAACGGCGTCGGAGCAGCCGGAATCGCCTGCACCAAAATTTTGCTGGCCGCAGGGGTCGTCAACATCATTGGTGTTGATCGCGCCGGTGCGCTTGTGAACGGCCGAGACTATGAGCACGAAGCGTGGAATTGGTATGCAGGCAACACGAACCCGGAACGCGAACAGGGAGGATTAGCCGACGTGATTGCGGGAGCCGATATCTTCATCGGCGTGTCAGCGCCCGGCGTCCTGAAGGCAGACGATATCCGCAGGATGGCCAAGGATCCGATCGTCTTTGCTATGGCTAACCCGACACCGGAGATTGCGCCCGAGGAGGCCGAAGGGCTTGTGCGCGTGATGGCGACCGGACGGTCGGACTATCCGAATCAAATCAACAACGTGCTTTGCTTCCCGGGATTGTTCCGGGGCGTGCTGGATTGCCGCGCCTCCCGCGTCACTGAGGAGATGAAGCTGGCGGCCGCTCATGCCATCGCCTCGGTCGTTACGGAGGAAGAGCTGAATGAATATTATATTATTCCAAGCGTATTCAATCCGCATGTCGCCGAGAAAGTGAAGGAAGCAGTCATCCAGGCCGCTTATGCTTCCGGCGTCGCCCGAAGACGGGAACGGGGATTGTAATCGAAGAGGCTGTCCCAAGGGTCGTAGACCGGGGACAGCTTTTTTTTCTGCAATAACACAGGATCGGTCTCGTCCGGCATAAATAATGCGCTCTCACCAATACTGTATAAACAGGATTTTTATACTTTAAAATGCTATGCGTTCTTGCCATATTCAGATGCCCGGTCGCCATGGCTGGCCTAATGAGCTTTAATAATAACGGAGATGGCTATGTCTTGCTACAAGCCAAAACAGGATTTCATCTGGACACATTTCCAGCAGTTGATCCAAGGAAAACATACTTTCATGACTTATGCAGTTCATGAGATTAATCGGTAAATGTGAGAAACTATGCTTGAATAAACCGGACGCTAAGCTCGGAGTAATACATAAGCGAGAAGTTACTGTATAAATCCATCATAGCTCGCAAAACAGCCCCTATAAAATGGGTCGAACTGCGTAAGTTATGATACTTTCTTATCGAATACTATACATTGGGAGTCCAACCTTTCTCTGTGTAAAGTAGGGGTACTAAGCGGTTTATCGGATCAGCCCCGGAAAACCCGTCGAATACGAAAAGCTCGCGTTCCTTCATATATCTTTGTCTCCATACTCATCATTTCTTCCCGCCCATTACTGGCATTGGTTTAATTGTATTTCTAATCCAATGTCAACAGGTTAAGCAATGGACAACCAAAATCTAACGTCGTAACATAATTGACACAACATATCGAATAGTGCACTTGACAAGTCAAATCGG
>NZ_JAKGAP010000060.1 GCF_021532375.1 Paenibacillus alkaliterrae
CGCTTCATCATACAGTGGTTTCTTCATCTGACACAGTTCCCCCAATTCATCTTCTGAATCTAGCTTAATCTGTGTCTACTATTTAGTCTAGCATCAGTCCGTAAAATCCTTACGCGAACACATCGTACAAAACTGGTCGACGATACGCAAGGAGATAGAAGAAGGAACCTACCAGCCTAACCCCGTGAGACGGGTCGAAATCCCGAAACCGAATGGCGGAGGCATTAGGATGCTAGGTATACCTACCGTGACAGATCGCATGCTTCAGCAAGCAATCGCACAGGTGTTAAACCCATTGTTTGATCCACAGTTTTCCGAACATAGCTACGACTTCCGCCCTAAAAGGCGCGGACATGATGCAGTGAGGAAAGCAAGAGCATTCATGAAAGAAGGATACCGATTCGTGGTCGATCTGGACTTGGAGAAATTCTTTGACCGCGTCAATCATGACCGTCTAATGATGAAAATTTCGGAGAAAGTGAAGGACAAGAAAGTACTCTTACTTATCCGTAAATACCTGCAATCGGGCGTCATGGAGAATGGATTGGTTAAGCCGACGACGGAAGGAGCGCCGCAAGGAGGATTATGCAAAGCTTAGCATAATCCTCCTTATGAAAAGTAAAGTATTATGCAAAGTAAATCGCTACAAACCCAATATCCATCAGGATCTTAGCTTAGTTTACTTTGCATAATATCGGTTCAAGTTAGAGGCTGGTCAGCCAGGAAATGAGATCTTCATCTTGGTTCCATTGCGGTAACCCCTCCGACACCATGTTAGGATAGGCCTGCTCCAACGCTTTTCGTTTCAACTCCGTATCCGCCCGAGCGTAAACTTCCGTTGTTGCAATGTCAACATGCCCTAGAAGATCCCGAATATAGATCAAATTAACTCCGGCTTGTAATAAATGCATCGCTTTTGTATGTCGCAAATGGGGAGCTCCCCATTTCCGTCATACGGAAGCAACGTACTGCATTGCCGTTGAAGCAGACGGGTGAGCGATGGCTTTTTCAATCTTAAAACTACCACAAGCGATATCCCTCCGATGGGCGATCATCATCATTTGAAGTTTTAAGGCTAGAGAGAGGGGGATGGGCAAATGAACGATCTTCTGCAGCGGATTGAAGAAGCCCGGTCGAGCATGCATCAGTTAGCCTTACAGTACGGTTTCAATACACCGCTGGTTTTAGAGCAGTCCCAAAGACTCGACAGATTGCTTAATATCTACCATGAAAGCGTAAAGAAACGGATAAGGCAGGAAGGGAAGATGTTAATGGAAACATGCCCTTATTGTCATGTAGCACTTGTGTTTGATGCAGACCAGTACTACTGCACGTTTTGTCAGATGACGGTGGTTTCGATTGACGTTCCTATCGATGGGAGTCAGGAGCCTCTTGTGCTCGATTCGTTTTTTTTTGCCGATTATGCTGAGCTTTCCACGCCGGAGTTGATGAAAAAATCTACGTTTTTTTTTGTGTTTCTGCTGCGGCTAGTCCAGCAAGAACGGAGAAACATATACAACCAAGTGCGGCTTTTCAATAAGGTGACCGACAGCGAAACAAATGAGTATCTGGAAGCATCGCAAGAGTCGGGGAAAACGTACGAATGGTGGACGCGAAAGGCTTGGGTAATTGAAAACATTTTGTGCGGTCGGATGGGTCATTTTTTGACCCGAATTACGGATCAATACCTGAGCGACCTGATTGCCCATATGCAGCAGCCGGGACACAAGCAATGATTAATTTCAGGTACAGACCATTTGCAAACTGCGATGGCTTTCAATACGGTAATCTTTTTTTTCATCTCTCCAGTATGATTTCGACCAGTCATAACGGTAAAGTGGTGACTGGCAAGTAGTGTCTTATTGAATGTGATATGCTTTCCCTTCATCGCGGCCCTACATTGGCATATGCCGTCGTTGTATAGGTCGGTTTTTTTGATTGGTTCGGTCATTTCGTCCCTCGATTGTTTTTCCACCATTATAAAATAAAGAAGAACTCCTATGTAAGAACTCTTCTACAATCATTATGGGGTCACCTCACGAAACGGAAAAAATCGTACGCTAAGCAGTCATTACATGGGGTACCCCTAGCAAAACGCGAAAAAACCACGCTAAGGATTAAGTTCAATCAGAAAAGCATTTCAAAATGTGTTTTGATGACATATGTCAAAATGAGATAATTCGCCTTTTGACATTCAGGTTAGAATTGTCTTTCTACTGTGTCATTAAGTAAGCTTTATGACATTAGACATCGTTAGCGTTGTGAAAACTGGCTATTTGACGCTTACGCTGAAGGACGAAGAAGTAATTGAAAAGATTGCAAAAATACGCGCAGTCAAAGTCAGATTTATAGGCAAAGAGCGGCCATTGTTGAGCACCCCTTCGAAACAATAAAACGTCACTGGGGCAATACATACTTTTTAACACGAGGTTGGCATCAGTAGGCCTGAGACCAATCTGATTTGTCTTGCCTATAATCTCAAGAGAATGGTCAATATAAAGGGAGTAAAGGAGCTCATACGTCTCTTCAGAAACCGAGTTCATTCGATATCTAAGATGCGTAACGTTTATTTGAGTAAAATTGCATAAATCCAAGTTTTAAAGCGTGCTCAACAATCAATTGTTAGACAGACTGTCGTATGGTGGTGTGAGAGCTCGGGGGCTAGCCGCCCCCTGCTACTCAATTACACATGAAAATACCCAGAGCTAACGAATCTGCTTCACGCTAATCGATCTCCAAACAACGAATTTCACTATTACCGAACTCAGCGCACGTTATTACCCGAAAATGAACAGTTTCCGGCAGCTTTACACCCAAATTAGAATTGTGCAGTTCGTTACATCTCAATGACAGTCCAAATCGTCCATATAGCGTTTGTACGGTTCATCAGCGAGTAATGCTATAATAACCTCTAAATGACATGACCGGGGGAATTAGTCCGACTAGCCCGAAGGTCGGGGAAGGTGACAACATGAAGAAAGCGGCTCAGTTTTTGCGGCATACGTTTTTGGACCGAACGATCGTGAGGACGATCCTGATTTCTTATTTGCTCGTCAACGTCCTGCTGCTGCTTTTGCTCGGCTATTTGTCGATCAAGGATTCCACTAAAATGATGACGGACGAAATCATCCGCTCCAGCAACAAAGTGATGGAGCAGGCGGCGCTTGGGCTCAGCTTCAATCTGGAGGAGTCGAAGCGCTCGCTAGTCATGCTGGCCGGCAATTATTCCGTTATCACGATGATGAAGGAGCATGACAAGATCGAAATCCCGAGCAGGCTTCAGCATGAGCGGAACATCGCGGAAATCGCCCATGGCGTAAGCACCTACCAAACGCTGATCAGCGATGTGCTGATGATCGGGAAAACCGGCTACATCAACAATCTGGACGGCCGCAAAACGCTGCAGTGGGATTTCCCGTTCCTTACCCAGGACTGGGTACAGGATACGTTCCGCGCACACCGGGAAGGCAGCTTCTTCAGTATCGGCGTGCACAAGCAGGACTATTACCTCGAAACCAACTTTACCCGTTACAACCAGCCTACTTTGTCTGTCGTCCTGCAGGTGAAGGGGTACCAGGGGCAGGCGCTCGGCGCCGTGATTGCGAATCTGGATTTGGGCAAAATCAACGGCATGTTCGAGCAGAGCACCTATCAGAACCGGGGCAGCATTTTCCTTGTGGACGAGAACCGCAACATTATCGTTCATAAGGACAGCGCCAGAATCGGCGAGACGCTGCAGTTTCCCTCGGAGGAGAAGCTGTACGAGCAGGCCGCCGGCCATTTTACCGAAACGATCGACGGGACGGAGACGCTGGTTATCTATCAGCCCACGGCCGTCAACGGCTGGAAAATGATCGCGACCGTGCCGATGTCCGACATTACGGCGCAATCGCAGCCTCTCAAATCGAATTTGACCCGTCTGCTATATTTGTGCCTCATTGCCAATACGCTGATCAGCCTGCTGATTACGCTGCGCATATCGCTGCCCGTGCGGCGGCTGCTCGCGGCGCTCGACCGGATGGGGGAGGACGATTCCCTGTACGTGAAGCCGCGGGAGTACCGGTACCGGGAGCTTAATCATATCGGGAACAAGTTCAAGGAGCTGATGGGCCGCATCGACCTGCTCATCAAGCAGAACTATTTGACTCAAATCAGCCTGAAGGAGGAGGAGTTGAAAACGCTCCAATCCCAGATCAATCCTCATTTTTTATTTAATACGCTGCAGCTGCTGCAAACGGAAATCGTCTGCGGCAACACGGAGGAATCGAATCACATCGTCCTGTCGCTCAGCAGCCTGTTCCGGTATTCGATGAAAAGGTCGGAGGAGGAGGTGGCGCTGGAGCGGGAAATCAACAACGTCAACGATTATCTGTATATTTTGAACAAAAAATATAACGGAGGCATCTCGGTTTCCTTCCATATCCCGAACCGGAGCGTGCTCCGCTGCCGCATCCCGAAGCTAACCCTGCAGCCGATCGTCGAAAACGCCATCCGCCACGGCTTCGGCGAGCATGTCCGGGAAGGGAAGATCCGGATCACAGCCGTCACCGGCCGCAAAGGGCTGCTGCTAGTCATCGCGGATAACGGGCGGGGGATCGAGCCTTCCGAGGTTAAACGGCTGAACCAGCATGTGAACAGCCAAGGCCAGAAGTCGGACAATATCGGCCTGTACAATGTGGGACAGAGAATTAAGCTGAAGTACGGGGAGGATTACGGCATCCAAATCCGCAGCCGGCCCGGAAAAGGCACCTCGATATCGATCCTGCTTCCAATTCACGGCGAACCGGCATTTGACCGAAAGGAGTAAGCTCATGAAACTGCTTATAGCGGACGATCAGCAATCGCTGCATACGTTTTTGGATAAGGTAATGAAATGGGAGGCGCTCGGCATCACGGAGATCAAGCATGCTTACGACGGGAAGGAAGCGGCCGAGCTTGCAGAGGAATATTTGCCCGACTTGATGATTATCGATATTCAAATGCCTTATATGAACGGCATTCAGGCGTTAACCCGTCTGCAATCGCTGCCTCGCAAGCCCAAAACCGTTATTTTGAGCACGTATGACGAGTTCGAGTATGCCCGGGATGCGCTGAGGCTGAGCGTTGCGCAGTATTTGCTTAAGCCCGTCGACTCGGCGGCGCTTGAAGAGGCACTGAAGGAGCTGATCGGAGAGATCAGGGAGGAGCGTGAAAAATCGCTGGAGCCTGTGCTCGCCGGCCTTCAGCAAGGGGAGTCCATGCAGCCGGAGGCGCTCGCGGCCGTTCAATCCGCCTTTCGGACGTTTGGAATACGGAGCTACTCCGTGCTGACCGTATCGGGAATCGCGCCGGAAGCGGCCGCGGTCAAGGAGACGATCAATCGCCATGCGCCGCATGCGATACCTCTTCCGTTTCATACCTATACGCAGGGCTGCACCGTCATCCTCGGAAATGGCGGCCTCTGGCTTCAGGAAGAGGTGATGCAGCTGAGCCGGCAGGCAGCGGAGTCGTTTGACGGGCTTAGAGCGGATGCCGGCGTCAGAATCGGAGTCGGCGGCATCGGCGATGATCCGTCCCTGCTGCCTGAGCTAGTTCTGCAGAGCCTGCAAGCGGCGGCGTCAGCCTTCTACTCGAAAGCTGCGGTACATGCTTATTCGGAGAAGGAAACGCCCGGACAATGGACGGCGGCTCACTACCAGAAGTTCGATCAGGCGTTCGAGGAGAAAATCGCCCTTTCCTTTTCACGCGAAGCTTTAAAGGAGCTTGTATCCGAGCTGTTTCGGGAGTTCGCCATCCTGAGGCTTAGCCCCTACCGCGTTTACGAGCTTACAGGCCATTATATGATTCTGACGGAGCAGATGCTGAAACGGTCGAACCGGCTGCCCGCCGAATATGCCGGAGTGCCTTTGGACAGACTGAGGACATACGGCACGGCCGACGGGCTTGAACGTTTTTTCCGCTCCTTAATCGGCGAAATTGCGGACGATACGAGTCCGGCGGCGGCTATGACGGAGGAGACGATCGGGCGGATCAAGCGGTACGCGGAGCTCCATCTCGCCGAGGATCTGTCGCTTCAGACCGTCGCAGCCGCATTCGGTATCGACAAATACCAGCTGAGCCGATTGTTCAAGCAGCAGTACGGGATCAACTATTGGCCGTTTGTTACCGAGGTCCGGATGAAGAAGGCAGCCGAGCTGCTTGCGGGAACTGCTTTGAAGAACAGCGCGATCGCCGAAATGACGGGCTTTGTGGACGAGAGCCATTTCAGCAAGGCGTTCAAGAAGTTTTACGGCGCTTCGCCGAAGGAATACAGAGCGGGAGCGCAGCGGCATCAGCAAATGTAAGCGTGCAACAATATACAATAAATCGTGCAACAATGTAAATTCATCGCCTCCAGCTCATGCGGTATCCTAACATTGAAAGTGCTTACAACAATCATAGCCAGGGGGAATGAAACATGAGAAAAACGAGCTATATGCTGCTTGTCGCGATGATGGCCGTTACCCTTATGTTGTCCGCGTGCGGCGGCAACGGAAATAACGGGAACGGCAATCAGACGGGGGCTGCGGACGGAGAGGGGGCGGCTTCCGAACAAAAGGTCAAGTTGAGTCTGCTTTCCTGGAACAACGAGACGGAAATGAAGCCGGTCATCGACGGCTTTACGAAGAAATACCCGAACATCACGATTGACTTCCAGACGGCGCCGCCGGTCAAGGATTATATCGCCAAGCTGCAGACGATGCTGCTGTCCAATTCCGCAACCGACGTGTTCATTATGGCGGCGGAAAACCGCAACGAGCTGATCGACGGCGGTTACGCGCTCGACTTGACGGATCAGCCGTTCATGTCGCAAATGACCGAAGCCAGCAAAGGGATGTTCACCCGCGACGGCAAAACGTACGCCTTCTCCCAAGCCGGCTGGGTAGGCGGCATCTATTACAACAAAGACCTTTTCGCTAAGGTCGGCGTAACGGAAGAGCCGAAAACCTGGCAGGAGTTCATCGACCTCTGCTTGAAGTTGAAGGAAGCGGGCATCATGCCGCTTTATGACAACGCTGGAGACATTTCCACGATTCAAGGGGCTTTGGTGGCGAGCATGACGCTGTCCAAGGATCCGGAGTACGACGCTAAATTGTTCACCGGCGAAAAAACGTTTGCCGACGGCTGGTCCGAGCCGCTTAAGCTGTGGAAGGAAGGCCTCGTCGATAACGGCATCATCGATTCCGGCATGATCGGACTGACCGGCGATCAGATTGTCAATGAGTTTGCGGTAGGCAATGTAGCCATGATTCAAGGCGGACCTTGGAATATTCCGGCCATCGAGAAGGCGAATCCGGAGCTGCAGTTCAGCATGATGGCGGTACCGGGCGTGGAGCCGGGTCAGGAATATTACTCAGGCGCGCCTAACGTAGGCTTTGCGGTGAACAGCAAATCGAAAAATCAGGAAGCCGCGCTGAAATTCGTCGAGTATCTCTCTACGCCGGAAGGGCTGGAGCTGTTCGAGAAGGGAACCGGCCAAATCATTACGGTAAACGGCTATGAGAGCAAGGTTCACCCGGCCCTGGAAAAAGCGTATAAAGAAGGCTTGCTCGCAGGCAAATTCTATCTCCCGATGGTTTCTTGGCCGAGACATCAGGAAGCGCTCCGCAATCAAATGGTCGTCTCCGTTCAAGACTTGCTTGTAGGCAAAGGATCGATGGGGGACGTTACCAAGGCGCTCGATCAGAAGCTGAAAGAGATGGAGAGCAAATAAATAAAGACTGCTTAAGGCAATCGGAGGGGGCGCCCGCCCCCTCCCTGCTTTAGAGGAGGGAGCCTGCCGGATGAAGCTGCTAAGAGGTTTACAGTATCAACTATTTCTGCTGCCGATTTTATTTTTCTATACGGTCTTCACGATTTACCCGCTGATCAAGTCGTTCTTCTTCAGCCTTACGAATTTCAACGGATATTCGAAGGAATACGATTTCGTCGGGCTTACGAATTACCTGAAAATATTCAAAGATACGGCCATTATTTCCGGCATTTCGTACACGCTGCTCTTCGCGATTTCGACTACGGTTCTGACCACGCTGCTTGCCATCGTGCTTGCGCTAGTACTGGATCGGAATTTTTATACAAGAAACATTCACCGGGCGATTTTTTTCTTTCCGTCCATTCCGAGCGGCCTTATTCTGGCCTATGTATGGGGTTTTATCCTGTCGCCGATCGCATCGGGCGTACTGAACAGCGTGCTGCACGACTTGTTCGGCATGGGACCGCAGCCTTGGCTTTCGGAGCCGTTTCTGGCGAAGCTGTCGACGATCATGGTGGCCGTCTGGGCGGGAGCCGGCTGGCATGCCGTGCTTTATCTGGCTTTCCTGCAAGGGATCTCGAAGGATTATTATGAGGCCGCCGCCATCGACGGGGCGACGCGCTTTCAGCAAATCCGCAGCATTACGCTGCCTCTGCTTGCGCCTGCCATGACGATCAGCGTCATGCTGCTCTTGACCGGAGGGCTTAAGGTGTTCGAAATTCCGTTCGCGCTCACCAAGGGCGGACCGGGCTTCGAGACGCATACGATCACGCAGGTCATCGTGCTCCGCGGCATATCCGAGGTGCAGTTCGGGCTTGCTTCGGCCATGTCGATCGTCTTTTTCCTGATCGTACTCGCCCTGACGTACTTCCAGGTGACCGTAATGCAGCGCAGAGAGGAGAAAATGCTATGACGGAATCCGCCCGCAAAAGCTGGCTGCTGGACATACTGATGCTGCCGGTCGGACTTGTTACGTTTTTTCCGTTTTATTTAATCATTGTCAATACGCTGAAGTCGCCAGTCGAAACGGCCGCTAATCCGATGAGCCTGCCGACGAAGCTGAATTTCGATACCTACGCGAGGGTGTTCAAGGAGATTCCGCTGGTGCAAAGCTTTGGCAACAGTCTTGTCATTACGATCGTTTCGGTGCTTCTAATGGTGCTGATCGGCGCGATGGCCGCCTATCCGATCGTCTTTAATCCGGGGAAGCTGAGCCGAGTTATTATGGGCTATTTGCTGGCGGGCTTTCTCATTCCGTTCCAGACGACGCTGATTCCGCTGTTCGAGCTGATGACGGATTTCCGGATGATCGACAAGCTGTACGGGCTTATCTTCATCTACATGGGCGGGGCCGTGTTCGTCTTTTTCCTGATGATGGGCTACATGAAGACGATTCCGAAGGAGCTGCCCGAGGCGGCGATTATCGACGGCTGTACCGTAAGCGGCATTTTCTGGCGGATCATCTTCCCGCTGCTCAAGCCGATTACCGTAACGGCGATTATTTATCAGACGATGTGGGTATGGAACGACTTTCTGGCGCCTATGCTGTTCCTCAATTCGTCCGATAATGCAACGCTTGTGCTGCAGGTGTATAAAGCGAAGGGAGAGTTCGCCGTCGATTGGCCTTTATTCATGACCTTGACGGTAATCGTGCTTATTCCGATCTTCATTTTCTTTATCCTGATGCAAAAGCAGATCGTGAAAGGAATTGTCGGCGGAGCCGTGAAGGGATAAGCCGGTTAAATTAACCTGAGAGGACGATACAACGATGAACGCACCATTATTCCGCGATCCGATTTACGACGGCGCAGCCGACCCGGTTGTCATCTGGAACAGAGAAGCCAAAGAGTGGTGGATGATTTATACGAATCGCCGGGCCACTGCCGAGGGACCGAAATTTTCATGGGTGCACGGAACCGATCTTGGGGTAGCCTCTTCCCTCGACGGCGGGCAGAGCTGGCTATACCGCGGCACGCTGCAGGGGCTGGACATCGAGTGGGGCCGGAATACGTTCTGGGCTCCGGAGATTTTTTATCACGACGGCGTTTACCATATGTATGTCAGCTATATTCAGGGAGTGCCGTCCGATTGGCCGGGTCACCGCCGCGACGTTATGCACTATACAAGCTCCAATCTGCTTGATTGGACCTTTCAGTCCAAGCTCAAGCTGAGCTCGGACCGCGTAATCGACTCGTGCATTCATGCGCTGCCCGGCGGCGGCTTCCGCATGTGGTACAAGGACGAGGGCAACGGCTCCGCAACCTATGCGGCGGACAGTCCCGATTTGTACGAATGGAAGGTTATCGGTCCGGTCATTACGGGGCGGAGCCACGAAGGACCTAACGTATTCCGGTTCAAAGGCTCTTACTGGATGATCGTCGACGAATGGAGGGGCCAAGGCGTCTACCGCTCAGACGATTTGGACAAGTGGGAGCGGAACGGCCTCATTCTCGATCAGCCGGGAAGCCGCGAGGATGACGGAGGGATCGGTCTGCATGCGGATGTGGTTGTGCAGGGCGATGAAGCGTATATTTTCTACTTCACGCATCCCGGCAGATACGGTGCGCTCAACCAGGAGGGGCAGGAGCAGCGTTACGAGAGCAGGCGCTCCTCGATCCAGGCCGCTAAGCTTGAGGTCGAGAACGGCATGCTCGTCTGCCGCCGCGACGAACCGTTCGAGCTGAAGCTTCTCCCGGAGGAATAGCAGCCCAAGAAGGACCGGTCCTGCAGCCGTATGGCTGTCGGATCGGCCCTTCGCTCTTTGTATCCGCCGGACTCAACTTCTCCTGTCTCAATAAATCAGTCAAGATTACACGAAAATTTTCAACGACAGGAATGGAAAGATGCATTTTTACGGACTCCTGCAAAAATGAATTTTTTTCCTGAGAGTTAATCGGTGTCTCCAGAGCACCTGTCGATAAAACGACAGTTTTCGCTTTGAGAACATACGTTTCTTGTCGGGACTCATCACCGTAACCCCAACTGCTTTCCCGCTCTCGGTGTTCACTTGGGGCCCGGGCATTCACCACTAAATCGAAGGGTCGTGTATTCAAAGCTCTGGCCAGAAATATGATGGAACTGAAAAAGACGTTAGAATGGTGTTTCCCATACTTCGTCTAGCGGAAGCTTGATACAAGGCTTGACGTCATCTGTTGAATTACCGCCAGATCTCTGTCGCTATAGGAGGCAGCACACTGTTATCGGCGATATAAAGACCAGGAACATTATGGACTTGACCATACCGATTGGTTGCAGAAATAGATGGATCATCCCACATGCGGCACGTTCCGGCCATTGGAGCAGTCAATTCTACACTGACTACGGTTGCTATGGCCATTCGAACAGCAGATTAGCTTAACGAAATAGAGCATTTTTTTCGACATAAATGATAGATTAATGGAGAAGTGAGGAGCAGAAATTGAAGCTTGCAAAAATATCCGAGATCGCCATAGGACTGATTCTGAGCTTATAGGTAGTCATTTATTAATTAGGATGCACAAGTTTTATAACACTCCCTACTGTTTGTTCAAATGCGTCATATAATACGCCTTACGGAATTCCGTGGGCGTTATTTTTTCGTATTTTTTAAATAATCGCATGAAATATTTCTCATCCGCGATGCCTACTGCATAGGCGATTTCTTTGATGCTTTGCCGAGTGTGCACCAGCAAATCCTTCGCTTTCGAAAGCTTTAAGGCGTGAATGTACTCCTGCAAATTCATCCCCGTTTTCCGTTTGAAAAACCTCGACAAATAATCTTTGTTGTAATTGAATCTATCGGCAAGCGCCGTTACGCTGATCGGTTCGATGGCATGGATACGTACCCATTCCAAGATATTTGCCAAGTTTTTATCCGAAGGCGTCTGCTCTATGGTCGTGCGAAGACCGGATATGGTCTGTTCGGATAACTCGAGTAGAAGCGAAGTAGTCATATATCCGGCAGCATAACGGGACGAATAATCTGAATACGCGATGTGAAGCAGTTGATGGAATAAAATATTCAATCTTTCGATGCCGGATGGCGTTGAGAATAAAGGGATGTAGATGGCCGTGTTGATTCGGTGCGATTCCGGATTGGTTTGCAGTATATACATTTCTTCGCGGAATTCTTCATCAGCAATGTGGAAAGCGTCCGGGCACAAAAAGTGGAGCCAATAAAACGAGGTGTCTTTGCCGCTTGCGGCAAATCCCTGATGGATGCGGTTCGGTAGCAGCAGAAGAACATCACCCGGACGAACTTCGTATTTTTCGTCGTACTGCTGCATGTACAAGGTTCCTTTCACGCCAATGATAAGCTCAAAGCTGTCGATCGTCCGTTGCGAATGCGTCCACGGAACGTCAGTCACGAATTGCCCCGCCGAGACGAATTCAAGAGGCATTTTAATGTTCGTTTTTAACAATCGCATGCTGGTATCCCGCCTTGCTTCCGGAAATTATTGTCCAAGTACAGACTAATCCGGTAAGACAGTTTTGTCCACCTAATATTGTTATTGGACTACCGACAAAGCCGATACAGCGATGCTATCATAATAGACAAATCAAGTGAATTGACCAGAGGAGGAACAACATGATGATAAAGCATATGAATGCGATACCGATAAAAAATGTAACGATCGACGACTCTTTTTGGGCGAAAAGGCAAAAGCTCGTTCGCGAAACGGTGATTCCTTACCAGTGGGATGCATTGAATGACGAAATCCTTGACTCCGAGCCGAGCCACACGGTAGAAAATTTCCGCATTGCGGCCGGCGAGCTGAAGGCAGATTATTACGGACAGGTGTTCCAGGACAGCGATTTGGCCAAATGGCTGGAGGCCGTCGGATACGCCTTGTCCGTCAAGCGTGACGAGAAGCTCGAGGCGATTGCCGACGGTGTAATCGATTTGCTGGAGCGGGCGCAGCAAGATGACGGCTACTTGAATACGTATTTTACGGTAGCTAAACCAGGGAAAAAGTGGACAAATCTGCGTGACGATCATGAGCTTTATTGTGCAGGGCATCTGATCGAAGCAGCCGTAGCTTATTATGAGGCTACGGGAAAACGGAAAATCATCGATATCATGAGCCGTTACGCCGACCATATGGTGGATGTGTTCGGAACGAAGCCCGAGCAAATCCGGGGTTACGACGGACATCCGGAAATCGAGCTTGCGTTGGTCAGACTGTATCATGCAACCGGCAACAACAACTACCTAGAGCTGAGCCGTTATTTTGTTGAGGAACGCGGCCAAGAGCCATACTTTTTCGATATCGAGGAATCCGGGCGAACAGAGCATCGGGTAGCCAGAAGGAAAGCTGATTATTTTCAAGCGCACTTGCCGGTGCGAGAGCAAAAGACGGCCGAAGGCCATTCCGTCCGCGCATTGTATTTGTTCAGCGGCGCGACCGATCTCGCCGCGGAATACAACGACCTCGAGCTGCTGGACGTATGCAAAGAGCTATGGAAAAATGTGACCCGCAAAAGAATGTACGTTACCGGCGGCGTCGGCTCGAACGAATACTGGGAATCATTCACCGTGGATTATGATTTGCCGAACGACCGGGCTTATACGGAAACGTGCGCATCGATCAGCCTCATGTTCTGGGCGAGCCGTATGCTGCAAATCGAAGCGGATCGGGAATATTCAGATGTGATGGAGCGCGTGCTGTACAACGGAATATTGAGCGGCATATCGCTGGATGGAAAAAGTTACTTTTACGTCAATCCGCTGGAAGTATGGCCTTCCGCCTGCGACATTCGCGAAGATTTGCGGTCGGTGGCCAGAACGCGACAAGCCTGGTTCGGCTGCGCTTGCTGTCCTCCGAACATCGCCCGCTTGATCGCGTCGCTTGGACAATACATTTATTCGTATAACGAACGTGAACTGGAATGGTTCGTCCATTTGTACATCGGCGGCAATGCGTATCAAAACATCGGCGGACAGCAGGTACAATTGACGCAGCAATCTAACTACCCATGGGATGAACATATTACGCTGACGGTCTCTGCGGAGCAACCTGCCGAATTTACGATCGCCCTCCGTTTGCCGGGATGGTGCAAAGGCGCAGCATTGAAGATTAACGGCGAAGCCGTCAATTTAGCGACATATAAAGGGTATGCTAAAATCAAACAAGTATGGCACAATAGCGACCGGATTGAGCTTGTATTGCCGATGACGGTGGAGAAGGTGCGCTCCAATCCGAAGGTGCGCGAAAATGTCGGCAAGCTGGCATTGCAGCGCGGCCCAATCGTATTTTGCCTGGAAGAAGCGGATAACGGCGACAACTTGCGCGACATTCGCGTTTCGGCCTCTAGCGAATTTACGGTAAGTTATGAAGACGGGTTGCTCGAAGGCGTAGTTGTCCTGAATGGCGGTGCATGTCGCACCGACGAAACCTCATACGATGACAACAGCTTGTACACAACCGTTCCTTTTGACAGCACAAATGTTCAAGTAAAAGCAATCCCATATTATGCTTGGGCAAACCGTGAGCCGGGTGAAATGCTAGTATGGCTTCATGAGCACGTTTAACAAGCTCACATTCATTCCCCAGCGGATGGTCTAACCAGCTTCTGGGGTATTTATTTACCACTACATGGATGACATGTTCGTTCAAGTTCGTGATATGCTAGATCACAAAGAAGGGCTCATAAACGTTTCGGAGGTGCTTTTGTGATCCGCATGTTTAGGGAATATATTAATATCAACACGATCCGTGGCAAATTTTTTTGGTTAACGACCACGCTTGTCGTCATACCGATGGTCATTTTGAGTACTATATTTTACAATATCACTGCCGATAAATTCGGTTCCAAAGCTAAAAATCAGGCGTTAGCTTCGTTGAATATGGCGGATCTCTACATGGATCAAGTCATTAGTGACGTTAATGATTTAACAAACGTTATTTTGGGCAACCAAGAGTTGCAAGCCATTTTGGCCGAAAAAAAAATGGATGATTACGCCTATCTTCGTAATGTTGACAAAGTTTCTAAAATAATGAATGTTTACACGCAATCGAAACCCTTTATAACGTCATATTTAATTTATTCAAAAAACGGTATAGATAAAAAACATTTTTACCGCGGTACCGATTCGATCACATTTGGTTCCCGCAACATGATGAGTCCCGAAAAAGCGAACAGTTATTATAAAGATCTGTTGACTAAAAATGCTATTATGTGGATCAACAAGGACCCTTTTGGCAACGTCAATGAAGAAGCTTATTCTCAGATGATGGTTGTCGTCAAGCTACTCAAAAAAACCGGAGGCAATTTTGAAGATCTCGGATTTGTCATGCTGGAAATCGATAAAGATGCCTTCTTTAAAGGGTTGCAATTTTTAAACCCGACGGAGCAATCGCAATTGTTCGTATGGGATGACCGAGGCGAGCTGATGTACCATATGCCCCGATCGGAGGATCCGATTAGAGAGCATGAAATCGTGGACAAGCTGCGCCATCAAAAGTTCACAACGTCCAAGCAGCAAGTACTAGGGGATGACAAAAAGTACTTCGGCGCTTCAGTCATCAATGAAAGAACCGGCTGGAGCATGATTTCAATGATCGAGGATTCGAAACTGTTAGAGGATGCGAACGAAATCGGCGATTATACGATTCAAACGTTTTTGTTTGTACTTATTATCGGCTGGATTTTCGCGCTTCTTTTTGGCAATTCAATTAGGCGCCCGCTCAGCATGCTGCGTTCGATGATGGTCGTCAATCAATACTTACCATCTTTGCATAACTATCAATTTAACGCAGACGACGAAGTCAGTCAAATCGGCGAGAGGTTTTTACGGATGATGGAGGAAAATCGCAAGCTGAACGATCAAGTTTACGATGCGCTGCTCAAACGTAAGGAAGCAGAAATTCAAGTGCTTCAAGCACAGATCAATCCGCACTTTTTATACAACACGCTGGAATCGTTGAACGGCTTCGCTGTTTCCAACAACCAGCCGGAAATGAGTGAGGTTATCGGCGCGTTGGGCAAGTTTTTCCGTATCACGTTGAATCGGGGAAACGATTTGATAACGGTGGCCGATGAGGTCGAGCACGTTACCGCCTATGTGAAGGTGCAGCAGTTCCGTTTCAAAGGTAAATTCGAATGGATTTGCGAGGTGGACGAAGAAATGGCTCAATATATGATGCCCAAACTTCTGTTGCAGCCGCTCGTGGAAAATGCGATCCATCACGGCTTAAAGGGACGGTCAAGCCCGGGAATGATCATGCTCTCGGGCGAGCTGTCCGAAACAGCGATCAAGTTCAGCGTCAGCGATGACGGACCTGGCATTCCGGATGAACGGCTGCGGGAAATCGTCGATGCGCTGACCGTCAGCGAATCGGGGAAAATTTATGGCTTAAAAAATGTGCATGACCGCATTCATTTGCGTTTTGATATTGGGTATGGCCTTGAAATTAAGAGCGAGGCAGGAAAGTATACGACCGTCTCCATAAGGATCCCACTTCTGGATAAGGATGGTAAGGTGATCGGAAGTACGACTAAAATCTCATCCGGGGGGCGTGATCAATGCTGAAGGCGATGATTGTCGATGACGAATATTATATTCGGGAAGGTTTGAAAAAATCGGATTTGTGGAACGAGTTGGCCATTGAAGTGGTAGGTGAAGCCGAGGACGGAACGACGGCATGGGCAATGTTTCAGGTGTGCCAGCCGGATATTTTGCTGCTTGACATTAATATTCCGGAGATGAATGGTATCGAATTGGCCAGATCGATCCGCAACGTTAACGAGGATGCGCAAATCATATTTTTAACCGGTTACGACGAGTTTCAATGGGTGAAGGAAGCGGTTGCTTTGCAGGCTTCCGATTATTTGCTGAAACCAGTTGTTCGCGAGGAGCTGCATAAAGCGTTGGTCAAAGCGAATGAAAGGGTGAAAAAATGGGAGGATAGCAATCAGTATGTAGAACAGCTGCAGCGGCAGGTGCACAATTACAGCAAGGCCGCTCATGAACAATGGTTGATCGACCTTGTGCAGCAGCGAAGTCCACTTGCACATTGCCTCGACCAGCTGGCTTCTAGCGGCATCCATCTCAATCCTTCAGGTCATTACGCCGTGCTGTGCAGCGACATCGATGATTTTGTTTCGCTGATCGAAGGGATTACAGCCAAAGACCGTCAGTTGAATCAATATGCCTATCGCAAGATTGCGGAGGAGGCGGTGGAATCGTATGAGCAAGTTAATACGTTCGGCGAAACGCCCGGCAGGGTCGTATTATTGATTGGAAGTGTCAAGGATCAAAGCGTTTTACTTGATATCGCCTGCCGTCTGCGATCCGTGATCTCGCAGTATTTGAAGCTTTCGATAAGCATCGGCATCAGCAATCCGATCCAAGGCTTGGAGCATGTATACCAAGCGTATCATGAAGCGAGCTCGGCGATCGAATATAAGGCCATCGTTGGTGGAGGGCAAATTATTCCTTATTCTTCAATGGCTGTGACGATGACGCAGAACAGCCGACTGCTCGACAAAGAGCTATATTTGCTGAGCGAAATGCGCGCAGGCAACGAGGTGAACGTCATAAACATATTGCGGGAATGGTCGGAAAATTTGCGCACGATGCCTTGGAGCGATGTGAAGCTAGTAGCATCCCAGCTCGTGATGTTCGTTATTCGTCTGTTCAAGGAAGTCAAGTTGAAAAACCAAACGTTTCTGCACGCCAATCCGCTCGTCGATATGTCCAATTGCCGTACGAACGACGAAATGATTCGGTTTTTGACAAGTTATTTTACCGAAGTCGGCCGGGCTATTCACTTATCGAAGGAAGTTCCATCGTACCGAATGATCGAACAGGCGAAGGAATGGATTCGTGAGCATTTGTCGGAGGAACTGAGCCTGGTCAACCTTGCGGATTACTTGAACATGAGCCCTAAATATCTCAGCAATCGGTTTAAACAAGCGACGGGCGAGACGTTTGCCGATTTTTCCACGCAAGTTCGTTTCGACCGCGCAAAGGAGTTGCTCGCCGATTCGTCGCTGAGAATATTGGATGTCGCCACCATGGTCGGCTTCACGGACACAAACTATTTCAGCATGGCGTTTAAAAAAAATATCGGCATTACACCAACTGAATACCGAAAACGGTTTTTGTAACGGATCGAAAAAACAATTACCAAAACAAAGGATATGTGGACATATTCAATTGTTCGATGATACGCTTCCTAGCGATAATATAAGTGTACTTAAAAATGAACGAGGGGAGTTGTTTTCATGAACACGAAAAAATGGTGTACCATCGTCATGACACTTGTATTGACCTTCACGCTCGCGGCTTGCGGAGGTAGTGACGGCAGCAAGAACGACGGAGGAACAGGAACCAAGTCGACAGAAGGAGAATCGACCGAACCGCAAGAAACCGTGAAATTGAAATTTATGTTCTGGGGCAGCAATGAAGAGAAAAAAGCGATTGAAGGCATGGTCAATTCGTTTAACCAGTCCCACCCGAATATTCAAGTATCCGCAGAGCACGTACCTGGTGATTATAATACGAAAATCAACACATTGATGGCATCCAATGAACTTCCTGACGTCGCCTATTTGTCTGATTCACTGGCATCGAAATGGGGCTCCGAAGGGAAATTGCTTGACCTTACACCTTATGTAGAGGAGTCCGAGGAATTGCAAAACCGATTGGATGCATCGTACTATTACAGCGAGCCGGGCAAAGTTGTCGGTTATGCGACCGCAGCCGAAGTCATGGTTATTTATTACAACAAAGATTTGTTCACTGAAGCAGGTATCGAGCTGCCTCCGGCCGAAGCGGAAAAAGCATGGACCTGGGATCAATTCCTGGAAATCGCTAAAAAGCTAACTAAGGATAAAAACGGCAAAACGGCGGCCGACCCGGATTTCGATCCAAACAACATCGATCAATACGGCTTCTCCTTTGGCGCTGATCGTTCCACCTGGGGGCCGTTCATGGCGAGCAATGGCGCTGGAATTACCGACGAAACGGGCATGAAATATACGATGAACAGTCCGGAATCCGTTGAGGTTTTCCAGTCGTTGCAAGATTTGTTGTTCAAGTATCATGTCGCACCGGATTTGATCCAGCAAAAAAATATGCCGGATAACTATGTCCGTCTGCAAACCCGCAAAGTTGCAATGGTTATTGACGGAACATGGGCTCAGCTTGATATTTCCAAAGCAAAGCTGAACTACGGTATCGGTGTCCTGCCGAAATTCAAAGAGCCAAAAACGACGTATATTGCCGGAGCAAGCGTTGTGTTCGCGAACACGAAGCATCAGAAGGAAGCGATGGAATTTTACAAATTCCACAACAACCCGGAGCAAGTCGATTTGTATAAAATCGGATTGTGGATGCCGGTAGAAACGAAATATTATACCGACCAAGCCGCGATCGATTTGTGGACTAATGACGTGCATCCGCCGGAATGGAAAACGGCTGCGATGGATTATGCGTTGAATTATTCGATTAAAGCGCCTACGTCCAGTCTGAAAAATTGGCCGGAATTGAGTACAAAAATTACGCCGGCGCTAGAGTTGATCTGGACGAACAAAAAAACAGCGAAAGAAGTGCTTGACGAGCTGGAGAAAGAAGTTCAGCCGTTGCTGCAGGGGAAATACGCGGACAAGTAAATAAACGCATCAACGTACAAGGGCAGGTCATACCCCTGTGAAGTAGAAAATGATAAAAGACTCAAGCAGCGACTGCTTCCCGAACCTCAATCGGGGAGCGGTCGTTTAATTTTTTCTGGTAGCGATTCCTTCATATAGATGCTTTCCGTTTTAATTGGGAAAAGAAAGATTCGATACAGGTCATCCTATAGTCCTCTATACATCTAAAAAACGGGGTACGAGGCCTTCCTTATCTCCACGCTGTTTTGCCGAAAAATCCTCTCCTGTCAACAACGTAAGTTCTTACAAACCGCCCCCTCGATGGTATTCCAAACGATCGATATTGGCTAAACGAAAAAACGTACCTAAACAAAGAAGCTGTGGACTCATTCGATTGTTCCTGATAGCGCTTCCTGTGATAATTGTATTACGGCCTATATAACAAAACAAATAACACGACGGAAAGGGGGAGTCACACATGCACGCGAAATCATCGGGTATTTCCCGGATGGAACGAAACTGGGGCATTATTTTCGCGTTGCCACCGATATTGGGGCTCTTATGTTTTACGCTTTATCCTGTTGCCGCTTCATTTTTTTACAGCCTTACGAATTGGAGCATCGGCAGCGACTGGAAGATGGTAGGTTTTGATAACTATAAAACGCTTTTTACTGGAGATCCTCTGTTCCAGAAGTCGTTGTACGCCACTTCCTATTATGCTTTAGGCAGCGTGCCGATCGGGCTGATAGTCGCGTTTACGGTAGCGATGTTGTTGAACCAGAAGGTGAAGGGCTTGTCGATTTTCAGGACGATTTTTTACTTGCCGACGATTGTTCCGAGCATCGCCAATACGATCTTGTGGTTATGGATTTTCAACCCGGACTTTGGGTTGTTGAACTCGATGCTGAAGTCGGTGGGGTTGCCTACATCTCAATGGGTATATCACGAATCTACAGCAATCCCGTCACTCATTATGATGAGCAGCTGGAGCGTAGGCAACACAATTCTCATTTTTCTGGCCGGCTTGCAGGGGGTTCCCTCTCACCTGTATGAGGCGGTGGAGGTTGACGGCGGAAGCCGTTGGCACAAGTTCTGGCATATCACGCTTCCGTGCATGACGCCTACGATTTTCTTCAACTTGGTTATGTCGCTGATCGGTACTTTCCAAGCGTTTAATCAGGCGTATGTCATGACGGAAGGCGGGCCGAACAACTCAACCTTATTTTATGTGTATTATTTGTACCGTAAGGCATTTACGGAATCGAAAATCGGGTATGCCTCAGCATTGGCATGGGTTTTGTTCATTATCATTATGACCTTGACGTTAATTGTATTTAAATCGTCGAAGAGATGGGTTCATTATGAAGAGGGGGGAAGATAATGGCTGATTCCACCGTTGCTGTTCGAGTGAATAGTGCCTTGCGAACCGGCAAAAAAATATCGCCGGCCCGAATTCTGATTTATTTGATTTTGATTTCAGGCAGCGCAGTAATGATTTTTCCGTTTTTGTGGCTGCTTCGCAGCTCTTTAATGGAAAACAGTCAAATATTCATTTATCCGCCGCAATGGATTCCAGAGCCATTCATGTGGAGCAATTTTTCAGAATCGCTGACGTCCGTTCCGTTCGGGCAATATTTCATAAATACGATGACGATTGAATTGTTTACTGTTAGCGGGGTGTTGTTTACAAGCATCATGTCGGCTTACAGCTTTGCCCGGTTGAAGTGGCCAGGAAGAGACTTCGTATTTGCGCTGCTTCTAGGTTCGATGATGCTGCCATATGCGGTCACGTTGATTCCTACGTTCATGTTATGGAAAAGCATGGGGGCGTTAGACTCGGTTGTTCCATTAACCGTTCCGGCATGGTTCGGGGGAGGCGCCTTCAATATCTTCTTGCTGCGGCAATTTTTTATGGGCATTCCGAAGGAGTTGGATGAAGCGGCCTATATGGACGGCGCAAAGCCGTTTACGGTGCTGTGGAGAGTTATCCTTCCGCTGGCGAAGCCGGCATTGATTGTTGTGGGAATCTTCTCGTTTATTGATGTGTGGAATGATTTCCTTGGACCGATCATTTATTTGAACAGCAATGAGAAATTTACGCTTGCGCTAGGACTTGCGACCTTCAAGGGCTTGTACAATGCACAGTGGGGATTTTTGATGGCTGCTTCGGCAACGATCGTGGCTCCGATCCTATTATTGTTTTTTTTCGCGCAGCGGTATTTTATTGAGGGGATCACGCTTACGGGAATTAAGGGGTAAGCTTTAATTGGCAAGAGAGGAAGGTTGATTTCGATGGAAGCTTTGCGTCTTAAACGAGTCCGGGAGCAGCTTGATGGTTGTGGACTGGATGCACTATTTATTACAAACGCTTTTAACCGCAGGTATTTAACCGGTTTTACAGGTTCGGCGGGATATGTTCTCATTACGAAGGAAAAAGCGCTGCTGTTCACCGACTTTCGCTATTCCAGTCAAGCTGCCGAGCAAGCAAAGGCGTATGAAATCGTTCAACATGCGATCAAGCCGGCCGAATCGATTTTAGAAGCGATTCAATCGCTTTTAGAACATGATGTGGTCCATTATTGCGTAACGAATATGCCGGGTAGCGTGCCGAGAACTTCGACCACTTCGCTGACCTACGCCGCAGCGCCATACGCTTTACAATTGGCATCTAGACCGTGGGAGCAAATCGTGGAAGAGGGTGGGGCGCTGGCGGCCGGCCTGAATATTGCCGAAGGACGGATTATGCATCCGCTTATCATCCAGGCTTACACGGAAACGGCTTCCGTGACGACTCCTATATTATGACTCGCGGAGGCCCGAACAACTCGACATCGAGCAGGTGGGTACATTATGGGCGGACGGTAGTGAATAATACGGTAACGGTTGCCCCTTCATCCGCGATGCCGGCTGTTCGGAGAAGCATGTGTCGATGGTTCAGAAGAATGGAATTGCCCGGCTGATAAAAATTCCAAAGGTTTCCGGATGTCGGTCATAACAAATTGCATCGAACGTTCTCCTTCCATCTATACTTAGATCGTTATTCAACATTCTGCTTAATCTGCCGGATATTGGCAATCTCGTATCTTGACTCGGTCTAATTGGTGAGAATCTTCTCGTTGATTGACAATTCAACTAAATTGAATTAAATTATATTTTGTTGAACCATGAGAAATGTGCTGCAAATTTGTACATGCGAGTTCAACTCAGGAGAGGGAGGTTGATTTCGATGGAAGCTTTACGACTGGAACGCGTCCGGCAACAACTCGATGAATTGGGATTGGATGCTCTATTTATTACAAACGCTTTCAACCGCAGGTATTTGACAGGTTTCACCGGTTCATCAGGATATGTGCTTATTACGAAGGAAAAAGCGCTGCTGTTCACCGACTTTCGCTATTCCAGTCAAGCTGCCGAGCAAGCAAAGGCGTATGAAATCGTTCAACATGCGATCAAGCCGGCCGAATCGATTTTAGAAGCGATTCAATCGCTTGGCGTGAAAAAGTTGGGTTTTGAGAAGAACAACGTCACATTTGCAGCTTATACGGGTTACCAAGAGCAGTTTCCTGGCATCGAGCTCGTTCCAACCGAGAATATCGTTGAAAAGCTGCGCGGGATTAAGGATGAGAAGGAATTGGGCTACATTCGCAACGCCGTTAAAATTACCGAATTAGCGTTCGAACATATTTTGGGTATTTTGAAGCCGGGCATTTCCGAGCGAGACGTTTCTGCGGAGCTTGAATATTTTATGCGCAAAAATGGAGCAACTTCTTCAGCATATTCGACGATCGTAGCATCTGGTGAACGGTCAGCTTTGCCGCATGGCTTGGCAAGCGATAAGCTGCTTGCTGCAAATGAATTCGTTACGCTCGATTTTGGCGCAAGCTACGAAGGGTATTGCTCCGACTTGACTCGCACCGTCTTTATCGGTAAGCCTACCGATAATCACAAAGAGATTTATCGCATTGTGCTGGAAGCGAACCGTGCGACACTTGCCGGACTGAAACCCGGCATGTCTGGCAAAGAGGGCGACTCGCTTGCCAGAGATATTATCGCAGGCTACGGCTACGGAGTATTTTTCGGTCACGGCCTCGGTCATGCGTTCGGTCTCGAAATTCACGAGCCAATGCGGTTGTCGCAGCAAAGCGAAGATATTTTGCAGCCTGGCATGGTGATGACGGTTGAACCAGGTATATACATTCCAGGCTTCGGCGGCGTTCGAATCGAAGATGACTTTGTCGTTACCGAAACAGGCATTGAAGTGCTGATGAAGTCGAACAAAGAACTTATCGTTCTGTAATGGGAAAGAAGTGGTATAAACGATGAAGTCCGATTCGGCAGAGGTTGTTATTATTGGCGGGGGTATCATCGGGATGGCGATCGCTTATTACACAGCAAAGCTTGGTATGGACGTCGTTGTTGTGGAACGGGGAGAGGTCGCCGGAGGAACGTCGTCAAAATGTGACGGCAACATCCTGGCGATCGATAAAGATCCGGGCTTCGACAGTCAAATGTCTTTGAAATCGCAGGAACTGATCGCCGAATTGGTGCATGAGCTCGACGAAGAATTTGAGTATCGAGCGCCGGGAAGCATACTCGTCTGCGAAAGCGATGAAGAGATGATTGCTGCGGAGCGATGGGTAGCTCGCCAGAAGGAAGCGGGACTTCCGTTCCGCATGCTCGATCGCCAAGATTTACGCGATGAGTGGCCGTATATGGCCGACGATTTGCTTGGCGGTTTGGAATGCGCTACCGACTCGACGGTAAATCCTGTTTTGCTCACTTATTTGCTTGCTTCTACGATGCGCCGCCTTGGTGCCCGTATTCTAACGAATACGTCGGTCACGGCCATATTGCTGGACGAGCAGCGGAAGATACGGGGCGTGGAAACCACGAACGGTACGATTAAAACGAACACTGTCATCAACGCAGCGGGCGTATGGTCGAAGGTGATCGGGCAAATGGTCGGCATCGATATTCCGGTTGAACCGCGCAAAGGCCATATTCTCGTAGCGTCGCGAACGGCCAATATCGGGAAGCGGAAAGTGATGGAGTTCGGTTATTTGATCAGCAAGTTCGGAGGCAAGCGGAAGGTTGATCCGGAGTTTGAGAAATACGGTATCGCGCTTGTATTTGAACCGACAGCCTCGCAAAACTTTCTGATCGGCTCGAGCCGCCAGTTTGTCGGTATGGACGCACGCGTCGACCAGCAAGTTATCCGATTGATCGCTGAACGGGCGATACGCTTTTTCCCGGTCATCGAGCATATTCCGATGCTGCGTACCTATGCCGGTTTGCGCCCGTGGACGCCGGATCATTTGCCGATCGTTTCGCAGATCGACGAAATTCCCGGGTTTTATGTGGCGGCCGGTCATGAAGGCGACGGGATCAGCCTAGCGGCCGTCACGGGCAAAGTGATCAGCGAAATGCTATGCGGTGCGCCGACGTGCATCCCGGCCGAGCCTTTACGACACGATCGTTTCCGCAACGGGCGCGTCCATCAGGAGGTACTCATATGAAGGTTTTCAAAATGGTGACGACGATCGATACGCATACGGGCGGCAATCCGACCCGTACGGTAACCAGTGGCGCGCCAACGTTATTCGGCAACACGATGACGGAAAAGATGGTGTACATGTCGGAGCATCACGACGATTTCCGGCGGGCATTAATGTTCGAGCCGCGAGGGCATGAGGTAATGTCGGGCTGCATCCTGACCGACCCGTGCGATCCAACGGCCGATATCGGCGTCGTGTTCATCGAAACCGGCGGTTACTTGCCGATGTGCGGACACGATACGATCGGAGTTTGCACCGCTTTGATCGAAGCCGGAATATATCCGAAGGATAAAAAAGTGCTGCGGCTCGATACGCCGGCCGGTCTCGTGGAGGCGAATCTGGACATTGAGAACGGTAAAGTGAAGCAGGTTACGTTTACGAATATTCCTTCGTTTTTGTACCGGAAGGACGTGACGGTTCAGGTTGACGGTTTAGGCGAGTTAATGCTCGACATTGCTTATGGCGGCAATTTTTACGGCTTGATCGACTCTCGTCCGCTGAATTTGCCGTTGATGCCGAACCGTGCTTCGGACATTATCCGTCTCGCGATTAAAATTCGCGACGCCGTAAATGCCCAAGTCGAAGTCGTGCATCCGGAAATTCCGGCGATCCGCGGCTTGACGCATGTAGAGTTCTACAGCGATCCAGTATCTCAGCAGGCGCACTGCCGGAACGCTGTTGTCGTGCCTCCGGGCGGGATCGACCGTTCGCCTTGCGGCACCGGAACATCGGCCAAGGTTGCCGCCTTGTACGCGAAGGGAGAGCTGGCGATGAACGAGGAGTTTGTGCACGAAAGCATCGTCGGTTCTATGTTCCATGCGAAGGTGTTGGAGGAAACCAAGGTAGGCGGCTTGTCAGCAGTCATTCCGCAAATATCCGGCTCCGCATGGATAACCGGATTCCATCAGTTCGTCTTTCATGAGAAAGACGCACTGAACAACGGATTTTTCCTGCTCTGACGCTGACAACGTTAGCTTAACCTTGGGAGGTGAAAATATGGAAATCAACAAATGGTTTGCTGCAATCGATACGCATTCCGGCGGCGAGCCGCTCCGAGTCATAACCGCCGGTTTGCCGCAAATGGAAGGAGCTACACAGCAAGCTAGAGCGGCTTATTTCATCCGGAACTTCGATTCGGTTCGCCGGGTGCTGATGGCAGAGCCTCGCGGGCACCACGGCATGACCGGTGCGATTGTTACACCGCCCGCGAGTGAAGACGCCCATTTCGGCTTGTTGTTCATGAATAATGAAGGGCTTGCCCCTGTAAGTGGACACGGCGTTATCGCCGCCGTCACCGCATGGATCGAAACCGGGCAGCTGCTGCCTGACGAAGCTGCTCAAGGTATTCGCATCGACTGTCCGGCAGGACGCATTACGGCTTACGCCGATTGCGAAGGATCGGAAGTGAAGTCGGTTTCGTTCGACAACGTGCCGAGCTTCGTCTACGAGCTGGATGTCCCGATTTCGCTGCAAGGCCTTGAGTTTACGGTGGATGTCGCTTTCAGCGGCGCGTTTTATGCCATCGTCGACGCAAAGGCGCTGGGTGGCATCAAGCTAACGGAAAGCGCGCTGCCGGATTTGCAGGCATGGGGCGGTGAGATTCGTCGGGCTGTCGAATCGCAGCTCACCGTTGTTCACCCTAAGCTGGCCGATATAACGGGTATTCATGGTGTCGTTATTTGCGATGCGGACGACGTGCATCAGCATGGTTCCGACTATCGCAATGTGACGGTATTTGCCGGCGAACAGTTTGACCGGTCGCCGGGCGGAGCGGGCGCATGCGCGCATATGGCGGTGCTGATGCGGCGCGGCGAGCTTCTGCTCGGCAAAGAAGTTGTGTACGAAGGGATTGCCGGTTCGCAAGCGATTGGCAGAACGATGGAAGAATTGACGTATGGCAGCTATAAAGCGATCCTTCCCCGGTTGACCGGAGATGCCTATATTCTGGGGCTGATGAATTTTGTGGTCGACCCGAGCGATCCGCTGTCCGATGGTTTTGTTTTGCGCTAGTATTCATGACTTACATTCATTATTTACACTAACATTTTGAGAGGGGAAATTTTCAATGGCACGTTTTGAAGGCGTTTATGTGGCAATCGTTACACCTTTTACATCATCTTATGAGGTAGATTACAAACGTTTGACGGAGCTTTGCGATTGGCTGATCAATCAAGGCGTTAACGGTCTCGTACCGACCGGCTCCCTTGGAGAATATGCGACCATGTCGAACGAAGAGCGCGCGAAAGTGGTTGAAACGGTTATCGCAGCAGCTGCAGGCCGCGTGCCGGTTGTTGTCGGTTCCGCATCGCCTTCGACGGAGCAAGCGGTCGCTTGGGTTCGCCACGCGAAAGAATCTGGCGCTGCAGGCGTTATGGCGCTTCCGCCAATCAACTACAAGCCGCTTGAGCATGAAGTCATCGCGCATTATGAAGCGCTGAACACGGTCGGACTGCCGATCATCGCTTACAACAATCCGCACGACTACAAAGTCGATTTGACGCCGGACTTGCTTGCCAAGCTGTCGAAGCTCGAAAACGTTGTTGCCGTGAAAGAATTTTCTGGCGATATCCGCCGCGTACACGAAATTTTAGCCAAAACGGATCTTGAAGTGATGATCGGCGTTGATGATTTGGCGATGGAAGGACCGCTGTTCGGCGCAACGGGCTGGATCTCCGGCGTACCGAACGCATTGCCTAAGGAAGGCGTCGAGTTGTTCAACCTGGCAAGACAAGGCAAGGTCAAAGAAGCTTCCGAGCTGTACCGTCATCTGCTGCCGTTGTTTCACTTCGACGCAAGCCCGCAGCTTGTTCAATCGATCAAGTATATGATGGAGCTTGCCGATTTCCCGGTTGGCCCTACGCGTCCGCCAAGATTGCCGCTGCCTGAAGCCGATTACCAAGCGATCAAAAAAGCTTTCGAGTATGCTGTCGATCGCAAATAAGTCAAAATGAACGATATCGGCAACATACGGGGAGGTACGTGATATGGTGAACAGTCAAAACTGGATCGGAGGAGAATGGATTACTCCGAATGCAGGTGAAATTGTAATCAAAAACCCTTCGAACGTGCAGGATGACGTCGGCGTGCTGCATTTGTCCGACGCATCCCACGTCATCCAGGCGGATCAGGCGGCGCGCATTGCGTTCGCCTCCTGGTCCCGCTTGACCGGAGCGGCAAGAGCGGAATATTTGTATAAAATGGCTGCGGCTTTGGAAGCACGCCTCGTTGAGGTTGCTACGTTGGCGAGCATGGAAATGGGCAAACCGATTATGGAAATGCGCGGCGAAGTGATGCGCGGCGTGAACTTGCTCCGTTATTACGCAGCCGAAGGCGTCCGTGCCAACGGCAGCGTCATCCCATCCAACGAAGCAAACGTCCTGCAATACACGAAAAGAGTGCCGCTAGGCGTCGTCGGAATCATCACGCCGTGGAATTTCCCGGTGGCCATCCCGATCTGGAAAATCGCGCCGGCGCTTATTTGCGGCAACACCGTCATTTGGAAGCCTGCGGAGTTCGCTTCGCTGACGGCGAGCAGGCTGGTTGAAATTTTCGCTTCCGCCGATTTGCCTGCCGGCGTACTGAACCTTGTCATCGGCAAAGGCAGCCAAATCGGCGACGTCCTGCTGGAGCAAATTCTGTTAAACGCTGTCAGCTTTACCGGCTCTACGTCAACCGGAACGCGCATCGCGGAAATTTGCGCACGCCGCAACATCAAATACCAAACCGAGATGGGCGGCAAAAATGCGGCTATCGTGCTGAACGACGCCAATCTTGATAAAACGATACCGATGATCATCAGCGGCGCGTTCCGTTCCGCCGGTCAGAAATGTACGGCAACAAGCAGGATTATTGTTGAAAACGGCATTTACGAGCCCTTCGTCGACGCGCTGAAAAAAGCCGTTTCGGCGATCAAGCTTGCACCGTCGCTTGACCCTGCGGCTTATCTAGGGCCGGTTGCGTCGGCCAGCCAGCATAAAACCGTTATGTCCTACGTGACGATGGCTCGCGAGCAAGCGGAAATTGTCGTCGAAGGGCCGTCTCCTGCGGAAGCGAAACAAGGGCACTACATTCGTCCGCTCGTCGCAGCGGGCGTAGATACGGATCATCCGCTCATCCAAGAAGAAATTTTCGGACCGGTCGCCGCGTTGCTGAAGGCAAGCGATTTTGAAGAAACGATCGCCTTGTGCAATCGGACTATATTCGGCTTAAGCGCCTCTCTGTTTACGCAAAATCTCGTTCATGCGCTTCGTTTTCTCGATGAGGCGCAAGCGGGCATGGTTCGCGTCAATCAGGAAACGGCCGGCGTCGAATATCAGGCACCGTTCGGCGGAATGAAGCTGTCCAGCTCGCATACGCGCGAGCAAGGACAAGCGGCATTGGACTTTTATACCGAAATTAAAACTTGCGCAGTTAGCTACGCTTAAGAAGGGCGAGCCTATGAAACCGTCATCCTTGATCATTTGCCGTTGCGAAGAAGTGACGATTGAACAATTGGAACAGGCCTATCAGACGGGAAGCTGCACTTCGCGTCAATTAAAAATGAAAACGCGGGCGTCGATGGGGGCTTGCCAAGGACGAGTATGCAGGCAGCTGTTGGAGGCATGGGTTCACGACAAAAAACCAGATTCGCCGCGCGACGCGGAATTGTTATCGTACCGTCCTCCAATCCGGCCGGTTACCTTCGGCCAGTTAGCAAAGGATGAATCGTAAATGGAACGGATACAAGACCATCCCATATTGGGCAGAAAAACGCTGAGGGAGCCCATTTCCTTCATATTCAACGGGAAGCCGATGGCCGGCTATCGCGGAGAGCCGATTGCTGCGGCTTTGTTAGCGGCAGGCGTTCGGACATTGCGGAAGCACGAGGAATCGGGCAACTCGCGCGGGTTGTACTGCGCCATCGGACATTGCATGGAGTGCCGTCTAAGCGTGAAAGGAAAGGGCATCGTGCGCTCCTGCCTCACGCCGCTTGAAGACGGTATGAAAGTATTCGAGGGACAGCAACTGCCAAACGAAATTACCGGGAGGCTACTTCCATGAAGTCAAAACGGCAGCAATCGGATTTGATTATTGTGGGTGCCGGCCCGGCAGGCTTGGCGGCGGCAGCCGCTGCCGCCGAAAATGGCTTGAGCGTGACCATCATCGATGAATTTCCGGAGCCAGGCGGCCGTATGCTAGGACAATTCCACGAGGAGCGCGGGCATTGGTGGGTCGGCAAGCGGATCGCCGATGAACTGATTGAGAAAAACCGGGCGCAAGGCGTATTGATCCGCTGCGGCGTATCGGTTTACGGCATGCTGAAGGTCGATGACATGTGGGAGGTGTCCACCTCGCATGGCACGATGTTGGCGCCGCGTGTGCTGCTCGCAACCGGCGCGGCGGAAATCCCAATGCCTGCAAACGGCTGGACCCTGCCCGGAGTCATGTCGATCGGAGCTGCACAGGTGATGACGAACGTCCATTATGTCAAACCGGGCAAACGCGGGATCATTGTCGGTGTGAATGTACTGGCGATGGCGATCGCCCGCGAGCTGTCGGTCAGCGGTGTGTCGCTCGCCAGCATTGTGCTGCCGCCGAGCGGACCGTTCGCCGGCAAAGCGGCTCTGCCAAAAGAGAATTTGCAGCTGCTGATGAGCTTGTCGCATCTCGCTCCATCGCCAATCCTTCGCTTCGGTGGCAAAATCGCCAATGCGCTCGGTTTGGCGGGCATCGTGTCCAGCTTGTTTCCGCGCAGCGGCATTAAATTGTGGGACATTCCGCTGAAGCTGCGTACGAAAGTAGTATCAATAAACGGCACCGACCGCGTCGAGTCGGTAACGCTCGCCGACGTTAACGGGCAAGGCGAGATCATTGCCGGCAGCGAACGGGAAGAAGCCGTCGACTTCGTTGCCTTGGCGGGAGGATTATATCCTTTGGCGGAGCTGGCATCGATTGCCGGCTGTCCATTCATTTATACGCCGGAGCTCGGCGGCCATTTGCCGTTGCATAGTGAGCGGATGAAAACGCCGGTCGAAGGACTTTATGTGGCTGGCAATATTACCGGCGTGGAAAGCGCGCTCGTTGCGATGGCGCAAGGCCAGCTGGCAGCAACGTCGATTTGCAGCGATGCGGGTATTTTCGGCCATAATGGCGAGAGCAAAGTGGCCGCTGCTATCGAGGAAGTGCACCGCGTTCGTGCCTCGGCTTTGATTCAGTTCCACCCGGGCATTCCGGAAGCGCGGCGAAAAATATACCGGATGTGGCAAGAAACCTTTGGAGCTGGAGTGTGATGATGAAATGGCAGTTCAAGCAGGCAGCAACACTAACATCATTATGCGCCTGGAAACGGATAAGCAAAAAATGACGTTCGGGCAAATCGTTACGGCGATTGGCGACTCTGGCGGCGATATCGTCGCCGTCGACGTAAGCCGCGCCGGCAAACAAAAGACAATTTACGATATTACGCTGACAATCGATCCGGCGTTTTCCGACCGGATTGTTGCACGTCTCGATGATCTGGAAGGCATCAAAGTTATCAACGTTTCGGATCAGACAATGCTGCTGCACCTTGGCGGCAAAATCGAAGTAACCCCCAAATTGCGGATCAAAAACCGCGACGACCTGTCGCGCGTCTATACGCCGGGAGTAGCAAGGGTCAGCATGGCGATTCATGACGATCCATCTCGCGCGTATTCGTTGACGATCAAAAGAAATACGGTTGCCGTCGTCTCCGACGGCACTGCTGTTCTTGGACTAGGTAATATTGGGCCGCTTGCGGCAATGCCGGTCATGGAAGGCAAAGCGATGCTGTTCAAACAGCTGGCCGATGTCGATGCGTTTCCGATATGCCTTGACACGCAGGATACAGAAGAAATTATTGAAACAATCAAACGGATCGCACCCGCTTTCGGCGGTATCAATCTGGAGGATATATCCTCGCCGCGCTGCTTTGAAATCGAACGCAGGTTGATTGAGGAACTCGATATTCCAGTGTTTCATGACGATCAACACGGAACGGCCGTTGTTCTGCTGGCTGGTTTATACAATGCGGTCAAGCTTGTGGGCAAGCGGCTCGAACATTGCAAGGTGGTGTTGTGCGGCGTCGGGGCAGCGGGAAATGCCTGCACGAAAATTTTGCTGTCCGCGGGCGTAACCGACATAATTGGCGTCGACCGCTGCGGCGCGTTGGTGCGGGGGCAATCGTACGATAACGAAGCATGGTCATGGTATGCGGAACATACGAATCCGAATATGGAGACGGGAACGTTATCCGATGTCATTCATGGCGCGGACATTTTTATCGGCGTATCCGGTCCGGGCATATTGAAAGTAGACGATGTAAAGAAGATGGCTCCTGATCCGATCGTATTTGCAATGGCCAACCCGAATCCGGAAATTCTTCCGGAAGAAGTGGAAGGCATCGTGCGTGTTATGGCGACCGGCCGATCGGATTATCCGAACCAGATTAACAACGTGTTATGCTTTCCCGGCTTGTTCCGGGGCGTGTTCGATTGCCGAGCGTCGCGCGTGACCGAGTCGATGAAGCTGGCGGCGGCGAAAGCGATCGCTTCGGTCGTCAACGATCATGAGCTGAATGAGAACTTTATTATCCCAAGCATATTTAATCAGCACGTCGTCGAAAAGGTGCGGGAAGCCGTGATCGAAGCAGCTTACGAGTCAAAGGTAGCGCGACGTCGGGACATCCGCAACGTGGAACTTTTACAAGGGAAAGGATTTGAACAAAATGGAAAAGCTGAAGAACTTATCGTACAAGGCAGTACAAATTGACGATCCTTTCTGGACTAAATATATGCATTTGGTGCGGGATGAGGTAATCCCTTATCAATGGGATGCGTTGAATGACCGTATCGAAGAAGCTGCCCCGAGCCATGCGATCCAAAATTTCCGCATCGCTGCTGGCGAAGCAGAGGGAGACTTTTACGGGTATATTTTTCAGGACAGCGATGTAGCCAAATGGCTGGAAGCCGTCGCATACAGCTTGGCGTCGTTTCCCAATTTGGAGCTGGAGAAGCTGGCCGACTTAACGATCGACTTGTTGGGCAGAGCACAACAGTCTGATGGCTACCTGAATACGCATTTTACGATCAAATATCTGGATCAACGTTGGCTCAACGAACGTGACAATCACGAAACGTATTGCGCCGGCCATTTGATCGAAGCGGCGGTCGCCTATTACGAAACGACGGGCAAAATCAAACTGCTCGACATCGCGTGCAAGCTCGCTGATCATATCGATTCCATATACGGCGAAGGGGAAGGCAAGCTTCTCGGTTATCCAGGCCATCAGGAAATCGAGCTTGCTTTGATGCGGCTGTATGAAGCAACAGGAGTCGAGCGTTACTTGAAGCTAAGCCACTTTTTTATTAACGAGCGCGGCCAGGAGCCGCATTATTTCAAGCTGGAAGCGGAAAAACGGGCGGAACGATTCGGTCGGGAATCGCTGCTCAAAGAAGGCTATTACAACTTATACAAAAATAATTATGAATACAATCAATCGCATTTGCCCGTGCGCGAGCAGTTGCATGCGACAGGCCACGCCGTTCGCGCCGTTTACATGTATGCCGGTATGGTGGACGTGGCGGCGGCAACGCAGGATCAATCGTTAATCGACGCCTGCAAGCGACTTTGGGACAACGTCACGCAAAGACAAATGTACATTACGGGGGGCATCGGATCGAACCACGACGGCGAAGCGTTTTCTTTCGATTACGATTTGCCGAACGATACGGCGTATACGGAAACGTGCGCAGCGATAGGGCTTGTATTTTGGGCGCATCGGATGCTGCACCTTGATCCTGACGGCAAATATGCCGATGTCATCGAACGCGCGTTATATAACGGCACGATCAGCGGCATGTCATTGGATGGCAAAAGCTTCTTTTACGTCAATCCGCTGGAAGTATGGCCGGATGCGTGCAAGCGGCCAGATAAAATGCACGTGGAGCCTGTCCGGCAAAAATGGTTCGGCTGCGCTTGTTGCCCACCGAATATCGCCCGGCTTATTGCCTCGCTCGGACAGTACATTTATTCTCAAAGCGAGCAAACGGTATATGTTCATCAATTCATCAGCAGTGAAACGATGCTTGAAGTAGCCGGGCGTTCCGTCCGGTTATCGCAACAAACGAATTTCCCTTGGGATGAAACGATCGAGCTTTCCGTTAACCCGGATCAGCCGGGTGAATTTACGGTAGCCGTCCGCATTCCGGGCTGGTGCGAGAGCGCATCAATCCATGTGAACGGACAAGCGGTTTCAGTAGAAGCCGTTCTGCATAAAGGCTACGCTGCAATCAAACGTGAGTGGAAGGCCGGGGATGTCGTGCGGATCGTCCTGCCGATGCCGATCGAGCGCATTTATGCGAACCCGAATGTGCGTGTGAATGCGGGTAAGGTGGCGCTGCAGCGCGGTCCGGTCGTGTATTGTCTGGAGCAGGCCGACAATGGCACGATTTTGCCGGATATTTCGTTGCCGGAACATGCTGCACTCGACGCTCAATTCGAACCGGACTTTTTGGGCGGCGTTACCGTCATTACCGGCGAAGCGGTTCGCGGTGAGTTGTCCGGTTGGGACGAGACGTTGTATGCAGCCAAGAAACGAAGTGAGCGTTCCTTCACGATTAAAGCCATACCGTATTTCGCTTGGGCAAACCGCGGCGCGGGCGAAATGCAGGTTTGGATCAGGGAGCATTAGTACGGCAGTGTAACCGCTTCGGTTAAGTCGCATTTCATTATTCAGGGAAGCCGTTCAGACGGCTTCCTCGTTGTGTTCCTAAATCGACAGTAAAAAATCGCCAAAAACACGAGGAGAAGAACAAATGAAATTGAGTTGTGGCTTGACCGCATTGAAGATTAACACTTGTAATGTAGAAAGGATTGCTGAAAGCTGATGAATGAACGATTGCAAAAGCTTTACATCTTTATGGTGCAGTTCAATTTGGATGCCGTAATTATTACGCTGCCTAAGCATGTTTATTATTTAACCGGTTTTTCCTCTGAGCCGCACGAACGGTTTCTCGGTCTAATATTGCCGAGAGGGGAAGAGCCGTTTTTGCTCGTGCCGGCACTGGATATAGAAGCGGCAAAGGCGGAATCGACAGTTTCTCGGGTATATACGCATACCGACACAGAAAATCCATATGAGGTGCTGAAACGATGTTTGCGAAGCGAGGTACGCCGATTGGGCGTCGAAAAAAAACATTTGACGATGCAGCGATACGAAATGTTATCGGAGACGCTTGAAGCCGAACAATTTGTCGACGTGGAAGCGCCGTTAACCAATATGCGCGCGATCAAGTCCGCCGACGAAATCGCCCGGCTCAAAAATGCCGCGCGTCTTGTTGAGCAGGTGCTTCACGATGGATTAAAGCATGTTAAGGCCGGCGTCACGGAAATGGATATCGCTGCTGAATTGGAATATGCGATGAAAAAAGCTGGGGTCAGCCCGGCATTTTCGACAACGGTGCTGGCCGGCGAAAAATCGGCGTTGCCGCATGGAGCTACTGGAAATCGTCTAATCAAACGCGGTGACATGCTGTTGATCGATATGGGGGTTGCCGCCGACGGTTATCTTTCAGACATTACGCGGACGTTTGCTGTAGGGGATGTCGACGATAAGCTAACAGAAATATATGAAACGGTGCTTGAGGCGAATCTTCGAGGTATTGCATCTGTTTGTCCGGGCGCTGTTCTGGCCGAAGTAGATCTCGCTGCGCGGCAATGCATCGCAAGTCGGGGCTACGGTGCGTTTTTTACACATCGGGTAGGCCATGGCCTTGGCATTGAGGTGCATGAGTATCCTTCAGTTCACGGGGACAACCGCGACCTGCTACGTGAAGGTATGATCATTACGATTGAGCCAGGTATTTATTTGCCCGGTATCGGCGGTGTCCGAATCGAAGACGATGTCCTAGTCACATCAACCGGCGCTGAAACATTGACGACTTTCCCTAAGCAGCTTACCGTAATCAGTTGAGCAAAGGCGCTTCGATTAACGCTCCAACCGTAAGCGTCCGTGAATAACGAAGCTCGTGAAGCTTTTGGTATCCGTGAAACTTCGCTTAATGGGTTCGGTAAGGGGTCTCTCTCAACCTGGTTGTCATAGAAGGGAGTGAATGCAATATGCGCTTCAAAGACGTCTTTAGCATTATTGGGCCGGGGATGATCGGACCGTCCAGTTCGCATACCGCGGGCGCCGTCCGATTAGGCAGAGTAGCGCGTGAGCTGATCGGAATTCAGCCAAAGCAAGCAAATGTCGTGTTCTACGGTTCTTTGGCGGCAACCTACCGCGGACACGGTACGGATTTGGCCGTGACCGCGGGGTTGCTCCGGTTGGATATGGATGATGAACGGATTCCGGAATCGCTGGATCTGGCCGATGTACTGGGAATGAAGGTGGCATTCCTGTCGGGCAGCGATCCTGCCGTTCATCCGAATACTTTAACGGTTACTCTCAGTTCGGGACGCAGGCGCTGCAGGATGACGGGTTGCTCGATCGGAGGAGGAAATATTGAAGTGGTCGAAGTGAACGGGTTCGATCTCAAATTTACCGCCAACTATCCGACCCTGATCGTTTACCATGAAGATCGACCCGGCGTGCTGGCGGATGTCACACGATTACTGAGTGTTACCGGGATCAATATCGGTTATATGGATGTCGACCGTAAAGCCAGACTCGGGCATGCGGCGACCGTCATAGAGATGGATGGCGTAATACAAGAGGATCTCCTGAAGAAGATCAAACGACTGGCGAATGTGACCGGCTTAAGTTACATCGATTTGAACGGCGGTGTTCCGAATTGAGATTTAGCAATTTAAAAGAATTGGCGCTGCTATGCGCGGATGAAGGAAAGCCGATCTACCTAATCATGCTGGAGGATCAGGCACTGGAATCCGGACGGACGGCGGAGCAGGAATGGGACAAAATGAAACAGTATTACGGCATCATGAAGGAAGCCGTTACGAAAGGGATTTCTTCGGAGAAGCTCTCGCGCAGCGGTCTGACTGGCGGAGATGCGAAACGAGTTCATGAATATACCCGTCAGCAGGAAGCGTCGCTAGAGCCGTTCACGGGACTCGCGATGGCTTACGCGCTCGCGGTATCCGAAGTGAACGCCTCCATGGGCCGCATTGTTGCCACGCCGACCGCCGGATCTTGCGGTATCATTCCCGGAGTATTCGTCAGCAGCCAAGAGCGGTTTGGCTGGACTGACGATCATATGGTGAACGGGCTGTTCTGTGCCGGAGCTATCGGTTATATCATCGCGAACAACTCATTCATATCCGGAGCGGAGGGCGGCTGTCAAGCTGAAATAGGCTCCGCCATCGGCATGGCGGCGGGTGCCCTGGTTGAGCTGAAGGGAGGGACTCCGGAACAGGCGGTTCATGCGGTCGGACTTGCGATGAAGAACACGCTTGGCCTGATTTGCGATCCGGTGGGGGGGCTGGTGGAAATTCCTTGTATCGTCCGTAATGGATTCGGGGCAGTGAACGCGCTCGCGGCAGCCGACATGGCGCTTGCAGGCGTAAGTAGCGTCATTCCTTCGGACGAGGTCATCCAAGTGATGCTTGAAGTCGGCAGCGCGATGCCGGATATTCATCGAGAGACGGCAAGAGGCGGATTGGCGCAGACCCCAACCGGCCGACAAATCATCAAGCAGCTGGCTAAGGACCGAAAGAAGTTCCGATCCGAATTGAAGAAGCGATAGCAGGATGGCCTGTTCCAGCACTTCTTTCGGAATGGTCGCTTCTGCTGACTGGCGTCCTTTGCCTTTAGGCTTTAGACCACTGAACCCATCCTCACGATACTTTGTCATATACCGGCGCAATGTCCGTTCGGAGAGTCCGGTCTGTCCGCAGATCTGTTTCTTGATCTCTCTGGCCTTGGCAGGGTCGAGACCTTCTGCCAGCAGCGGAGACAGCAGTTGTACGCGCTCCGATGCAATAGCTTCGGCTTTCTTATGATCTTTCATCTATTCTCCACCTCGCTTAGTAGACTTCGAGATGAGTCTACCGCATGACCTAGGTGGACAAGAATGCAGAACGGGTATGTAGCCACAAATTTGAATTGACGACCGGGCGGACAATTCGCGCAGCCAAATCGATCTTAAGGCTGCTACTAAACAGTTATCATTAAATAAATATAGCCAATTTCCTATTCTATGGGGCCACTATAATTTATGGGGGGGATTGAACGTGTTGAATGTATTAGTTGTGGATGATGAGCCTAAGCATAGAAGGGGACTTTCCCGAATGCTGAAGGAGTTGAAGCCTGATTATAACATATACAGCGCGATGGACGGGGGCGATGCGCTGCAAAGCATGAACGCACATTCTATCGATTTGATATTCACGGATATTCAAATGCCCATTATGGATGGCCTCGAATTTATGGAACATGTATCTCGTCGCGGAGGCGACGAAAGCGTTATCATTATGAGCGCTTATTCTCATTTCGAATATGTGCAGCGGGCCTTGCGCTTGGGTGCTTGCGATTATCTTTTAAAGCCGGTTGAAGAACAAAAAATAATTCAGCTACTTGAGAAGGCTGAACAAAAAGTAAGTGCCGTCCGTCATGCCTCCGTAGAATCTACGCTTGCCGAATTGCTCGAAGGGTCGCCGGCTAACGAGGATTACGATCTGCTTAATAAGTCTTTTCCCGCAGGGGTTACGGGCGTGGCTCTGGCCGCGGTATTCAATACAAAACATGGGACCAAGGATTGGAAATTTTTATTGAACGGCTTAAAGGCCATGATGGAACCGATTTTGGAGGAATTCAGGTTTTCATTCGCTTTTTATATGCCCGATAAAACGCTTGTAACAATGATTATGAGCCCCGCGCATTGTCCGATCCTCACTGCCGGGTTTGAAGATAGGCTCCATGAGGTCATTCGACATTTTAGGGTTGAGTATGAAGCCGAATTAACATTTGGAATAGGGAGTCCCTTTACCACATGGATGGATGAAGCGAGAGATTCCTATGAACAAGCTAATGATGCGCTTAAGACAAGATTTTACAAGGGTGGAGGCACGCTGCTGAAAGCTGAAAAGCAGCAGAACAGCAAAAATAACCTTGTTTTAGTAAAGCTTTATGTAAGTATGTTGGAACAAGCCGTTTTATCGGGAGACAAGCCTGGCATTCGTTCTTGCGTGGATTCCGCCATTAATCAGGTGTCGAAGGGATACCCTCAGCCAGAAAAGCTCGTGTACTCCATCATTGCCGTGCTTCATCATTTAACTTCTTGTTTAATGGGAAAAGGGCTTCCACCTTTACATCATGCCATATACGAAGAAGCATTAATGCAATGCCATACCGTGGAACAATTGAAAAAGGCTACCCACGAATGGATATTCGAAATAACGGATTGCCTTGAAAATCGAAAACTTAATAAAAACGAATCCATTATCGAGAGTTGCAAAGCTTATATCGAAAACCATTATAGCGAAGATTTGACCCTTAGCACTCTCGCTGTAAAGTTTCACTTTAATCCTTCTTATTTTTGCAATCTTTTCAAAAACCATACTCAAACGACAGTCAACCAATACATCACGCAAACGAGAATGAGGGTAGCGGAGGGTCTATTACTGCAAACTTCTCAGAAAGTCTACCAGATCGCCGAAACCGTAGGATACAAGGATGTAAAATATTTTATACGGCTCTTTCGCAAAGAGTTCGGTACCAGTCCGGAAGAATACCGTCATTTATCTGCTGCTCACTAAAGGAAGGGATCCCATTTGCGTAAACCTTATTTATTGCGCCGTATTAAGAACCTCAGCTACAGATCAAAGCTATTGCTCACCTATGCGCTAATCGTCACCATTCCGCTTGTTATTCTAAGCACGAAATATTACTATTCCAGCAAAAAATTCGTTTCGGATTTCTCCCGGCAAAATCTATATTCTATCGTTAAACAAAATAATGAGATTATTGACTCGGAGCTGTCTGGCGTAGAAGACGGCAGCCTGGCCATGATTGCGGATCAGAACTTATATGAACAATATTTGAATGCGAACCCAAATGACGAATATGCCATGCTAACGATGGAAAAAAGAGTGAATCAGATTTTAACCAAATATTTCCCTGAGATGAATCGAATGTACGCTATAAATTTGATAACCAGCTACGCTAACATTGGTACTTCCGCATTTATTCCCTATCAAGAGTTTGATAAGACGGCTTTATATCGGGCTGCTTTGGAAGGCAAGGGGGGGATGAAATGGGTGCCTACCTTTTCATTCGATCAAATGTTTGACCGGGAGCCAAGCCTAACAAATCCGCCTGACTATTCCCGCTTGCTATCCGGCGTACGGCTCCTCCAGCTATATGAAATTCAAAATAACGAAGTGATCGAGCTAAAAGGCAAGGCTGAGATGCCGGTGTTGGTCATCACGTATAAACCTGAAATTTATAGTTCGCGGTTTTCCAATGCGCTCCCTTCCTACGGGGCTTCTTTTTTAATTTTTACCCCGGAAGGGGATCTTGTGTCGGGAACGGAAAGGGATATAGAAGGCACCCGAAACAAGCCTTCATGGCTGGATGAAATAGCGAAAATGAAAAGCGGTACCTTAACGGTTATGCAGGACGGAAAGCCAATGATTGTTTGTTTCGATACTTCCGAAGTTACAGGGTGGATCTCCGCTGTTACAATTTCCCCGGAAAAACTAATGGCCTCCTTTTTACCGGAAATTGAGTTCTACACGTTGTATTTGGCTTTATTCCTGCTGATCGTATCGCTCCTGCTGGCTTATATATTCGCTAGTTCAATAACCCGGCCCATTCACCAGCTACTTAAAGCTATAAAAAAGACGGGGGATGGAGAGTTCGATACGAAAATACCGGTAGAATCTTATAATGAGATGGGTTTTCTCATCCATAGATACAATCAAATGAATACAAAGATCAATAATTTAATAGAAGAAAATTACATTGTAAAGCTAAGGGAAAAGGAAACCCAAATCATGTCGCTTAATATTCAGCTGAACCCGCATTTTTTGTATAACACATTAAACATTATGAATTGGACAGCGCTTGAAAATAACCAAAAAGAGCTAAGCAGTATGATCGTCAGCTTATCTTCCATGCTTCAGTACACATCCGAGAATAAACAGGATCTCGGAGATTTGAACCAAGATCTAAACTGGCTCAAACATTACATTTACATCACGGATCAGCGCTTTGAAGGGAAATTTACCGTCTCCTATGACATTGCTCAGGAATTATACGCCTATACGGTTCCTAAGCTATTCCTGCAACCGTTTGTCGAAAATGCAATCGTTCATGGATTTGCCCATATACACAGCGGCGGGATTATTAGAATTCGAGGCTGGATCGAGGACGATCAGCGCATTTTCACCGTTGAGGATAACGGGAAAGGCATCCCGGAGGATCGAATAGCAAATTTAACCGAAATCGAAAGCGATTCTATCGGAATCCAAAATGTCGACAAAAGAATTAAACTGATTTACGGAGAGTTGTATGGGGTAACGGTGACATCGGAAGTAAAGAAGGGAACAGTCGTGAAAGTCACTCTCCCTTTGTCATAAAATACAATATTTATATTACATGAAGGATGCGGGATGTAAGAGTTATTGTCACATAAAGGATTAAGAAGATACAAATATCCTCCACCTATACAAAAATGTTCGCATTTTATTTATACGCGCTCTTCCTTAAACTAAATATATAAACGGTTTGTAAAAATGATGGAGGGTGAGGGCATGAAAAAAACTAAACCTTTCGCAGCATTAGCTTTATCAACAGTTTTTGATCGAGCAGCTTGACATTCCGGTGTTTCACGACGATCAGCATGGAACAGCCGTTGTACTGCTGGCCGGATTATACAATGCTGTCAAGCTGGTCGGTAAACGGCTCGAAGATTGCAAGGTGGAGCTGTGCGGCGCCGGGACATCCGCAACGAGGAATATACATGAGAGAAAGGACTTTATCAAAATGGGAAAGCTGAATACCGTATCGAAGACGCTGAGCCGAGCCATGAGATCCAGAATTTCCGCATTGCCGCAAGCGAAGCGGGAGGGGACTTTTACGGGTATATATTTCAGGATAGCGATGTAGTAAAATGGCTGGAAGCCGTCGCATACAGCTTGGCGTGGTCACCCGATTCCGAGCTGGAGAAGCTGGCAGACGAAACGATCGATTTGTTGGGCAGAGCGCAACAGGCCGACAGCTACCATCCGGATCAACGTTGGCTTAACGAGCGTGACAATCACGAAACGTATTGTGCCGGACATTTGATTGAAGCGGCGGTCGCCTATCATGAAACGACGGGCAAAATCAAGCTGCTCGACATAGCGTGCAAGCTCGCGGATCATATCGATTCCGTATACGGCGAAGAGGAAGGAAAGCTGCGCGGTTATCCGGGCCATATCCAGCAAAAATGGTTCGGCTGCGCCTGCTGCCCGCCGAATATTGCCCGGCTTATTGCCTCGCTTGGCCAATATATTTATTCGCAAAGGGAGCAAACGGCGTACGTTCATCAATTCATCGGCAGCGAAACGAAGCTTGAAGTTCTGGTGCGAAGGCGCATCCGTCCATGTGAACGGACAAGCGGTTTCTGTAGAAGCCGTGTTACATAAAGGCTACGCCGCGATCAAGCGTGAATGTAAGACCGGGGATGTCGTGCGGTTCTTCCTGCCGATGCCAATCGAGGGTATTTATGCCAACCCGAACGTGCTTGTAAATGCGGGCAAGGTGGCGCTGCAGCGCGGTCCGGTCGTGTATTGTCTGGAGCAAGCCGACAACGGCGCGATTTTGCCGGATATTTCGTTGCCGGAGCATGCCGCGCTCGACGCCCGATTCGAACCGGACATGCTGGGCGGCGTTACCGTCATTACCGGTGAAGCGGTGCGCGGCGAGTTATTCGGTTGGGATGCGACGTTGTATGCAGCCAAAAAACGAAGCGGTCGCGCCGTCACGATCAAAGCGATACCGTATTTCGCTTGGGCAAACCAGAGCGGGCGAAATGCAGGTTTGGATCAGAGAGGATTAATCCGGCGGCGCAACCGCCTCGGACCGACAACGACGGAAACGTGTAACTATGGGCGGATTTAAAGATTACAACAAACGGTTCGAGGATTTTACCTGCTGTATCGGAACGGGCATGGAAAATCATGCAAGCTATAACAACAGTATCTATTTTCATCATGGCGACAAACTTTATGTTAACCAATATATTCCATCAGTTCTTTGCTGGAAGGAAAAAGAGATTGAGTTGAAGCAGGAAACTCTTTACCCGGAAGACGATCGCATCGTTATAGGGCTATCCTGCAAACAAGCGACGTCCTTTACGCTTACCATTCGTTAACAGCCCAGTACGGAGCGAATGGAACGATGGCGATATCGTACAAATGAAAATTCCAATGACGCTGCGTCTGGAAAGCATGCCGGACAATCCGAATCGGGCGGCGGTCATGTACGGTCCGCTGGTGCTTGCAGGCGAACTGGGTCCGCTGGAAGATCCGGAGGCGTCGAACCGTCTTTATACGCCGGTCATGATAACAAACGATAAACCGTTGAATGAATGGCTTGAACCGGTTGCCGGAAAATTCGCCACGTTCCGCACAGTGAACGCAGGATACCCTCGCAACGTCGAGCTTTATCTTTTTTGGCTATTCGCAGTTTAGCATGGGTTGTGTAAATCTATAAAACTTGGACAAGGGAATCGTATTCAGTTCAAATCGCTAGATTGTTCTCCACCTGA
>NZ_JAKGAP010000061.1 GCF_021532375.1 Paenibacillus alkaliterrae
TGGAACACAACCTTCATAATTCCTTGACTGCTCTGCGCAGGAAGTGCGCGATAATCGGTTTGCTCCATCACTTTGAATAAAGCGTCCAAGAAATTGCAATACACAAATGGCTTCTCCTGCGAAGGAAGCATGAACGGACGGGAACGATTCTTCTCGCTTAGCCGTTCATTCATCGCATCAATATGCGCTTCCAATGTTTGCATCACTTGTTGTTGCAGCGGCTGCAATGGCTCATTCCGTCCAAAGGAAGTAAACACCTGTCGGATGTAAAAGTTGGTCGTGTTATACAGATTTTTGGCATTCTGACACGCTTGATCCAGGTACGCAAACAACCGATGGCCAGGTTTGATCCACACTTGATGGGTCCTGTACGTGGACTTTGAATCTGACATGACTTCACCTCCTTCCAGCCATAAAATACAAAAAAACACGAATGTATGTTCCCTATAATTTTATTATACCGCTAATAAATATGGAAGGAAAGATCTTCTTGAGGGCGTATTCAGGAGGTCGCCGATTCACCTCGCCACTTGCAGAAGTGGGAGTCCTCTCAGCGAAAATTGATAGATAACATCTATTATAACATGGATGGTAGATAGGACAATTTCCGTCCTTTCTCGCATGCATGGCGGAATGCCGATGGACTGTTTCAATTTATGATTTACAGGGTAACTAATGAATAAAAGGAAGCGGTGATCATGATGGATTCAATCTTACAAATCAGTGTTGCAGTTATAGCGGTCGCTTTTGTAGTGCTGATGTATTTTTTAGTCCAGACTTTGAAAACGTTGACGGGTGCTTTGGAGGAAACCAAGAAAACGATCGGACAGCTCCGGGAGGAGGTATCGCAAATCAGCGTGGACGTGAAAGAGGCGGTTCATCACACGAACGCTATGACGATGGATGTTCGTTCGAAGCTTAGGTCGCTCGATATGATCTTTACCTCGGTAAATGATATCGGGCATGCGATTCATGCATTCACTGGAGCTGCGAGGGAGTCGGCGGCAAGCTTAACGGCTGCTTTGAAAAAAGAGAGACAGAAGCCGTTGAGGGAGCCCATGATGCTGAGTACGCTTTATGACGGAATTATTTCCAGTATTCGAATATGGAATAAAGTAAAAAAAATATAAGTTATAATAGAAACATACAAGAGAGGATAGAAGACGACTATGAATCCAATCATCAGCTTAACGGTTCCGGCGAAAGCGGAATATGTCGATATGGTCAGACTCACATTATTTGGATTTGCAAATAAATTGGGCTTTTCCTATGAAGAAATTGAAGATATGAAGGTCGCGGTCACGGAGGCCTGTACAAACGTCGTGCTTTATGCGTACAGCAATCAACAGCCGGGGTCTATAGCTATTCGGTTTGAGGTAGGGGAGGAAGGCCTTTCGATTCACATAAAGGATGAGGGAAGCAGCTTTAAATACGAGCATTCAGACCATGAGCATGCTTCCCTGCACGATAAAGAGCTAAGCGAAGTGACGGCGGGCGGGCTTGGCATCTTTATGATGCATGCTCTGATGGACCGGGTTGAAGTGCTTACGGAAAGAGGCACAGAGGTGATTCTCACCAAGCTAATTGGTAGGAAAGAGGAGATGGCATGAAGTCGAATTCATCCTGTCTGGATACGGAAGCCTTGATTGCGAAGATGAAACTGTATCAGGAAACGGATTGTAATGATACGGCAACGTTATTACTGCAGCACTTTGAACCAATCGTGAAGATGGCTGCTAACAAAATGTCCCGCAGCCGGCCTGACCTCTATGAGGATCTCTATCAGGTCGGACAGCTTTCCCTGCTGCGCTTATTCAAGCAGTATGACAGCTCCCGCGAAATCCCGTTCGAGGGTTATGCGATGAAGAGCATAATCGGACATCTGAAAAATTATTTGCGCGACAAATCCTGGTATATTCAGGTGCCGAGACGAATCAAAGAGAAGGGCCTGCTTATTCAGCAGGCGATTGACCATTTGACGGTTGAGCTCGGGCATTCGCCGAAAATAGAAGAAATTGCGGCGCATCTGGAGCTGTCGGTCGAGGAAACGATCGAGGTGCTTTCCTGCCGTGAATCGTACCACTATGTCTCGCTCGATACGCCGCTATCGAGCGAAGGCGAGAGCGCAGCTACGATAGGCGATCTTATCGGCTCGGACAAAGACGATTATCAGAACGTTGATAATCGTCTGGATCTGGAGGAGGCGCTGGATCAGTTGAAGGAAGAAGAGAAGACGGTACTTATTATGGCCTACCATCACGGGAAATCGCAGCGTGATATTGCCGATGAGCTTGGCGTATCGCAGATGAGCGTATCCCGAATACAGAGGCGCGCGATCGAGAAGCTGAAGGTTTTGCTGGCCGAAAGCGGCGGTTAGTTGCGCACCAGAAGTGGTTCGAAAGGGCGGAGTTAGTGGAGAAATCCAGTATAGCGCGCCAAATGTGACTCGAGAATGGGACGAGTTGCATAAGTCAGATGAAATTTGAGGAATAATGAGGCCGACCTGCGCAGCATATGCTGTCTTTGGTCAGCCTCGCTTTTATGTTTCAGCTGCTATTACATAGCGAAACGAGCTTTTGCCATATGGCGGCTCCACTCGGTTCGCTTACCCATTATTGCTTCGGATCAGGGATCATGCCATTCTCGATAATTTCCGTGTTCGTTTTCATTTTATCCATATCTTTGCCGAGCTTGACCATTTCTTTCACCGTGGGCGCCATGGAATTGGTTGTCTCCTTGAGCTCCTCTTTCATGGCTTTAACTCCCAGTCGTATTAAGCTCGTCCTTAACGTCTTCTTTGGTCGTGGAGAGGGAGTCCATCACCTTCTGATTAGATTGCTTGGCATGGTCCACCATCTCAGTGGCCTCCTCTTTGATGGTGCTAGCGAAGTCCTTCGTGCTTTGACCTACGTTTGAGGCGATATCTTTCGTTTTCTGGCTGATGGCTTGGCATGTATTTGCGAGATCCTCGCGGAACTTCGCACCCGATTTCGGCGCTAGCAGCAATGCTGAAATCGCGCCGATGGCACCTCCTACGATTGCTCCCAACAATAGGCCGTTGCTTGTTTGCTGTTGTGACATGTTTCATCTCTCCTTTTATAAGAATTTCAATTTCATAATAGTATTTAAACGATATCCGCTTGTTTGAAACAAAGCATTAGCAGACGAGAGGCAAGCGCAGACTTATCGATTTCCAAGGAAGCCACGCTTACCTTTTCCGAAATGTCAGAACCTCAGGAGAGCGAAGTTGCTGGATTTGTCCACGATAGAGCAACGTATCAAGTAACGCGGCAATCGGCAAGAAACGGATAGCGGTTGAGCAGGATTTCCCAAGGCAATAAAGGTCGGTATATAGTAAACTAAGGAGAAGCTATACTTTTTGCAGTTAAGTGCATATGGGATTGCAGTATACTTAAAAGGAATGAAAACGGTTACTAAAAGTGTAAGGAGTTAATGAACCAAGACTTAATGAACCAAGACTTAATGAACCAAGACTTAATGAACCATGAGTTATATAGATAGGATAGCTAACCGGCAAGGCATCAGCGAACTTGAGCGAATATCCAGCCGAATGAAGACAATGGCGTCAAGGGGGACGAATGATGTTCAAGGTAGTTTTGGTTGACGATGAATTGTACGCGAGACAGGGCTTAAAGCAATTTACCGACTGGAATAAATATGGATTCGATATTGTAGCCGAGGCTGCGAACGGCGAAGAGGCGCTGCATGTGATCGAGCAGACCCAGCCGGATTTGGTCGTTACCGACATTCGGATGCCGGTGCTGGACGGACTGGAGCTGATACGGGCGGTGAAGGAGAGGAAGAAAGCGGAGCCCTCGTTTATTATCGTCAGCGGGTACGGCGATTTTAAATATGCGCAGAAGGCGGTTCGTTTCGGCGTTAATGACTTTATTTTGAAGCCGATCGACGAGGAGGAAATGGAGCAGACGCTTCAAACCTTGAGCGAAACGCTAAGCAGAAACATGCAGTTTCAAGCGGACCGGGCGCGGTTGCTGGGCCAATCCTTCTTCGAAAGTCTATTGACGGGAACGCTGGAAAAGGATTTGTCTCCCGATATGATGCGGGCAATGGGGCTGAGGGACGATGAGGAGCTGCGTTATTTCGACGTAGAACTCAACGACCTTCAGCTTGCTCATGACTATTCGGAAGGACGATGGAAGACGGACGTTGCTGACGCGATCGCTTCCGCAATCGGCCAAGAGTCTATCTATGTCCATGAGCGGCAGCGGGGCGTGTTCGGGTTTGTGGCGGGAAAACAAAGCTGGACGCGGCATGAACGCTGCTGGAAGCAGTTTGCCGTTCTTCTGCAGCAGCGGCTTCGCGACCAACTAGGCGCGAATGTTATTCTTTACGGAGGGAAGGCGGTATCAGCGGCTGAGCTCATCCCCGAGTCGTTTCGAACGGCCGGCGAAGCATGGAGGCATAAATACGCCTCGGCCGGCAACGGGCCGCTGCTGTTCGAGGAAATGGAAGGCTGCCCGGTCAAATACCTGGAGATGGACGACAGTTCGGTTGCGAGGTTAATGGTAGCGATCGAAGAGAATGATCCGTTGGCTGTGTCTCGCATGATTGACGAAATCTTTGAAAGATTCCTAACGGAGCGTTATGCGCCGGATGCGGTGGTTAGGACGATAACCCGGTTCTTCTTCGGCGTCGTGCGGATCATTGAAAGCATGCAGGGCGATAAAAACGAATTGCTGTCGTTGGATGCGATGCACACCTGGTCGCAGACGCCCGCTACTTTACAAGGACTTAAAGCCAGGTTTATAAGCTTTGTTCAGGAAAGCTCGGCTTATATCGCAGAGCTTCGAAAAAATAATACGAAAGGCAGCATTCAAAAGATCAAACAATATATCGAGGAGCATTACGATCAAAACCTGAGTCTAAAAAGCATAGCGGCTGTTTTTTATATGAATCCGGTCTATTTGGGACAGCTGTTCAAGAAAACATACGGCGTCTATTTCAATGAGTTTTTGCTTCAAACCCGCATGAAAGAAGCGAAACGTCTGCTTCGTCAGACGGGGCTTCGCGTGTACGAAATCGCGGATAAAATCGGCTATAACAACGCGGACTATTTCGTGACCCAGTTCGAGAAGGCGGAGCAGAAGACACCGAGCGAATACCGCAGCGCCATGAAATCCAATAAATAAGGTCTGGTGGTTCTACATGCCGAAACTGAGCTTAAATCATGTGAAGCTGCGGGACAAAATGCTGCTCATCTATTTTTTATGCGTGCTGATCCCGATCGTACTGACCAATGTGATCTTTTATAACGTTACGACGAACAACGTCAAAAACCAAAAAATGAAGGATATCGCCATCACAGTCGAGAAGGCAAGGAACGACCTTCGTTCCCAAATCGATATCGCGCTTGGAATCTCCGCGGTGTTAAACACGGATTACTTCTTAAACGAAAGCTTGGAGAGAATATACAAAACCGACGGTGAATATGTAGACAGCTACAATACCGACATCGTTTGGATTTTGAACAAATACAGTCCGGTATATAAATCCATAAAGCAAATTACGATATTTACGGACAATCCGACCATCATAGGCGGAGGATACGTCATACCGATCACGGAAAAGGTTGAAAATGCCGAGTGGTACCGGGAAATCAATCAGACGACCTATCCGATCGTTGTCCGCAACAGCGAAATGGGCGCGTTCGGTCATGAAAATATGTACAGCGTCATTCGAAAGCTTAATTATTCCGCCGATCAGAATGAGTGGCAAAAAATCGTAAAAATCGATATTCACGCCGATGCGATCAGGCAGGTGTTCAGCTCTATCGCACTGGATGGCGACGTCTTCTTGATTGACGAGGACAACGTGATCCACTATTCGAACCGGCGCGATATCGATTGGGTGTTTCAAAAGGCCGTTTATTCGCCAGCCTTATTGACAAACGATTCTTTTCTTTTTGAAGAACGTTATTCCAGCATCAACAATTTCGGCGAATGGTCGATCGTGCTTGCGATGTCTGAACAGAAGGTGCTGGAGGAGGTTCGGAAGTCTAAAGCATTCGTTTATTATTTGGCTCTGACTAATATATTGGTTCCGACGCTGATCATCGTATGGATTATGAATTCGCTGAGCACCCGCCTCGTCGGACTGCTGAGGCATATGAAGAAGGTGAAGCACGGCTCCTTCCAAACGGTAGCGTACGGGGATCACCGGGACGAAATCGGGCAGCTCACAAGCGAATTCAACCGGATGACCTTGCAAATTAAAACCTTGATTGACGACGTCTACGTCGCTGATATCCAGAAGAAGGACCTTGAGCTGAAACGGAATCAAGCGCAGCTGCATGCGCTGCAAAGCCAAATCAACCCCCATTTCCTGTTTAACGCGCTTGCGACCATTCGAACGCGGAGCATGATGAAAAACGAAGTGGAAACGGCTAAAATCATTCACAATATGGCAAAGATATTCCGAAAATCGCTGCAATGGGGCAAGGATTGGGTCAGCATCCGGGAAGAGATGGATTTGGTGCTCTGCTTTTTAGAAATTCAAAAGTATCGCTTTGCCGACAAGCTGAACTATCGAATCGAGGTGGACGATTCCGCATATAGCTGTATCATTCCTAAAATGATGCTTCAGCCATTGGTGGAGAATGCGAGCATTCACGGCATCGAGCCGATCAAGGAAGAAGGGCTGATCGATATTAGAATCGAGCATAAGGGCGGTTCGCTATACTTTACCGTAAAGGATAACGGCGTCGGCATGAACGCGGAGGAGCTTGGACGGATGATGAGGTCGATGCATGAGAGCGAAGAGATGGGGGACAACGTAGGTATCAAAAACATCTATTACCGGTTGCAAATGTATTTCAACGGTGAAGCCGATTTCGAAATAACAAGCTCTCCGGGAGAAGGGACGCTGGTCCATATACGCGTACCGGAGCGAAGCGGCAAAAAAATATAAAATCTAACGCGGATCGAGTGTCGGAACCCCCGATATCGATCCGCGCTGCCGTTAAGTTGTTTGTTTTTGAAAGTAAAACCTTTAGTTTGCGGGGTAACAGGGAAATCGTTTTCATTCTATACTGAAAGTGCTTACAAAACAATGACTGTTGAAAGGGGATTGCTTCAAACATGAAGAAATGGATACTTTGCAGCTTCATCTTCGCCATGCTTTTTACAGCTTGCAGCAACGGAAATGGAAATACGGAAGCGCCGGCGGCGAACAAAAATGCGAACGCGCCATCGGGGGAAACAGAGGAAGCGCCGCTTGAAAAAGTGACCTTCTCGTACTTTAACGCTGCCGCAGCGGCGAAGGACGTCAACACGAACGAAACGACAATCGGTAAATTACTTGAAGACCAAACGGGGGTTAACTTCAAAATTGAACACTTGGTCGGCGACCTCAATACAAAAGTCGGTACGATGATCGCCTCCAACGAGTATCCGGATGTTTTGATCCCGGATGCAGCGATCGATAAAGTGCTTGACGCTGGTGCGTTCATCGCGTTGAACGACTTGATCGAGGAGCATGGGCTGAACATCAAGAAAGTGTACGGTCCTTATTTTGAACAAATGAAAGCGGCTGACGGAAATATCTATTTCATTCCGTTCTCCAACGTAGTCGGCGAGTATATCCCCGATCCTTCGATTGGTCAAGGAGCATTCTGGGTACAACGCCGCATATTGGAAGAAGCAGGCTATCCGAAGATCAACAAGCTGGACGACTACTTCAAACTGATTGAGGACTACATGAACAAGCATAAGGAAGAAGACCTGACCGGCTTCATGGCCCTTACTCACGATTGGAGATTTTTCGCAACGTCGAACCCTCCGATGCACTTGGAAGGCTACCCGAACGATGGCGGCGTCATTATAGACATGAACACATTCGAAGCAAAAACCTATGCGGCAGCCGACTCCACGAAACGCTGGCTGCAGAAGTTGAACGAAATTAATGCGAAAGGCATGATCGACAAGGCGTCCTTCGTCGATAATTACGATCAATATCTTGCGAAGATGACTTCCGGTAAAGTACTTGGTTTCTTCGACTACGGCTGGCAAATTGGCAACGCGACAAACAATTTGAGGGATGCCGCGAAAGCGGACCCGTCGAAAGACGGACTTCGCTACTTCCCGCTTCCGGTTACATTCGACGGTCAGAAGGATCAATACCTGGATCCGCCGGGCTTCGTTAAAAACCGCGGAATGGGCATCACGGTCAGTGCGAAAGATCCGGTCCGCATTATTCAATATTTCGACAACCTGCTTAAAGAGGAAAACCAAATTCTCCGCAGCTGGGGAATCAAAGGCGAGACGTACGAAGTGAACGAAAACGGCCGCATGTACCGGACGCCGGAGCAAATTGCCAAGATTGATGAGACGTTCAACGAAACGTTCGGTTTCAAATACTATTCGTGGAACTGGCCGCAGTGGGGCAACGGCTCTTCCTTGTCGGACGGAAATGCGGTGCAGCCAGGCGTGCAAGCGGAAGTATTCCAAATGAGCCTAACGGACGCAGATAAAGCGATCCTTGAAAAGTATGGTGTAAAAACGTATTCGGAGTTGTTTGCAAAACCGGATGATCGCCCTTGGTTCCCGGCATGGGCGATTCCGAAGGAACAAGGCTCGCCGCAGCAAATTTTCACAACGAAGAGCGATGAAATTACGAAGAAGTACTTCCCTAGACTCGTACTTGCCACACCTGCGGAATTTGAAGCCGTCTGGGCTGAATATGCAGGCGAAATGGGCAAGCTCGATAAGGAACAATATGAGCAATGGACAACAGAAGAAGTGAAGAAGCTTATCGATTTGGCTAAAGGAAACTAAATGCAGCAGCAATGGAAAGGCCGGCCTGCAAAGGTTCAAAATGAGCCTCGAGTCCGGCCTTTTCTCCTTATTTATCCCGAATCGGTGCCGGAAGGAGAAGAAAGATATGGAGAACACAACACTGACGGCGTCTCCCAAGACGTTATCCAAAAAACCGGCGGGTTTTTTCACGAAACTGGTTCAGCAGCGCGCCCTTGTCTTGATGTCTGTTCCTTTTCTTATATGGTTATTTGTATTTAAATATTTGCCGCTGTGGGGCTGGACGATCGCGTTTCAAAAATTCAAGCCGGCCAAAGGCTTCTTTGATCAGCAATGGATAGGCTTCGAGCATTTTGCGTTTTTGTTTCAGGATGAACGGTTTTTACGCGTTTTGCGCAACACGCTTGCAATGAGCACGATAAATCTTGTGCTCGGCTTCGTTACAGCCATTGTGCTTGCCTTATTGTTGAATGAAGTGCGGCATGTCTATTTCAAGCGCGTCGTTCAGACGGTCAGCTATTTGCCTCACTTTATTTCCTGGGTCGTTGCGGCCAGCATCGTGCAAACGACGTTGTCGCCCGACGGAATCATTAATGAATTGCTGATTTGGTTCGGATGGGTGGATAAAGGCAACGAAATATTGTTCCTCGGCATAGGGGAATATTTTTGGGGGCTGTTCGGGGCCTCCTCGGTTTGGAAGGATGTCGGCTGGAATACGATCGTCTATTTGGCCGCCATGACGATGATTGACCCGGCCCAGTATGAGGCTGCCAAGATGGATGGCGCGAATCGGTTCCAACGCATCGGATACATTACGCTGCCAGGCATTAAGCCGGTTATCATCGTATTGCTGATCATGCAAATCGGGCATTTGCTCGAAGCGGGCTTTGAACCGCAATACTTGCTCGGCAACGGCATGAACGTTGACTATTCCGAAGTTATCGATATTTTCGTTCTCAAATACGGTATCGCACAAGGCAATTTCTCGCTCTCGGTCGCTGCGGGTATGTTTAAAACCGTAGTCAGCTTTATTTTATTGTTCGCTGCGAACTACTTGGCGAAGCGAATGGGCGAATCCAGATTGTTCTAAGGAGGATCAGATCATGGCAACAGCAGCTACTTCGTCGAAGCCGAGGAAGGCGGATCGCATATCTTCATCGCGCGAAGACCAGATTTTCGACATTTGCAACTATACCTTCTTGGTTCTGCTCATGGTCGTCACGTTGTATCCTTTCTTGAACACGGCGGCGATCTCTCTAAATCAAGCAAATGATACAATCCGCGGCGGCATCTATTTTTGGCCAAGATTGTTTACATTGGATAACTATGCTTATGTATTCAAAGAAGCGAGCGTGTTTCATGCAACGATGATTTCGGTGCTTCGAAGCTTAATTGGCACGGCGGTCACCGTATTCTGTTCGGCGATGGTCGCCTACACGATTACCCGGCAGGACTATGTTCTCCGCAAATTCGTGACGCTTGCGTTTATTTTGACGATGTATTTCAATGGCGGATTAATACCGAACTTCCTGCTCATTCGTGAGCTCGGCATGCTCGGCACGTTCTCGGTGTACATTATTCCCGGCCTCATCGGCGTATTTAATCTGATTATTATCCGCTCCTTTATCGACGGGCTGCCGGAGAGCATCCTGGAATCCGCGCGCATCGACGGTGCCGGCGATTTCACGACTTTCATAAAAATCGTGCTGCCGCTTTGCGTACCGGTGTTAGCCACAGTAGCGCTCTTTACAGCCGTATATCAGTGGAATTCATGGTTCGACGTATTCCTGTATAATTCGTCCCATCAGAAGTTAAGCACCTTGCAATACGAGCTGCAGAAGATTTTGCAAAACTCGAACGCTTCATTATCTGCCCGGACGGCAAGCGATGCGTTCGCGAATGCGGACAATGAGGCAGCAAATTCTGTAACGCCAATGGCAGTACGCGCCACGATGACGATCGTCGCGAGCGTGCCGATCATTATCGTGTATCCGTTCCTTCAAAAATATTTCGTCAAAGGTATGATGGTAGGCGGCGTCAAGGGTTAATGTTCGAGCAACACCTGATAAGAGGAGGAACAAATCATGGGAGATTCCAACCATCGCATCATTCCAAAATTGTACGAAGCATTCAGCCAATCGTTCGATATCGGTGCCGCTGTCAATGCAAGAACGATACAGACGCAGCGGGAGCTTCTGGCCTATCACTTTAACAGCGTCACGCCGGAAAATGAGATGAAGTTTGAGAGCCTTCATCCCTTGGAGGATACGTATACGTTCGAGAAAGCGGATGAAATTGCCTCTTTCGCCAAAACCCAAGGCATGAAGCTCAGAGGGCATACGCTGGTATGGCATAACCAAACGCCGGACTGGCTGTTCCAGGACGCCAAAGGCGGTACGGTCGACGCCAAAACGCTGCTTGCACGCATGAAATCGCATATCGACACCGTCGTAAGCCGGTACAAGGACAGCATTTACGCTTGGGACGTCGTTAACGAGGTGATCGCAGACGAGGGGACGGAGCTATTGCGTCAGTCAAAGTGGCTCGACATCGCGGGAGAAGGTTTCATTGCGAAGGCTTTCGAATATGCGCATGAAGCGGACCCGAACGCGCTGCTGTTCTACAACGATTACAACGAGAGCCATCCCGCCAAGCGTGAAAAAATTTATACGCTGGTCAAAGGGTTGGTCGACCGCGGAGTACCGATTAACGGTGTGGGGCTGCAGGCGCACTGGAATATCACAAATCCCGGTCTGGACGACATTCGCAGCGCAATCGAGCTGTATGCGTCTCTCGGGCTTCAACTGCAAATAACGGAAATGGACGTTTCCGTATTCGAGCATGGTGACCGCCGAACCGATTTGACCGCGCCGACGGAGCAGATGAACGAGCTGTTAACGGAGCGGTACGAACAGTTTTTCAAGCTGTTCCGCGAATACGAGCAGCATATTACGGCGGTAACGTTCTGGGGCGCGGCCGACGATTATACGTGGCTTGATTATTTCCCCGTGCGGAGCCGCAAAAATTGGCCGCTGCTCTTCGATGAACAGCAGCAGCCGAAGAAAGCGTTCTGGCGCGTTGTGGAGGGGTAGTGAAATGAAAGACAAAGAAAGGAGGAGCAACGATGCGTCATCCATCATACGAATGCTGGCTTCAATACGAGCCTGTCAAGAATAGCGGGCGAGCAAATGAATATCGTTCGTGGTGTGCGCGTCTCGTCGTTTCAGAGCAGGGCGAGGTGCTGAATACGGCGGTGGATGAGCTGAGATCGGGCATCCGGCGGATGCTCGGCCTGCGGCCTGCTATAGCCGCAGAGCTAGGACCGTCAAAGCAAATCGTTATTGGAACGGCGGCCAGCGTCTTGTTGACGCCGGATGAACGCGAGGAAGCGTCTGACTTGCCCGAGGATGGATATTTCATGCGAACGGTTTCAGACGAGCGCGGCGAACGGCTCGTCATCGCCGGCAGAGCGGAGCGCGGCGTGCTGTATGGCTGCTTTCATTTGCTGCGTTTCCTTGCTTTAGGGGAGGAAACGGAGGAACTTCATATCATCGAGACTCCGAAGCATAGGCTGCGAATGATCAATCATTGGGACAATATGGACGGATCGGTCGAGCGGGGATACGCAGGCCAGTCAATTTTCTTCGATCAAAACAAGTTCGTCGCGGACCGCGGAAGAATTGCCGATTACGCGCGCTTGCTCGCTTCCGTCGGGATTAACGGCTTAACGATCAACAACGTCAACGTGCATGAGGTTGAATCAAAGCTGATTGACGATTCTTTCTTGAACGACGTGGCGGACGTCGCGGGTACGTTCCGTTTGTACGGCATTCAACTGTATCTCAGTGCGAACTATGCTGCTCCGATCACGATCGGCGGCCTAACGACCGCAGACCCGCTGGATCCTTCCGTTGGCGCCTGGTGGAAGGGGGCTGCCGCGAACGTTTACGCGCACATTCCCGACTTCGGCGGCTTCGTCGTCAAGGCGGACTCCGAGCATCGCCCGGGACCGTTTACGTACGGACGCGATCACGCCGAAGGCGCGAACATGCTGGCTGAGGCGCTGGAGCCTTACGGCGGCGTTGTTATATGGCACTGCTTCGTGTACAACTGCATGCAAAACTGGCGTGACCGGAAGACGGACCGCGCCCGTGCGGCATATGATCATTTCAAGCCGCTCGACGGCAAATTCAAGGACAATGTCATCTTGCAAATCAAGAACGGTCCGATGGATTTTCAGGTTCGTGAGCCCGTATCTCCGTTGTTCGGTTCCATGGATCGGACGCGTCACATGATGGAATTCCAATTGACCCAGGAATACACCGGTCAGCAGCGCCACTTATGTTACCTCGTGCCGCAATGGAAGGAAGCGCTCGATTTCGATACGTATGCCAAAGGTGAAGGCACCCCGGTCAAATCGCTCATCGCAGGCATTACGGCCGTATCCAATATTGGGAACGACGATAATTGGACGGGACATCTTCTCGCGCAAGCGAACCTTTACGGCTTCGGCCGAATCAGCTGGAATTCGGAGCTGTCGGCAGAAGGTATCGCCGATGAATGGGCGCGTATGACATTCGGCGCGGAGCCAAAGGTAGCAGAGACGGTGTTGGACATGTTAGTACGTTCTTGGCGCATCTATGAAAACTATACGGCTCCGCTCGGTGTCGGCTGGATGGTTAATCCGGGTCACCATTACGGGCCGAACGTGGACGGCTACGAATACTCATTGTGGGGCACCTACCATTATGCCGACTGCGTCGGCATCGGAGTCGATCGCACGCGAGAGACGGGGACGGCCTATTCGCAGCAATATTTTGAGCCGAACGCCTCGATGTACGATACGCTGGAGACGTGTCCGGATGAGTTGCTGCTCTTCTTCCATCACGTTCCTTATACGCATGCGCTTCGATCCGGGGAAACGGTCATTCAACATATCTACAACACGCATTTCGACGGCGCGAAGCAAGCTGAAGGGCTTGTCGCCGTTTGGCGGCAGCTTGAAGGCTTAATGGACGAAAGCCGATTCGCGGAAGTGCTTGAACGGCTGCAGGAGCAGGCCGAGCACGCGAAGGAATGGCGCGACATCATTAACTCCTACTTTCTGCGCAAATCGGGCATTTCAGATAAGCTTGGCCGGATGATTTATTAATAGGAGGTTTACATCAGGAGGGATTTGAAATGCCGGAGAAATTAGGCGCTTTTTATACGGGGCAATACCGCAACCTGTTTCTGGAATGCGGTTACGGGGCTGCGGAAATCGAAGCAAGGGTTCAGCATACGTGGAACGAGCTGTTCGAAGGCAATGAAGATACGCGAATTTATTACGAGGCCGGCGACGATAAAGCGTATTTCCTCGATACCGGCAACTTGGACGTACGGACCGAGGGCATGTCCTACGGTATGATGATAGCTGTGCAAATGGACCGGAAGGACGTATTCGACCGTCTTTGGAAATGGACGATGGACCATATGTACATGACGGATGGACTGCACGCCGGTTATTTCGCGTGGTCGTGCAGCACTGACGGCTCGCGAAATGCGAATGGCCCGGCACCCGACGGCGAGGAATTTTTTGCGCTGGCGCTGCTGTTCGCCTCCCATCGCTGGCAGGAAGGACCGCCCCCGTTCGATTATGGCAAGCAGGCTCGCGATTTGCTGCGGACTTGCATTCATAAGGGAGAGAACGGCGACGGCTATCCGATGTGGAACCCGGACAACAAGCTGATCAAGTTTATTCCGGACTGCGAATTTTCAGATCCATCCTATCATCTGCCGCATTTTTACGAGCTGTTCGCTTTGTATGCCTATGCGGAGGATCGCGCGTTCTGGAAACAGGCGGCGACGGCAAGTCGGGAATATTTGAAAATTTCGTGCCACCCGGTAACGGGGCTGGCGCCGGAATACGCTCACTACGATGGAACGCCGAATAACGACAAGGGCTACGGGCATTTCTTCAGCGATTCATACCGGGTGGCGTGCAATGTCGGATTGGATTGGGAATGGTTCCGGGGGGATGCATGGGAGGTCGAGGAAACGAACAAGCTTCAATCGTTTTTCGCTGACAAACAGCCGGACGATTACCGCAGGTATACAGTCTCAGGCGAGCCGTTCGAGGAGAAGTCGCTTCATCCCGTCGGCTTGATTGCGACGAACGCAATGGCATCGCTTGCCGCTGACGGACCGCATGCACGCGCCAATGTGGAGCTGCTCTGGAATACACCGGTTCGCACCGGCGTGCGCAGATATTATGACAACTGTTTATATATGTTTGCCATGCTGGCTTTGAGCGGCAAATACCGCATTTGGCTGCCGAATAAATTCTCTGATAAAGAGTAGTTTACCTCTTTATTTAGCACGCTTGTGTCGCACCGATGCGGCATAAGTGTGCTTTGTTGAGGCTGTACCAAAGCGCGCTAAACAGGGCTTGGGAGCGAGGAGTTAATGGATAAATCCATCATAGCACGCTAAACAGCCCTCATAAAATGGGGCGAACTGTATAATTCATGTAGAATAGATAAGTTTCCCCCCTCATTTAGTGAGTCTGATAAATAGCCGCTGCTAAGAATGCGGTGTCGCGGGCTCTTTTTTTGCAAAAAAAACTTAAATTTGTTAAGTAAGCTATATATTTCCTCAGGTATTTCTACTCCGGATGAAGAGCTAAGATGAAGGGCACGGGCGGCAGCCGCTTCAGCCCTTCGTCGCCGATAACGCGCCAAGAAATGATGGCGCTGACGGCGCGTGCGCTGGAAGCGGCAGGCCGACCGATCAAAGCGGAAGGAACGTTGAACGGCTTCTCTGACGCTTCGAGCGTGGCTGACTTTGCAAGCGACAGCGCGGCAGCGCTCGTCGCAGCCGGAATCGTAAACGGTATCGCTGGAGAAATCCAGCCGAAAGACATGCTAACCCGCGCGCAGGCGGCCGTGATCCTGCATCGCGTTTGGAACCTCGAATAGCAATTCCCCAAAAAAAAGGCCATCTCAAAGCCGGTAAAATGGCAGAGAGATAGCCTTTTTTTATGATTTTTTTGTGAAATTGGTAAATATTTGAGCCGATAATTCCGATAAAAAAACAACATACATATTTTAACTGCAAAGTGATACGAAAACGGATAGAGAATAGGAGAGAAATCATGTTTAAGCGAGTGGAAAACGAGCTGGAGTTGGCCATGTTTAACGGCATTTGGACAACCGTTTGGATGGAGAAAGGGTTTGAACTTGAATTTTCCGATCAAGCTCTTGAGAAATTCGTCATCGTTACAGCGGAAGGACATTATGTAGGCACGTCCGAAATCAAGCCTTACGATGCGGGTACGAGCCCCATTAACGAAGCGGCGCCCTTCCGGGAGCATCCAAAGATAATGAGCGCAGAGGGGGCAGTCGCCGAGATCGACAAAATAGCGCTGCTCAGGCCGTATCGCGGGCGATATATCTCGGATCTGTTATCGTCGGCCGTTTATATTGCGGAGAAGCTTCAACTGAAATATTTTGTCTCGCTGCTCGAGCCTGTATTTTTGCGCGCATTGCAAATTACGTTCAAGGTGCCGCTGGAGAAGGTGGGAGGCAAAATTTTTTACAAGGGCGACCATGTCATACCCGTATTGTTCGATATGGAGCAAATGTATCGAAACAAGATGCGCTATGAATGGCTCGTATATCCGCAAGAGGCCGTTTTCTCGATTAATGGAGCGGAAGGAGTGTCTGGACGAAGCAGGTAAGCGATAAAAAAATAGTTTATTAGAAAAGGCGGAAATGACATGAAGAGCGGACTTGCAGAATTAGATAAACGCAATCGGTTATTGATCAAAATATTATGGAGTTTATTGGCTCTTGGAATCGCAACGGATCTTGCTATCGGACTAGCGGCGAATATGATCCTGTTGCTGGCCGGCGTTGGTGTATTTTTATGCGGCGCAGCCACGTTCATGACCTACCGGAGCATCCTTACCGGGTATATTAAATATTTAGTGCCGTGTATTTTGACCGTAATCGTGTCGTTGTTAATCGTTTCCGATCCGAACCCGATCGTGAGCACTTACTTTCTAGTGTACGTTAATCTAGCAATCGTAACCTTGTACGCGGATTACAAGCCAATTATTTTTACAGGCGTTTTGGGTGCGGCGCTCAGTACTTATTTATTTCTGGATCCCGTTCTTCAGCCGCGGCTGTTCCCCGGCGAATCTTTGGCTTATTTATTTTTATATCTAGCGTTCGCGACGGCCGCGCTTGCGTTCTCCGCGAATTTCAGCCAAAGGCTCCAGCGCCAGGTAACAGATAAGCAGCGCGAGGCATTAGCTTCCAAGGATATGGCGGAAGCTCTGCTTGCCAAGCTGAAATCGTCTATTCACGTGCTAACGGAATTTAGCAGCAGCCAGCAAACGACAGTCCGGTCGACCGGAGATATTTCCAAGGAAGTGACGCTCACATTCTTCGAAATGTCGGCAGCGATCGAGAAGCAGACGGGTACGATTCTGAACATAAGCGAGTCTACGCAGATTATCGACGCAGCTGTCAAGAGGCTGCTTGAAGGGACGGAGCTGCTGCAGCAATACTCCGCGGATAATGCGGCCTTAACGGAGCAGAACCGCGAGCAAATGGCCGTTTTATCGTCCGAGGTAGAGAGCGTTCGCACCATTATTGCCCATACGGTGGAAATGATGACGCAGCTCAATGAACAAAATGATCGCGTAAGCTCTATTGTCGATACGATCGGAGATATTGCCGAGCAAACGAATTTGCTGGCGCTTAATGCGGCCATAGAAGCGGCGCGCGCCGGCGAGCATGGGAGAGGCTTTGCGGTCGTATCGGGCGAGGTTCGCAAGCTGGCGGATAATGCAAGAAACGCAACGAATGAGATTTCGGATATTTTATCCGGCATCCGTTCGCAAATTAGCGCCGTTCATGCCCAGGTCGAGAGCGGGCAAGCGGCGGTCGCGACGAGCCGGGACGTATCCCGCCAAGTGCAGCAGCTGATTGGGCGCATTAACGACAATACGGAGCTTGTAAAGCAGCATTCCGATACGGTGGGCAGCTCTGCCAATCATTTGCATGAGCGATATGCGGATATGGCCGGCGAGATGGTCAATATTGCAGCCACGACGGAGCAGAATATGGCTTCGGTCGAAGAGGTGCATGCGAGTATGGAGACGCAGGATATGAAGATTCATACGATGGTGGAAGAGTATGCTCAGCTGGATCAATTATTGTCAGAGCTCAAGGAAATGGTAGCGAAGCACTAATTTTTTTTTACTTCGACCGCCGCGCCGATTACTTTTTTGATATGATGTACCTTTAAATACAATACAAGATGTGTTATATTATTTAACATAAACGAAAAACGTTTACCTTCGGCCTATGGAATCGCTTATCATTTTTTCCGCACGAAGCCGGTGTTGTCCGCAGTCATGCAAAAAACGTCGCGTTGAATGGCGAGAACCTTCCTAAGCGGCATAAAAGAATAGCTATAGTGAAGGCAACAGAAACCAGTAGATTCCATTTACTGGTTTCTTTGTTGTTCAGAAGTCCGTCTATATTCTTAGATTTTTCATCTAATGATTGCCAATTAACGATATATCGTATAGAATAATTTCAATACGATATATCGTTAACGGAGGTTGGATAGAATGAAAGAGGAATGGCAGCAAGAGGAGCGATTGTTTTTACATCTGTGCAATGAAAGAGAGACGAACGGGTCAGGCAAGCGCTATTTCAGCCGCGGCGGAGTGAAATATGCCTTGCTGGAGCTGTTGGAACAGGAAAGCATGCATGGCTATCAGATGATGAAGGCGCTGGAGGAACAATCGGGCGGCACCTATAAGCCGAGCGCGGGATCGATTTATCCAACCTTGCAGATGCTGCGGGATCAGGGTTTCGTCGAAGCCTCGAAGCAGGACGGAAAGAAGGTATTCGATATTACGGATGCCGGCCGGGCTTACTTGCTTGAGGAGAAGGATAACGCCGATAATACCGAGCTCAGCTGCGATCGGCTGGAGCAGAACGATGCCGAAGAAGATAATGGTCCGTGGGAACGCACGAGAAAGAATCGAAGGTTGACTCCCAAGGGCAAGGAGCTGCTGCATCTGCTGAAGGCTGCAGAGCGGGCAGCGTTGAACGATCCGGCAAAGGCCGTTCAGCTGCGCGTCATTCTTGAACAATTGCTGCACTCGCTTCGCCAAGTAACGGCGGAATCGGAAAGCAGCAGCGGAGAGTGGGAAGCTCAATGAGAGACAACAACTCGGCTCAAGCTTTTCGGCCAGGCGGCGGCATGGGGGGAATGAGACGGTTCGGTACCGGCGAGAAGGCGAAGCCTGCCAGCATATACAGCATGTTTGTGCGGGTTTACACGCATGCCAGGCTGGAGTGGCGATCATTGATCGCGGCGCTTGTCTGCGTCATCACGGTATCGTTGCTCGAATTTGTCGTTCCCCAGCTAACTCGTCTCACGATCGACCACATTATTCCTGACAAACGCTCCGACCAATTGTTTCTTATTGGCGGAGGCGTTCTTGGAGCGGCGATCGCTCTTGGATGCCTGCGCTTTATCAGTACCTCTCTCATGGCCTCTATCGGACAAAAGGTGCTTTACAAACTTCGCAACGATTTGTATCGTCACATGCAAAGTCTGGACGTTTCCTTCTTCGACCGCAACCGTACCGGCGACCACGTTTACTGCCGAGTCTTACGAGTCCGAACGATTCTCGGAGCGGACAAAGAAAAATATGAATGCGAATATTCAGGTCGTTCGCTTGCGGGCTGCTTATGAACCCATTATTGATTTTCTTAAAGTCGCTTTCATCGCTTATTTACGGTTATTGCAAAATCCGGTTCGTCATTTCAGCCGAATTATGAATACGATTCAGCAATCGGCTGCCGCCTATGAACGAATTATGGAGGTTCTGAATACGAAGGCAGAAATTATCGAGAGGAAAGGAGCGGTATCGCTTCCGCCTTACGGATGAGGAGTTGCTATACGCAAATAGGCGAACGAGGCGTTAAGCTCTCAGGCGGACAGAAGCAGCGGCTCTCCATTGCAAGAGCTATATTGAAAAATCCGCGCATCATTATTCTCGATGAAGCGACCGCTTCACTTGATACCGAATCGGAGCAGCATATCCAGGATGCGCTGGCGCAACTGCTGCGAGGAAGAACCTGCCTGGTCATCGCCCACCGGTTATCGACGATTCAACAAGCGGACCGAGTTTATGTGCTTGAGAATGGCTGCATTGTCGAGAACGGAAGGCATGATGAGCTGCTGCGCAAGCAGGGGCGCTATAGTCAGCTTTACGAATTACAGTTCCCGCATACGGATGCGGCGCACTAACAAACAATCGCAATGGGAGGTGTCCGTTTATTGAAATCAAAACGAATACTGAAGGATTTTTTTCGGAAAACGTGGTATGTGTACCTGTTCTCAATCTTTTTTCACCTGATTTCCAGCATGATCAACGTTTTTTATCCGAAGGTTCTGGGACAGTTTACGGATAAGCTTCTGCCTGGGGAATTAACGCGCGCTCTGATCGTCGATTACAGCTTGATTCTGTTGCTTATCGGCGCAGGCCATGTGCTGTTTAATGGAATGGCGATGTATTTGATCATGCATGTCGGCAGAAAATTCGAATTTCTCGTTCGCGGAGGGTTATTCAAGCATTTTACGGAAATGAGTGAACGGTTTTATTCGAGAAACGGCGTCGGAAAGCTGCTAAGCTACTTTATGAACGACGTTACAGCGGTTCGCGAGTCGATCTCAATGGGCGTTAACCAGACGGTAAATGCAACGATGCTGCTGGTAGCCGCAGTAACTATGATGTTAATTAGCGGAATTCCTTATTATTTAATTCTAGCTTCGGTAACACCGCTTTTGCTTATCCCGTTCATCGTTATTTATTTAGGTCCGATCATCAGGAAGCGTTCGTTAGAGGTGCAGGAAGCGCTTGGGACGATGACCGAAACAGCGGAGGAGCAGTTCGGAGGCATTCGCGTTACGAAAAAATTTGCCGTTGAAGCCATCATGAAGCAGCGGTTTGACAAAACGGTGGAGCAAATCCGGAATAAGCAGCTGAGGCTTGTACGGGTGTCGTCCTTTTTCCAGGCTTTGATTCCTTTTCTTGGGGCCGTTGCTTTGATTATCGCGCTTGCCTTCGGAGGTTACTTGACGATCATGAAGCAGATTACGCTTGGTAATTTCGTAGCCTTGACCCTCTATATCCGAATGCTTATGAATCCGCTCCAACAAATTGGAAACGTCATCAACTCGATCCAGCGCTCCCGCGCGTCCCTGGAGAGGTTAAATGATTTGCTGTCGCAAAAATCGGATATCGTGGAGCTGGAAACCGCGAGGCCGGCCAATCTTGCTGAAGCCGGCATCTGTATTCAAAATCTTTCGTTTGCCTACGGAAAGTCTTCCAATAATGTGCTTAAAAATATCAATTTGAATATCAAGCCCGGAACGACGCTCGGCATCATCGGGCGTACGGGCAGCGGCAAGACGACCTTAATGAAGCTGCTGCTGCGCACGTATGATCCTCCGCCGGGAACGATCAGGTTCGGCGATACGGATGTAAGGGAGCTGACGCTTGAAAGCTTGCGCAGTCAGATCGCTTATGTTCCGCAGGACGGTTTTCTGTTCAGTACGACGATTAGAGAAAATATCGCTTTCTACGAGCGGGAAACGGAAATCGGGAAAGTCGAGGCTGCCGCGCAGCAGGCTCAAATCTACGACAATATCATCGATTTGCCGAACCGGTTCGAAACGAGGCTCGGCGAGCGCGGATTAACCTTGTCCGGCGGTCAGCGACAGCGGACCAGCTTAGCCCGCGGTCTTATCAAGAACGCTCCGATCATGATTCTCGACGACAGCGTCAGCGCGGTGGATGCCGTTACGGAGAAGGATATCATTGAAGCGATCCAAACGGAAAGAAGCCATAAAACGACGGTTATTATTGCGCATCGAATCAGTGCGATTAAACACGCGGATGAGATCATCGTGTTAGATGACGGCGTGATCGTGCAGCGCGGAAAGCATACGGAGCTGCTTGCGAAGCAGGGACTCTATGCGACACTTCATGCCATTCAGGAGGAGGGGAGTCAGCATGCGACCGGCACAAGCCATTCATAATTGGCAGACGGATCAGAAGGCCGATCCTAATCTGCCGGAACAGAAACCGCAATACGTTTCGGCCTTTCGTGCTTTGTCAGGCTATGTAAGACCGCATATATGGGCGTTTATCGGTGTTTTTTGCTGTACGCTAATCGCCATTTTATCCGATTTGCTGCAGCCATTTCTGATGAAGATCGCGATTGACGATAATTTGCTGGCGGGCAAGAACGATTACAAAGGTTTGCTTACCATTTGCGCCGTCTATTTGGGATTATCCGTATCGAGTCTTCTATTCACATATCTGCAAAGCAATTTGCTCCAGCATATCGGCCAAAGCATCGTGGCGCGCGTTCGCAAGCAGCTCTTCGGCCATATCATGAAGCAGTCGATGCGGTACTTCGACCGGATGTCCAGCGGAAGTCTGATCACGCACGTATCCAGTGACACGGAGGCTTTGAACCAATTTTTTAATCAGGTGCTGCTCAGTTTGTTCAGGGATGGACTCACGCTGATCTTCATCATCGTCATGATGTTTCAGCTGGATACGACGCTTGCTCTTTATTGTTTAATATTGTTACCGATCATATGGCTTATTGCGATTGCCTTCCGCTCTTACATGAGAACCACCTATCAGATCGCTAGAACGAGATTGTCCCGAATGGTGGCGTTTGTAGCGGAAAATTTATCGGGAATGAATGTCGTGCAGGTGTTTCATCAGCAGAAGGAGCAGGAGAAACAATTTAACGAGCGCAACAGCTTATACTTTCAAGCTAATATCCGGGAAATACGGACAAATGTCGTGTTTGGGCGCACCTTTGAAATATTGAGCAATTTATCGATAGCATTCGTGACCTGGATTGGCGGAAACGCCGTGCTGGGGCAAAATCTTGAATTCGGCGTCTTGTATGCGTTCATTGCGTATATCCGGCAATTTTTTCAACCGATCAATACGATTACCCAGCAATGGAATACGCTGCAGTCGGCAACCGTTGCCATTACCCGCATTTGGACGGTATTCGCTAATAAGCCGGACATTATGGACCGTAAGCTCGACGATGCGGATTCGCATAAGTTCGAACCGGAAAAAAAGGAATCGCAATACGCGGCGGCAGATCTGTCAGACGCAGATGCCGGGCTTAGCCTGGAGCAAGTGAAGGGGCGTATCGACTTTGACGATATATCCTTCTCCTACGAAGAGGGAATACCGATTATTCGCCATTTGGATTTGCATATCAAACCGGGAGAGCTTATAGGCGTCGTTGGAACGACCGGTGCAGGCAAAAGCTCGCTGATTAGTCTATTATGCCGTTTCTATGACGTGAAGGAAGGAAGCATCCAGATAGACGGGGCGGATGTGAGGGATATTCCGCAAGCCACCCTGCACCGGGTAGTCGGGCTGGTCCAGCAGGAGCCTTATCTCTATTCGGGAAGCATTATAGATAATGTGAGAATGTTCGACGAAACGATCTCTCGCGAGGAGGTTATTCGGGCTTGCGAATTCGTAGGCGCGGATACCATTATTAAGAAGCTAAGGAACGGCTACGATGCATTGCTGTCGGAGCGCGGCAGCGGATTGTCCGCCGGTGAGCGCCAGCTCATTTCATTCGCCAGAATTATCGTATTTAAACCGAAGGTTCTTATACTGGATGAGGCTAGCGCCAATCTGGACTCGCATACCGAGCAATTGATTCAGAACGCCCTTCATATTGTTTCACAAAATCGCACAACGATTGTCATTGCGCACCGCCTGTCAACCATTATGCAGGCTGACCGGATTATCGTCATGAGCCATGGCGAAATCGTGGAGCAAGGCAATCATCAACAGCTGCTGGAGCATGATGGCCATTACCGGGAATTGTATGAGCACTCGCAAGGCCATGTAGCGGTGTAGTCCAGCCCTCTTCACCCCGTATCCGGTGCATGTGTGCCGAATAAAAGGTGAAGGGGGTTGCTTTTGCTGCAGGCTGAATCTAAAATTAGTGAGATGATCCGATAGAGACGATAGAGCTCTTTCGCAATATATAATAGAAAGAAGCAGATGCAGCAATGAGTATTTTTATCCATATTTTGTTAACGAACGTACTGCCGATGGGCATTATGATTGGGATCGGCGTTGCCATTCAACGGGCCTTCAAGCTTGATATTAAAACGTTGTCGAAGCTCAACTTTTATTTATTTTCGCCGGCCATCATGTTCGATTTATTGTATACGACAAGCATTTCAGCGAATGTAATAGGCAAAATACTGTTTTTCCTCGTATTGTTTATGGCCGCTCAATATCTGATCGTTGAGTTCGTCATTCGCCTGAGGGGCTATGGCCCGGGGATGAAGAGCGCGATGCGCAACAGCGTGCTGTTCTATAACAGCGCAAATTACGGCATACCGCTTAATCAGCTGGCATTCGCCGGAAATAAGGAGACGCTGGCCGTTCAGGTTGTCGTGATGATGATTCAGTCGCTCGTGCCTAACACCTATGGCATTTATAATGTGAATGCGCATAAGGCGGACATTCGGGCGATTATGAAGACGATTTTTTCGATGCCGATTATTTATGTCATACCGGTCGCCTTCTTATTGAGAGGTTTCGATGTCGCGATTCCCCAGCCGATAGCAACGCCCATCGATTATTTATCGAGCGCCTTCATCGGAACGGCGCTTATAACGCTGGGCGTCCAGCTGGGCAATATGGAGTGGCGAATCAAACGTTCGCTCCTTATCGATGTCAGCTTGTCGGGCATGCTGCGGCTCGTTGCCGGACCGCTGCTGGCATGGCTTATTGTATGGCTGCTCGGGCTGGACAAGCTTACAGCCGCTGCGCTTATCGTTTCTTCGGCAGTTCCTACGTCGCTCAGCAGCGTTCTTCTAGCCGTTGAGTTTGACAATGAGGCAGAATTCGCTTCACAGTCTGTATTCGTATCGACGATCTTGAGCATATTGACGGTTACCGCCGTTATATTCTTCTTGCGGCTCGACATTTAACGGGAGTGAACGTTCCATAGCCTGCTTTTAGGTTTCCGCCAGTAATGGGGTGGAAGCCTCTTTTTATTTCATCGATTCAAGGATATTCAGTGCAATATTGAAAGAGATAGTTCATCCTTCACATTTAGGTTGCTTGCTGTGCCCCCTATAATCAAAGTATACAAATCATCGAGAGAGCAGGGATGTGGTATGAGCGCGTTGAATAGGGTCAGGCAGCGGCAGTGGAAGAGCTTCTCATTAAGGCTGAGAGGACGCTGGGAGTCACCGGTCGCAGGTTATTTATTTATTTCTCCATGGTTAATCGGTTTTCTGGGACTTACCTTGTACCCGATGATCATGTCTTTGTACTATGCGTTTACGAACTTTTCCCTATTGGAAGCTCCACAGTGGGTCGGGTGGAAAAACTACAACCTCATTTTGACGAATGACGACACCTTCGTGACGTCGCTCAAGGTGACCTTATTATTCGTCGTATTCTCGGTTCCGCTAAAGCTGATTTTTGCTTTGCTTGTAGCCATGCTGCTGAACAAGGATATTAAGGGAATCAGTGCGTACCGTCTCATGATTTATTTTCCTTCCCTGATTGGTACGAGCATTGCTGTCGCGATTCTCTGGAAGAACATCTTTTCCGGCGACGGCTTCATTAACCAAATCCTGGAAGTATTCGGCATTGAAGGATACAGCTGGGTGAATGATCCGCGGACCGCATTAAGCACACTTGTCGTGCTTGTTGTTTGGCAGTTCGGTTCGTCTATGGTCATCTTCTTGACCGGCCTAAAGCAAATTCCGAGAGATTATTATGAAGCCTCCTCCGTGGACGGAGCATCGAAAATAAGACAATTTTTTAGCATTACCCTGCCGAGTCTTTCCCCGATCATCTTGTTTAATCTGGTGCTGCAAACGATCGGCTCCTTCCAGATGTTTACGCAGGCGTTTATCATTACCAAGGGCGGGCCGATCAATTCAACATACATGTATGCGTTGTATCTGTACGATCGGGCATTCGGTCGCTTGCAAATGGGGTATGCCTCCGCTTTGGCTTGGATTCTGCTCATTATCATTGGAATCGCAACAGCTCTCATCTTTATATCCTCTAGGTACTGGGTGTTCTATGAGAATGAAAGGAAGGGGAAAGCATGAGACGAGCATCGATGGGAAAATATAGGAACCATGCGATCATGATTGCGTTCAGCTTGGTCATGATGTACCCGGTCGTATGGTGGCTGGGGGCTTCGCTCAAGAAAAATGAAGAAATGGTTTCACCCAATATTTTTCCGAGTACACCAATGTGGGGCAACTATGTAGACGGCTGGACGGCTATTCCAAGCTACAGCTTTACTCATTTCTATATGAATTCCTTTGAACTGATCCTGGGTGTCCTGTTCACTACGATCATTTCTTGCAGTCTGGTTGCATTCGGGTTCGCTAGACTTGATTTTCCGCTTCGCAATTTCTGGTTTTCCCTTGTGCTCATTACTTTGATGCTGCCTGGACAGGTTACGCTCATTCCACAGTATTCGATGTTCCACAGCTTTGGATGGGTGAATACGTACTTGCCGTTTATCGTCCCTCATTCCTTGGCGGGAGGTACCGGCGGCTCCTTCTTTATCTTCCTGTTGGTTCAATTTATTCGAGGGATACCGAAAGAGCTCGATGAAGCGGCTAAGATCGACGGCTGCAACTGGTTCGGTATTTACTGGCGTATTGTTATGCCGCTTACAAAGCCTGCTTTGGTTACAGTCATGATTTATTGCTTCTTATGGAATTGGGACGACTTTTTTGGACATTTGATCTACATTAATTCCGTGGATAAATATACAGTTCAACTGGCACTGCGACTGTTCATCGATTCTCAGGATGCTATGCAGTGGGGCCAGCTTCTGGCGATGTCGCTAGTGTCAATCCTGCCCGCTGTCATCATCTTCCTTCTTGCACAGAAGTATTTTGTCCAGGGGATTGCTTCAACAGGTATTAAGGGTTAAAGTGAAAAAATGGGGGAGCTGCGTTTGCGCAGCTTTCTTTTTATCTCACGGGCATTGGGCTAATTGCAACGAGGATGATGAGAAGAGGGTGCTCTATGGTTAATCCGTTCAAGAAATACCGTATCGACTATTTGCTGTTTTCGTTGTCCGCTGGTTTTGTCTTGATCCTGGTCCTCGTCATTTCATTCACCAGCTATCAATATTCGTCCCGTGAGCTTGTGAGCAATACCTCCCGATATCAACGAGCATTATTAGAAGAATTGAACAAGCAGCTGAATATTTTGTTTGAAAATATTGAGCAAAGCTCTCTAACCGCCAGCAGAAGTCTGGAAATTGGGGGATTAACGCTTCCAGGAACGGCAGAGTATGAACGATTTCAAATGAAACGCAAAATGGTAGAATATCTTGCCCAGTTAACCTACAGCTCGCCGTCGCTTCATTCCATTGATGTATATATTCCAAACCTGGATGAGACCTATAGCCTGGAGGGTTACGCATCCTTACGGGATCATCAGGAATTATTGAATCAATCATGGTATCCCGCGATTCAGGAAACAGACAGTGCGTGGATCGGGCAGCATATCATGAGCGTGCAGGACAAGCCTGTTGAACTGATCAGCTTTGCGCGTAAAATATATTCCTATGCGGGGCAGTATCAGGGCATTCTTGTCATTCATATCAAGGCGTTCGCTGTTCAGGAAATATTGAAGGGCAGGACCGATCCCGGCAATGTAACTCGTGTTCTGCTCGATTCCGGGAACCGCTGGGTTGCCGGTGTAGGAGGGTTTACAAGAGATACCCCCATGGATGATTATTTATCGAACATAAACAGCTCATCAGGGTATATGCAGGTGCATGTGGAGAACTCGTCCGAGCAGTCAAAGAAATACTTGATGAGCTGGAGTCACTTTTATAATACAGATTGGTTATTGGTAGAAATGACACCATGGCGGCAAATTACAGCGGGGAGTATACGGGTAGCTGTTGTACTTCTCATGATCGGTGTGATTGGGGCGATTATTATTGTTTTCTTTGCTTTCTTTGTTGCCCGCCAGTTTACGAAACCGGTGAGCCTTCTGTTGACTGCAATGAGTCATTTTGCGGTAAAGCAGGAGGTGGTGAAGCTTCCGATTGATTATAGGAATGAATTCGGCTCCATGTTTATCGGCTTTCGAAAGCTAACGGAACATGTCATTGTTTTGTATGATTCGCTGAAGCAGGAATTCCGGCAGAAGAAGGAAGCGGAAATCGCCGCACTGCAGGCGATGATCAATCCGCATTTCCTCTATAATACGCTTGACCAGGTCAATTGGATGGCGATTGAGGCCGGTCAGGATAATATTAGTGATGTATTGGAACTCATGGGCAAGATGTTTCGCATCGGCTTGTCAAACGGTGAGAAATTCATCACAATACAGGACGAGATTACCCATATGACGTGTTATTTGAGAATCCAGCAAATTCGCTGGGGAGAAGGTTTGGAGTATGAAATTGAGATCGAAGAAGCATTGTTGGACGGGTATGTACCGAAGTTGATTCTTCAGCCTTTTGTTGAAAATGCGGTAGTTCATGGTTTCCACGGAAGAACGTCGGGGAAGATCGTAATGAAAGGCAAACGTGACGGTGACGATATCATTTTTCGAATTATCGATAATGGGGTAGGTATCTCGCAAGATTGGGCCGATAAGCCCAAGCGTAAAACGGGAGGCTACGGGATCCGCAACGTGGCTGAACGAATAGAGATTTACTATGGAGCCTCTTACGGCATTACCATCTTTCCGCTGTCTGCTGGCGGTACAGAAGTGACCATTCGGATGCGGCTGATCACGGACAAAGCGCAATTGGAGGAAAGGGGTGCATAGCATGTGGAGCATTGTTCTGATTGATGATGACCGTCAGGTACTTCGGAGCATGAAAAAAGCTATCCCATGGGAGAAGCTCAAGGCCGCATGTGCAGGTGAAGCGATGGATGGTGAGGAAGGTCTGCGTTTAGTGGAACAAACAAACCCCGACATCATCATCTCCGATATCTATATGCCTGTAATGAATGGTCTTGATATGATCAGCGAGCTGCGATCGCGGGGGTACAAGGGAAAGATCATCATTCTAAGCGGTTACGCTGACTTTGAATATGCCATACAGGCGCTGAGGCTCGGGGTTGATGATTATTTATCCAAGCCGGTTACCGTTAAGACGCTGGAAGCCGTCCTTAATGGTGCGATTCACCAATTAGAGGAAGAGTTGGCCAAAGAGTTTGAGCAGGAGGATCTGCGCAAGAAGCTGGAGCTTTATGAACCTTTTGTAGAGAAGGAGTGGTTGAAATCGCTCGTAACAGGAACAAAAACAACAGGTGAAATAGAGACGTTCGTACTTCGGCATCCTCAATTTACATCAAAGAGCCACGTGGTAATGGGAATTGAAATGGTTCGCACGGAACGGGTGTCAAAAATTAGTGACTGGAATTTGTTCCGGTTCGCTGTCATGAACGTTATTGAGGAAATATTACAAAAGCAGTGGACGGATTCGTCCTATATACAGTTGCACAGTAACCATGCGGCCATTCTGCTCCGCTTGCCCGCGGAAGAAGCCGAAACACAGCTTCTGGAGCAAGTGCGAAAGATCGGCAAACAGATAATTCAATATGTACATCAATATCTTCATATTCAGCTTCATATTGGCCTTGGTCAACTCAAACACGATTGGATAGATATCCGTCTCTCTACGGAGGAGGCCTTTGCAGCGCTATCAGCGAAAAGTTGTCCGTTATCCCTTGATACGGAAATATACCGATATAACTCGGAAGAAAAGCCGGGACAGCTGTCGAATAAATCCATGCTTCGAACGGTTACATTTTATCAGGAAATGGCCGAAGCGGTTCGCCAAACGCAATTGAGACGTGCCCGGGAGCTGATCAGTGTGTTTATCAAAGAGCTTGCGGAAACGGAGCATACAAAGCCTTCCTATCTGCAGCAGATCGCAGCTGAGGTTTGCACGATTTGTAAATATGCTTTATTTGAAACCGGAATTGTGATGGAGGATAAAACGGATTTATCGGAGTGGCGTCAGGAATACAGCTCTATTGTGAACAAGGATCAATTGGAACAGTGGCTGCAAGGGAAAATGGAATGGATATGCTCCTACGGAAGCATGAAGGACAATGTTAAGCATAAGCAAGTAATGGAGTTTATGCTGGAGTACATTCATGAAAACTATGCGCAGGACATTACGATATCCAATCTTTCGGAGAAGGTATATATCTCAAGAAACTACCTTAGTCACATTTTTCGCAAAGCTACCGGAGAGACCTTTAACAATTACCTCACCAGGGTTCGGATGGAGAAAGCAAAGACACTCATTCTGGAAGGAAAGCATCTGATTTATGAGGTAGCCGAAATGGTTGGATACAAGAATGTACCTTATTTCAGCACGCTTTTTAAAAAAGTTATTGGCGTGAACCCATCTGAATTGATCAAGTTATGACGTAATAGTGAGAAATGCGGGCAACTTCGGTAGAAATTGAAACAGATTGTGCATCTCTCTCGTACCCAAACATCGCTATGCTATGTACGATATAAATGTAAGCGATTAACTAACGAAAAGGGGAATTGGTATGAATGTAAGCAAAATGAGAAAGTATGCACTGATCGCATTTGTTTTAGTCATGGCGCTCTCTATTGCAGCCTGCGGCTCAGGCAAAAATGATACAATTGGGACTAATTCAACAAACAACGCAGCTAACAACAATACGGATCAGCCGAAAGAGGACAAGACAGTGGATCCAGTCAAGCTTCGTATCATGTGGTGGGGCTCGCAAACGAGACACGATGCAACAATTAAGGCATTGGATGAGTATACGAAGCTTAACCCGCATGTTACGTTTGAACCGGAGTTTTCGGGTTGGGACGGCTACTGGGATAAATTATCTACGCAAGCTGCTGCCAATAATGCGCCGGATATCATCCAAATGGACGCAGCATACCTGGCGGATTATGCTGCAAGAAACCAGCTTACTGAGTTAACAACTGTGAACTTAGCCAGTATCGATGAAGTGTTGCTCAACTCCGGTAAGGTACAAGACAAGCTTTACGCTGTAGCACTTGGCAATAATGCGTTTGGTTTGGCCTACAATAAGGAAGCCATTGAGAAATCGGGGATTGCCGTTCCTCAAAATGGCTTAACTTGGGAACAATATTTTCAATTCGGCAGAGATGTGAAAGCTAAGTTGGGCGATGGTCAATACGCCTTGATGGATGATTCAAAGGCATTGGATATGTACAGCCTGTACCAAATGTCCAAAGGCAAAGGCTACTATGTGACGGACGATGGCAAGTTCAATATAGATAAGGACACTTGGCTGGAATGGCAAAATATATTTCTGAAGCTGAGAGAAGAAGGTGTCGTTCCTCCCGCAACGCTGTCCGTAACAGACAAAGAATTGGACCCGAATTTGGATCTTATGGCGCAAGGAAAAGTTGTAATCCGCGGTTTGCATGCTGCTCAGTCTGTAGCGCTTGATACATTAAAACCAGGTGCAATGGGAATGGTGACTTTGCCAAGAGGGGAACATGGAGCAGGCTGGCTGAAGCCTTCCATGTTCTGGAGCGTAGCGTCCAGCTCTAAATATCAGATAGAAGCACAGAAGTTCATCGACTGGTTTATCAATGACCAGGGTGCGGCAGATATTCTGACCACGACTAGAGGGGTGCCAGTTTCCAAGACAGTTCTTGACTATATGGAACCAAAGCTGAGCCCTGCGGATATCATGGGAATTGATTTGATCAAAAACACGGCACCGATCGCTCAACCGTTCAAGACCAGTCCGAAAGGATGGTCCAACTTCGGAGGCAAGGACTATGGTACTATTGCGGAAAAACTCATGTTCAATCAAATTTCTCCGGAGCAAGCATGGGAAGAAGTTGTGAAGAAAGCCAAGGAGTACGGAATATAATCATATAACGGCTATAGATGCGGTGAAACTCCGTTCATCTATAGCTTTTTTTTCAGGCCGTAATAATGCTTGTGCATAGCTCAGGACGAGGTTAAAATGGAAAAAGATATAAATGCAAGCGAGTTACTGGGATAGATTTATGGGAAACGGGGGTTTACGATTCGATGCAGCCATCTGCGCACGATATTATTCGTGCAAGCGCTTTAAAAAGAACCTTTGGAAGAGGCCTCAGTGCTGTTACCGTATTAAAGGGCGTTGATTTATCGATTCCGTCGGGACGGTTAATTGCCCTGAAAGGAAGATCCGGCTCTGGCAAAACGACACTGATTAATTTGCTAAGCGCGCTGGACCGGCCGACGGAAGGCATGATTACGTTTGACGGCCGCGAATTGACAGCGCTGACAAACCAAGAGAGGGATATGGTGCGGCGCAAGGAGATGGGCCTTATTTTTCAATCATTCGCACTCATTCCTCTTATGTCTGCCTACGAGAATGTAGAGTTCATATTAAGAGTAGCCGGCGTACCCTCGGGCGGCCGAAAGGAAGCTGCGATTCAAGCTTTGGAGCAGGTAGGACTCAAGAGCCGGATGCATCACCGGCCGTTCGAGCTGTCGGGAGGCGAGCAGCAAAGAACGGCTATCGCAAGAGCGATAGCGCATAAGCCGAAGCTGCTGCTTGCCGATGAGCCGACCGCTGAGCTGGATAGCCGGACAGGCTTGCAGATTATGAAGGTGTTTCGCGAATTGGTAGAAACGGCAGGCATGACGATCATTATGACAACGCATGATCCTGCGATCATGGAAATTGTTGACCATGTGTATGAATTGGAGGATGGACAAATTGTCGCACAAGCTTAAACCGATGCTCGGCTGGTCTTTTGCGCTGCTTATCAGCGCTTCGCTCACAGGCTGCTCCCTGCTGCCCGCGGAGGAGAATGCTCTTAAGCCGCCGCTCGTCAAGCCGGCCCAGGAAAACTATCGTACCGTAATCGTAGAGAAGGGGACGATCTCGCAAGAAATTAACGGAAACGGCAGTCTGGAATCGACGCAGTGGGAAATGGCGCAATTTACCGGCCAAGGAGGCCGTATTGCGAAGATGCTTGTTACTGCAGGATCGAAGGTGAAGAAGGGCGACGTGCTTGTTCAACTGAATGTTGACGGCCTGGACATACAGTTGAAGGAGCAGCAGCTTAGTGTTGCAAGGGCTAAGCTTTCACTCAAGCAGGCAAAGGCCGGCAGCGATTCCGATGCCATTAACATCGCCCAGCTCCAGCTGGATATCGAGAATTTAAAGCTTGCAAGGCTGATGACGACTTACAATAGCAAGCAGCTCGTAGCCGGAATGGACGGTCAAGTAACTTTTGTAGAGGATTTAGAGGAGGGTGATTTTGTCGAAGCGTACCAGACGCTCGTTACGATTTCCGATCCTTCGAAGCTTCGCGTCGCCCTGCGCGTCGAGTCAGGCGCCGAAATCAGCAGCGTGGATGTAGGGTTTCCGGTCAAGGTTACTTTTGGAGAGGAGGAGCTGGAAGGCAAGGTCGTTCAGACGCCATCCTCCGCACCGGCTACAATGAACGAACAATTGCTTGACCGTTATTCGAAGACGCTTTACATCGAGGTGCCGAAGGTGCCGGCGGATGCATCGATCGGAGCGTTCGCCGATGTGAAAATTATTTTGCAGCAGCGCGAGGATGTTTTGAAGATTCCGCGCAGCGGCGTTCGCAGCTTCCTCGGCAGAACGTTCGTCCGAACGCTGGAGGATGGCAGCAAAATTCGTGAGATCGATGTAGAGACAGGCATTAAAGGCTCTACTGAAATTGAGATTACAAAGGGCTTGGAAGAAGGCGCGGTCGTTGTGCTGCAATAATAAGTGTGAGTAAGCTGTATACGCTTGGGAGGTTTTCGAGTGGCTTTGTTTGTCATGATTATTCGCAAAATGGTGCAGAACAAATGGTTGGTCGCCAGCTTATTCATCGGTCTGGTTATGTCTGTCGCCTTGGTTAGCAGCATGCCGATTTATTCGGAAGCCGTCTTGTCGCGGATGCTGGTCAAGGATTTGGAGACGATGCAAGCGGACAGGAACGTATACCCCGGCTCTCAATATAATAAACTTTTTTTTACGAAAGAAACGCCCGAGCAAATGAATCGGATTTTCACGAAGGTCGATAACTATATTCATAATCAAGGCTCGGCTGGCTTCCAAATTCCGGTACAGGAGCTTGTGACCGATTTCCAATCGAAATCGATGAAGATTAGACCGAAAAATGATCCCGATCCGAATACGAAAAAATCGGTGAAGACGATGACGCTGCGTTCCTTCTCCGGGCTCGAGGAGCATATCAAGCTGACGGACGGCAGGATGCCTGCTGAATTGCAGCCCGTAGACGGCGTATATGAGGTGCTCGTTACAGAGCGGGCGCTTATTCAATTCAAAACAGTCATCGACTCGGAATTTATTGTGGATGATGAAAAAATTGCCGGGGAAATAAAATTCAAGCCGGTAGGCGTATTCGAGAAAAAACAGGATGATGACCCTTACTTCCGGGATACGGATCTAAGCGAGCTAAGCAGCAGCTTCGTTATAAGCGACGAAATCGCCAAGCAGCATCTATTGCAGGAAAGCCGTATTCCGGTTGCTTCGGTTGGATGGTTTTTCGTGCTGGATTATTCGAAGCTGGAGCTCAGATTTGTCGATGATTTCATCCAGACGACGAATAAGATTCGCAATGTGATGTTGAATGATGTGACGATGTATCAAGTCGTATCGGAAACGCCCGCGCTTGAAACGATCGCTAAGTATCTGGAGCGGGCTGACCAGCTGAGAACACTAATGTGGTCACTCAATGTTCCGGTGCTCATTATGCTTGGCTTCTACATGTTTATGGTGTCCAATCTCATTGCTGACCGGCAAAAAAATGAAATTGCCGTGCTTCGAAGCAGAGGAGCCGCGCGTTGGCAGGTCGTTACTTCGTATGCGGTGGAAGGCATCATCTTATGCGGTATCGCCTGCGGCATAGGACCGCTGCTTGGCGTCGTTTTAACCGAGCTGCTCGGCGCATCCAACGGATTCCTCGAATTCGTACAGCGCGTTCGTCTGCCTGTAAGACTTACGGCAGAGGCCTACCGCTACGGGGCTATCGCATCCTGCATCTGCTTTGTCATTATGCTGGTTCCTATTATTATGGCTACGCGCGTCACGATTGTCGGATATAAGCAGCAACTGGCGAGATTGCTGAAATCTCCGCTTTGGCACAAAATGTTTCTTGATGTCATTGCACTCGCGTTAGCCATTTATGGGTTGTATACCTTCAGAAAGAGACTTGCGGATTTGCAAAGCTTAGGGCTCAATGCTACCGATCTGAACATTGATCCGCTGCAATTCGTCGTGCCTGCGTTGTTCATTATGGGGGCTGGTTTGCTGCTGCTTCGTTTATACCCGTGGATACTAAGGCTCGTATACTGGATCGGCAAGAAGTGGTGGCCTCCTTCCGTATATGCTACTTTAATACAGGTTGGCCGCTCCAGCTCGCAGTATCAATTTTTGATGATATTTCTCATAATGACGATCGCTACCGGTGTATTCAGCGCTTCGGCTGCGAGAACGATCAACAATAATACCGAGGATCGGATAAGATACGGCAATGGCGCGGAAATTGTGCTGAAGTCGCAATGGGTCAACGATGCGCCGCCGCCGCCTCCTCCGGGAGCGCCGGCAGCGGAAACGACTCCGTTGACTCCTTCCGTTATTCATTATTTGGAGCCCGCATTCGATCCGTTCAAAACGGTTGCCGGAGTTGAATCCGCGGCCAAAGTATTTACGAAGGATGTATCCTTCAGCGTGAATGACGGTAACGGAGCGGCCACCTTGATGGGGATCGACACCGATGAGTTCGGCGAAACGACCTGGTTCCGGGACAGCCTGCTCGACTATCCGATTAATGATTATTTAAACCTGCTTGCCTCTGATTCACAGGCGGTGCTTATCTCGAGAACGCTTGCCGAGCAGAAGAAGGCAAAGGCCGGCGATACGATTTGGGTAGGCTGGAGCGACGTGCCTCAGCAGCCGTTCAAGGTTTACGGCATTATTGATTATTTCCCAACGTTTAATCCGAATCCGGCTGTTGGAAGCGTCGATGTAAGCGAGGACGAATCGGTTGCCAATGCGCCTATGCTGATCGTTGGCCATTTGCCTCGCATACAGGTTCAGCTTGCGCTGGAGCCCTATGACGTATGGATTAAGCTGAAGCCGGAAGCCTCGACAGCAGAGTTTTATGAGAGCCTTACCGAATCGGAGCTGCCTATTACGAGCATCGTGAATACGAGAGAAGAGCTGATAACAGCCAAAAATGATCCGTTCCTCATGGCGTTAAACGGAATTTTGACATTAGGCTTCGTCCTCTCGATACTCGTAAGCTTCATCGGGTTCCTCTTGTATTGGGTATTGTCGCTGCGCGGCAGAACGCTGCAGAACGGCATTTTACGCGCGATTGGCTTATCGCTGAAGCAGCTTATCGGCATGCTTGGGGTCGAGCAATTGCTGACTTCCGGCGTCGCGGTGCTGATCGGCATTTTCGTCGGCAATATCGCAAGCCTGCTGTATGTGCCTAACTTTCAAATTGCCTTTAATCCGAGCAGTCTTGTCCCGCCGTTTAAAGTCATGTTTGATTCCGCGGATTTAATGCGAATCTATATTTTGGTCGGGTTTATGCTCATGATCGGTCTTGGCATATTGGCCTATATGCTGTCGCGCCTGCGCATTCATCAAGCGATTAAGCTAGGGGAGGATTGACGGATGATCCATTGCGAAGGGCTTGTCAAAATATACAAAACGGCCGACTTAGAGGTATTCGCCCTGCAAGGCCTCGATCTCCACATCGAAAGCGGCGAGCTGATGGCGATTATCGGCAACAGCGGCAGCGGAAAATCAACGCTGCTGAATATGCTGGGCGGCCTCGACCGCCCAACCGCCGGCAAACTGACCGTTGACGGCAGAGATATGCTTAAGTTTAAGGAACGTGATTTTGTCCGTTACAAACGGGAAAGCGTCGGCTTCGTGTGGCAGAACAACGCCCGTAATTTGATTCCGTATTTGACGGCGCTCGAGAACGTAGAGCTGCCGATTCTGTTGACGGGCGCCCGCAAGCGCTGGCGGGCGAAGGAGCTTCTCGATGCAGTCGGTCTAAGCCATAGAGCATCCAATAAGCTGTATGAGCTGTCAGGCGGCGAGCAGCAGAGGGTAGCCATTGCGATTGCGCTAGCCAATCACCCGAAACTTCTGCTGGCAGATGAGCCGACTGGCTCGGTAGATTCGAGAATGGCTAATCAAATCCTGGATTTGTTCCGCGAGTTGAACCGCACGATCGGCATCACCGTCGTGATCGTCACGCATGATCCGGAGCTTGCGAAGAAGGTTGACCGGGTGGCAGCGATACGCGACGGCAAGATCTCTTCCGAAATGCTGCGTAAACGCTCCTATGCGGAAGAACTTGCTGAGCTTGAGGAAGCGGATGACGAGGAAGGAACGCATGTCGAGTACGCAGTGCTCGACAAGGCGGGCCGTCTGCAGGTGCCGGCAGGCTATTTGGAATCTATTGGCGTTAAGAACTCCAATAAGCTTCGCGTGGAACTGGGCGAAGGGAGAATCGTGCTCCTACCTCCGGAGGAGAAGGAGTAGGCTGGCGGATACGGCGGAAATGGGGACGCTCGGCGGCAGGCTGACCGAATAGAGCTGGAAACTAGCTCTATTCATCACACTTTGGTTAATATGAGCCAAATAGATCTAAAAAGCAGCGCTATGGCTGGCGGATACGGCGAAAATGGGCACAAACGGCGGCGTGCTGACGGAATAGATCTAGAAACTAGATCTATTCCGTACATTTTGGTTAGTATGAGCCAAATAGATCTAAAAAGTAGCGCTATGGCTGGCGTATGCGGCGGAAATGGGCACAAACGGCGGCGTGCTGACCGAATAGAGCTAGAAACTAGCTCTATTCATCACACTTTGGTTAGTATGAGCCAAATAGATCTAAAAAGCAGCGCTATGGCTGTATGTATAAAAAAAGAGACTATCCTACCGCCATCAATGGCAGCTGGATAGTCTCTTTATTTGCAACCAGCTAAACCTGCACACGCTCTTCCTGTGCCAGCTTCGTATAATAGAGCTTGAAAATAAGATCCTGATTGTAATTGCCGAAGCCGGAGCCGAACAGCGTGACGCCGCCGATATGCTCGGCATCCTCGAGGATGGCAATGCGGAACGTCCAGTGGCTGTTGCTTATATCGATCTGATCGAGATTCACGTTGGAAAGCCGGAGACCGTCCATGTATGTGCCGTCCTTCTTGATAATAAGCCGTTTCAGCAAGCCGAATTGGTTGACATCGTCGAACCACCATGAAGGATTCAGCTTTCCTTTGCCGCCATAATCGGCCGGACTCGTCCAACTGCCGACGTTAACGCCATTGAAGAAGAAAGTAAGGTCAGACGGCCAGTTCATGTTGGTAAGCGGCGCTTCGGAAGAGATTTCCATGGAAATTTCCAGCTCCTCCGGATTTTCGCTGCTTAATAGGAAGTTCGGAATTTTGTATTCAATGTAGCCTTGCGAGAACCATAAAATTTTCGCATTAACCCGATCAGGGTCAAGGAAGTAGCGAGGGTCATCGAAAATGCCAATGACTTTCTCGGTCGTACAAATGCCGCATGTAGGCACGATGCTCAAATCGGTGTAGTGGCCGATCGAGACCTCGGTTCTTCTGGATTCGCGATGAACGACGTCCTTACGCGGGAAAGTGATCTCAAGTCCGTCCATTTGGAGCGAGCATACCTTCTGGGCGGCTCCGCCCTTGCCTGGCGTCATCTCGGAGCGGATAATTCCCGCCTTTTCCAGCTTTTTGACATGCATGGTCATAATCGCGCTGCTTAAGCCTATCGCTTCGGCAAGCTCACGAATATTCATCGATTTTTTAGATAACAAATGAATAATTTGGATTCTTACATTACTTGATATAGCCTCGAATACAGGCAGGCTTTGCTCAGAAAGATCGATTTTCAATGGATAACCCCCGGTGAACATTATTATTAATACATATGTGAATGATTAGTGTGTATACAGACTGTAATATACATGAAAACTGTCGAAACCACAAGGTATATTGCAATGTATAGTGCACTGTTTCATCAAAAAGATAACTTAAGTATAAATTAATTTGCTTTATAGTTTACATGTTTGGGTTATCGTATTTTTCTCTTTGGAGCTATAAAACAGTTGACTTTTTGGTAGCATAACTAATAATAAAATATATAACAAAATTCGTGTTGAAAAGAAAGGCGGCATTGGCATGCAAATCGACTTGTCGAATAAAACAGCTCTAATTACAGGTGCATCCGGCGATTTGGGTCGAGTGATGGCTCGAACTCTCGCAGTCTGCGGCGCTAACATTGTGCTGCATTATAATAATAACGAAGCGAAGACGAAGGAGCTGCAGCAGGAGATTGCCGCTTTGGGCAGACGAGCGATCATCGTTCAGGCGGATATTACGAATGAGCAGCAAATTTATGCGATGAAGGATAAGGTTACGGAGGAGCTTGGTCATGTCGATATCGTAGTAGCTAACGCGGTTATCCAATATCAATGGACAAGCGTATTGGAGCAGCCGGTTTCCGATTATGTCAGTCAATTCGAGTCCTGCGTCATGCAAAGCGTTTATTTGGCAAAAGCGTTCGTTCCCGCTATGATGGAGCGCAAAGGCGGAAGAATCATTGGCATTAATACGGAATGCGCGATGCAGAACTTCCCCGGCCAATCGGCCTATACGGCGGGCAAACGCGGGATGGACGGCATCTACCGCGTGCTGGCGAAGGAAGCGGGCGAGCATCAGATTACGGTTAATCAGGTTGCTCCGGGGTGGACCATCAGCGATCGCGACCGGGCAAGCGGCAACGAAGAGAACGTAAGCTACTCGCAGAACGTTCCGCTCAAACGCAGAGGTACCGATCAAGAAATCGCTAATACGGTCGCTTTCTTGGCATCGGACCTGGCAAGCTTCATTACAGGCGCCTACATTCCTGTAAATGGCGGAAACGTGATGCCGGCTATTTAGATGGGAGACTACTAGCGATGGGCGTAAGGAAACGATTTTGGCGCATATGGGCGGCTTTTGGAGGTATGCGGATGGAAAGGAAGCTGTTTCTTGTTTTCCTGCTTCTTATTACGCTGCCTCTATCGTATGTTCGAGCATATCCGGTTAGCCGATTTCAATACGTACGCGGACAAGCGTTACGGCATCGCGACCGGGGCCTCGACGACGGGCATCGTTTATAACAAAAAAGCTTTCGCGGCGGGCGGCAGGGCTGCCATGTATTTAATGGGCAACTGGGTCATTTATTCAGGAGTGGAACGTTGGTCCTGATTTAAAGGCTGTCTTCGATTAATACAATGAGAGCTGGAGGAAGCAAGAACCATTACCGAAAGCTAAGGTGGAGTACTCCCATGTCAAAGAAAGTCACGATGCAGCAAATAGCCGGTTATTTGGGCGTATCCAAGTTTGTCGTTTCGAAGGCGCTGTCCGGTAAAGGAGGCGTTAGCGAGACGACGAAGGAGCGGGTTATTCAGGCGGCGTCCCAGCTCGGTTATTTTTCGCAAAAAAATGCCTATGTCAAAACGATGAAGCTGGAGCAGCTGCCAAAGGTTCCCGCGGCGGGCAAGCAATCCGTGCTCGTGCTCATGCCGAATATCCGGTTTCGGACGAAGGAATCGGCGTACTGCGGGCGCATACTTGACGGAATCGCCTCCCGGTTGGAGGCGGACGGCTTCGGCATGGTGATCGTATCCGAGCAGAGCGTCGATCATTTTCTGCATTTTTTAAATCCGAACGGCATATTGGGGCTGATCGGCGTAGGAGAAATTTCGACCGCGCTGCTGCTGGAGGTGCATCGGATCGGTCTGCCGATGGTGCTCGTCGATCATGAGGACATGCTTATTCCAAGCGACACCGTGTTCACGAATAACTATGAATCGATGTACCGGCTGACGAAGCATTTGATCGGGAGCGGTCATAAGCAGCTGTGCTTTATTGGAGATATTGCTTACTCGAGGAGCTTTAAGGACCGTTTTCTCGGCTTCCGAAGCGCACTGGAGGAAGAGGAATCGGTTGGAGACGCAAGGGATTGGTCGCTTTCCGTGAAGGGCTTCGAGCACGAACATTTCGAAGAGCCGATCAGGCAGTGGGCAGCGAAGAAGCAGAAGCTCAAAACACTGCCTACGGCGTTGCTGTGCGCCAATGACATGATCGCGATCGGCGCAGTGCATGCGTTGGAGGGGCTCGGCATAGCGGTGCCCGGCGACGTATCGGTAACGGGTTTCGATAACATCGAGCACGCCTACAAGATGACGCCTGCGCTCACGACGGTCCACGTGCCTAAGGAGCTGCTTGGCCGCCGTGCGGTAGAGCGCCTGCTCGGGCGTATCGCGGGTCAATCGAACCCGATGGAGAAGCTGCTCCTTGCCGGAGAGCTGCTGTACCGGGAGTCGACAGGCCCGGCGAATGGATAGGATCGCGGCTGCGCGGGGAGGTGTGCTTTTGTGCTCGCTTGCTTGCTCGGCCGCTTTTTTTTATTTGGCTGGACGTCCACCTAGCAATGCTGGCCCGTCGGCATGCGCGTATGCTGGCATAGCTGAAAGCCTGTTCGCAGATTCGGCGGTATGGGAGCCTGCTGGTCCGACTGTATGTGCGTCTGCTGCAGAAAGTGCATTGTAGCAGGCGGGCGAGGTGATAATCTAACATTCTGCTGTATAGAGTGCAAATTAGACAAAAGGAGGGACACGTCATAGGAGTAATTGGAGAGGGAAAGCCGCCATCATGGAATAAGGCAACCTCAGTGTAGAAGTTACCGCTTTTTGTTCCGGTTCCCTTTGGGGCGTTTGGCCAGGGTAGAACCGTTATCCGTATCCGAGCCGTTTGCTGCATTCCGAGTTGAATTTGCGCTGACTGAGGAAACGGTATCGCTGAAGGTACCGCTTCCGCCTGACGAAACAGAGGTTTGAGTAGGGGCGGACAACGCTTATCGTTGCCCACCGTCTGTCGACGATTCGCGACGCTGACCGCATCGTCGTCATGAAGCATGGCCGTATCGTCGAGGTCGGCACCTTCAACGAGCTGATGGCGAGGAAGGGCGAGTTTTACAATTTGAAGCAGCTTCAATTGTAAGAGGATGAACTGCAGGTACTTCATATATAAATAGTAAAAGTGACTAGCATCTTTTATGCTTAGTCACTTTTTTTTGTGTGCGCCACGCATGGCGATTAACTAGGTGGTGAAAGTCCACTGTGGGGGCTTGTAGTTGCCAACCACTAGCCAAGAGCAAGGGTGTC
>NZ_JAKGAP010000062.1 GCF_021532375.1 Paenibacillus alkaliterrae
TGCGAATCGGTGAAATCACCGAAAAACAGCGCGAGCTGTTTCAAAAGCTGGGAGTCACCCCGCCGTCCTCGTTATGAGTTGGCGGGAATGCAGGTTGTAATAAAGATTTAGTTCGTTTGACGGGATAGGCCATCGCGCTGTTTCCGATCGTAGGCATGTTGACAGGATGTGTCGGCAGGAAGAGACCTCCGGCATCCACAACGCCGATCCGTTTAATTCCCCCTTTTTCATTAAATATTTTTCTCAAAATAAATTGAAACTGCTTTCATTATAAAGTATAATTGTCTTTGTAGAAACGTTTCGACAAAACTTTTGAATTATTTTTAATCATTCGTCAGAAAAATATTTATTATTTTTATAATTTTTTCGAAACGTTTCAATGAGCATAGGTGCAGCAACTCCGCCAACTTAGTGAAATCAAAAGGAGACTATAATGACAACGATGATCGATTCAAAATTTCAAATTAAAGCAGGGAACTTTCGGTTTGCATTTTTAAATAGCGGTGATCTTTATGAAGCAGCCTACAATATGATGATGATCAATCAATGGAATTCCAATCCTATTGATGGAGCGCTGAATAATCTTTACTTGCGGTTGCACCGGGCTGACGGAATACAAGTTGTGCCGCTGCTGGGGGTTCAGTCAGAGAGCGCATTGCAATATTCTGAATCCCATGTCACATGGAAAGGAACTGTGGATGAGGTTCACTATCAAGTTACCTTCAGCTTGACTGAACAAGGGGTCTGGTTTTGGGATATAACAGTCGATGGGCATGATGTGGAAGTGGACGTTATTTATGGACAAGATGTAGGCATCGCTAATAAAGGAGCTGTCCAATCTAATGAAGCATACTTATCCCAATATATTGACCATGCTGTATTTGAAGATCAAGACAAAGGATATGTTGTCTGTTCACGTCAGAATCAGCCGCAGCATAGCGGATTCTTTCCTTATTTACAACAAGGGGCTTTAACGAAAACGATTGGCTATTCCACGGATGGCTTCCAATTTTTCGGTTTATCTTATAAAGAAACAAACCAACCGGAAGTGTTATGGGCAGAGACGCTTCCTAATGAAGTATATCAGTACGAATTTGCATATACGGGGCTGCAGTCGGAACGTGTGAAGTTGACAGGATCTACACAATTTGTCTTTTATGGTTTATTTATAGAGAATCATCCGGCAGCCGTCTCTTCATTAGAGTTTGAAAAAGACGTTTTAAATGCATGGGATCAAGTGAAAGCTAGAAGTAAAAATATAGGTCAATCTTTAGACAAGGTGAGTATTTCCTCGATATACGGAGCGCCGCTGAGAACCGCTTCAATGACGAAAGAAGAAATTAACCAATACTTTCCTAATCGCTGCCAAGAAGAATGGGACGGAGAAACTCTGCTTTCATTTTTTACAGACAAGCACGAGCACGTCGTTTTAAAAGAAAAAGAGCAGCTTGTAGAACGGCCGCATGGTCATATTGTAATGACTGGGCAAAATGATAAAATGAACGAAAACATCCTTACATCGACATCTTATATGTGTGGAATTTTCAATTCTCAGCTTGTTGTCGGCAATACGACATTCAATAAAATGCTGACGAATGTCCGCAATGCTCTGAACATTATGAAAACATCAGGCCAGCGCATATATGTTGAAGTGGATGGCATTTATCATTTATTGACCATGCCGTCGATGTTTGAAATCGGATTTAACTATGCGCGTTGGTATTACAAAAACGCTGATGAGATGTATGTGATCACGAATTTCACGACAATCGACACGCCGGAAGTTCTGCTGCATGTGCGTTCCGTAAGCGGCAGAGCCTATCGTTATCAAGTGACTAACCAGGTATCCATGTCTAATAATGAATACGAAGAGCCGTTCCGTATGGAAAGAGAAGGTCAAACGATTTCGTTTTATGCAGATGCAGCAGCAATGAATGCGATGGCATACCCGGATCTATGCTATCGTCTCCGAGTAGAAGGCGCGGAAGTGACTTTAGAGGATGAACGGAAGCTTGCACCCGGCGCCGTACCTCGCTCTGCTTCACTTGTCGTGCTTGAATTAAGCCCGGCGAGTGAGTGGACAATGACCATTCAAGGTTTGCTCCGTGGTGGGGAGATGTCATTTGTGAAGCGGGACATGGCTTCAGAAATAGAACGCTATCGTGAGTTTTATCGGGAAGTGATGAATGGGTTCCACCTGTCGCAGCATGATGCGGCAACAGAGGAATTGGATAAGGTAAATGCCCTTGCCTGGTGGTATACGCACAACATGTTGGTCCATTATTCAGTGCCGCACGGACTTGAACAATATGGCGGAGCTGCATGGGGAACCCGGGATGTATGCCAGGGACCTGCGGAGTATTTCATGGCGACACATAAGTATGGCACGGTTAAAGAGATTATAAAAAAGGTTTATTCCCATCAATTTGAAGATGACGGCAATTGGCCGCAGTGGTTTATGTTTGACAACTATTATAAGGTTCAAGCCGGTGAAAGTCACGGGGATGTTATTGTTTGGCCGTTGAAAGTATTGGGTGATTATTTGGCCGCAACGAAAGATTACAGTGTCTTGCAAGAAAAAGTGCCGTATACAAACCGCAGCAGCAAGGAGTTTACAGAAGAAACGGCAACGATTTATGAACATGCGAAAAAAGAGATTGAATACATGAAACAGCATTTCTTGCATGATACACATTTGTCCTCATACGGTGACGGTGATTGGGACGATACGCTTCAACCCGCTAATTCGCAGTTGAAACAATACATGGTCAGCAGTTGGACCGTTGCATTAACCTATCAAGTAATTCGTCAAATGTCGCATGTTTTAGCAGAAGTGGAAGCAAGTGAAGCAGCCGGATTGCAAGCTTTAGCTTCCGGAATTGAAGCGGACTTTAATCGCTACATGCTGCAGACTGAAGTGATTCCCGGTTTTGTTTATATGGAACAGCCTGGAACAGCAGAATTGATGCTTCATCCGGAGGATACAAAAACAGGCATTCATTACCGCTTGCTCCCTATGACCCGCAGTATGATCAGCGAGCTGTTAACGCCTGAGCAGGCAGAATCACAGTATCAAATTATCAAAGAAAAGCTTTATTGCCCGGATGGCGTCCGGTTAATGGACCGGCCGGCAAAGTATGCCGGAGGCCCCAGCACTCACTTTAAACGTGCGGAACAAGGGGCGAATTTTGGCCGCGAAATTGGCCTTCAATATGTCCATGCCCATATTCGTTTCGTTGAGGCGATGGCAAAGCTCGGAAAAGTGGATGAAGTATGGAACGGCTTGGCAATCATTAATCCAATAAAGATCCGTGAAGTTGTACCGAATGCAGAACGCCGGCAAAGCAACGCCTACTTCAGCAGTTCGGACGGCAAGTTCAATACACGTTATGAAGCGCAGGAACAATTTATTAAATTACGCGAAGGAACAGTACCGGTCAAAGGCGGCTGGCGTATTTATTCAAGCGGTCCTGGCATTTATATGAACCAATTGATTTCCAATTGCTTGGGACTGCGTCAAGAAGCTGGAGGGCTGGTCATTGATCCCGTTTTACCTTATCGTTTTGATGGACTAAAGTTCGATTTTAAGTTTATGGGGCATTCTGTCACGTTCATTTATCATCTTGGTCAAGATTCAAAGCGTGTTGTAATAAACGGTCATGTTGCGGCGGCAGAACCATTGGCAAACCGTTATCGTCAGGGCGGTTTTTTCATAAGCAAGCAAGAGCTTGAGCAGAGACTGAAAAATGATTCGAATATCATTGAAATCTTTATGTAATGGAGTTGCAACAATAAAATATCCGAAAGAAAGGGTTTACAACAAAACGAAGTGGTGATATATTCTAGGAGAAACGTTTCGACTTAATGTAAGCGGTTGCCTTTTCAAAATTTCTTTTAAAGTATTTATAGTATTTATAGTATTAAATATTTTTTTGGAACAAAAGTGAAACGTTTCGACATTTTTCTGTAAAAGAAGGGTGAAGCCTCAAAATGACTCAATTGAAGCGAAGCAATTTTATAATAAATGATGAAACGGAACAAAAGATTGAGAAGCTGCTTGGCCAAATGACACTGGAAGAAAAAATCGGACAGATGACCCAGCGCGGGACATTAAAGGAATCGGATCTGGAATGGATCAGAGAAGGTAAGATCGGTTCGCTGCTTAACGTTAGAGAAGCGGACAAAGTGAACGAGCTTCAGCGGATTGCCGTTGAAGAGTCGCGACTGGGAATCCCTCTTATTATTGGCGATGATGTCATTCACGGGTATCGTTCGATATTTCCGATTCCGCTCGCGGAATCATGCAGCTGGAATCCGGAACTGCTAGAAGAAACCGCTGCGATTGCCGCCAGAGAAGCTTCTGCCCATGGTATACACTGGATATTTGCTCCTATGGTTGATATCGCCAGGGATGCGAGATGGGGACGGATTGCCGAAGGGGCGGGGGAAGATACTTATTTAGGTTCCGTTATTGCTGCGGCAAGAGTGAAGGGCTTTCAGCGTAATGACTGGGAAGATCGGCCGGGGATTGTTGCATGCCCCAAACATTTTACGGCTTACGGTGCTGCACAGGCCGGAAGAGATTATAATACGGTCGATGTTCCTGAAATGGTATTGCGGGAAACATACTTTCCGCCCTTTAAAGCGGCGCTTGATGCAGGAGCCGGTACATTGATGGCTGCTTTTAATGATTTAAACGGAGTTCCCTGCACCGGCAACGAATGGCTGCTCACCGATATTTTGCAAAAAGAATGGGGATTTAAAGGATTCGTCGTCAGCGACTGGGAATCGGTCGATGAAATGGTGCAGCATGGCTATGCCGCATCCCACACGGAAGCTGGGAGCATAGCTGTGAAAGCGGGTACTCATATGGATATGCACGCCAAAGTCTATCATGAAGAGAGCCCGCGGCTATGGCATGGATAGCGATTCAACGGAAGACTTTGCCGCAGCGGTGGAAGCTGCACGGAATGCCGAAGTGGCCGTTATCGTCGTCGGCGAGAGTGCGGGTATGAGCGGCGAGAATAATAGCCGGGTAAGCCTGGATTTACCGGGGGTGCAGCTTGAGCTGTTGAAAGCGATTCAGACAACGGGGACACCGGTCGTGTTATTGCTTGTCAGCGGAAGGCCTCTTTCCGTACCGTGGGCAGCAGAGCAAATACATGCCATCATGGAAGTTTGGCAGCTCGGCACTGAGGCCGGTCATGCAATAGCGGACGTATTGTTTGGCGATTACAATCCAAGCGGGAAGCTAACGGTCACATTCCCTCGTACGGTCGGCCAGGTTCCAATATTCTACACAGCCAAGAGAACAGGAAGACCTCACATGAAACGTTATGTGGATTGTGATGTGACACCGCTATATCCTTTCGGATACGGAATGAGCTACACCACTTTTGAATACAGTGAAATGCGTATAAGCAGTTCAAAGATGAGTGTGGAAGGCTGTGTCAGCATCAGCGTGCGAATTGCGAATGTCGGAAATCGTTCAGGAGAAGAAATTGTGCAGTTGTATATCGGAGATAAGGCAGCATCGATTACGCGGCCGGAAAAGGAGCTGAAAGCGTTTAATAAGCTGTTCCTTGAGCCCGGGGAAAGTAAAGAAGTATCGTTCACGATTTCTGCTGCGCAGCTCGGTTTCGTGAACAAACAGCTTCAATTCGCCGTTGAGCCGGGATTGTTTAACGTATGGATCGGTCCCAATTCCGCCGAAGGATTGGAAGCAAAGCTTGAGGTTTTGTGATTATAATTAAGGAGTGGTCAAATGAATGTTTCAATCGCGTCTTACTCTTTTCACGGCATGTTTAATCAGAAGGAAATTGATATTTTCAGTTATCTGGAGAGCTTGAAATATCGTTATCATGTGAGCGGTGCGGATATTTGGAACATTATGCTTGCTTCGTACGAGGATGATTATCTTCGCAAAATCAGGGAAAGCATGAACCGCAAAGATATCCATCTTGCGAATTTATGCGTAGACGGCGCACACGTGTGGGAAGAGGATCAGGAATTAAGGGACAAAAATTACAAGAATGCGCTGGATAATTTACGCGCTGCGGAAATATTGGGCGCGCAAACGGTTCGGATTGACATGGGCGGTCATCAATTGGAGATGTCCGGCGAGCAATTTGAGTATACCGTAAAAAGGTACAAAGAATATGCTCATCGGGCGAATGAGAGCGGTTACAAGGTAGGTCCGGAAAATCATTGGGGCACATCGCGCGTTCCGGAAAATATTAAAAAGCTTGTGGAAGCGGTAAACAGCCCGGCATTCGGAATTTTATTGCATCTGGAAAATTGGGATGTCGATAAAGAGAACGGCGACCGTCTCTGTGCCGAATATGCCTTCCATACTCATTTTGCCGCATGGGTGCTGCCGCGTTATGAGGAAAAAATCAAACATCTGATGGATGCGGGTTACACCGGGCATTACAGTGTGGAGCATCATTCCGGCAAAAACGAGTATGTGGAAGTGGAATGGCAGCTTGCCAATATCCGCCGAATTTTAACCCAAATGAATACCGAATCGAACTAACGGAGGGGATCGGTTATGCAAAAGATAAGAGTAGGAATTATCGGCGTCGGCTTGATCGGGAAGGAGCATCTGGAGAGATATGCGTCAATCGACGGGGCCCAAGTGGTGGCGGCAGCTGACATCAATGAGTCCGAGCTGAAAAATGTAGCCGAAAAATACAATATTCCGCATACGTATACCAACTTTGAGGAAATGCTGCAGCGAGATGACATTGATGCGGTAGATGTATGCTTGCATAACAACTTCCATGCTCCGGTAACGATCAAAGCGCTGCAGGCGGGGAAACATGTCTATTGCGAAAAGCCGATTGCCGGATCGTATGCGGATGGCAAATCGATGCTTGACGCAGCAAAGCAGTATGGAAAGAAACTGCACATCCAGTTAAGCTTTCTGTATGCAAAAGAAACAAAAGCGGCAAAAGTTTTAATAGATGAAGGCAAGCTGGGGAAGTTGTTCCATGCCCGATCAACCGGCTACAGACGCCGCGGCCGGCCTTATGTGGACGGTTACGGGACACCGTTTTTCACGAGAAAGGAAACGGCCGGTGGCGGCGCGCTGTTTGATATGGGTGTGTACAATATTTCCCAGATACTGTATTTGCTCGGAACTCCCGAGGTTAAAACCATTACGGGCAGCACATATCAGGAAATGGAAATCGATGAACGGAGGAATAACATTTCCGGTTTCGATGTGGAAGAGCTGGGTACTGGCTTTGTACGCTTCAAGGATGGCTTAACGCTGGATATCATCGAATCCTGGGCGATTCATATGAATAATTTTGAAGGCAGCAGCATTGTCGGTTCGCAAGGTGGAATCAGACTTCCGGGATACGCCAACGGCGAGCGGACGCCGCTGAGCTATCATACGAATATGTGTGATATGGAAATGGACAGCACATTCAACTTGGGTGCAATGGATTACCGTTGGCATAACTTGCGCGATAATATGGATGCTTATGACTCGTCACAGCAACATTGGATCGCCGCTCTTCAAGGCAGGGTCGAGCTTCTGCCGACGGCGGATATCGCTCTGCAAACCATGCTGATAAGCGAAGGGATTTATATTTCGGGACGTCTCGGCAGGGAAGTGACAGCAGACGAGGTAGTTTCGATGTCCGAATCGCTTGCCTTGCAGCTGTAATGATGATGAATACAGATAAAAAAAGCTATTGATTTCAAAGTTGCCGTGTGGTAAATTCTTAATATAAAGTGAAACGTTTCGAAAAAGCGCTTTGACATATGTAAGGGTTTACATAAGCCTTATACGATCACTATTAATTAAAAATGGTAAATCACCTAAGCGTTTTGAATAAAAAGAATGATCCATCTAATCCAAAATTCGAAACGTTTCAATTATTGTTATACATTTCTCGAAACTGTGGGGAGGTGATGTTTCAAAGGAATGAAACGCATTTAACAGAATAGGCGGGTTGCTGTAAAAAGAAGAATAAGGAAAAGAGAGAGAGAAAATTCATGCTTTTTGTTAAACAGAGACATTCTTAATAAAAAAGGAGTTCGATGCGAGAATGAAAAAGACGTTCACGTTGTTACTGGTAATTGTTATGAGCATGACTCTTGTGCTTGCTGGCTGCGGCAAAGCTAACAATGCCGAAAATAATCAAAATCAACCGCCTGCTGCAGCGCCGGACAATAAAGCTGCGGATGAAAACGCCAAAACGGAAACGCCAGAAGAAGTGGTTACGCTCAAATGGGGTACTTGGATGGGGGATGAGGATGTACAGCGCATCAAAGAAGCGTTTGAAGCGACGCATCCGAACATCAAGATCGAGAAGGATCCGGCTGTAACTTGGCCGTGGAATGAGAAACTGGCTGCCGTAGCGGCTGCCGGCGAGCTTCCCGACGTAACATGGACGTTCGGCGTTCCGGTTGCGGCTGCCAACGGTTGGCTTGAAGATCTGACGCCGTATCTGGAAAAAGATCTGGAGTTCCAGGATGGAAAAACGTTCAAAAATCTGAATGACACTGCGAATTATAGCGGTAAACAATACGCGCTACCGCATTCTCTCCTTATGTTCGGTGTTTTCTTGAACTTGGATCTGTTCGAGAAAGAGAACATTCCGGTTCCATCGGCAAACTGGACTGTCGAAGAAATGCGCGATGCAGCTATCGCATTAACGAAGTACAACGATCGTCAATTCGGCATGGTTAATCTCAATGGGATGCGTCAAACCATTCCCTCCGCATTCGATCCGAATCTAGGATGGAATACATGGGATGGCGAGAAGTATAATTTCACTAGTCCTGCCTTTAAAGAAGCCGTTTCTTATATCGATGAACTGCTCTACTCCGATAAGGTTTCCTTGGACATCTATAAAGAGGAAGAAAAAGAGCAATGGTACGGAAAAGATAAATGGCCTTGGATGCTTGGAAAAATCGGTATGGCATATGATGGATCATGGTTAATTAGCGGGAATATTCAAAATGCCAATTTCAAATGGGATATCAGACCGCTTCCAAGCTCAAAAGGACAGAGACTGCCGCTCATCACAGACTATGTCGGGATTTCGAAGAGCTCCAAACATAAAGAGGCGGCTTTCGAATTTGTGAAATGGCTTACCTACTCGAAAGAAGGCTGGATGGAAAGAATGAAGCCGGAATGGCCGCTTGGCGCCACCCTTCCGCTCATCAATGATGAAGAGGTATGGAACGCTTACCTGGGCAGAGCGGACATGCCTGCAGGCATGAAAGATCTGATCGCCATGATACCTGACGGTCTTGTCGATCCGATCAAGTATCTGCCTGGTTACATGGATGCGATCGGTATTTATGACGAAACCTTCAAACAAATCAACGAGCGCCAAGTAAAACTGGAAGACGTTGCAGCGGATATGGAGAAGAGAATGAACGATACGTATAAAGCTGCGGTGGACCAACTGAGTAAAGTGGAGTAACAAAACCTATTGGCAGAACGTTGTTCTCTCCCCTTTTTCAGGGGAGAGAACAACTATTTTACCCGGTTTTGGACTATTCACCTCAAAGAGGAGTAAAAAATATGAAGCGAAAAACGCCGGCATTCATACTAATCATTTGTATGCTGTTGACCTGTTTCACAACCTATCAACCGCAAATTCTCCAGGCCAATGCAAGCAGCGATACAAAAAGCATGCTGGACGATTTGTTTAACAAAAACAGCGGTAAATCCGATCAGGAAGCGGAGCAAAACGGACAGGCGACGGATGCGGACAAAAAAGAAGACGCCATGAGCCAAAAGGTGACGGAGGATTACTATACGCAAGTGATCCGGAAGTGGGAAGAAGCAGGTTATTCCGATGCGCAATCGTTTCAAACGGTCATTCATCCTAATCAGTTGTATGCAGGAAGCAGCAAAGCACCATTAACGCCGATCTCGGAATCGCATGGATATAACGAAGAGGTTGTACGGTCGAATGAACTGACTCCGGAAATCAATTTCACGGTAAACGTTCCAAATGACGGACTTTACCAAATTCAAATAGATTATTTTGCACTCCCCGGCAAAATCACGCCGGTGGAAAGAGGCATTCAAATCAACGGTGAATATCCGTATTTCGAGGCGCGAAGAATGGTGCTGCCACGGCTGTGGGCCAATGAATCGGATCAATTTCAGACGGATGAGCTTGGAAATGAAGTGTTTTCGAAACAGGTCGAAGTATCCGATTGGCAGAGCGCGCACCTGACCGATGCGAGCTATTTGTATGATGAGCCTTTGAAATTTTATTTGAAGAAAGGCAGCAACAGCATCAAATTGCTTCATATCCGCGAGGAGATGCTCATCGGACGGATTAGCGTCGCTTCTCCGGAAGTGTATGCTTCCTATGAAGCGTATTTGCAGAGCCATCCTGCGGCATCGGCTGACATGAAAGTCCTTGAAACCTATGAAGCGGAGAAACCCTTTGTGAAATCCGATTCTTACATCCAGGCGATGGCCAGCGCCGACGTCAATGTCACGCCGAACCGGAAATCCCTCATATCGTTGAATACGATGGGGGGAGAAAGCTGGGATCAGGGCGGACAAAGCGTGACCTGGAAAATCAAGGTGAAGCAATCCGGTTATTATAATCTGGCGTTTAAATATACACAATATGTAAAAATCAACATGCCTGTATTTCGTAGAATTCTGATTGACGGCGAGGTTCCGTTTCAGGAAGCCGCCGCCTATTCGTTCCCCTATGCTTCCGATTGGGAGAATGAGATTCTCTCAAATAGCGAGGGGGAACCGTTCCAATTTTATTTGACGGAGGGCGAACACGAGCTGACGATGATCGCCAATCCGTCTCCTTATCAACCGGTGATTCAAACCGTAAGAGAGGTCATGGAAGAGCTTAACGCGCTCAGCCTGGAAATCAAAATGGCTACCGGAAATACGCTCGATGTATACCGGGACTGGGACATTACCGAACAAATGCCGAATATTACCGAAGAGCTGAATGGGATTGCAGCTAAAATGCGCGCTGAGTACCATTATTTGCGCGAGTTGAGCGGTCGCAATCCCGACGAGGCGAGAAATCTGTTAATCGGGGCCGAGCAGCTCGAAAGACTTGCCCGCGAGCCGTCCTCCATTCCCGTTCGATTCGATGAAATCTCGCAAGGATCGGGTTCGGTGACCCAGAGGCTTGGGGATATGATGCTTACGCTGCCGAAACAGCCGATTCAAATCGATAAATTTTATGTGTATGCGGATGAGAAGCTGCCAAAGGCCAAAGCCGGCTGGTGGAAAAAAATGTCGTCCGTAGCCCAAAACTTCTATACTTCGTTTACGAAGGATTATACGCAGATCAGCCCGGCCGATGAAGAGTCGCTGCAAATTTGGGTGAACCGTCCGAGGCAGTATGTCATGCTGATGCAGCAGATGGCCAACCAGCAGTTTACGGCCAAAACCGGCATCAAGGTATCCTTCTCCCTCATGCCGAATGAACAAAAGCTCATTTTGGCCAGCGCATCCGGCAACTCGCCGGATGCGGCGCTGGGCGTGAACGAAAAAACCCCTTATGAATTTGCGCTAAGGGGCGCTCTGACCGATTTAAGCCAGTATGAGGATTACAAGCAGGTTGTCGGACGGTTTTCGCCGGGAGCGATGCTGCCTTTTATGTTCGACGGAGGCGTGTATGCGCTGCCGGAGACGCAAAATTTCTGGGTGCTCTATTACCGGAAAGACATTTTGGATGCTTTGCAATTGGAAGTGCCGCAAACATGGGAAGATGTGCTGCAGACGCTCCCAAGTCTGCAGCGGTACGGCATGAATTTTTATGTGCCGCTCGCGGAATCCGGCGCGATGAAATCCTTTAATTTGACGACACCTTTCTTGTATCAGCAGGGCGGGGAATTGTTCTCCGCGGATGGCACGAAATCGGCGGTGGACAGCGATGAAGCGCTTGAAGGCTTCAAATGGATGACGAAAATTTTTACCGTTTATAATATGCCGCTTCAAATCCCGAATTTCTACAATCATTTCAGGGACGGTAATTTGCCGATCGGCATCTCCAATTACAATACGTATGTGGAATTAACGACAGCCGCGCCGGAACTTAGCGGTTCGTGGAAAATGGCTCCTTATCCGGGAATTGAGAATGATAAAGGCGAAATTTCCCGCTGGGCGCCGGGAACCGGACAAGGGGTCGTCGTGTTCAAAGACAGCGACAAACAGCAGCAGGCGTGGGAGTTTGTCAAATGGTGGACATCGGCGGAAGTCCAGGCCGAATTCGGCAATCTGATCGAGACGATTTACGGACCGACTTACCGCTGGAACAGCGCTAACCTGGAAGCGTTCGGCCAGCTCCCGTGGCCGGAGGAAGATCTGGCGGTCATTCAGGAGCAATGGAAATGGTTGAAGGACGTTCCTCATATACCGGGTGACTATATGCTGGACAGAGAGCTCAGCAATGCTTGGAACAAGGTCGTATTCGACGGGAAAAACCCTCGAAAAACGATCGAGGATGCCGTGGTGCTTGCAAACCGTGAAATCATGAAGAAGCTGGAAGAGTTCGGCTATGTGAAAGACGGCATAGTCATCAAGAAACTTAAAGTGCCCACCATTGAGGAAATTACCGGGGCAAGAGGTGATACAGAGTGAAAATGGCAATGAAGAAAAGCGTGCGCAGAGAACTTGAGGCTCTATTTTTTGTATGGCCGTTCGTTCTGACCTTTACATGTTTCATCGTGATACCGGTTATCGTGGCGATCTATCTGTCGTTTACGTATTTCAACACCATTCAACCGCCTGAATTTATCGGCTTGAAAAACTATGTGAATCTGTTGACCCAGGACAATGTTTTCATGATGTACGTGCTTCCCAATACGTTTAAGTTTTCTTTGATCGTCGGGCCGGGAGGATATCTATTATCGTTCTGGCTGGCTTGGCTGCTGGCTCAAATTCCGAAACGTTCAAGATCGGTGCTGACGCTTATTATTTATTCTCCATCCATGACCGCTGCGGTGGCGATGAGCGTCGTTTGGCTTGTTGTGTTCAGCGGAGATAGTTCCGGTTATCTGAACAGCATTCTGATCGGGATCGGCATCATTAATGAGCCGATTCAGTGGATGCAATCACCGCATTATTTGATGTATATCATGATCGCCGTCACGTTATGGAACAGCATGGGGGTTGGATTCCTTGCGATGCTTGCCGGCATGTTGAACATTAATCAGGAGATGTACGAAGCCGGCTATATCGACGGCATCAAAAACAGGCTGCAGGAGGTATGGTATATTACCATTCCTTCCATGAAGCCGCAAATGTTGTTCGGTGCGGTCATGGCCGTTGTTGGAACGTTTCAGGCGGGCGACATCGGCGTCACGCTTTCCGGAGCCAATCCGACGCCGCAATATGCCGGACAGGTCATCGTCAACCATATCGCCGACTACGGTTTCATTCGCTATGACATGGGATACGCGTCAGCGGTTTCCGTCGTACTGCTCGTGATCGTATACGGCCTTTCCAAAGTATGCTGGCGGTTGTTCGCGGAAAAAGATTAGGGAAGGAGAGTTAAATCAATGAGTTCCTTTCATGGAAATAAAGTCAACCCGACAAGAATGCATAAAAGCCAATTCAAATTTTACCTGTTCTTGATTTCCTTATCCGCTTTTATGATTCTGCCGATCATTTTTATGTTCTCGCAGTCGTTAAAGCCGATCGGTGAGCTGTTTCTGTATCCGCCGCGGTTTTTTGTAGAAAATCCGACGTTCAAAAACTTTTACGATTTGTTTAATGTCACGAGTGTAACGGTCATCCCGATGACCCGGTTTCTGTTTAACAGCATCGTGGTGACGGGCAGCGTCGTCTTTCTTAGTATAACGATCAGCGCCATGGCCGGCTTTGCGCTTTCCAAGCTGGAATTCAAATGGAAGAAGGTTTTGTTCGAAGCCAATATCATTGCGTTGATGTTCGTTTCCGCGGCCGTCACGATCCCTCGCTATTTTGTTGTAGATACGCTTGGGCTGACGGATAACCTTCTCGGCCATATTATTCCGGTTTTGGCAATGCCGGTAGGATTATTTTTGATTAAACAGTTCGTGGATCAAATTCCGAATGAAATTATTCAGTCCGCGTCGATCGACGGGGCCACTAACTTCACGATCTTCCGAAAGATCGTTGTCCCTGTTATAATGCCCGCGATGGCGACGGTTTCCATATTGGCTTTTCAAATGGCCTGGAACAACACGGAAACGTCGGAAATTTACATGAATAAGGAAACGCTCAGAACATTCGCCTTCTATATGACAACGCTCACGGGCAATTTAGAAAATAAAGTTGCCGGTCAAGGTATAGCGGCGGCTGCCGCATTGATCATGTTCGTGCCCAATCTGATTATTTTTATTTTCATGCAGAGCAGAGTGATTGATACCATGGCGCATTCGGGGATCAAATAAGCACATGCTTACGAAGCAGGTTTGCTGCGCAAACCTTTTACGAGGAGGATACGCATGGTAAAATTCAAATTTATTCTGTTTATTGCGATTATCATGCTGCTGCTGCCGTCGACGGCTTTCGCCAACGCTCCTTATATCACGTTTACGATCAATCATGACGGCGAGCCGATATTAACGCAAAGCGCTTATTTGCCGACAGGAGTCGTCGATGGATTTAATATTACCGAGAAGGATACGGGCACCGGAGAAGAGAAAAGCGTTCCGCTGTCCCGTCCGGAGGATCTGTTCATAGACAGCAAGGATCGCGTGTATGTGGCGGATACCGGGAATGCGAGAATTGTTGTGTTTGACCAGTGGGGAAATTATTTGCAGACCATCGGGCAGGATACGCTTTCGAAGCCGACAGGGGTGTTCGTCGATGAGGAAGGCGCCGTTTATGTCGCAGACTACGGCCACGAAAAAGTGTTTATCTTTAATCAGGACGGAAAGGTAAGGAAGGAGTTCGGCAAACCGGACTCGCATTTATTCGGCAAAAACAACCCGTTTAAACCTACAAAGGTGATCGCGGATAAGCGGAAAAACCTGTTCGTTGTCGGTGAAGGAACGATTCACGGCTTGATCCAAATCAGCCAAGAAGGCGAGTTCCTCGGCTATTTCGGGGGAAATAAAACCGGGTTCAATCTGACAAAGGTGCTGCAGCGTACCTTTTACACGCAAGCCCAACGGGACCAATTGATGAAGCAGCTTCCGCCTTCGGCGACGAATGTGGCGGTGGACAGCGAAGGACTTGTGTACACAAGCACCGTCGGCACGCGAGACGACAGCATCAAAAAGCTGAACGTGGCAGGTAAAAACCTTTTGCCGGATCTATGGTCATACCCGGATATTGCCGACATTACCGTGGATGCGCTTGGCAACATTTATGCGGTCGATTCTTTCAGGGGACGGGTTATCGAATATGACCGGGACGGCAATATCCTGTTTATATTCGGAGGAACGGACGAAGGAAGCCAGCGGCTCGGACTGTTTAAGTCGCCAAGCGGCATTGCGGTCAGTTCGGACGGGCGATTGTTCATCGTGGATAAACAAAGAAACAATATTCAAATCTTACAGGCGACCGAATTCACAACGATTGTTCATGAAGCGCTCTTTCATTTCGCGGACGGCAAATATGCTCAGAGTGAAGGACCGTGGATCGATGTGCTTCGTTTGAACAGCATGTTTGACCTGGCTCATACGGGACTTGGCATGTCGGCTATGAAGCAGGGCGAATACGAAACGGCGCTGGAGGAATTTCGGGTAGCAGGCAATAAAGAGGAGTATTCAAACGCTTATTGGGAAATACGCCGGATGTGGCTCATGGCGCATACATCGAAATACATGATCGGCATCGTGCTGCTCATTGCGGCCGTTATCGTGATGAAAAAGCTGTACCGTAAATACGGATTTGCGCGGGAAGCCGTTGACGGCTGGCAACGGTTCAAACAGCGCAAGCTCGCAGCGCAGCTTCTGCATCCGTTTCGATTAATGCGGCACCCGGTTGACGGCTACTATGAATTGGAAGCAGAAGGAAAATCATCCGTTCTATCGGCAACGATCCTGCTGATTATGCTGTTTGTCGTCCGCGTGTTTGTCATTTATGAGACCAACTTCCTGTTTGCGGATTGGGATGTCATCAAGGTCAATCTGTTCACCGAATTTCTGAAGGTGTATATTCCGTTCTTTGCTTGGGTCATTTCGAACTATTTGGTCAGCTCCATAAACGATGGGGAAGGTAAATTCAAGGATATTTATAAAGGATCGGTATACGCCTTAAGTCCGTACATTCTATTTGCCGGACCGGTGGCCATTATGTCGCAAGGGTTAACGAGACTCGAGGTCGTTCTTTACGATTTCGCGTCCGCCAGTATCGTGCTGTATTCCGTCTTTCTCCTCTTTATGATGGTGAAGGAAATTCACGGCTATGAGCTTGGACAAACCGTGAAAAATATTTTCCTGACGTTGATCGGAATGCTGATCATGGCGCTGCTGGCCTTCATTCTGTTTGGACTTTCCAATCAGGTGACAGACTTTATTTATTCTATCTTCCAAGAGGTGAAGTATCGTGTCGAAAATTAAAAAAGCGGTCGGTTACGGCTGTATGGCAGCTCTTCTCTTTTTCGGCATCGTGCCATGGGTAATCGGGGAACAAAAACCTGCTGATGGGTCCGAACGCTTTCATGAAAACAAAGAAGATCGTGCGATTTCATATAAAATCAACAGCTACACGTCACCGGAAACCAAACATGCGCAGATCGCAGCCAGAAAAGTGCCGGACGGCTACAAGCTTGCAGCGCAAAGCGAACGGCTGGAATTGTACATGGACAATGCTATGAAGAGCATCATGATCAAGAACAGACAAAGCGGGTACGTATGGAGCTCCATCCCGGAGGAAGAGGGTCTGCAGCAGGAGAGGCTCAATGAGGAGTGGCATGCAGCACTCCGTTCGCCTTTTCTAGTCGAGTATTTCGATGAACAATCGATGCTGCAAAGAGGCAGCTATCTCTCTCTTGAAAGCACAACGGAGCGAGTGGAGCAGGTACCGGGAGGAATCAAGGCAACCTATGCGCTCCAAAAACTGGATGTGACGTTTACCATGGAAGTAAAGCTGGAGGACGACGCGCTTGTTGTCCGGCTTGACGATAAGGACATGGCGGAGAACGGGAAAGCCAAGCTTTCGTCCATTCAGCCCCTTCCGTTTTTGGGAGCCGTGTTGAAAGACGAAATACCGGGTTATATGCTTATTCCGGACGGCAGCGGGGCGTTGATCCGATTTCAGGAAACGCATCCCCGTTACGATCAGGCCTATGACGGGAAAGTCTACGGCATGGATCATGCGGCCGAATATTCGGATCTCCGGTCGATCAATGAACAGCCGATCTTAATGCCGGTTTTCGGCATGGTGCACGGGACGGGCCAAAACGGTTTTCTCGGCATCATTGAGGACGGAAAGCATACATCCCGCATCATCGCTTATCCGAGCGGCGTCAATACGAATTATTATTGGACGTCGCCCAAATTTGTACTGCGTTATGCGTATTACCAGCCGACGAGTAAAAATATGGGCGGTTTCAATACGTTTCAGGCGGAACGCAATCACGAGGACCGTCAAGTGCGCTACATCTTCCATGACGGCCGCGACGCCGATTACGTAGGAATGGCCAAAACGTACAGAAATTATTTGAAGGATCTGGATATTCTGAAGCCAAAGAGCGTATCGCAAGAGAACATTCCGCTTCATATGGAATTGCTGGGCCTTGAAAAGGAGCCCGGGATTATCGGCAATACCATGGTCAACATGACAAGCTTCGAAGAAGCGGAGGCCATGGTGAACGAATTGATGAATCAGGGGGTTCATAACCTCTCCGTTGTATTCAGAGGCTGGGATGAAGGCGGTCTGAACGGCAACAATCCCGATAAGTTTCCGGTCGCGAAGGAGCTGGGCGGAGAGAAAAGGCTGCTCGAGCTGAAAAAGAGCCTGGAGGAAAAAGGCGTTCCGCTATTTCTATTTGCCGATTATACGAGCGCTTACGGAAAGAATGATGATTTTAGTCCCAAAGCGGACGGCATACGCACCATCAGCAATAATGTGCTGAGTGATACGTATTACTTGTGGTTCGATGAGGAGAGCAGCAGCGATTTGACCGTTTATTTTATAAATCCGAAGCTTGCCGCCGAAATGGCGAAGAGCGATGCGGAGCGATTTGACCAAATGGGCATCGATGCCCTGGCGCTCGGCAAGACGGGCTCGTTGTTGTTATCCGATCATCATCCGCAAAACAAAATGTCCAGAATGCAGGCGGCGGGCGAATACGAGAAGCTGGCCGGCTCATTGCTCGGGAAAATGGATCATGTAGGTGTTTATAAGCCGAATGACTATTTATGGAAATATTCATCGCAAATGTTTGAAATGCCGCTTTACTCGTCGCAGTATATGTTTTCGACCGATACGGTGCCTTTTCTGCAAATTGCCCTGCACGGTTATGTCGATTATTTCGCGCCATCCGCCAACTTCAATGCGAATCCGCAGCAATATTTGCTGCGAATGGTGGAGTACGGGGCTTATCCGTCCTATAAATTAACGAACGAGCCGTCTTGGAAGCTGAAAAACACCCTGTCCAACGATATGTTTACGTCGTATTTCAAGGATTGGAAGGGCGAGATCGCATCGACTTACGAGAAGATGAATGCGGTTCTGAAGCACGTGCAGGATGCTACCATTGAACAACGAAATGTGCTGGACTACGGCGTTGTCGAAGTCGTCTACTCCAATGGGAAAAAAATAATCGTGAATTACAGAGCGAAAGACATTTCGTATGAAAACCAAACGGTTCCGAAGATGGATTTCATTCTGGCGGGAGGTGAATGAGTTGCTGCTGAAACGGATCAGAAGAAGAAGAGAATCGTTCACGGGTTATCTGTTCGTTTTCCCATGGATCATCGGGTTTCTGCTCTTTATGGCCTACCCGATCTATTTTTCCCTGAACATGAGTTTTCACAAAGTGTTGATCACTTCCGAAGGTATCCAGAAGGACTTTCTTGGTTGGGACAACTTTAAATACGCGTTTTTATCCGATCCGAAGTATGTGGAAGAACTGCTCGTTTTCATTAAATCGGTCGTATTCATGATCCCGATCGTCGTCGTTTTTGCGATGCTGGTGGCGCTGCTCATTAATCAGCCGATCCGATTTAAGGGTCTGTTCAGAGCCATCTTCTTTCTGCCGGTTGTCATCACGAGCGGCGAAGTCGTCAAGGAATTGTTCGCGCAAGGGGCCACTACCATTTCGATCGTGGAACGTTACGGGATTATCCAATTTATAGAAGCCAATTTGAGTCCGTCCTGGTCGGAGCCGATCATCGCGATCATTCAACAATTGATCGTTATCCTATGGTATTCGGGTGTACAAATCCTGATCTTCCTGGCCGGCCTTCAGAAGGTGAACAGCCAAATCTATGAAGCGGCCTCTATCGACGGGGCTTCTCCGTGGGAAATTTTTTGGAAAATCACCCTTCCCAGCATCAAACCGTTCATTCTGGTCAATATCATCTATACAACGGTCGACCTGTTTACCAATTCATTGAACGATGTGATCATCCTCATTAAAGAGCATATGTTCAAAATCAATACCGGCTTCGGGTATGCGACAGCTCAGGCATGGATTTACTTTATGATTATCTTTGTCATTCTGCTCTTCGTCGTCGTTATCTTCGGCAGAAACGAAGACTACAACCCCAGAAAGGCAGGAAGGTGAGCGGCATGAAGAAGGGAAACATTTCAATGTGGAAAGCGGTCAAGACCATAGACAAAATTAAGATTGAGAACATTTGGTATAAGCTGAAAAAGTTTTTTCTCGGAAAACAGGGAAATGACGGCATGATCTTCAAGACCGTCATCTACGCGCTGCTGATCAGTATCGGTTTCGTCTATTTGTATCCGATTTTTTATATGGTCTCGCATAGCTTCAAAAGTTTGAAGGATCTGCTCGATCCGACCGTCTTATGGCTGCCCAAAACGCTGCATCTGGATAATTATATCCGGGCATGGAACGTGTTGGATTTCCCGAAAGCGTTCGGGGCATCGCTGTTGAATTCGGTATTACCGGCCCTATCTCAAACCGTTTCCTGCGCACTCGTCGGTTACGGCTTTGCCCGATTTAATTTTCCGGGAAAAAGCATCATGCTGGCTTTCATATTGCTGACCTTCATTATTCCTGTACAGGTCGTGATGATTCCGCTCTTTTTGTTGTTTAAGCAGTATGGATTGCTGGGATCGCCGCTTCCGTTTATCGTCCCGGCCTTATTTGCCGGCGGTATCAAGAGCGCGCTGTTTATTCTCATCTACCTGCAGTTTTTCAAGACGGTGCCGAAGGCGCTCGAGGAATCGGCCCAAATCGATGGAGCCGGACCATTCAAAACCTTTTTCCGCATTATTATACCGATTTCGGTGCCGGCCATCGTCGTCGTATTTCTGTTCTCGCTTGTATGGCATTGGAATGAGACGTATATGGCTTCGCTGTATTTGGGAGAAAGCATGCGGACGCTGCCGCTGATGCTGCAAACCTTTGATTTGGCTTATTCCCAAGAGTACGCGAGCAGCGGTGCAACGGAAATGGTTAATATTAATGAATCGATCAAGCTTGCAGGAACGATGCTTATCATTCTTCCGTTATTAATCCTGTATCTGTTCGCGCAGAGATGGTTCGTCGAGGTCGTTGATAAAACGGGCTTAACCGGGGAGTAAAGGTTATCGTCGGAATAAGTATATTAAATATATATTTGAAGGAGTATTAAAAACATGAATGAGAAAAGGTTGAAATTGGGAATTATAGGTGCAGGAGGCATATTCAAGTACGTTCACGGACCTGCTTGGGAAGCGCATAAAGAAGTGGAGTTTACAGCCGTATGCGATGTGAACCGCGAAAGAGCGGAGGAAGCGGCAAAGCAATTCAATATTCCGCATGTTTATACGGACTATCAGCAATTGCTGAAGCATGAAGAAATCGACATTGTCGATATTTGCACCCCGAATTTGTACCACTCGCCGTACAGCGTTGCGGCTCTTGAAGCGGGTAAGCATGTGCTTTGCGAAAAACCGGATGCCGTCAATGTGGAAGAAGCGGTCAAAATGGCTGCGGCTGCCGAAAAAACGGGCAAGACGCTGATCGTGATGAGAAACAACCGATTCAGCGCAGCTGCGCAATATATGAAGCAGTATATCGAGCAAGGCCACATGGGTGATATTTATACCGGACGCTGCGGCTGGCTTCGCCGTCGCGGTATCCCCGGCAAGGGCGGATGGTTCACGACGAAAGAATTGTCCGGAGGCGGTCCATTGATCGACTTGGGCGTTCATTTCATCGATTTGTCCGTTTGGCTGATGGGTAACCCGCGCCCGGTTTCCGTTGTGGGTGCAACATACACGAAATTTGCAGGGAGCGACATTTCGGACTCGGTGCACAGTCAATTTGGCGAGAAAATGAACGACGGCACATTCGACGTCGAAGATCTGGCAACCGGCTTTATCCGATTTGAAAACGGGGCGACTCTGCAGCTTGAATTCAGCTGGGCATCCAATATCGAAGAGGAAGTCACCTTCTATGAACTGCGCGGAACAAAGGCTGGAGCCACTTTCAAAAATGGGAAACTAAAGCTTATTACGGAAGTGGAAGGAAAGCTGTGGAATGTGGATCCTGAAATCAGCAATCATCACATCGGCGATCACACGGGCAATATTCATCATTTTATCGATGTTGTCCAGGGACGTGAACAGCCGATATTCAGACCGGAGCACGGCGTCGATATGATCAAGATTTTATCCGCTATTTACGAGTCCGCACGGACGGGGCATGAAGTTCGGCTGGGTTAGAAAAAAATCGGGTTGATTTTATTCGTTCCGGAAGAGGAACTACCCCATTCCGGAACGAATATTGAATAGTGTACAAGTATTTGTATCGAGATGAAGCGGGGAGAGAAGAATGGCTACGATAAAAGATGTCGCCAAGATGGCAGGTGTATCGATATCGACGGTTTCGTACGCCTTGAACAACAACACCAAAGTAAGCAATAAAACCAAACAAAAGATAATGGAAGCCGTGCGCCAATTAAACTACCAGAAAAATGGCCTTGCATCCGATTTGAAAAAAAGCAGCACACGCACGATCGCTATCATCGTAACGGATCTGGCCGGTCCTTATTATGCGGAATTGGTTAAAGGCATACAGGAAGTTACACTGTCCAAAGGATATGACTTGCTTGCCTGCAGTTCGGTTGGCGAAGAAACGTCCACTGCGGTTAAATTTTTGACGGAGAAGCGGGTCGACGGCGCTATTGTATTGGCTTACAATATAAGTGAAGACATTATCGAACAATCGGCCAGAAAGGAATTTCCGATCATATTGCTGGACCGGAAAGTGGACAACGAATTCGTCGTCAGCATTGAAATCGATAATGAAGAGGGCTCCTATATGGCCGCGGAATATTTGATCGAGCAGGGCCACCGGGACATCGCCTATATTAGCGGCATGGCCAAGAGCGATCTTAATTTCATGAGAATTCGCGGATATGAAAGAGCATTGCGCACGCATGGTCTGGACAGCAAAAACAGAATGCATCAATTCGGGCATTTTAACCGGGACAACGGTTACAGCATGACCAAAATGCTTATTACGCAGGGGAATTTGCCAAGCGCCATTATGTATGCGAATGATGAAATGGCGATTGGGGGAATTAAAGCGTTTAAAGAGCACGGCATCAAAGTGCCTTCCGATGTCTCCATCATTGGCTTTGACGATATTGAGCTGGCGCAATATGTCCGTCCTTCACTTACGACGATCATGCAGCCCAAATACGAACGCGGAGCATTAGCTGCCCATTTGATATTTCAAATTCTTGAAGGCAAAGAAGTTGATAGTCACTATAAATTTCCAACTAAGTTGGTTTTACGGGATTCCGTTAAAAAAATGAGTTGAATAAATCAGCAGTTGAAAATTGAAGAACCATTACCGGATCGCTTGTTCTTGTCCAGAAAGTTAAGGTGGATAGTATATAGACTAGTCCGGTATTTGTTTGCGGTACAAATCGAAACGTTTCACCTCGTTATTTCATCGCCATACGAACAAATGAAACGGTTAAAGGGGAGGAAACGAAATTGATAGAAATCAAAAATAAACAAATTATAATCGACGGTCAGCCGCAAATCATTATGTGCGGAGAAATTCATTATTACCGCCTGGAGAGAAAAGATTGGCAGGACCGAATCGACAAACTGAAGGAGGCCGGCATGAATGCGGTCGCTTCTTATATACCATGGTTGTGCCACGAACCAGTGGAAGGTGAAGTGGATTTGGAAGGAATAACGCGTCCTGAGCTTGACCTTGGCGGATTTATTGATTTATGTCAGGACAATGGGCTTTATTTTATTGCAAGACCGGGACCGTTCATTATGGCGGAAATGAAAAACGAGGGGCTTCCGCATTGGATCTATAAGAAACATCCTGAGATCGTGCCGGTTACTTGGGACGGGCGTCCCATTCCGACGAAAACGATCGATTATACGGCGCCGGGATTTTTACAGGAGGCGCGAAAGTGGTATGCTGCCGTCATGCCTGTCTTGGCATCGCGTCTCTGCGGCAAAGGCGGCAATATTATCGGCGTACAGCTGGACAATGAAATCGGCATGCTCTCGTGGGTCAGCAATTCACCGGATCTTACGGATCATGTGCTTGCCGATTTTGCGTCATGGCTGATGCGGCAATATGATGCCGAGTCGCTGAAACAGAGGTATCCGGTTAACCCCGATATTCAGACGGAGTGGAAGAAAGCCGTTCAATTTCCTGCGGAGCCATATGCCGCGGAGCTTCGCCACGATTTGGGTTACTATATGCGATACCGCTTCGCCAAATATGTGGCCGAGCTTCGTCATTATTCGGAAGAGTTCGGTGTAACCGATGTTCCGTTTTTGGTGAATATCCATGGTACGGGACACGGAAGAGGTTTAACGTATCCGATTGGCATCAGCCAGCTGTATGAGTCATACACCCAGGCTCCGGGCTACTTGTCCGGCTCCGATATTTATTTCGGGGACCTGGATATGACGAGCTTCCAGGATCTTTATTTGATCAACGGCTTTATGGATGCGGTTCACCTTCCGGATCAGCCGCTCACTTCACTCGAGTTCAATTGCGGAGACGGAAATTTCGGAGAAACGTACGGCGGCCGCTTAGACCCTTCCGCAGTTGATTTCAAAACACGCATGTGTATCGCTCAAGGCAACCGTCTGATCAATTTCTACTTATTCTGCGGCGGATACAACTATCGAATGGATCAGAAGATGGGAGACGGCAATGACCGTGTGGCCTTTACCGGGGAACGCCATGGTTTTGCGGCTCCAGTCAGTCCTGAAGGCGAACTCAACTACACGTATCCGAGAATGGCTCGGGTGAATAAGACCGTCATGGCTGTTGCGGATAAATTGGCCGTTATGGATGAAGAACGCGATGACGTTGCTTACGCTTTCATTCCTGACTACTACATGACGGAATACAAGTATCCGAAAAGCGAACGAATGAAGGAAATTGTCCAAAATATCGAAGCGAACCGCGGTTCCGGCGCATGGGAAATTATGGCCCGCGCAATGCTGCTCGCCGGATACCGGTTCGGTTCCGTCGATGTGCAGAACAAGGCAGTCGATCCGAAGCAGACGCCTGTCATTGCCCTCCCTTCGGCGAGGTATATGCATGAGCATATCCAGCGGAAATTGGCCGATTTTATGGAAGCCGGAGGAAGCATTCTCTTATACGGGGAAGTTCCGCTCTATGACATGGAAGGAAAAGACTGCACGATCCTGGCAGACGCATTCGGTGTCAAGCTGACAGGCAGCAAAAGAGGTGGAGAGCACTATTACCTTTCTTTATGCGCGGACGGCTTTGCTGCGCCTCGTCCGGAAGTGCGGTCTCATTTTGCGCAAGTGTTCGATCACGGAAATACGGAAGCGATCATGCGCGTATACGACACGAATGAAGTGTGCGCTTTCGAGGCAAAGGTAGGCAGGGGAAAAGCGATTGTGTTTGCGGCGGCTTACCGCTGCGATATCCCGCTGTTTCGAACCGCATTGGAAAGATTGGGAGCTAAAGCTTCGCTTTACCACGATTGTCCGAACCATGGCGTGTTCATGACATCGACTGCGACCAAAGAAGGCGAACGCTTACTCCATTTGCTTAATTTGGATGGCTTCGATAAAAAAATGCATCTATATGATCAAGGAACGAAGCTATTCGAAGGCCACAAATTCGAACTTTCAAGCAAAGACGGCGTAATGCTGCCTTTGAACGTTACCTTTCATGGTGTGAAGGTCGTTTATGCGACGGCTGAGATTACGAAAGTGACGAACCAATCATTGGAGTTTCGATTAACACAAAGTGAAGATATCATTGCGCTTGAAACGGAAAAAACAATTTTGCCAAGCGAAGATTATACGATAGAGAATAACGGCGGGATAACGCGGATCATTTCAAAGAAGCATGCCAAGCTGGACAACCGTTTGGAAATTTGTTTCGTATAATGAGAGAGAGGAAGATCTATCCATGCGCACTTCGGAATACAGGTCGGGAAGCGGCGGCAGACCGGCTTGAAAGCCGGTACCGTTAAGCAAGAGGATTTTCGAAGTGCAGAACTCATGTGAGTAATTAAAGGAGCAATTATATGAATAATTTAACTGATTTTTATTCTAAACTGCCGGAGAATGTGAAAGCTTTTTTTGACCGTCAATATCGTGATTCCTATCATTTGATGGATGCATCCCGCCACCCTAGAACGGGTTTATATGCCGATGCCTATATGACATTGGGTGAAAATCCGGATTATAGATGCTCCATTGCAGCTACAGGCGTCGGTCTGATCAGTCTTTGTGTTGCCGATCTGGAAGGTTGGGACGAGAAAGCGGCGGAGAAGGCACGGGTTACATTGCAAGCGGTAAGGGGAGAGATTGAAGGGTGTCGGCCTGCACGTGATACGTTCACCGGGTTTTTCTATCACTTTGTTAATATGGAAACGGGCCGGAACCTCAAATCAGAAGTATCGACAATCGATACTTCATTGTTGGTTGCCGGGGCTCTCTTTGCCGGACAACACTTTAAGGAGAGCGCTCCCGATCTTGCTGTTATGGCGTATGAGCTGCTGCAATCGATCGATTGGCGCGTAGTCGTTGCGGATAAGAATAGCGGCGTCATCAACATGGTTGTCAAGGATGGACTAGGCACCGCTCCTTTGCCTGCTTATAACGAATATGTGCTGGTCTCTTATCTTGCTTTGCTCGGGCAGCCGGAAAATCAGGATATTCGGGATCTATGGTTCAATAACTTTTCCGAAGAGCGGATGAAAGAATTACCGCAGGCACTATATCGTGATATTCCGGTACTTACCGATACGACGACAAAGCATAAAGCATTCTTGTCCTCCTTCGTCCATCAATTCCCATATTATCTCGTTCCGGAATATGCGGTTAGCCCGGTTTACCGCGAGTTCTTCTCCAACGCCTGCTTAGCCGACCGGATGAAGTGGAAAGAGCTGAGCGATGTGCCGTCCTATGTGTGGGGTTACGGAGCCGGTCCGAATGACGGACTGCATGGCGGATACCACGCGGACAAGATTGACAATTCACCAGGCAATGTCGCTTCGGCCTATATTGTTGCTGGTTTCCTGCCGGTGTACCCTGCAGGAATATATGACCTTTATGCCATGTATCGGATGCATATTCCTTATGACGAATACTCCAATCCGACAGACAAAGAGGATGAGAGCAAATTCAGGGCCGCCTACAAATATGGATTGCACAGATATTCCTGGTGGCATCTTGAACAGCTTGAACGCCGGTATCCGACGAAGATAACGCTGATTGACTGGAGCTCCATGTTGTACGGACTGGCCGCTTTCAAGCGGGGAATGTCTTTCTTTACAGATCGTCTTGCCCGGCAAGAGGATCTGCAAGTCATCGGCTCATTAACTGACACAAACAATGATAATCCGCAGACTGCTTAAAGGTAATATACGTGGTTTGGCCCCTCATGTAAGCCATATCGGCGTTCATGACCATGGATTCAATAATATTTCTACCTACGGAAATTTAAGGCGGCTGAACTGGAAGGGAGGATTCCCCATAATGAATGGGAGCTGCATTTCTATCATTTATCGCCGAGAGGACTCCCACTTCTGCAAGTGGTGAGGTGAATCGGCGACTTTCTGCATACGCCCACAAGAAATTCTTTTCTTTCTCGTTTTTTGCGGTATAATTAAAAGGAACAAATGTTCCCATATTGTAGTTGGAAGGAGGTGAAGTCATGACAGATTCAAAGTCCATGTACAGGACTTATCAAGTGTGGATCAAACCAGGCCATCGGCTGTTTGCGTATCTGGACCAAGCGTGTCAAAACGCCAAAAACCTGTATAACACGACCAACTTTTACATTCGACAGGTGTTTACTTCCTTTGGGCAAGAAGAGCCATTGCAGCCGTTGCAACAACAAGTGATGAGTACACTGAAGGAGCATATCGATGCGATGAACGAACGGCTGAGCGAGAAGAATCGTTCCCATCCCTTCAAGCTGCCGGTATGTCGTCGAAATGGTCTTCTCATATCCAATAGAAAAGAAGGAAGCAGCGAAAGAAAACGCGCTTGCGATTGATCTTGGCATTGAAAATCTTGCAACCATCGTTACGACTACCGGTTCGAAACCGATGCTCGTGAAGGGCAAGATGATCAAAGCGATGAATCAATATTACAACAAGATGAAAGCTCATGATATCGGCATTCTTCGTCAGGGCAAGAAACCGTGTGAAGGAACCCATACGTCCAGCCGATTGGAACGCTTGCATCTGAAGCGCCATCACCGGATCAAAGACTTGTTCCACAAAGTAAGCCGTCATATCGTTAAAATGGCCGTGGAGCAACAGATCGGCACAATCGTTATCGGGTATAACGATGGATGGAAGCAAGCGTCCGCGATCGGACGGCGAAACAATCAGCCTTTCTGTCACATCCCGCATCAGATGCTCATATCGATGATCCAGTATAAAGCGGCTGAACAGGGAATAGCCGTTAGGTTGACCGAAGAAGCGTACACCTCGAAAGCCAGCTTCCTCGATCAAGACCCATTGCCGCATTATGATGAAGAGAGGATATGGATCTTCTCTGGCAAGCGAATGTATCGAGGGCTGTATAAGAGTGCGAAAGGCCTGATTCATGCTGATGTGAACGGCGCAGCGAATATTATGCGTAAAGTATTCCCAAACGTATCCGCACTAGGAACGGATGGGATAGAGGGGTTGGATGGTAACCAGACCATCAATGTGTCAACTCCACTGATGTTAAGCATCCTGAAGTAAGTAAGGATGATACATCAGAAACCCCCACTTCAGCCGTAGCGACAGCATCGGTAAGTGGCGGGAGTATTCATTTGGTACAGCATACTTAGCGGAATCGGAAGGCCATCAGGGTTTGTTGCTGCATTCCGTTTATCATCGCTCTAACGGATGGGACTATGTACCGGCGGGCGCCGCGGTGCCGCTCGGCGAATCCTCAATGTGGGGAGATTACCATGCGATGGAGCTGGCGCTTTATTTGAAAAAATGGTATGTAGCGGACTCATCCAATTGAAGTTAGGAAGGTATGTTACTTTTAATTGGACACTGAATAAGGCTGCCCTGTTAACATGACGGGCAGCCTTTTGGTTATTCCTCTTTAAACGCAATCGTAGAATACCGTTTGGGACTGATTGTAAAAAAGTAAAAGTGCGAAACCGAAAAAAGTGAAAGTATTGGCCCGCAAAATGCCTTTAAAATATGAAAAGAGTACGCTCGTTCGAGAATTGGCACCGGTCGGCGTCAACTCTGCTCATCCAGAAAGGAGGATAAGTTCGCGGAAAAGCGCTTGTACGCTATCCAAATTGTATACGCTTACAATTTTATTCACACGATGGGAGAAGGCTAATCATGAAACGAAATTACTTATTCAAATTAGGTGCGCTTCTGGCCGCGGTTATCATCAGCTCGATGCTTCTCGCGCTACATTCAGCTGCGGTTGCCGAGTTCCGCTCGAACGTGTCCGGCTACCAGCCGATAACGGGCACTTGGTCCGAGCAGATAGGCGAGGGACTTAAAGGAGTCAGCGCCGCCAATGCCAATGCGCTCAGTATGACAAATGCGGCGAGCGAAACGAATTTTACGCTCGAAGCGGATGTGAAGGTAGACGCTTCCTCCCCTTACGGCGTCGGCTCGCTCGTCTTTCGGGCGGCTGAAGACGGCAGCAAAGGCTACGCGCTGAGCGTGGATCCGAATTTGGATCGGATTCGTCTGTTCGATCTGGCGACCGGCTCTAACGTTGGGACTCCTTACAGCACATTGCTGAATACGGGAGCTTCCTACCATCTGAAGGTTACAGCGGACGGACCTGCGCTCAAGGTATATTTGGGCGGCACGCTTGCGATTTCCGTCAGCGATACCAAGTACGCCAAAGGCAACTACGGCTACAACGTTTATAACGGAACGGCGTATTTCCAAAATGTAACCGCTTACGATGTTTATACGAATTTAACCGGCTGGACAGCTTCCTCCGGCACGTGGACTTCGAGTTCGCTAGGCCTGCGGGCTTCGGCGGCAAGCGGACAGAACGGCTGCTTCATGGCCGGCACAAGCGCGGACAGCTTCACATATGAGTCCGACGTGCTCATTGAAAGCAGCCATGCCGTCGCAACGCTGTTGTTCCGCTCCAATGCGGCCGGCACACAGGCCTATGGGCTGCAGGTTGACGCGAATTTGGACCGGCTTCGCTTGTTTAAGACGAGCGGCGATGTGACCTTGGCAACTCAAACCGTCACGGTCGATACCGGGAAGGTGTACCAGCTTCGGATTAAAGCAGAGGGCAGCGCTATCAAGGTGTACCTTCAGCAAGCAGGCTCGCCAGTCTCGACCGGCTACACGCCGGCCATCGCGGTTACGGACGCCAGCTACGCTTCCGGCAATTTGGGTCTTGCCATCTACAACGGCAGCGCCGTGTTCCAAAATATCCGGATCAGCGATCTGAATACGAACCTATACGGCTGGACTGACACGGGCGGAACCTGGAGGCCGAACCTTGGTGGAGTCAAAGCCGTCAGCGCCGGTACGGTCAATACGTTCCGCATGGCGGAGAACTCAGCATCCAATTTCGTGCTTGAGGGCGATCTGAAGGTGGATGCATCCACCCCGCTCGGAAACGCGGCGCTCATCTTCCGGGGGAATGCGCAGGGCAGCTCTGGTTACGTGGTGAACATCGACCCGAACCTGAACCAGGTGCGCCTGTTCAACGCAAGCGGAGGAGGCGCCATAGCGTCGGCAAACCGTTCGATCGTTCCGGGCAAAACGTATCATCTGGAGGTTGAGGCTGTCGGCTCCAGCATCAAGATCTACCTCGACGGCTATGCCGCTCCGGTCATCGCGGTGACGGATACCAGTTATGCAAGCGGCAAAATAGGTTTGAACGCCTACAATGGAACGGCTTTTTTCCAGAATGTGTACCTCACGGAATCGAACGAATGGTACAGCGAGCCTTACCGTCCGCAATACCATTTCACTTCGCCGCGAAGCGCGGTAGCAGACCCGAACGGGCTTGTCTATTATGAAGGGGAATACCATTTGTTCCATCAAGAAGGCGGCAAGTGGGCGCATGCAGTCAGCACGGATCTGAAACACTGGAAAAACCTGCCGATCGCGCTTCCATGGAATGACATGGGACATGCATGGTCCGGCGCGGCGATTGTCGATGTGAATGACGTAACCAGATTGTTCAACGGCGGGTCGGGACTGCTCGCCTACTACACCTCTTTCAATCCGGACAAGACGAAAGGAAATCAGAAAATCGGTCTCGCTTACAGCACGGACAAGGGACGTACTTGGTCGTTCTACGGCAGCGGCGCCATTATCGAAAATCCGGGCGGCGTAAACGGAAGTTGGGATTTCCGCGACCCGAAAGTGGTGTGGGACAGCGACCATTCCAAGTGGGTCATGGTCGTCTCCGGCGGCGATCATATCCGATTCTATACGTCGACGAACCTGATCGACTGGACGTATGCAAGCTCCTTCGGCTACGGCAATTACCTGCACGGCGGAATTTGGGAATGCCCTGATCTGTTCCAGCTTCCGGTAGACGGCAATCCGGCTAACAAGAAGTGGGTGCTGACGATCAGCACCGGAGCGGTCCGGCAGACGGACGGCTCGGCTTCGGAATATTTTGTCGGCAGCTTCGACGGAACGACGTTCACAAGCGACAATGCCGCGACAACGGTGCTTCGCAGCGAGCGGGGCAAGGATATGTACGCTGCAATCTCCTTCGCGGACATTCCCGCTGCGGACGGACGCCGCATCCATCTCGGGTGGATGACGAACTGGGACTATCCGTTCAGCTACCCGACCCGTCCGTGGAAAGGACAAATGTCCATTCCGCGCGCCCTTACGCTGAAGAACTATGCAGGCGAAGGTGTCCGGCTCGTGCAAACGCCGGTGTCCGAGCTGCAGGCGCTGCGCGGAACAGCCTCGTCCTTCAGCAATGTGACCGTCACGCCTTCGACGACGAATTTACTGGCGAATTTCTCGGGCAGCGCCTATGAAATCGTCGGCGAATTCGAAATTCCGGCGACAGACGTCTCAGCGGAATTCGGCTTCCGGCTTCGCGAGCTGGGGGACCAGAAGACGTATGTCGGCTACAAGCCTGGATTGAGTCAGATGTTCGTCAACCGGACCGATGCCGGGAAGGATGATTTCACCACCTATTTCTCCGGCTGGCAAGATGCGACGGTTGCACCGGTGAACAACCGGATCAAGCTGCATATTTTCGTCGACCAGTCCTCGATCGAGGTGTTCGGGAACGACGGCAAGGTCGTATTCTCCAATGTGATTTTGCCGGGCGATGCAAGAGACGGCCTCACCTTCTACACGAACGGCGGCAATGTGAAGGTCGTCTCGCTTCAAGTGTATCCGCTTGCAAACACGTGGCGGAGCGAGCCAACCTCCGGCACGACTCCACAGAAGGTTGTTATAGACAGCGCGCGCATGGATGTGGCTCCGGGGGCGATTAAGCAGCTGTTCGTCGCCGTTCTGCCGCAAAGCGCAACCAATAAAAACGTCACATGGAGCTCCAGCAACACGGCAATTGCGACCGTGACGTCAGTGGATTCCCGAAGCGCGAACGTAACGGGGGTTGCGCGCGGTCGGGCTGTCATTACAGCTACGACGCAGACCGGAGGGATAATCGCCCAAACCGTCGTAGAGGTCGGGGGCGCGTTCAATACGAACCTGTCCGGCTTCATCCAGCCGGCGACGGGACGCTGGTACGCCTCTGCGGACGGCATTGCGGGCACTTTTGATCAAGATACGAACTACATCTCTACGGTTTCGGCAGACAACTTCACGTATGAAGCGGATATTCGTATTGACGCCTCGGGCGGAGCCGGCTCCCTGCTCTTCCGTTCAAACTCGGACGGTTCAAGCGGGTATTACCTCAACGTGGATCCGAATTTCCGTATGATCCGGTTGTTCTACAAGCTGAACGGAAGCTTTAGCCCTAGCCAGGTGCTGGCCAGCGCTCCGGCCTTTATTCAGCCGGGCAGAACCTACCATGTCAAGATCGTCGCCAGCGGAACGAATATTAAGGTCTACTTTGATCATACAGCGTCGCCGGCCATCGATGTGAACGACAACGCTTTCTCCAGCGGTTATTTCGGACTTAACGCCTTCGGAGGGGTCGCCTATTATCAAAATGTATACTGGTGGTCGGAAGTAACGAGCGGCTCAATCTACCGGCTGATCAACACAGGCAGCGGCAAGGCGCTTGACGCGGCCGGCACCGCAGACGGCTCCAATGTTCAAATATGGTCCTGGCTCGGCAACAACAACCAAAAATGGACGTTAACGTCAAATACAGACAGAACCTTCACGCTCGCCTCGGCAGCCAGCGGCAAAGCGCTTGACGCGGCCGGTTCCGGAGACGGCGCCAACGTTCAAGTGTGGCAAAACCTGGGCAACGCCAATCAAAAGTGGATCATCACGCCGAATAACGACGGCACATTCGAGCTGAAGGCAGCGGATAGCGGCAAAGCGCTGGATGTCGCAGGCGGAGGGACCGCCGACGGCACGAACGTGCAGATCTACTCGAGCAACGGATCGTCCGCACAGAAGTGGCAGTTGATAAAGTCATAATTTGACGGCATGTGCGGAAGGAACGAAAATTATTTATAATCTGCTCTGCAGCTAGATGGACAGAAGCACATTCTACTTGAAGCGCATCCATAAAAGAGCTAGTTAAACAAACAACCTCCCGCTGACGGGAGGTTGTTTGTTGTCGGTCGTTTTCCATATCGGTCACTCACTTTTACGAAATATACGCTCCGCGGCGTTAAAATCCTCGTACTGCGGCTTGTGCGCGGAGATGAGCGACTCCATGCTGCCGAGACAGAGAAAGCCGGACGCGGATAAGCTGTCAATAAACAAATCATGCACCCGATTTTGCAGATCGGCGTCAAAATAGATGAGCACGTTGCGGCATAAAATGATGTGAAATTCGTTAAAAGAGCGATCCGTCGCCAAATTATGCTGTGCGAACATCATGTTTTCTTTTAGATAGGGGTGAAAATAAGCATGCTCATGATCCGTCGTGTAGTAGGAAGAGAACTCCTTGGTGCCGCCTGCCTGAAGGTAGTTTTTGGTGAAGGACTGCATCCGCTTTAACGGGAATTTTCCTTGCTTGGCAAAAGCGATCAAATTTTCGTTCATATCCGTCGCATAGATCCTGGCTTTGCCCAGCAGTCCTTCCTCCAGCAGCAGGATAGCCATCGAATAAACCTCTTCCCCCGTGGCGCAGCCCGCATGCCAAATCCGAATCTCCGGAAGCTCTTTAAGGAAGGGAACGACATCCCGCCGAAAGGCCAGGAAGAAGCCCGGATCACGATACATTTCCGTTACTTTGATCGAGAAATCATTTAATAATTTATCGATAAACTTTGGCTCATGAAGGACCTTCTCAAGGAGAGCCGTTATCGTCGAGAGGCCCTCCACATTCATGCGATGCGAAATTCTTCTACTTAGCGACGAGCGCAAATAATGACGAAAATCAAAACCGTGAGTGCGATGAATGCCCTCTAGAAGCAAATCGATTTCGATTTGCTTCAGGCTGTCCTGCCTTGCGTCGTCTAAGTCAGCTTCTTCCTCTTCCCAATACGTACTCAATGGCCCACCTGCTTTGTCAGCCATACCCGCATCAAAGAGAATAGCTGTTCCATATTTAATGGCTTGCTAATATAATCGGAGGCGCCGGCCTCTAAGCATTTATCGCGGTCGTTCTTCATGGCTTTGGAGGTAAGCGCAATGATCGGCGTTTCCAGCATGGCCGTATCCTGACGAATCGCTCTCATCGCTTCAAAGCCATCCATAACGGGCATCATAATATCCATGAGCACGAGGTCAAAGCCGGTCTGCTGCTGCAGAATATCCAAGCAATGCTTTCCATTATTCGCGACCGTAACGATAAATTGTTTGCTTTCGAGCGCTTTGACGAGCGCGAATACGTTGCGGGAGTCATCCTCGACAAGAAGCACTCTCTTGCCCTTAAACAGGGATACTTCAAATTCGTTAGCCTGACTTATAGTCGGTTCCATCCAATCAGGAGCAGGAACGATGTCCTGCGCGGCTGCGGCTGCTTCATGGTGCTCCACCGCAAGCTGCTCCTTCTCCATATTCGGTCTGCTTGGGACGTAGAGCGTAAACGTGCTTCCTTGCTGAACCTCGCTCTTCAGGACGATGCGTCCGCCTAATAGTCTCGTAAACTCATTGCATATTGACAATCCAAGTCCCGTACCGCCATATTGCCGGGTCGTTTCACCGTCGACCTGCTGGAAGGCTTCAAAGATGAGCTGCTGCTTATTCTTCGGAATGCCGATTCCCGTATCTGTTACGGAAATAGCCAATACCGTATCATTCAAACAGGATGGAACATATTTCTTTATGCTCTCCGTGTCAGCGTTTTGTATGCAAAGCGTTACTGAGCCCGTCTCCGTAAACTTGAACGCATTGGACAACAGATTTTTCATAACTTGCTGCAGCCGCTGACCGTCCGTATAGAGCACGGCTGGAACATCGTCAGCTACGCTGATTTGGAAGGAGAGTCCTTTCTTTTCCGCAATAGGGCTGAAGCCGAGCTTCATATGCTCCGGAATTTCGGAGACATTAACTTCATCCATCGTCAAAATAACTTTGCCTGCTTCGATTTTTGACAAATCCAAAATATCGTCAATGAGCGCCAGCAAATCATTGCCGGAGCTGTGAATGACCGCTGCATAACCCTCTTCCTCCGGGGTGAGCGTTTGGTTTTCATTTTCGGAGAGGATTTGCGATAAAATCAAAATGCAGTTTAACGGCGTCCGCAGCTCATGCGACATGTTAGCCAAAAAATTGGACTTGTATTGCGAGCTTTGCTTCAACTGCTCGGAATAGCTTTCGAGCTCTGCCTTCGCTTTCTCCAGCTCTTTCGTTTTTTGCTCGGCGAACAGGTTCTGCTCCTCCAGATGCTCGGTCGTCATGCGCATCTCTTCCTGCTGCATCTGCAGTTCCTCAGACTGGGCCTGCAGCTCCTCGGTTTGCGCTTGAAGCTCCTCGGTTAATACCTGCGATTCGCTTAGAAGCCGCTCAACCTCCATGCGGCCGGCGACATTGTTGACAGCAACGCCGAAGTGGTTTTCGATCAGCTCCAGCAGCTTCAAATGCTGGGACGTGAAGGATTCTGCGGATGCGAACTCCACCACAGCAACTGCCTTGCCTTCAAATTCGATAGGAACGACCAAGATGCTTTGCGGCGTTACCTGCGCAAGTCCAGATTTAATGATAATCGGATGATCGGGCGCCGTGTTAAGCAGAAACGTTCGATTCTCTACTGCGGCCTGGCCGACCAGCCCTTCGCCGAGACGGAAGCTGGCAATGCCTTCTTCTTCGCCGGAAGCGGCATAGGAGCCAATCTTGACGATCCTCTGCTGCTCTCCGGCACCCTGACGAATATAAAAAACTCCGTAAATAGCGTTCAATATAGGAGCGAGCTTGGAAAGAAAGGATTCCGCCAGCGTCTTCATATCGTTAATTCCTTGATTCATGGTGGCCACCTCGGCTACCTTGGTTTGAATCCAGTTTTGGTTGTTCACGTTATCAAGGAGCGCATTCGTTGCATCGGCCAGCTCTTTAATTTCATCACGTGCGGTTACATTTATTCGAGTAGACAAATCTCCGCCGGGGGATGCGATGTCCGTGATGGACTTTACTACCTGTTTTATCGTCTTCACAATAGTGCCGGATACAAAGGATACGATCATAAAGGCTGCGACCGATACTAGGAGCAGCATCGTGTATAAGCCGATAATCAGATTGTTGTTTCTATTTTCGAGCTGCATTAAATGGTTTTGGGTTGATTCGATCTCTGTCTGGCGAATATTCTCGAATTGGATGCGCAGCAGATCTATATCTTGTTTTGCTTTGTCTTCATAAAAAAAATCAATAATTTCCTGCGTATTGTTATCTTTTCTTAATGCAATGGTAGGCTCGCCTGCCGTAGCGATCCAATTTTCGATGATCAGCTTGATTTCCTCTAGAATCTTCTTTGCAGCCGGGTTATCGGAAAGGTATGGATACAGGATATTGTAATTAGCTTCCCATTCTTTTTTTCCTTTTATATAAGGATCCAAGTAAGCCTCGTCTCCCGTAATAATAAATCCGCGCTGGCTTGTTTCCATGCTTATGGCATTATAGCGAATGGTCGTAATCAGGTTTTGAATTTCGATATCGCGGCTTGCTATCGTTTCGATTTCATTCTGCAGGGAAGATATTCTTTCGCTGACAACGATAGTAGCTGCTCCTAAGCAACATATGACAAGAAAATAGCCGATTAAAATTTTTGTCCGAATCGTTAATCTAACATTTTGCAGCATCATAGGCTCCTTTATTAATAGTAGTTTAGTAGTAATGAATACTCCCACCACTTACCGATGCAGACGCTTCGGCTGAAGTGGGGGTTTCTGATGTATCATCCTTACTTATTTCAGGATGCTTAACACCAGTGGAGTTGACACATTGATGGTCTGGTTACCACCCAACCCCTCTATCCCATCGGTTCCTTTGGCGG
>NZ_JAKGAP010000063.1 GCF_021532375.1 Paenibacillus alkaliterrae
CCGGGACCGGTTGAAGCTGCTGTTCGATTCGGAATGCGAGCTCGAGGATGCCCTTTTCGCCAACTGCGCCCAGGATGAACTGCCGGCCGACGGGGTAGTAACGGCCATAGGAAAAATAAATGGACAGACGGTTTGTGTGATTGCGAACGATTCGACAGTCAAAGCCGGTTCGTGGGGAGCGAGGACGGTTGAGAAAATGATTCGCATGCAGGAAACCGCAGATAAAATGCGGGTGCCGCTGCTCTATCTGGTCGATTCGGCGGGCGCGCGGATTACGGATCAGGTGGAGATGTACCCGGGGCGGCGGGGCGCAGGGAAAATTTTTTACAATCAGGTGAAGCTATCGGGAAAAATCCCGCAGATTTGTATTTTATTCGGTCCGTCCGCGGCAGGAGGAGCCTATATACCTGCATTTTGCGACATTGTAATTATGGTCGAGGGAAATGCATCCATGTATCTCGGATCCCCGCGGATCGTGGAAATCGTGACAGGCGAGAAGGCAACCCTGGAGCAGCTGGGCGGCGCTAAAATGCACTGCTCCGTATCCGGCTGCGGCGATGTGCTCGCTTCCAGCGAAGAAGAAGCGATTGCTCTTGCCAGAGACTATCTTGCTTATTTTCCCGCCAATGCATCGGAACAGCCTGCAGTCCGGGACGCCAAGCCCGCTGTCCGGTTCGAAAAATCGCTGGAGGACCTTATTCCCGGGAACCAATACACGGCGTTTGATATGTACGACCTCATTGAACGGATTATCGACGAGGATTCTTTTTTTGAAATAAAAAAGCTGTTCGCCAAGGAGCTCATTACCGGATTAGGACGATTCGCCGGGAGGCCGGTTGGCATCATCGCCAATCAGCCGCGGGTGAAGGGCGGGATTCTATTCCACGACTCCGCCGACAAAGCGGCGAAATTCATTTGCTTATGCGACGCCTTTCACATTCCCCTGCTGTTTCTGGCAGATGTCCCCGGCTTTATGGTTGGCACAAGAGTGGAACAGGCGGGCATTATCCGGCATGGCGCGAAAATGATTGCCGCCGTATCCGAAGCCTCGGTGCCCAAAATATCCGTTATTGTCCGCAAAGCTTACGGAGCAGGCTTATATGCCATGGCGGGACCGGCGTTCGAGCCCGACTGCTGCCTGGCTTTGCCGACCGCCCAAATTGCCGTGATGGGGGCGGAAGCGGCGATAAACGCTGTGTATGCGAACAAAATTGCCGGGCTGCCGGAACCGGAAAGAGCCGGTTTCATCGCCGGCAAGCGGGAAGAATACAATAAAGATATAGACATATACAGCCTCGCCTCCGAGATGGTCATCGACGGGATCATCCCCGCGGGCTCCTTGCGCAGCGAGTTAATCGCCCGGTTTGAAGCCTACTCCTCGAGGAGCGGTGCTGCTGCAGAGCGGAAGCATCCCGTTTATCCGGTCTAATCCGGGAGGCTCCCAGGCTCGTTATGGAAATACGCTGCGGCGTTCGCGCGGAGGTGGTAAGCATGAACAGGCCGGTGCTCTGGGAGCGGCATGGACATATGGGGTATATCCGGCTCAACCGCCCGGAGCAATTGAATGCCCTGAACTACGACATGCTCGCAGCTCTTGGCGAAATCGTGGATGCGATCGGTCAAAGTCCGCGCGATATTCGCACGGTGATCATAGAAGGCGTAGGCCGGGCCTTCTGCGCGGGAGCGGATTTAAAGGAGCGCAGTACGCTGAACGAACAGCAGATCCGGCGAAACCTCAACAAGACCAGAGAGGTGTTCTCCGCGCTTGAACGGCTGCCGCAGCCTACGATAGCGGCAATAAACGGCTATGCATTCGGAGGAGGGATAGAGCTTGCGTTATGTTGCGACTTCCGTTATTCGATCCGTGAGGCTCAGATGGGGCTTACGGAGGTCAGTCTTGGTATCATCCCTGGCGCGGGAGGCACGCAGCGTTTACCGCGTATCCTTGGTACGTCCAAAGCGAAAGAGCTTATACTGACCGCCCGGAAAATTTCGGCGGAACAAGCGTATAAGCTGGGGCTGTTGAACGGCGTTGCAGGGGACCGTGAGCAGCTTGAGAAGATGTGCGGGCGGATAGCGGCTGAAATAGCCGCCAATGCTCCGTTGGCTGTCTATCAAGCGAAGGCCGCGATTGACCGGGGCAGGAATACCGATCTGCAAACGGGATTGGATATAGAATTCGAAGCCTATGAAGCGACCCTGCCGACCAAAGACCGGTTGGAGGCGCTGGAAGCGTTCCGCGAGAAGCGGGCTCCTCATTTTACAGGGGAATAGCAGGCAGCGGACTGAACGATACGATTTCTTATCAAGCTTCACTCGTAGGAGTGGGGCTTTTTTTCTATTGTCACACGGAATCATTTGTGTTATTGTTAATCTGGTAATGAATATATTAATCACACAGTGTCGTGAAAGCGCTTCAAACCATGTGAAGGGAGAATAGTAACATGAATATTACTATCATTCAAAAATTAATCGCGGCAACCTTATTGGCTGCATTAATCCTGCCATTACCGGCTATTGCAAAGGTAAAAAACGCACCAGTTGGACAGCAGGATACGATGCCTGTATTTAGAGATGCTTCGGTACATGACCCATCCGTCATTAAAGTGGATGACACCTACTATGTATTCGGCTCCCATTTGGCGGCAGCCAAAACAAAGGATTTCATGAAATGGGATCTTGTCGCTTCCGGTGCAAACGTCAACAATCCTCTATTCGAAAATGTCGTTGAAGAATTAAAAGAAACGTTCGCATGGGCACAATCCGATACGTTATGGGCAGCCGATGTCATCCAGCTGAAAGATGGCAGATTTTATATGTACTACAATGCCTGTAAAGGCGATTCCCCAAGATCTGCGCTCGGCGTAGCCGTTGCCGATCACATCGAGGGGCCTTATAAAGATTTGGGTATTCTTCTGAAGTCCGGCATGTGGGGGCAGCCTAGTGAAGACGGAACCATTTATGATGCAAGAGAGCATCCCAATGCGGTAGATCCGGATGTCTTCTTTGACAAGAACGGAAAGCTGTGGATGATGTACGGCTCCTATTCCGGCGGCATTTTCATATTGGAAATGGATGCTGCAACAGGAAAGCCTCTGCCGGGTCAAGGCTATGGAAAAAAACTCACCGGAGGCAATCACAGCCGAATTGAAGGGGCCTATGTCCTTTACAGCCCGGAAACAGCCTACTACTATATGTATCTTTCCTTCGGGGGGCTTGATGCCGTTGGCGGTTATAACATTCGAGTCGCGCGCTCCGAAAACCCGGACGGACCGTATTACGATGCGGAAGGCAACGAAATGATTGACGTAAAAGCCGACCCTGCTCTTCCTATATTTGATGACCGGTCCATCGAGCCTTTTGGCGTGAAATTAATGGGCAGCTTCCTGTTCGACCGCAAGATTGGTGATCCAGGGACAGGAATCGGTATCGGCTATGTATCTCCAGGCCATAATTCAGCTTACTATGACCCGGAAACAGGCAAGCAATTTCTAATCTTCCATACGCGTTTCCCGCAGCGCGGCGAGGAGCATGAAATTCGGGTTCACCAAATGTTCATGAACAGTGAGGGTTGGCCGGTGGTTGCGCCATACCGCTATGCGGGCGAGACGATCGATAAAGTGTACCGGGAGGATGTCGTTGGCGATTACCAATTCGTTAATCATGCTAAAGATATCTCAGCGGCAATCAAAAAATCTCAATTTATCACATTAAATAAAAACAGTAAGATCTCCGGCGATGTAAGCGGCACTTGGAAAAGAACCGCACATAACAAGGCCGAGCTTACGGTGGATGGTGTCGTATACGACGGCGTATTCTTGCGCCAGTGGGATCCAACGTCAGCAAGCTATGTGATGACCTTTACGGCTTTATCGAAGCAAGGAGTCGCAATCTGGGGCAGCAAGATGGCCGATAAATCGGATGTGGAGATCGTTATGGATGTCCAAAATGATTTGAGCCTCGGTGATACAAGCAGCGTCACGAACAATTTGGCACTTCCTGCTGAAGGTACCAGGGAGACTGCGATCACATGGAGTTCCTCGAATGCTGACGTTATATCGGAAGCCGGAGTCGTGAACCGTCCGGAGCCGGGTACCGGAAATGCAACGGTTACATTGACCGCGGCCATAACGAAGGGTGACGCGGCAGCCGTGAAAAACTTTACGGTAGTTGTGAAGGAACAAACGATAAATGGCGTTGTTGCTCACTATGCCTTTGAAAATAACCTGTCGGATAGCCTGGGCAAAGCAGGGGCAGGTATCGTTACAGGCGACAGGATCGATAAGACAGGAGGCGTTATTACTTACGCCGGCGGCGTTAATAATGGTCAAGCAGCGGCGTTCGATGGAGCCTCCGGAATCCGCCTGCCAAACGGACTTATTTCCAGCAACGTGTACTCGGTTTCCCTGTGGCTCAATCCGGAGCAGCTTACCGATTTCACAACAACCTTCTTCGGCGCAAGAGACGGTAATAATTGGGTGAGCCTTCTGCCGAGAGGACACGGATGGGTCAATAATGACACGATGATTTGGTCGGGTACGGCCTGGTACGATGCCGGAGCCGGCATGAAAGTGAAAGCGGGCGTATGGTCGCATCTGGCTTTCACGGTGAATAACGGCAGCATCGTTGTATATGTCGACGGCGTTCAGAAGTTTTCCGGGACAGGCTTCCCGAATGTATTCACGACGACCGACGGCAGCTTCAGCTTAGGAGTAAACTGGTGGGATACGCCATATAAAGGTTTGATCGATGAATTGCGTATTTACGAAGTCGCCCTCCCAGCAGAGGAGATCGCCAATCTGGCGAAGAAAACGCCATAACCGAACACCGAAAGCTGACGCCGGTATTTCACCGGCGTCAGCTTATTTCATGGTCGTTGTTGATTGCCAGCAAAGCCTTATAAAGGGATTCGATCTCCATCTTTTTACCTTGTTCCCTGTGCTGCAGCATCGAAGTTTTATGATTTCTAGCCGATTCGGCTATCGTAAAAAATTTATCGATTAGATCTTGTTTGATAGGAATTCCCAATGCCATACCGATCTTCGCTGCTTCCCCAACGTCTGTTCAGCGGTCGCTCTCAGATGCTCATTATCTAAAATTTCACCGACGGTTACGCTATATATAGCCCGACGGCACCCGCTCCAATAACACCGATGATCATCTTCCTTCTCCTCTCCGAAGAGGTATAATCGTATATATGACAAGATATGCTTCCCTTTTCGTACATGATTTCATTAAAAAGTAATATTTATATATAAACCCATCGAACGTTCGTTTAGCTTATGAAGGCTGAAAGGAGAGACGTCTATGAAAGCGGATGCCGTTTTTGAGGGTGGGGGGGTAAGAGGGATTGCCTTTATTGGCGCCATACAGGAGATGGAGGCAAAGGGGTACGAATGGGAACGGTTAGCCGGGACATCCGCAGGGGCGGTTGTGGCAGCGCTTCTTGCCTGCGGATATAGTTCCCGGGAATTAGTGCATATCATGAAAACGCTGGATTACTCACGTCTGCTAGGCAGGACATGGGTGCATTATTTGCCCATTGTAGGCAAAGCGCTTCCGCTTCTTTTTAAATCAGGCATCTATTTAAACACACCTTTGGAAGATAAATTAACTTACTGGCTAAAACGAAAAGGCGTATCCACCTTCGGCGATTTGCCGGAAGGAAAGCTGAAAATCATTGCTTCCGACATCAGCAGCGGCAAGATGTTAATTCTGCCGGACGACTTGCCGCGCTATCATATATCCCGATCCCAATTCCCGGTCGCCGCCGCCGTTCGGATGAGCACGACGATTCCTTATTTCTTTCAACCGTACCGATTGAAAACGAAGCTAAGAAGAAAGCCGTATTATATTTTGGATGGCGGGCTTCTCAGCAATTATCCCATCTGGATTTTTGATGTAGAGGGGATGCCGCGCTGGCCGACCTTTGGCTTCCGCTTATTAGGAGAACATGCGGGGACCCCCTTTCATGACATTTCCGGTCCCTTCTCCATGTTCCGAGCCATGTTCCAGACCATGCTGAAAGCTCATGACCAGCGGCATGTGGATAAGCACTCCAGGAGAAGGACCGTATTTATCCCGACGGGCAAAGTGTCGACCACCCAGTTTGATCTGGGTCCGGAAGAGCGGGATTTTCTATACCAGTCGGGGCAGGAGACAGCCCGGAAGTTTCTGTCGGGCTGGGATTACGGGAAGTATGTGGAGGAGTTTCGGGTTTCCGGCGAGTGGAAGCTCTGATTAACGGGTCAGGAATAAAAGCTAGGTTGAGTTAGAGCCCGGCAATAGTCCCGGTACTCATACAGACAGTGCAGAAGAAATTATTCTCATTCTGGAAGGACATGCGGAAGTGACTCTCGATCACGAGAAGGACCATATAAGAAAAGGTGAACTGGCGCTTATTCCTGCCATGGTTCCCCACAATGTCCGAAACATAGGTTCCGAAACGTTAAAGGTCATTGGTTTCTTTTCAAGTCCAAACGTGGAATCTACCTTTGCCGAGCCGCTTATGCCGATTAACCAGAGAGCTAGCTCAACTTATAACCAGCATTTGGAATCGATTTTACATTTAAATTAAGGAGATGATAACTGTAAATAAGGAGGTCTATATATGAACATAATGGATGGAATGGATGCGGCAAGATTTAAATCAGGCAATCCTGATGACAAGTCAAAGGAAAAGGAAGCAAAGAAAGATGAAAAGAAAATGCCGATGGTATTAAGGAATCTAAATAATAAATAAGATTAAACGAAATGGATTTCAAATGAACCTATCATTCGGATTCAGGAGATGGCTCTGTTTTTAGTTAAAAACCGGCATTTGGATGAATGCCGGTCTTATTTTTTCTAACGTCCTCTTGTGTTCTTATTTTTTGGATTTTTTCGAACCGGCTACTTCAGAGTCCTTGTTATTTCCAGGACTATGCTTTTTGTTGGGATTTTTTTCTCGGGACATCTTCTCATCCTCCTTTTTCAATTCAATTTCCATTGTGCCCCTTACTTATTTTGAATATGTAACCCTTCCATCATTATAAAAAGTTAAAGTATGCCGTTCATTGTATGAACCAAAACAGGCCCATTACAATGACGGCAGCTGAAGCGGCAGGGTCAGGCCAATGTGGACGGCTTCGCTCTCCGAGCGAATGTCCATATAGCCGTAGCTGTTAGCTAATGTAAGCGGGGTATTGGGAGTGCTATAAGGTTTGGCGAAGAATGCGGATGTTAGATAAGTGGGGATGTTTCTAAATACATCCCCCCTGAAAAAATGGAAATAACGCGAATTATTATGATGTGAAAAAGCGTAGGAGTTACTGTCCAAATCCATCATAGCGCGGCAAACAGTAGTTACGATAATAATAAATCTAAAATTACGGACATTAGGAGTGCAGCTATGCAAAGCGATATAGAATTAGCCATGGAAAAAATTGAGCAGCTTAATTTCCGCAATCAAAGAGCGATGATGGAATTGATAAAAAGAAGCTTGAAAATGAATGATGACGAGTTTAATAAAGAATTGCTTTTAGCTTATGCTCATCAAAACCCCGTACATATTTTAGAAGTGGCAGTGGCTCTGCAATATGAAGAAATACTTAAGTCACTGCCAGAAAAATTTGCATAGTGAATAAACCAAAATCAAAAGGAGAAACCCCAAGGGACTTCTCCTTTTGATTTTATTATTCAATTAAGCCGAAAAAAGTGATTTTTATGAAGCCTGGCACAGCCTCGTATTGTCTTTTAACCTCATATGCCATCGCCCTTTATGTTTGTCGGTATGGCCGATGCGCTATCGCTTATAATACAAGGAAGAACATCTTTATACTAAAAGGGGATAGAAAATGCCTTCGATTTACCGTAAAACCTTTCGATCAAGAAATGCAAACCACATTAAGTGAATTAAAATCCGGTTATCATGCGCCAGAATTGAGTAAGAAGGAAATCTCGGATCTACCTGAAGAAAAGGACTTCTATATCGATATTAAAAACAAAACAGATTTCGTGTATGTATGTGTATACGATCGATAAATCACGGAATTTTTGGTTTAAGCAGAATTTTGAGGTGTTGGGTAATACGATATGGATGACCTATAATTAAATCAGCAAATATATGCATTAAAATAGGCAGGAGAGCGTCGCAATTGGTTGCGAAGCTCTCTGCCTTTATTTGCTTAAAGCTGTTTCAAGAACGCAACAATCGTAAGCAGTCCCTTGTCGAAGTTCTCCAGATTGAAATGCTCGTTAGGAGCATGCAGATTTTCGTCCGGGAGGCCGAAGCCCATCATCACGACGGGAGCCCTTAATACGCGGGAGAACGTCTCGACAATGGGGATCGATCCGCCATCCTTCGTGAACAGAGCGCGAGTGCCGTATACTTGTTCATAGGCGTCAGCTGCCTTTTGAAGCATGGGATGTGATGGATCCATGTTGAACGCACGGGCTTGTTCACCGCGCTTAATAACCAGCTTTGCTCCGGGCCCGACATGCGACTCCAGATGAGCTGCAATTTTATCTAATACCTGTGATGGATCCTGATCGCCGACAAGCCGGCATGTGATTTTGGCATGCGCTTCCTTTGGGATGACGGTTTTCGTGCCCTCACCTTGAAACCCTCCATATACGCCGTTCAGCTCAAGAGTTGGTCTTGCACCCGTTCGTTCAACAAATGAATAGCCTTCTTCTCCATACAAAGCTTCGAGACCGAGATTCGTTCTTAATTGTTCTTCATTATGATTTTGCTTGAGGAATTCTTCGCGCATGTCTGCGGAAAGCTCCGGTACTCCTTCATAGAAGCCATCGATCGCCACTCTTCCTTTGTCGTCGTGCAGAGAGTCGAGCAGGGAGATCAGTGCATGCAGCGCGTTTGGAACGCCGCCGCCGAAGGTGCCCGAATGCAGATCTGTATTGGCGGTAGCTACCGTCACTTCGAGCGAGCATAGTCCGCGCAGTCCCGTGGAAATTGCAGGCTTTCCTTTGGCAAGAAGCGATGTATCGGAAATAAGCACGACGTCTGTTGCCAGCTTGTCCTCATTGGCTTTCATGAAGGCAGGCAGATTAGGGCTTGAAATTTCTTCTTCCCCCTCGATACAAAACTTCACGTTTACCGGAAGCGCGTTTTCTTGACTTAGAAGCGCCTCAATTGCCTTCACATGCAGGAAAAGCTGCCCTTTATCGTCTGTAGCACCGCGGGCATATAACTTGCCGTCGCGGATGGCCGGTTCGAAAGGAGGAGTCTCCCAGAGGTGAAGCGGATCAACCGGCTGCACATCATAATGACCGTAGATGAGTACCGTCGGTTTGCCTGGAGCCTGAATATGCTCGGCATATACGACCGGATGCCCTTCGGTGGGGTGGATCTTGACATTCGCAAGACCAGCCTTCTCTAATTTGGCAGCAATCCATTGCGCAGCCTCATTTATGTCTTTCTTATGTTCGGACAAAGCGGAAATGCTCGGTATGGTTAGAAATTGCTTCAGCTCATCCAAATGTTGTTCTCTCATGTTCTGAAAATAAGTCTCATAGCTCACAGGTTTGAACCTCCTAATCCGTTATAACTTAAGTATACGTCTTCGATCAGATTAGTAAAACTGCCCAGAAATCTAAATAAAGCCCTGTTAATCGGGAATCTGTGTTACTATTACTTGTTATGACATAAAGGGACGTTTAAAATTAAGGAGAGAAAAATGACATTTAATGAATTGAATATTGTACCCGAGATTCTAAACGCGTTAAGCAAAGAGAACTATACGACGCCGACACCTATACAAGAACAGGCGATTCCAGCTGTATTAGCCGGCAGAGATTTACTTGGCTGCGCTCAGACTGGAACGGGGAAGACGGCCGCATTTGCCGTTCCGATTGTCCAGCTATTAAGTGAACAGCCCAATAAACCTCATACAGGGCGCCGTATTCGCTCATTGATTTTAACACCAACAAGAGAACTTGCTCTTCAGATTTATGACAACATTCAAGCCTATAGTCAATATACCCAGTTGCGCTGTTCTGCTATTATTGGGGGTGTTTCACAAAAAGCGCAGGAGCGGGCGCTAAAGCAAGGTGCGGACATTGTTATTGCAACTCCGGGCAGACTCAACGATTTAGTGAATCAGAAATGTATTGACTTACAATATGTCCAAATACTGGTACTTGATGAAGCCGACAGAATGCTGGATATGGGCTTTATTCATGATGTGAAGAAAATCATCGCGAAAATGCCTAAAAAAAGACAGACGCTTTTCTTCTCGGCAACGATGCCGCCGGAAATAGCCAGTATGGTTAAATCGCTATTGGTCAATCCAGTGAAAGTAAATATCATTCCGGTAACTGCGTCTGTGGAGCGGATAAAGCAATCCATTTATATGATCGCGAAGGAAAACAAGCAAAAACAATTGAATCTTCTTTTGCAAGATAAATCCATTGCTTCGGCACTGGTGTTTACCCGGACCAAGCATAGCGCTGACCGTGTTGTAAAGGAACTGAGACATGCGGATATTTCCGCAGAGGCCATTCATGGCAACAAATCTCAGAATAATCGCCAGCTTGCACTCAGCAATTTCAAGAGCGGCGTAACGCGCGTGCTGGTAGCGACGGATATCGCAGCAAGAGGAATCGATATTGATGAGCTTTCCCATGTGATCAACTTCAACCTTCCTAATATTCCGGAAACATATGTTCATCGCATTGGCCGTACAGGCCGAGCAGGACTAAGCGGGACCGCGATTTCCTTCTGCGAAACGGAGGAGCTTCCGTATCTCAAGGTCATTGAGAAATTGATCGGTAAGACCATTCCCGAAATCGAAGACCAACCTTATCGAATGCAGATTGCGAATCAGCCTTTAAAGGGCGGGGGACCATCGGCTTCCGTTGCTGCCAAACCTGCGAAATCCAAGGCGATCCCGGCGCGCAAGCCCAAGTCCGAGTGGTTCCGGAAGAGTCGTAAAACAAGCAGATAAAGCGAGAACATTGATTGACGGCAAAAGACCATACAATAATTTAGGAGAAGTAGGGAACGAAATAAAACCCTGCTTCTTTTTCTTTGGAGATTTGAGGAGAAGTACCAGACCGTAGTGAAACGGAGCTACCCGAATTGTGAACCGGTCGGAGGACGAGTGGTTAAACAAAGTCGAAGCGGTTGCGCCGCGCCCGCCGCTTCAAAGAATGCGAGGCAATTTCAGTAACGGATGCTATAAGGAAACCCCGCTTTACAAAAACTACTTCTCCATTTAACGGTCACACAATACTTGGCCTATACCATGAAGGAGGTAATGACAAATTTGGTTAAGCCGGGAGGAGAGCAATGATGAGATTAGTTCTGATGGGAGATTTGCATTATCACGAAATCGATAAGTCGGTTCCGGGATTGCTGGAGGCGCGGACAGCTTTCTATCACACCTTGCTGGGACGTTTTCTGGATATGGATGCAGAATTGCATATATCGCTTGGGGACCTTACGAATTTTGGATCAGCCTTGGAGCTGCAGGAGGTTTACAAGCTGTTGCAGCGCGAGGATAGAACGTTTATCCATGTGCTGGGCAACCATGATCTCTATTGGCAGACGAGAAGGGAAGTGCTGGAGATTACGGGCCAGCAGCGTTATCATGCCATTGACACCGAGACTGCGATGCTGGTGTTTCTCGACACGGCCAAAGAGTTGGACTTCGAAGACTGGGGCGGCTGGCTCGACGGAGAACAGCTGCAGTGGCTGGAAAGCATGGTTGAGGCATCCGGAACGAAGCCGCTCCTCGTCTTCGGCCATCATCCCGTCTATAACACAACGGCAAGATCGGAAAGAGAGAAGGGCTCGATCCATCCGAGCATTGACATGTGGCGCATTTTGAACCGGAAAAAAGGGGTCGGCGTCTATTTCAACGGTCACACGCATGTGGATTCGATCGTTGCGCAAAACAACTGGACCTTCGTGCAGTTATCCGCCTGTCTGGATCAACACGGCTTCCGGATCGTGGAATTCGCTGAAGAGGAGATCCGAATCTCTGCAGTAGATATTACGGACGCAGACGTTCTGGAGAACGCCCCTCTGCTGCATCAGCATATGGTGCATTTCAGCCATAACCCTGACGCCCGGGGGACAGACGCAGATCGCGAGATTGTTGTATCTTTGTTGACCGCTGCACAACAGAAATAATACGAGGAGGCCGCAGAGATGAAGAACCCAATGAACCATGACGCATTTTTCAAAGGCCTTGCTGCGCACAGGAGAATCGCTTCCATCAAGGATCCGAGACATATCGAAATCGCTCTGTCGCTTCGCAGCCAATTAAGCGGCATCTTTCTGTTAACAGGTCACATCGGTGTCGTGAAGGGCTATGTCGACGTGTTCAAGGAGCATCAGCTGCCGGTCTTCCTGCACCTCGATAAGATTGGCGGCCTCAGCACGGACAACTACGGTCTCGAATATTTGGCGAAGGCCATCAAGCCGACCGGCATTATTTCGACGAAAACCAATGTGGTGAAAACCGCGAAGAAAATGGATTTGATCACCATTCAACGCTTCTTTCTCGTCGACACCGAAGGGCTGGACAATATCGCCAAGAGCCTCTGCCAAATCGAGCCTGACATCATTGAAGTGATGCCTGCCCGGATTCCCGACATGATCGGCAAGGTGAAAGCATTCACCTCTATCCCTATTATTACCGGGGGACTATTGTATGAGCAAAGTCAGGCGGAGGAGTGTTTGAACCATGGAGCAACAGCCATCTCATCGTCCAACCCTGAGCTGTGGAAAGGCGCGGAGCCTCTTCCAGACAAGAAGATCCGGCTTATCGTATAAGTTTTGCCTCCCTGGGTGAATTCACATAATCTTTGCAATCAGATAACACAGCGTTAATAGTTGACCTGTATCATTCATTATGAAAAGTAAATAGCAATCGGTTGGAGCAATGGAGAAACCTTATCCGCTGCGGACGTCATGTCCGCGGCAGGATTAAGGTTTCTTTTTTATGCTATCGGCCTATTTCAAACAAAGAAAAGGTGGAGGATTGGACAATGGTTAAGAAGCTTACTGCACTCTCGCTTGCAATTTTTATGGTAGTGGTATTGGCGGCTTGCGGATCTAACGGTACGAATGGCACGAATGGCAGCACTGGCAACGCAAACAGCGGGGCTAAAGCGGAGAGCACGGATTCCGCAGCATCCGAGAAAATCGTCATTAAGTACTGGTACGCGTTCGGCGACAAAATCGAGGAAGCGAAGCTGCACATGGTCAAGGAATTCAACGAATCGCAGGGCAAAATCGAAGTTATTGCAGAGCACCAAGGCGGTTACGACGATCTTCATGCCAAAGTACAGGCGGCATTCGCAGCGGGAGACGCTCCTGCGGTAACCGATCTTGAAATTGCGTCAACCGGCGTGTTTGCCCGTTCCGGCATGCTGGAAGAGCTGACGACTTACGCGGACAGAGATAAGGATCAGCTACAGCTTGAAGATTTCAATCCCGGCTTAATGGGGAATGCCTACGTGGACGACAAGCTGTTCGGCCTTCCTTTCATGCGCAGCACACCGATTTTGTACAAAAATGTCACGATGCTGAAGGACGCCGGCCTCGATCCGGAAGGTCCGAAGACATGGGATGAGCTGGAGCAGTATTCCCGCGTTTTGAAGGAGAAGGGGAAAGTCGGCATGACGGTGGCTGCCGATATCTGGTTCTATGAAGCGCTGGTTGCCCAAAGCGGCGGACAAATGCTGAGCGAGGATGGCAAATCGGCTGCATTTAATACACCGGAAGGCGTAGCTCCGGTAGAGTTCTGGAAGAAATTAGCCGGCGAAGGTCTCATTAAAATACCGGTAGGCGACGAAGCGGGAGCTACCGCGGATAAAGACTGGGCGAATCAAATGTCGGCTTTCAAGTTCGGCTCCACCGCGGGAGTAACCGGAAGTCTGGAAATCGCGAAGGGCAACGGTTTTGAACTGGTAACGGCGTTTATGCCTGCTAACGCAAGCTACGGCGTTCCGACCGGCGGCGCCCAGCTTGTCATGACTTCGAAGAGCACTGATGAAGAGAAAGAAGCGGCTTGGGAGTTCATGAAATGGATGACAACCAAGGAAAATACGATCTACCAGCATAAGTATCTCGGCTACCTGCCGACCCGTCTATCGGCCATAGAAAGCGAAGAGCTGAAGGCGCATTTTGCAGAACATCCGCAGTTTAAGGTAGCCGTGGATCAATTGGAATATGCTAGACCGCGTCCGATGGAGAACGCATATCCGGAAGTGGCCAAAATAGTTAGGCAAGCGATCGAAAAGGCCATTCTCGATCCGAAAACATCCCCGCAGGATTCGCTCAATGAAGCGGCGGAGAAAGCAAATAAACTGCTTAGCAAATAATAAAGCTTTTGCAGAGCTGAGAGGTTACACAATATGTTCAACGAGAATTGGTTGTCCGCGGTTAAAGTTATTATTTTCGACATGGACGGTACGCTGTATCAGGAAGACACGTACTTGGAGCGTTATATTCGTTATCTGCTGGAGGGAACAGAGCACGAGGGAGAGACCGAGGCTGTCGTCAGCGCGGGAAGAGCTATTTTGACGGGAGAGCATCCTTTCCAATTCGGACATTTCTATCATACGCAGGATAATGTGGCGTTGGTGCGGCATGAGGAAAGCTTCGTTCAAGGCTTTACGTGGGAAGGGACCGCGATCGATGAACGTGCCCGCGCGTATGGACAATTGTCGTCCCAGGCTCCTCATCTGATCCATATCGGCGATCCGTGGGGAATTGCGGCGGTCGTCCGTCACAAATATAAGTTGTCCGAAGAGAAGCAGCAGTCGGCTTTCGTAAGGGTCCGCGAGGAGATGATCCTCGAACCCTATCATTTCGAGTTCCGCAGCGATCTGTTTCAAGCGATGGAAGAACTTACTGCCGTGGACCGGAAGATTCTCATGACGAATACGTATTTGGAGTCCGGAATCGAGTTCCTGAATTACATGGAGATTCATCATTTGTTCGAAGAAGTGTATTGCGGTGCGGAGAAGCCGCTTGGCCTGAGCAGTTATTTCGCGTCCCTGCTGGAGCAGGGGTATCAGGCTCATGAAATTTTGTCGATCGGTGATAACACATGGAATGATCTGCACCCGGTCAAGCGAATGGGCGGCAGAACCTGCTTTATTTCCCCTTACCCGACCAGCGATCCGGAAGCCTGGGATTTGCGGCTAACCACACTGGATGAGCTTGAGCAGCTCATGCGTGCGATTCAGGAATCCATTACAAGGAGGACCATATCGGATGGCAAAGATCGAGCTGAAAAATATAAGCAAGAAATTCAAAGATGATATCGTGATTCAGGATTTGAATTTAACGATTAAGGACGGGTCGTTTACGGTTCTTGTCGGACCGTCGGGCTGCGGCAAATCAACGACCTTGCGCATGGTAGCCGGGCTTGAGAAGCAATCCGGCGGAGAGATTTGGATCGATGACAAATGCGTAAACGATACGCCGCCCGGGCTGCGGGACGTGGCGATGGTTTTTCAGAACTATGCCCTGTATCCGACGATGACCGTTCGCGGCAATATCGAATTCGGACTTAAGAATAGAGGCGTTGCGAGAACCGAGCGCGAGAAGCTGGTGAAGGACATTTCTGAGATTGTCGGGTTGACGCCGCATCTGGATAAGAAGCCGCAGAACCTGTCCGGAGGACAGCGTCAGCGGGTTGCCCTCGCGCGTGCGATGGTGAAGAAGCCGAAGGTGTTCATTCTCGATGAGCCCTTGTCCAATCTGGACGCCAAGCTGCGGAACCAGATGAGAACGGAGCTGATTCAGCTTCACAAGCGGCTGGGAACCACCTTTGTCTACGTGACGCATGATCAGGTGGAAGCCATGTCCATGGGGGATGAGATCGTCGTGATGAACAAGGGGGTCATTCAGCAGGCCGACTCTCCGATGAAGCTCTATCACGATCCGGCAAATTTATTTACCGCCGAGTTTATCGGAACCCCGGCTATGAACATGATAAATATGAGGGATGTGCAGGGCCTGGATATTCAGACGGCCGCCAGCATCGGCAGCGTAGGCTTCCGTCCGGAGCAAGGTCTCATCAACGCAAATTCGGATATTGAAGGTTACGCCATAGAAGGCGAGATCTTAACCCGCGAGAGCCTTGGGGCGGAGCATATTTATCAGATTCAGTCGCGGACAGGCGTGTTTTTTGTCAAAACCTTCCTTACGCCCTTAGAGACCGCCGATCGCGTAAAGGTTACGGTCCCGTACGGCCAGCTCTATTATTTCGGCCTGAACGGGGAAAGGCTGCGCGGCATCGAGACAAGCACGAAACGGCTGGTTGCCGCCGGAGGGGTCTGACATGACAGTATGGGAAAAGCTGCGTCCCTACGGGATGGTTGCCCCGGCCATTATCATTTTTGCATTGTTCTTTATTTATCCGATCTTTTACATGATCTACTTAAGCATGTTCGATTGGAACTTTGTCAGCCCGACCAAGACGTACGTCGGCTTCCAGAACTTTAAGGACCTTCTGGCGGAGCCGGATTTCCGGCAGGTGCTCTCCAATACGACGGTTTATACGGTATTGACGGTGACGTTAACGACCGGAATCGCTTTGCTGCTTGCGCTGTGGATGAACAGGAAGAGCTTCTTCCACGGCTTCGTGCAGGGCGCCATCTTCAGCCCGCATATTATTTCCCTCGTATCCATCTCGCTGCTGTGGAGCTGGCTGATGGATCCCGAGTACGGATTGCTGAACTGGGTGATCGGCCTGGCAGGCTTCGGCAAGCTGGAGTGGCTGTCCCATCCGAGCACATCGCTGATCTCGCTGGTGATGGTGGCCGTATGGAAAGGGCTAGGCTATAACGCCCTTGTGTTTATCGCCGGCCTTCAAAGCATTCCGGCCGATATTTACGAAGCGGCTTCCTTGGACCGATCCAAGCCTTGGACGACCTTCACGAAGCTGATCCTGCCGATGCTGTCGCCGACGATATTTTTCCTCGTGATCATCAACATGATCGGATCGTTCCAAGTATTCGAGACCATCGCGATCATGACCCAGGGAGGACCGGTCAATTCGACCAACACGCTGGTGTATTACATCTATGAATACGGATTCCGTTTCTTCAAGATCGGCTATGCCTCCGCCGCCGGCGTCATCCTGCTGGTCATTGTAGGGATATTAACGATGATTTACTTCAAATTGCTGTCGAATCGCGTTCATTACCGTTAGAAAGGAGTGAAAAGTCTTGAAAGCCATAGACCGTACGATCGGCGGCAGTCCTATCGGGGCCGCTGCCGAAGACAAGTGGACTTCCATACGCAGTAAAAAAATGATTTTGCGAAAAGCATTACGGGCTGCGCTCCGTGCGTTAAATCTGGCCGGCCTGCTGGCGCTGGTGCTGATCTTCGCCATGCCTTTTGTCTGGATGATATCCACATCGCTGAAGACGCTGCCGGAGACGATGATTTTTCCGCCTGAGTGGATTCCAAAGAGCCCCGTTTGGCAAAATTACGCCGATGCCTGGAACACGGGGCCGTTCCTGAGATATTTCGTGAACAGCGTCGTTATCGCGGTCGGCATTCTCATCCTGCAGATGCTGACGATTATTCCGGCGTCTTATGCTTTTGCGCGATACAAGTTCAAAGGCTCGAACTTTCTGTTCGGCATCGTCATGGTAACGTTGATGATTCCTGCTCAGTTAATCTTTCTACCCGTCTATCTGGAGCTGAGCGCTTTCAAGCTGCTTAATACGCATCTCGGACTCATTCTTCCTTTTGCGTCGAGCGCCTTCGGCATCTTCCTGCTGCGGCAGGCGTTCATGCAAATTTCGGATGAATTGCTCGAAGCGGCAAGGCTCGATCAGGCGGCCGAGTGGAAAATCATCATTAAGATCATGGTACCGATGGTGAAGCCGGTGCTTGTCACTTTTGCCTTGTTCAGCTTCATTGCCCATTGGAACGACTACTTCTGGCCTTTGGTTATGACGACGAACGAAACGGCGAGAACGCTGCCCCTCGGCATCGCCAAGATTCGCGAAGTGGAAGGCGTCGCGACATGGAACATACTGATGGCCGGCAACCTGATTCTGGTAGCTCCGATTCTTGTCGTATTTTTCTTGTCGCAGCGTCAAATTATTAAAGCATTCGTGTATAACGGCGTTAAATAAAAGAACGGAAGGACTGAGACACTATGATTACTATCGTTGCTCACCGCGGATGGTCGGGGGAAGCGCCCGAGAATACGATCGCGGCTTTCAAGCTGGCTTTGACGGACCCGGATATCGCGATTATCGAACTCGACGTGCATCTATCCAAGGACGGAGTCCCTGTCGTCATCCACGATCATACGCTGGATCGAACGACGAGCGGTACAGGTCCGGTCAAAGCGTATACGTTAGAGGAATTACGCGGGCTGGATGCTGGCAGCTGGTTCGCTTCAGAATTCTCGGAAGAGCGTATTCCGACGCTTGAGGAAGTACTGCAGCTCGTGAAGGGACGCTGCATGCTGCATGTGGAGCTCAAGACGATGGGCGATGAGTATGCAGGAATCGAAGCGGAAGTAATCGCGTGCATTCATCGTCACGGCATGAAGGATGAAGTCGTTCTCTCTTCCTTCGATCATGATTCCATGAAACGGGCGAACGAGATCGATCCTTCCATCCCGACGGGGCTGATTTTCTTAGGCAAACCGACCCTTCTCAAGGAACAGCTTTGGTATACAGGCGCTACAAGCGTGTCCATCCATTATTCTTTCGTTACGCGCGGCTTGGTGAATGAGATGGCTGAGTATGAGATTGATATGGGAGTATGGACAGTGGATGATCCGGACATCCTTGCCAATATCGTAGAAGAGTACCCCGATATGCGCATTACGACGAATTATCCGGATCGATTGCTTCAAATTGTGAGACAAGATCGCATAACATCCTAAGTCAGCGGTTCAGTCAGGAGGAGGAGAAGCGATGGCCAGGCGAAAAGCATCTTTTATATGGTTTCGAGCCGGATTGTTCATGTTGATACTATGCTGCGCGGCGTTAACCGTGTCCGCTTATAGTCCTTATGCTGCGGAGGGACCATCGATCATCGCGCATCGCGGCGCATCCGGCTACGCCCCCGAGAACACGATGGCTGCCTTCGAGCTGGCCGAGCGCCTCGGCGCCGACTTCATCGAGCTCGATATACGGATGAGCAAGGACGGAGAGCTCGTCGTCATCCATGACAAAACGGTGGACCGAACGACGAATGAAGCGGGATACGTGCATGATTATACACTGCAGGAGCTTCAAGGCATGGATGCGGGAAGCCATTTCCACGCCGATTATGCGGACGAAACCATCGTATCGCTTGAAGAAGTGATGGACCGTTTTGCAGGAAGGATCGGCATACTCATAGAAATCAAGGACCCGCCGCTCTATCCGGGAATTGAAGAGAAGCTGGCTGAGATGGTGCGGCGGTACGAAATTATTCAAGATATTTTAGGTATCGGGGTTAGCGAAAGTATTCAAGGTAAGGAATACATCGAGGATCCTGGAGGCAGGGCAGGTTCTGAAGGCATCGCAAGTTCTGAAGGTACCGCAGGTATCATCATTCAATCCTTCGATTTCAATTCGATGCGCCGCATTCACTCCCTGCTGCCCGGTATTCCCGCCGCCGTCCTTATTCACGCGGACCGGCACCCTTTAACAGATAAGACGCTGGATGAGCTTGCCTCTTTCGCGTCATACATTAACGTTAGTCACGATCTGCTTGACGGGGAGCTTGTCCGGGAAATCCTTGAACGGAACCGCAAAGTGATGGCATGGACGATCCGGAACGATCAGGATATGGATCGGATGAAAAAGCTGGGAGTGGACGGGATTATAACGGATTATCCGGGGTGAAGGGGAAGAGCAAATTTTTGAAAATCGTTGATTACGTATGGAGTATTAAGCCTTATGCAGTAGACCTTACTGGTCAGATGCATATTTCTCAAGTGGAGAAATTGTTCAAGTTCGATTCGATGCAGCCAATAATCCCCAAGATTATAAATATACAAAATAATGATCTGCCTAAAAGCTTTTTCTTACTCTCGACGATCTGAGTCGATGTAGAGTAAAACTCCTGATTGTGATTGCGGAAGAGTTATGCTCCATGTACAATCCGAACAAATAGAGCAGGTTGTAGCAGTAGTTAACTTTGGATGGGAGAACATGAGCGCACTGGATAAAACAAGGCATGAAGCTGCAATTAAACAATTTCTAGAGGCATCTTCAGAATTAAGTCGTCATAAACATGGTTTGGGCAGATGGAGCGAGCCGTTAGATTTTGATTCCAATGTGGTGTAATGGTAACAGTAATCTAAACATGCTGCCAAGCTCTTTCCGCGACGAATGGAACGAAAAAAAGCGCTCTTGTCATAAATAGACAGGGGCGCTTAGCTTATTCATTTCAAACTAAATATATTCGGTCATTCCATTTTCCTTCAGCAGTTCGACGATGTCTTTGACTGACTGCGCTTTGTCCTTGGGACAGATTAATAGCGCATCCCCGGTATCCGCAATGATGAAGCCGTCTACGCCTATTGTCGTGATTAGTCTGCCGTTTCCATATATGATCGAATTGCGTGTATCTAAGCCCATGTGATTCGCTTTTATAATGTTGCCTGATTTATCCGGCGGGAAGATCGCGCCAAGCGCATCCCAGCTGCCGATATCATTCCAGCCAAATTGGCCGGACAGAACAACAGTGCGTCCTTGACAATCCTCAGAGCCGCTGTCCTCTACGAATGTACGGTTATAATCCATAAAGTTTCTAAAGTTTCCATCCGTATTCTGTGCGTGATGAATGAAGGAAATATAAGTATGAATGAGGGCCAGCGTGACTGGATCTTTTTTGCTGCTGTATAATAAAACAGCTGCGATTAATGCCCGTGCGTTATCATCTGTCGTATAGCCCTTTGAGCGGTCGGGAACGCCAAATTTGGTATGCTGAAAAATTCCTGTATCATCCGTTATCCTGCGCATATAATCGGATTTAAACTGCAGTATCGTTATTGTTCCACAAGATCCATCAGCTTCTGCCTGTATATCTCGCCTGTTTCTTATAACATGACCATTTTTTCTTGTCAATTTTATTGACTCACTATCTTTTTCCATATATATTGATCTAGGGGGTGTATGTGTGTCAGTCATACGCAGTAAATTAAAAGAGGTTATGGAAAATCACGATCCAAAATTATCTATACGTAAGCTTGCAAAGGATGTTAATTACCACTTTGATTCCGTTCGTCGTATGTATAAGGATGAAATGGTGCAGTATCCAAGGGATTTGCTGCTAAAGCTTTGTCTATATTTTAATGTCCAGCCGGGGCAGCTCATTGGAATCGAAGAGGATGAAGATCGAAATTGCACGATAGATGAACCGAGTGATCATCAGGAGGACGGCAATGACAAGGAAAACGAAAAAGATACAAACCTGTAAACAGCTCCTGGATACCTTTTATGCGAAGCCACGCATAACGAAAGTGGTGAAGCTGGCGTTCTCCGGGGTTGGAAATCGGGATGTATATAATATAACGGCCCCGTTTCTATATGACGGGGAGGAAGTGATCTTAGGAAGAGTTGAGGAACGGGACAGCGAGTTCTCTCAAGTCTTCTTTTTTACATGTAATTTGCAGGAGAAAACACCTATAATAATTATTGCCGCAAGAAGTGATTTTCCGCGAGGACCCGGCAAACGGCCGGAGCTGTATGGTACATTTGACTAGATTCTATGGTCATGTTATAATCTTTTCGACAAGAATTTATGGTCAAAAGAGAGCGGGAACAAACAAATGAGTAAATTTATTCAATTGAACAAGCGCACTGGCGAAACGAAGTCTCACTTGAATCATGCAAGAAAACAGGGACGCATTCCGGCTGTGTTGTATGGAATTGGTAAAGATACTATGTCATTAGAAGTTAACGAAAAAGAAATGCTGGACATTTTGAAAAAAAATCCGCGGGCTATTCTGCAGGGCAAGACATCCGATGAAAAAGTGATGCCGGTCGTTGTTCAGAATATCCAAAGGGAAACCATGTCGGGCAAGTTGCTGCATATCGACTTTCACCATGTGAACATGACTGAAAGCATGGATAGCAAAGTAACCATCCATTTTTCCGGAGAGGCTATCGGCGTGAAATCCGGCGGGGTACTGCAGGTGGAAATGTATGAAGTAGAAGTTCGCTGTATGCCGGGAGATTTGCCGTCTTCCATGGAAGTGGATATAAGCGGCCTTGCAGCCGGTGCCCAGCTTCTCGTATCCGACCTGATTTTCAAGGATGGAATTGAAGTGTTGACTGATCCGAATACGGTCATGATCCAGATCAAAACGGTGCATGCGGAAATCGAAGAAACAGCATAAAAGATTTCGTCTTATTATAGAAAAAGCAGCTCGTTCCTCGTCAGAGGGCGGGCTGCTTTTTGCTCTATTCCTTTATGGTGCAGAGGAAGCAGCTTTTCTGCATGCTCCGCGAAAATCTAGGTAGAATTAAGAACTGAAGTCCATCAGCCGTTCTATCATGGTTATCCGGATGGTAAATTTCATCCAAAAGCGTATCAAACCCGCGCTGAAACTGCCGCAACGTTGGTTCGACTTTTAAATTTGACGGAAACCGGGAAGGATGTTTGTGAGCTTGCTATTACGCGTTAGAGGAATTGAAAGTGTCCCGCTTGTGACCTTCGACGACTCGAAGAAACATTGGGCGAAGGATGCGATCGCAACTGCAAAAGGATTGAAATATATTAATGGGATAGATAAGGAACATTTCTTCCCGGATGAACCGGTTGAACGACAGGTTTCGGCCAAGATGATGAGTTTAGCCCTTCAGAGAGGGGCATTAATGGACGGCGAAACCAAGGTTATTCAGCATTACCCGGACGTTACGCTAAATTTGTGGTCCTTCCCATGGGTCGAAGAGGCTTCGAAGGTCGCACATGAAGCGGAGCAAACTGGCATTCTGGAGCATTTGATTCGATATTTACCGGAACAGACAGAACCATTTTAGCAGAGTATTGCCCAAGTGAAAGATGTAGATTGAGACAGCAGATTCCTTGATCGATAAGGGTTTTCGTAAAAGCCTTCGTTAATAAAGAAGGATTTTATGAAAATCCCTGTTCTTATTGGAGATGAATCCAATTCCTATGCCGGTATATTTACTTGAGCTTTTGGTACGATTTGAATTTGGAAAGTATCTTATCGGAATCGTATTTCAACATGAAGTCCAAGCTTTTTTGGAAGTATTTTAAAGACATTTTTCGCTTCGATGCCATAGGGCAATATGAACCTAATCCTGGCCATCAATTTTTGAAAGAGCTGGAGAATATGGGCAAGGAAGTGACGGTTATCACTCAAAACGTTGATGGGCTGCATCGTAAAGCCGGCAGCACGAACGTCTTAGAGGTCCATGGAGAATTTATAAAAGAAATTGGTAATGATGTAGACAGCGACATCGAAAACCGGAGAGTTGATTGGCGAGACGGCTAGCGGAATTTATGACGTTGGCGCAGGGATTATAACCCCGCGATAAAAAGGACATACAACTTATATATCCTTTGAGAATACGGACACATACATGTTTGTTGTCACTGTATACTCGACACATGTGGAGTGTATGGTAAGGATATATCGGGAGGAGTAAATTATTCTTTGTCGAATAAGAAAAGATAGCCTGATAAAGCAGAGGATATTTCGGATGTACTTAAATTGAATCACTAAGGAGGCATTATTGGGTGTAATACGTTTCATATCATCACTATTTGCCGGAAGTAGCTGAAAAGGAAACAAGGATGCTTACCATAGGCGGCGGATATTCGCAGAATCTTCCACCTGGAAACTATGTTTTGATGGAATACTACTGTAAAACTCCTGATTGCGATTGCAGAAGAGTTATGCTCCATATATTTTCCGAACAAATAGGTCAGGTCGTAGCAGTAGTTAACTATGGCTGGGAGAACAGAAAATTTTACGAGAAGCGGCTGGGCGATAAAGACGAAGTTTGGATTAACGAGTTAAAAGGTCCAAGCCTAAATACAGGCAGTTTTCAGTCGCCCTATGCAAATGAACTGCTTACCATTATTCGTGACAGTACATTGAAGGACAAGAATTATGTTGACAGACTCAAGAGACACTATGTCATGTTTAAACAGAAGATAATGAGTAAGGATGCAAGAGGAGAGAATCAGATAGAGGCAGAGGCTTCCATGAAGATCGGCAGGAATGATCCATGTACTTGCGGCAACGGTTTAAAGTATAAAAAATGCTGTGGAAGGTAATGGGTAATTATGAATAAACGTTGGTCAAGCAATCCCAAGCCAGTAAAGCTGGGTGCATTGGATAAAACAAGGCTTGAAGCTGTAGTCAAACAATATATAGAGGCATCTTCAGAATTAAGTGAGGTTATCAACCGTATTGAAATTAAAGCAGGGCGAATTTATTTGTATCGACTGCATGAACAATTCGGTTGGGATAACCCTGACGTACAATTTATCAAACCTCTGATTGATGGGAAATATGCAGAATTTCCAATGGCACGTATCACACTTTTCGACACTCAGGGAAAATTATGCGAAGTTGACTGGCAGCGTCATACAGGGCAGTGGATGAACTTGTACGAAGGAGATATCGCCGGAAGTTTGGCTTTTATTGAAGAAAATGATCAATGGTTTCAATAGCGTCATTGAACATTGGTTCGGGCATGGAGCGAGCCGTTAGATTTTGATTACAGTGTGGTATAATGGTAACAGTAATCTAGAAGGCGGTGTTTATATGAGTGTGAATCGTGTAGAATTAAAGCGCATGATTGACCAAATACCGGAACAAGATGCTATAGAAGTACTTGATTTTATTGGTTATCTGAATATGAAGCGAGAGCGAGAAGTTTCTGAGCAAATAGATGCTCTTTCTGAGGATGTAGATCTGATCCGACAGGTTCAAAAAAGCCGAGAAGATCGACAGGCTGGGCGTATTTATGATCAGCAAGCAGGGCTCGATTATCTTCGTACGAAGGTAGAGGAGTTTGAGCGTGGACAAAGGCTATAACGTCTATTGGTCGCAAATTTTTTTGAAGTGATAGTAAACTAAGATGTAGACGTTTGTAATGTCTTATATTTTCTGATAAAACTTAGCTGCATCCGTGGCTGAGTTTTTTCTTTATATAAACAACCATTCCTTGACACGGTTGTGTCCAAGGACTTCACAACTATTTCTCCTCGAAAAAGCCCATTTAAGCAGGACTCCTTACCCAATTTGTCGAATTATACCAAAACAAATTAAATATCATTTACAAGAAGGTGTCCTAGTGATCGTATATAGCAGTTCTGTTGCTGAATTTAAAGAGGCAGTCGATGATAATAAAATCGCTATTAATATTGAATCAGCGTTTATAGAGAAACTGGGAAAGCGTCCGTCCGTATCCGAATGGCGTTCATGGAATAATTCCATGCAGTTTATGGAGCGTATTATCCGTAATTCGAAAGTTGCTGACGACTGTGGGGTTATGATTGAATATAATATTCCAGCTACAAGTAAACGAATAGACTTCGTCATTGCTGGACAAGACGAGCAGCAAAATAAAAATTTTATTATTGTAGAGTTAAAGCAGTGGGAAGAAGCGTGGACCACCGATAAAGAGGATATCGTCAAAACCTCTATAAACGGTGCAATTAGAGAAACAACCCATCCATCCTATCAAGCATGGTCTTATAGACAGTTTATTGTTGATATGAATTCGGCTGTATATGATACAGATGTCACTGCACATTCTGTGGCATTCCTTCATAATTACCGCGAGAAGACACCGGAGCCGCTTAAAGCAGAGCAGTACGAGAAGACGATAATGGAAGCACCGTTATTCTTACAGCATGAGACAAGAAAACTGCAAGATTTTATCTATAAATATGTGGGTAAAGGCAAAGGGCTGCAGCTTCTTTATGACATAGAGAATGGAAAAATTACACCATCTAAATCTCTGGTTGATCATATTAATGCTCTGTTCGAAGGCAACTCTGAATTTGTATTACTTGATGAGCAAAAGATTGCCTATGAAACAATCGTATCGCTGGCAAAGAAACAGGATAAGAAGCGGACTATTATTATAAAAGGTGGTCCAGGTACAGGGAAGTCCGTTATATCAATGAATGCACTTGGAGGGCTATTGCGTAATAGTCTGAATACCAAATTTGTAGCGCCTAATTCATCATTTCGCAACGTTATGATTGAGATGCTTACGAAGCAAAGTTCAAGGTCAAAGATGCGGACTAAAAGTTTGTTTATGGGTTCAGGAAGTTTTGTGGAAACGGAAGAGAATCAATTTGACGTACTTATTGTAGATGAAGCACACCGGCTTAAAGGAAAAGGCAGTTATATGTATAAAGGCGCTAATCAAGTTGAGGATATCGTAAAAAGCGCAAGGACCAGTGTGTTCTTTATTGATGATCATCAAAGAATTCGTCCAGATGATATAGGTACGATTGCAGAAATTAAACGAGTCGCCGACAAGCAAAATTGTGAAATTCATGAATATACATTGCATGCACAGTTCAGATGTGCAGGTGCAGAAGGGTATTTAAACTGGGTTGATGATTTATTCGGAATTCAGGAAACGGGCAACTTTAACGGGTGGGATAAGGATTCTTTTGATTTTCGCGTGGTAGATTCACCTCACCGGTTGTATGAGCTCATTAAGGATAAGCAAAGTAAAGGCCATAAAGCACGGATATTGGCGGGATATGCATGGAATTGGACTGCACCTAACCAGGGGAATTCAAATGGACAGATCGATGATGTTATTTTGGATGAGCATCAGTTTAAAATGCCATGGAACGGTTATGCAATCCGTGAATCTTGGGCTATTCATCCTGACGGAATTGATCAGGTAGGCTGTGTTCATACAACACAAGGACTTGAATTCGACTATATCGGCATAATTGTAGGAGACGATCTAAAGTACAATGCCGAAACGGGAGAGCTGTTTTCAAATTATAATGACTATAAGGATAAAACCGGGAAAAAGGGGCTTAAAGATAACCCTGACAAGCTCAATGCCCTTGTTAAAAACATTTATAAGATACTAATGTCCCGGGGAATGAAAGGCTGCTACATATTCTGCAGGGATCAATCGCTTCAAAATTACGTAATGGAAAGACTTTCTCGAACGATCAAGAGCGGGAACAAACAATAGGAGGAAGAAAACATGTCAATATACAACAAACTCGTCCGCGATCGGATACCGGAAATTATAACGAAGCAAGGTTTAAATATGACAACTAGAATTCTCGAAGCTGACGAGTATTTAACGGAGCTTCGCACGAAGCTGCAGGAGGAAACAAGCGAATTTTTGGCTGCTGAATTGAGCAACGAAGCCATCGAAGAGCTAGCTGATATGCTGGAGGTTATTCATGCTCTTGCTGATGCGCACGGGGCGTCCGTCCAAGAGCTGGAACGAATACGCGCAGAGAAAGCGGACAAGCGGGGTGGTTTTAAAGAGCGGGTCTACCTCATCGAGGTGGAAGATGCCTGATATTAAGCTCATTACGGAAAACCTTGCAGATGAACTAATCCCCAGCATTAAGAAGGCCTCAGGGATTTACATATTAACGTCTTTCGTCATGGAATCCGGCGTCAGACTGCTTGCGCCGTACCTGAAGGAAGCCTTGAATAGAGGAGCGGAGGTTAAGCTGCTCGCGGGCGATTACCTATTCGTATCTCAGCCGGAGGCGCTGCGCGCTTTACTTAACATTCATCCAAGCATTGAAGCGAGATTATGGCGAAGCCGGGGTACGTCCTTTCATCCCAAAGCCTATTTGTTCGACTATGGAGATGGACAAGGGTTGTTTATTGTGGGCTCGTCCAATCTTTCTTTGTCTGCTTTTCGGATGGGAGTTGAATGGAATCTGGCGGTAAACGCACAGGCCGAGCCTTTTACGTTCCAGCATGCGCTGGTGAATTTCATGCGAAATTTTTATCACGAATTTACGCAGCCGCTAAATGAAACGACAATTGCCTATTACGAAACGGCGTATAAAGCTTATCATCAGAAATATCCAGAACTTGTCCAGTCGATTTCCGAGATGGAGGAGTCGGAGCTTATGCTCCCTCAAAAGGATAATAAGCAGGAGGATACAGCGCCTAGTGAAATGTCCGCTTTGATTTCTCCCAGAGCGGCCCAGCAAGGAGCGCTTGAAGCTCTCGATATCACGTATGAGGAAGGCTATGACAAGGCGATGGTCGTTATGGCGACAGGGCTCGGTAAAACGTACCTGGCCGGCTTTTTCGCCAAAGAAAGGTTTCAGCGAGTTCTGTTCATTGCTCATCGGGAAGAAATTCTGAACCAAGCGAAACGTTCCTTCCTGCACATTATGCCGGACAAAACTGCTGGACTATATAATGGCTCTGACAAAGAAACCGGAACGGATTTCGTGTTTGCGTCTATTTACACCTTGAGTACAAAAATGCACCGCGAACGCTTTGATCCTGAGGCCTTCGATCTTATCGTAATCGATGAATTTCACCATGCCGCCGCAAAATCGTACCAGTCGGTATTGTCTTATTTTCATCCCAAATTTTTGCTAGGCATAACGGCTACGCCGGATCGTATGGATGGGAAAGACGTTTACGCAATTTGCGATGGTAACGTGGCGTATCAGCTGCATTTTATCGAGGCGATTCAAAAGGGTTGGCTGTGTCCGTTTCATTACTACGGTGTATATGACGCTACTGATTATTCCCAACTTACCTGGCTAGGGACGAAATATGATGAAGACGAGTTGCTCGCGGTTCAACTGCGTGAAGAGGTGGCCTCCAACATTTATGAGGCTTGGGATCGCCATAAGCAGACGCGTACGATTGGATTTTGCTCATCGATTATACAGGCTAATTTCTTGTCTGATTATTTTTCGAAGCAGGGCGCAGCAAGCCTGAGCTTGCACTCGGATACTCGTTCGATGACGAGACAGGAAGCAATTAGAAGGTTGGAAAGTGAAGAGCTTCAGATTATTTTCACCGTTGATCTGTTCAATGAGGGCGTCGATATTCCGTCTGTCGACACGCTACTGTTTGTAAGGCCGACGCAATCTCTTACAGTCTTTACGCAGCAGGTGGGAAGAGGACTCCGGCTTCACGCGGGGAAGCAGGCTTGTACGATTATCGATCTGATTGGCAACTACAGAAATGCGGATATTAAGCTGAGCTTATTTGACACGGGAGCAGGCGAAGAAGCCGCTGGAAAAAGAGAAAGCGCAACGCCAATCCCACCAGCAGGCTGCGTAATTGAGCTTGAGACGAGCGTTATTAATATGCTCGAGGAGCTTGCCCGCAAGAAGCAGCCCCGTAAGGATAGGCTGCGAAGCGTTTATTTAGAGATAAAAGAAGAGCTCGGCCGTCGACCTCATTATTTGGAGCTCCATTTGCTAGGAAAAGTTAACAGTAAAGAGTATCGTCAGGAGTTTGGATCATACATCGGTTTTCTGTACTGGTGCAAGGAGCTGAACGAGCACGAGGAAGCGGTCTACCTGCAATATGAGCGGTGGTTCAAAGAAGTTGAAAGCACGCTGATGGCTAAGAGCTACAAAATGGTGCTTTTGCTAGCAATGCTCGTAAGAGGAACTTCTGGATGGCATGCTCCCATTACTCCGCAAGAAGCTGCGCCTTTCTTTCATCGCTACATGACGGAGAAGGAGTATCGGAGAAAGATCGATTTCTCCGACAAGGAGACGCTGCGGCTCGAGGAGTATGATGAGCAGAAGGTAGCGGCGTTAATCGCACGCATGCCTATGAGCAAATGGAGCGGGAGTTCGAAGGAGCAGATTGCGTTCGACAATGGGGTGTTTAAGCCTGAGTTGGAGATCCAACCGGAGCATGCTGAGCTAGTGTTTTCGTGGACGAGAGAGATTTGCGAGTACCGGTTGCATGGATATTTTGAGAAGAAGGCTGAAACTGAGGTGAACCATGAAACAAGGTCTGTATGAACAAATCATAAATAACGTTACGATGAAGCAGTTAGCTGTATTGGACCCGACTTTGTATGACATTGGCAAGGAGTCGCTCGATCCTGAAGAAGCGAGGAAGCTGCTTTCGAATTATTTGGCTATGGTCACCCGCAGGGCGCTGAAGGTGGTACGGGAGCAAAATAGCAATGACGAGGAAGCCATATTCGCACAGGTTCGGACATGTAACGAAATTATTGCTACCTTGAAGGATAGTCTGGGGCAGTCGGAATATGAGGAGCTACAGCTAGATGAACAGGGCGAGGTTTTAACTTACGTCTATTCGAAGCTGAACCACATTCGCGGCGTTAAAGCGGAGAAGGTGCTTCGGCCTACAACGCCATTATCTCAAAGCTCGTTATTTACGGGTTCTCATTCAGAGCCTAATATGATGAGTGAATTGAAACATGAAATCGTAACGGCTGATCATATCGATCTGCTCGTTTCTTTTATAAAGTGGAGCGGGGTTCGTGTCTTAATGGAACAGTTGGAGCAGTTTACTTCTAATGGCGGTCGCTTGCGTGTCATTACGACAACCTATATGGAGGCTACTGATTACAAAGCGATCATGGAGATAAGCAAGCTTCCGAACACAGAGGTCAAAATCTCCTACGATACAGAGCGTACCCGGCTGCATGCCAAAGCGTACGTATTCAAGCGAGATACTGGCTTTACGACAGCCTATGTGGGTTCTTCCAATTTGTCCAATCCAGCGCTAACGAGCGGCTTAGAGTGGAATTTGAAGGTAACTGAGAAGGATTCCTATGATGTGCTGAAGAAAATCGAAGCCACCTTCGAGAGCTATTGGAATGATCGTGAATTTAAGAGTTTTCTAGCTTCTGATGCAGATCATGAGACGCTGCTCAAGCAAGCTCTTAGCAGGAAGAAGGATCAGGAGCGGAACGATCTAACCTTCCACTTTGACATTACGCCTTATGATTATCAGAAGGATATCCTCGAAAAACTCGAAGCACAAAGGACGCTTTACGGTAGAACAAAAAATCTTCTCGTTGCGGCGACTGGCGTTGGCAAAACGGTCATATCCGCTTTTGACTACAAAAGGTTTGCTCAGCGAAATGGCAGAGCGCGTTTGCTATTCGTGGCGCACCGTGAAGAGATATTGAAGCAAAGCTTGGACACTTTCCGCTTTATATTAAAGGATTTGAATTTTGGCGAGCTTCATGTAGGAAGTAATCAAGCGGACTCGATTGAGCACTTATTTATTAGTATCCAAAGTTTTAACTCACTGAAACTAGCTGAGCTTACTACGTCAGAATTTTATGATTATATGGTCGTAGACGAATTCCACCATGCGGCTGCGCCGTCATATCAGAAACTGCTTGCTCACTATCAGCCTCAAATCCTGCTTGGCCTAACGGCTACCCCTGAGCGGATGGATGGAAAAGATATTTTACATTTCTTTGACGACACGATCGCTGCAGAAATTCGGTTGATGGATGCCATCGACCGCAAGCTGTTAGCTCCCTTTCAATATTTTGGAGTAACGGACAGCGTCGATTTATCGCAAGTAAAATGGTCCAGGCGCGGCTATGACCTTCAAGAGCTGGAGAATTTGTATACCCATAATAAGATTCGCGCCAACCAAATTATAAACAGCTTGAGGAAATACGTAACCGATTTGGATGATGTCAAAGGACTCGGCTTTTGCGTAAGTGTCGATCATGCTCTATATATGGCTAAGGTGTTTGAAGAATCAGGCATACCTGCTATTGCACTGCACGGCGGCTCAAGTGACGAGGATCGTCATTTTGTAAAAGGTAAGCTTGTTAATGGTGAGATTAAAATGATTTTCGTCGTGGATCTCTATAATGAAGGAGTAGATATTCCGGAGGTTAACACGATATTATTCTTGCGTCCCACAGATAGCTTAACCGTCTTCCTGCAGCAGCTCGGTCGGGGTCTACGGTTGGCTGAAGGGAAGGAATGCTTAACGGTCCTAGATTTTATCGGACAGGCCCATAAGGATTATAACTTTCAAGATAAGTTCCGAGCTTTGCTTGGTAAAACCAAGCATTCGGTTCAGCATTATGTGGAGCATGGCTTCTCCAGTCTGCCAAGAGGCAGTTTCATTCAACTGGAGAAGCAGACAAAAGAGTATATCCTCGGCAATCTCAAACAGATGACGACTAACCGCAAGAGATTAGTGAGTAAAATGAAGTATTTCGAAGGAGATACCGGCTTACCATTAACGTTAGAAAATTTTATTCGGTACTATGGGATGTCCTTGTATGAGTTTTATGGGGGACGTACTGGTAATCGGACATTGCGCGAGTTAATGGTGGAAGCGGGACTCCTTGAGGCATACGAATTTGAAAATAGAGAGTATTTGACCAAACGAATTCCGGCCTTGTTAAGTCTTAATTCTCGAAGATTGCTGAAATTTTTAATTACCTACTTAGAAGAAGGAGCGCTGGCTCAGACGGAAGAAGAGCGTCTGATGCTGAACATCCTTTATTATACCTTTTATCGGTCAGAGCCTAAGAAGCAAGGCTTCACGGATATTGAGCAAGGTATCTGGTCTATCATAGCTTGCGAGGCTTTCAAGGATGAGATATTGGACATCCTGAAGTATAACAGCACGCATATAGATTTTGTGGATAAGAGGAATGAACTTCCTTATGCTTGTCCATTGGATTTGCATTGCAAATATTCGATCGATCAGGTGTTGGCGGCATTCGGATTCTGGAATGAGGAGAAGGCGCCAAGCTTCCGGGAGGGCGTTAAGTATTTTGAAGACAAGAAAACGGATATTTTCTTTATTACGTTAAATAAATCCGATAAGGATTTTTCGCCTTCGACATTGTACGAAGACTATGCAATGAACGAGCGATTGTTCCACTGGCAGACGCAGAGTAAAATATCCGAGCAAACGAACACTGCTCAACGGTATATTCATCATAAAAAGACGGGCAACCGGATTGCGTTATTCGTACGGGAATATAAAGAGGAGAATAACTATACCTCTCCGTTTGTTTTCTTAGGTGAGGCCGAGTATGTAAGACATGAGGGCAGCAAGCCGATGAGCATCGTTTGGCGTTTGAAGGAGGACATGCCTCCAGCGCTGGTGCCAGCGGCTAATAAAGTGATTGTATAGGATGTGAGTGGCAATGATTAAGGTGGCTGCTGCCATAATTGAGAATCAGAACGGACGAATACTAATTGCTCGGCGTGCAAAGGGAAAGTCCCAGGAGGGCATGTGGGAGTTTCCGGGTGGAAAGCTTGAGCCGGGTGAATCGCCGGAAGAGTGCCTCCGGAGAGAGCTTCTTGAGGAGATGGGCATTGAGATTGAGCCGTATGCGTATTTTGGTGTGAATGAGCATGCTTATGGAGCGGTGACTATTTGCTTAATTGCGTATAAAGCGACTTATGTGAGTGGTGAGATCGTGCTGGTGGATCATGATGAGTATCGGTGGGTATATAGAGAGGAGCTAAGAGAATTTACTTTTGCTCCGGCTGATGTAAGGTTTGTGGGGATGCTGGGGTTTGAACGATTTTAAGAAAAGTCATTAAATCGTCTACTAACTCAGGCAATATGTTATATAACATTTGAAGAATGAAATTAACAAAATGACCAATCTGTTAAATTGAAAGAATGTGCTCCGGCAGTCGAAAAATGGGTACCGGAGCTATATTTTTGCTGTTTTTTGAGGCCAGGAAAAGAGATAATTTAACGTTTTGAATAAATTGTATAGTTAAATTGAACATTTTGGCTTTAGGTTTGATATTGGGACTCCGTATCAGCAAACAGTGTGATCGTTTCACGATTTCAGGATATGACTGTAGGCTATGCTTTATCTATTCTCGGGGATGTACAATTGGCACAGGATGCTCCATTTGTATTTGTACTTCATGACAGCTATGCTGGCTACCCCGTGCCTATTAAGCTAAGAATATATCGCACCCCCAAAAATCAAGGAAATAAGATTTTTTAATGTTTTGGGGGTATTTTAAATTCTTAACTTGATAGCTATGTGGCGAGATCCCTTTAAACAACAAATTTAGGTGCGAAAGATGAGTTTATTAAAAAAACCTTAATAATTTTAAGAATATTAAAATCGACAGTGGGATTTTGCCTCAGTATGATACTAGAATTTGAGGACGGTGATCACGGGAACAGCCCAATTTGGCAAGAGAGGGGAATAAAATGAATTCCAGCAAAGATAGTAGCAGCTCCTTATGGCAAGTGTATCGGTGGATGCTGCACTATTTGAAGCCATATCGGTGGAAAGTTTTTTTTACGGTTGGGTGTGGTGTCGTGATGACTGCAGGAGAAACCATTTTCCCAAAAGCAATCCAATATTTCATTGATAATATTTCCATGACAAAAGATTATAACGCATTTATTATGCTGTTGCTGCTGTTGGCAGTGCTAGTAATTGCCGTCATTGCAGCTGGAAATGCACGGAATTTGTTGGAGCGAATAGTAGGCGTTAAGGCATCGCGAGACAATATGACGTGTTTAAGCATTTGCGTAAGCTCGGATTCTCATACTGATAGTAAAAGCGGAAACCAACGATATCGAGAACAGCTCCATTTACAGCTCCGTCTACAAAGACAGCGACGACAATCTGCATATTATCGCGATCAACAAAAACTTCGATTATGCGATGGACGCTACTTTCTCGATTGGCGGACCGACGGAGGATAGCGGAATGTAAGACAAGTGTCGCAGAATATAAATAGGTTGTAGCGCAGCCTTACCATCATTCCGGGAAGTGAGAGGATGAGCAGCGATGTACGATTCGCGCCAAAGCAGGGCAGCGGTGCCTCCCTATTTCCCCGAGGGAACGGATCCGCAATGGCTGCCGTTAACGCCCCTGGAGCAAATGGCTCAAACGGATTACGACGTGCTGATCGTCGGAACCGGTGCAGGCGGCGGAGCCGTACTGTGGAGAATATGCGAGGGATTGAAGGATAGTGGCAAGCGAATCGGCGTTATCGAAGCCGGAGATCTGCTGCTGCCGACGCATGGAATGAACCTGCCAACCTCCGGCTGGGCGCTTAGTTCCATAGGGAATCAGTTTTTCCCGATCGGAGATTTTTTGCCGCAATATTCGGCTGCTAGGCAATTTTTTGGGCTGGGAGGAAGAACCTTAAATTGGGGCATTGCCGCTCCCCGGATGCATAGGTCCGATATGATTCATTGGCCTGTACCTCTCCGCGAGATGGAGAAATACTATAAAATCGCCGAGCAAGCGATGTTCGTAAGCCATGCTTTCGCGGAAGGGTCTACCCTATCGGAAATAACGATTAATCGCCTTTGGCAAAATGGTTTTCTCGAATCCGTCTATCTCCCTATGGCTGCCGATCTTGCTCAAACGAAGTATGGCGAGCTGCATTCTAACGTCTATTTCAGTTCCATCCTGTTTCTGGCCAGAGCATTGAAGCTGCGCACCTATGATCTGGCCGTGAGAGCCCGGGCGATTCAGATCGTTACGGAAAACGGAAAAGCGGCGGGCGTAAGAGCGGTTAGTCCCGATAAGAAGTGGTATGATCTCAAGGCGAAGACGGTCGTTTTATCGGCAAGCACCTTAGAAAATCCGAGGATCCTGCTGAATTCGGGCATTCAAGGCCATGCAATCGGTCATTACCTGACGAATCATTCCGGCGTAGAAGCGTGGGGAACGATAAACAAAGAGCAATTTCCCGAAATAGCGGGAACGCTCGCTCTATTGGTTCCGGGTACGGAATTCCGTCCTTATCAAGTACAGATTCAGGGTTTTATTAATGGCGGCTACCCCTTCTATCCTTCTGTGTATCATTACAGTATTGATAAACCTGCAAGTGACATCTCGGATTATGTCATGTGGGCGTTCGGCAAGGTGGAATCCCGATTCGAGAACAAGGTCGGCTTGAGTCCCAGCCTCCGGGATGAATACGGGGTGCCGATGATACAGGTCGATTTCTCCCACAGTAACCGGGATCTGGAGGTCATCGGGCAGATGTCGCAGGCTCTTATTCAGGTTTCGGAAGCAATGGATGCCCCGATCAATATAAAGGACGGCAGACTTGACATTTCCAATTGGATTCCGGGTCGCGATTTCCATGAATGCGGAACCTGCCGGATGGGCGATAACCCATTGACTTCAACAACGAACCGGTTCGGTCAGGTGCATGGCGTCTCAGGTCTATATGTTGCCGATAACAGCGTTCTGCCCACACTGGGAGCAGCCAATCCTACGCTCACGGCAGTTGCACTGGCTATCCGAACGACAGACTATCTGATTGAGCAGTTGAAATAAACGGACGAAGCAAGCGGGGATGTCTCAAAAGGTCATGAAGCGACCTGAGAGACAGCTCTGTTTTTTTTCATAGGAAAATGTGATTTCTTGTATCAAGTAAGATGTGGTCTCGTTAAGCAATTATCCGTTTTCTTGATTGAGACTCCTTAGAGAAAAAATTAGGCTATTCGCAGTTTAGCATGGGTTGTGTAAATCTATAAAACTTGGACAAGGGAATCGTATTCAGTTCAAATCGCTAGATTGTTCTCCACCTGAT